>CAKRGM010000069.1 GCA_934330725.1 uncultured Lachnospiraceae bacterium | reverse complement strand
TTAACTTTTCCCTGAACTCCTGTATAACCTCCTGTGGCAGTACAAAATTGGTCGATTCATCTATTTCATAATATCCTCTATTTCTGAGCGTATTATGCGAAGAGGCAGATGAGAAATTCACGAAAGTGATTTCTCATCTGCCATCACAGGCTATTTGTTTTGTTTAAGAAACAAATAGATGTGTGAAAAATCATCGCATCAGCATGATTTTTCACACTATCCTGCTTTATACAACGCCATATTATCGAGCAGATTCTGTGCTGCAGCCTTAAAACCTGAAAGCATTGTCATATGTATATCACTTAAATAATTCTTAATGGACGTTGCCGCTTCACCCTGAAACTCCTGTGATTCGATAAAGCTCGAAATACTGTTTTCACATGCTTCTATCTTTTTTATCAGTCCTTCAAGCTTATCATTATACTCCCATAACAGGTTGTATATGTCATTATATTTTATAACAAATCCATTCATAGTTGCTCCTTATGTGAAAGCTTGCCACCTTCAGCCTCTTTCTTCTTAAGTTCTCCATACTTTTTATTGCATATTAAACGATAATGTCCGCTCGGATTCACATACCCCACTGGATTATTATGGCAGTATGCATACAGGTTCAGTCCGTCCCCGTAATACGTATCTTCACTGAGGAATCTTGCGATGACCGGATTATAGAATCTTGCCGCAGATAGTACTGTCCCGTTACAGCATCCATCATTTCCCTGGCGAAGCCAAAGCGGTTCTCTATGGTCTCTTCTTCCTCTGTGCGGGTGATCAGCCGTCCCCGGTCATAATGGTAGACCACAATTAAATATTATGACTCTTGCATCCTAAAATAGGAACTGATATTTAAATATGTATTTTCATCTGTATCCGATATACAAGTCTTAATTATAGCATTAATCTTTTGTCTCACTTCACTTTCATCATAGTACTTCGTAATCATCCATCCTTTATTCAGCATAATTCCGTTGTCTTGAAAGCCTTCATAAAGCCTTTTTATACTGATTACATTAAAATCATAAACTTCATATACATAGTCTTCCTTTTGAGGTCCAATAAATACCTCGCATGATAGAAAAAAATCTTCTTCATCTATGTAATCTTTTTGTTTAATATTTATTGCTTTTATTTCCATAAAAAATTCCTTTCATTAATCTAAAATATCAACATGTACATTCTTTAATTGGGAACTATGCTGTCCTGGATTAGGATATGGGTTATTAACCATAATGTTCTCTTGGAAATTAGCTCTCCAGATACCTTCCTTAGGTTTATACTGAATTCTAAATGCTCGCATCCCATCAGCGCTGGAATAACCTAATATATTTTCCGAATTATCTTTAATGACATTATAATTATCTCCAACCCACGCTTTACCAGCCGACATGGCATTCTCTCTCGTGGCACTACCAAGTGTTGATAAGCCTTTATCTGATTGCTTAACACCTAATATCATTTGAGTATCGGATAAATCATCCACGTATCCTTCATGCCACCATTTTGATTTACTACCACTCTGGTATGCTAAACACATAGGAATCAAAGCAGTCTTTTTCTATCTATTGCTTTTCTTTTATTCCTA
>CAKRGM010000068.1 GCA_934330725.1 uncultured Lachnospiraceae bacterium | reverse complement strand
GCAGAAGTAAACGGCTCAGCTCAGCGTGAAATTATCAAAGGCATCATCAAAGAAGCACAATTGCATAATATTGATACCGCCGTAATATCAAACACATACAACTTAAATTGCTGGGACTATCCGCTTCCTTATGAAAATCAGATATACGAACTAATCCTTTCTGAGGAATTTGATGGATTAATTGTACTTTCAGAACCTTTCCGATGCGATAAACCCAGAGCTAAGGTTCGTGAATATCTTCTTCAACAAAAATCTATACCTATCGTTGTTTGCGGAGCATTCATTCCTGATTTTGACTTGCCCAATGCAACTTTGATCGATACAAATGACGAAAGTGACATTGAGTATATTGCAGATCACCTTATAGATGATCACGGATTTACAAATATTGAATTCCTTACCGGTCCCAGCGACAATCAGAGTTCTCAGATTCGGTTAAACGGTTACAAAAAATCGCTGAAAAAACATGGAATATCCTTTGACAGCTACAAAGTTATTTTCGGAGATTTCTGGATGTCTTCAGGACGTAAGCTTGCAAATGAATACATCAGCGGACAGCGTCCATATCCTGAAGCGGTAATGTGCGCAAATGATTATATGGCTTACGGGTTTTTAGACGAATTCGCTGAAAAAAACATAGATATCAGTAAATATTTTGCTGTTACCGGATACGATTATGCATGGAATCGTTATGAACATTCGCCTTTGCTCACTACATATCAGCGTGACAGAGAACAACTTGGAAAAAATGCGGTTAGAATATTACTCAGCAAATTACAAATCACCGAATGCGGAGAGATTCATTCTCCAAAAGGTTTATTCAAGCTTGGAACAAGCTGCTTTTGCAATTGTTCGAAAAAAACGATGAATGAAGAGCTGCAATTTGCACGTATGCATTCAACATATGAACAGTGGAGTCTTCTCAGTCAGATGAATCAGCAGCTGACCGAATGTCATAACTTGAAGGAATTTATAGAGTTGCTTGGAAGTTTTCAATATCTTGTACGCAATGTAGAGAATATTTTTTTATGCTTATTCGACGGCTGGCATAAAAGTAAATCCGAAATAAACAAAAATACACTCATATGTCGCAGTATTGTTTTTGGTAAAGATAATACGCCTTTCCAAATCAGTCAATATTACATAAGCGAAATATTTCAAAAACATAATAAAGCTGCCGTATACTATTTCAACCCACTCCACTTCAAAGAAAGACTTTTTGGATATATTGTATTACAATATAATTCATCAGATGGATATGACGATATATACAGAAACTGGATTACTTATGTTGCAAACGGACTTGAATTTCTGAGAATAAAACATGATATCAATTATCTGATGCAATGTCAGTCCATGACTGAAGACTTCGACTCTCTGACTTCTCTCAGAAACGACTCAGGAATGAAAAAAGTTTATGAACTCCTAAGGCACGACGATTATAAAAACGGCACTATTCTCTCTGTTATGCTCAAAACCTGCCTGTTTCATGATAATTTTAATAAAAGCAATAAGATACAATCGTTGCTTGATATTACTGATGCCCTCCTTCAAATTACAAACCATAAATGCGATAGTTGCGGAAGAATTGATGATTCGACCTTCCTGTTATTCGTACAAACCAACATTGAATCAAAACATATAATCGCCGACAAATTAGAATCTATTATTACTCAGCACAAAACGTATATTTCCAACTATGGAATGGATTCATATGTTTACAGTATTTTTCCTTTGTGTAATACCGAGCAATATAATGAAATGAAACAAAAACATTTGTCTGCTTTAACTGAACAAATAAAAATGAACAGTAAAAGATTTACGATTCAGCATTATGAGCAGATGCTAGAAATACGTAATTTAATTTATCTTAATTCAAAAAACCCGCCGTCAACAGACGAAATATGCAGAAAGTATACATTCAGCCCAGGTCATCTCAGAACAACTTATAAAAAATGCTTTAAAGTAAGTTTTCATCAGGATTGCATCAGAAGCCGTATTTCATTAGCCAAATATTTATTATACACCACCAATATTCCCATTGCATCTGTTGCTGATCAATGCGGTTACGAAGATGACAATTATTTTTTAAGGCAATTTCAAAATTGTATCGGAATGACTCCTAAACAATTCAAAGTTATTTCATCGAACCATATTAAAAAT
>CAKRGM010000067.1 GCA_934330725.1 uncultured Lachnospiraceae bacterium | reverse complement strand
GAGATTAAAACTGCAGCTTCAGAAAGCAGGACAATTGATAAGCTTCGACCAATTGAAGCAGGTAAAAAGGCCGGACATGCTGCCAAAAGAGTGGAAAATACAACAGGCACAGTCAATGCAGAGGCATTTGAGCATTTATATGGAATAGAGTATAATGATAAAGTCGAAGTAAACACCAATGTAAATCCAGGGTCTGTAAAGATAGAAAGGTATGCTGATGAAGAGGTAACGGTATATAACTTCCAGGTAGAGGACTGGCATACATATCATGTTGGCGAGATGGAAGTGCTGGTGCACAATGCGGAGTATGGGAGTGGTACAACAACTGTCGCTGATTTGTTAAAAGGTTTAGATGAAACCACAAATGGAAAAGGTGTTGCAAGAAATTTTGAATCAACAGGTGGATATGACCAAACACTTAAAGATTTTGATGCTTTGAATCCTTCAAATGTAAAAGATATTCAAACTAAATATGGACCTGGTAAAGTGGGGACATTAAGTGATGGAACCAAAGTTGTTGCCAGACAAGGAAGTACAACAGGAGGTCCAACACTTGAAATAAAAGTTTCAAATAGTAAAGTGTATAAGATTAGGTATTAGGAGCGATTATATGGAAAATTGGAATGTAGTATTTGATGGAATCATCCCGCAAGATAATTATCAAACACAAATTATTAATGGCGAGGATAAGGGCTTAATTATAGAATTAAAGAGTAACAATCACCATGTTATTATGAATTTTGGGGTGGTTCAAGCTATAAGAATGCTTGATGAAGGAATTGTACAAAATGAATTATATTCGTACAATGAAGTTGAAAAGTTTAAGAAAGATGGTTTTAAGAATGTAATATATGAAGTAATAGGTGGAGAATTTGCAAAACAAATACAGAATATTTCAGATGAATATTGGGAAACTTTGGATGCAAAACATTATGTTGTAATTACTCAAAATTATAATATTGATATTATTACAGAATGGGAACCTGAAATAAATATATTATAAGATTTAACTATGGTTATACATTCGGACATCTAATAACCTACACCCCATGCCCGTCTATTAATTAACCATCATGCCTGTTGCGAAGCAATTAAGAATCCATGATGTTAATTAATAGACACTAGCGAAATTTGGTCGAGTTGGGTATACGAAAGGATATTGCGAATTCGATATGCTGATGTAACGCACTCTTAGCAACAGAATGCTGCGAAATGGTGCGTTTTTCTGTGAAGGTTTACTATAGACGATAAGGGTTTTTATAAAATTCGTAAACGTCAAACCACTCGCTGGTGCTCAGTCCAGTGCAATCATCTACAGCATAGCTGAAACAGCCAAGGCTAACAATCTAAAGCCTTATAATTATTTCAAATATCTTCTGACAGAGATTCCCAAACACATGGATGACCATGATGTGAGTTTCTGTGAAAAT
The DNA here is from genome assembly GCA_934330725.1 of uncultured Lachnospiraceae bacterium. Classification (GTDB taxonomy): domain Bacteria; phylum Bacillota; class Clostridia; order Lachnospirales; family Lachnospiraceae; genus Lachnospira. The sequence goes on along the minus strand of CAKRGM010000067.1, from coordinate 1,957 downwards.
CTACTTCCCTGGTCAGATAAGTTACCAGAGGAATGCAAAAAGTAACTTTTAAATCATATGCCACTCTACTGAGCGGCTGTCTGTGTGGGCATACCCACTATGAAGCGTTTACTTTTGGAACATATGGTAATTGGGAACTTGGCATTAATACTGAGACTGGTGTAGTATATCATGCCAGGATGATTAATTAGGAAGGTGAAAAAATGAAGTTTAAAAAAGTATTTAATAACAAAAAATATGTTCGAAAAATAGAAAGTATGGGGGATGGGCTTGTTTTGTTTGAAATATCAGTTGTTGATAAAAGAGTAGGACAAAATTACCATTTATTTTTTGAGGATAAGCGCAAGCTACCGTTGGATATAGCAATTAATCCAGATGATGGAATGATAGAGTATGTTAGCTATTTTGCTCAAGATGAAATGATTAATAATATTAGTGAGGATATAGATGAAGTATTATAAGTTATCTATGGATATGGAAAGAGAAAATGATATAGTATGCCATTATGAAAATGATTACGGAATCCAACAAAATGCACTGAATATTGGGAAAAAATTCGATAAGTGGGATGATAGGTTTGAGTTTTTTTACACAAAGGAAGAAGGGGATGTTTGGACTGATTATCTTGCTAATGATAAAGGATGGTTTTTAATATCAAGTAAGTTGAAGAAACTATTAGAATTAGTTAATATAGACATACAATTTTTTGCAACAAAGATAAAAGAAAAAAATAATGGGGATGTTGTCACTGAATACTATGTTGCCAATATTGTTAAGGTTGTGGATGCATTATGCTTGGATAAGTCACAATATTTTGAAACAGAAATCGAAGGAATAGGTATAATATATACAGTTAGTAAATTTGGAATATATGCCGAAAAAACAGAAGGAGCGGATGTATTTAAGTTAGCAAACAGACAGCAAATTCCAATATTCGTATCGGAAAGATTTAAGACCTTAATGGAAGCGGAAAATATCACAGGAATATCTTTGGTGGAGATTAGTGTAGAAGAATAATTTTAATTATGTCTCCACTTAAGGACACTAACCATCTAAAAATTAATCATGAGTCCTCAACAGGTAGTTGACGCAATTAATGAAGCATATAGAAATTGTGAATTAAAGCCTGGTACAAGAAATACATATCAAGGGGTTACTAATAATGGCATGCAAATAGATATGTTTTTGGATCAAAATGGTAATATTATTTTGGCGTTTCCAAAGGAGTAGAGATGAAGTATAAAATAGATAAATATAAATTGAAAAATGGTATTGAAGATATAAGTATTATATTTGATGAGAAATATCAGATATTGACAACTTTTATGTCATGTGATGTGATACCTTTTGAAGATTGGATTAAAGCAGATTTTGATAGAGTATTATCTGGCGAAAGTGAATATGAAGAAGTAAACGGAAATGTCTGTTGTGCAGAGATTAGTCCTAAAACAACGAAAGTGTATGATAATCTTGCAGAAGATGCTATGGAAAATTGGTGTGAAGTGGATACACAGGAACTACGCCAAATAATAAAGGAGTGGTGTGAGAAAGTTCGTGAGTTTAACAATGAGCATCACAACTAAGCCTCCCCACCAGTCGGCTTAAATTCTGGTATTACTACCAGACACTAACAAAACTTCTTAGGTTTATAAGGTTTACAAGGGGAATTCATTGTAGATATTGAGAAAATATTGTAAGTTTTCAATTGATGAAATAAAAGAGAAAATTATTATTAAAAAGAACTATAGATTTACAGAGGGATAAGTTATAAATTTTAATAAGTAAAATGTTTATTAAAGTTAAGGACAGATTAAAAGGCTACAATTACCTTATATAAGGAACAGTTAAACGGTGTAGGCAGTCATGGTATCACATATATCCAGAGTACATACAGGGATATGTACTACAACGACCAGCAGCTTGCAGACTGGATGGCAAAACAGATAGACGGAGGTAA
>CAKRGM010000066.1 GCA_934330725.1 uncultured Lachnospiraceae bacterium | reverse complement strand
TTTACCTTATCGCAAAGAAATCAGCTTAAATTTTAGTACTATTAGTGCGAATTATTTTTACCTTTCAAAGCTGCATAGGATTCCAAAATAGCATTCTTATGGGGTAAGGGGTATTATACGCTTTTTGTGAAATATAACTACAGTTGTATCCATAAGAAAAAGGACGCATGAAAAACTTTCGTTTTTTCACACGCCCTTCTTATTTCTTGTATAAAAAATGATATTGCGGTTATCTGTAAAATAATATACCGGATTATACAGTTTGTATAAAATCAAATGATTTCATTTTTTCGAGGAAATTTATAACTGCGCAGGTACAGTCATCATCAGATACATCATATTCGTTAACAAGCTGGTCTACAATTTCACCAACAGTTACTTCATTCTGAATTATATTCCAGATATCATTTCCAGTACCTTTAATAATAAAATACTTTCCAGAATCAAAATCAATCATAACCTTTTCGCCTGAGAGCTCAGTTACATTTAATTTTTTCTTTAAGATTATTTTAGTTGATTTGTCCATATATGAAAAATCCTTCCTTTTCTATTGTAGTTTGTATAAGTGAATGTCAAGTAAACAAAATTAAGCCATATTAAAATATTTAGTATTATTTTAAGTTATAATTTACAATATTTCAATATAAAGAATGACGAAATTAAAATATTATATTTGTATAAATATAATGTTGAATTTATAAAATATTATGATATAATAAAGGCAAAAGAAAAGATAATTTAATAAGTGGGCAAACTTGTTTAAAGGCAAGGACGCAAAGCTGAGGACCTAAGGAATTCGGATGAGTTTTATGGTAGTCTGGCTGCATATCACACAGTATTATGATTCATTTTGCCCCCATTATATTTTTATATATGGGGGCTTTAATATATGATTAATATAATGGTGGTATTAATAAACTTTAGTGTTTGCCCACTTGAATGTCAAGGAGGACGAACAGATGAAAAGATCAGTGAAAAGAGCAAAAGCCATAGTTAGTTTAACAGTGGCTGCCGGCATGTGTGCTATAACAGTTAATTCGGCAGTTATTATAACACCAGCTCAGGAAATCAGCATAAATCAATATAAATCGATAGATGATATTAATTTAAGTGATTTTTCAGAATGGAAAAGTGGCGATTATTTATATTATTCCGGAGCATATAGTGCAAATGCTTCAAGAATATGTCTGAATGATTATGCAGCATGTATGGCAGGTAACATATATACAGTGCATATATCAAATAGGAAATTAAACGTACTTATACGTGAAATGGATAGCAGCAACAACATTGTAAAGTCATGGAATCTTATTGAAGGACAGAAAATTTCAATTAGCAGCAAAACCGTTAAACTTGCTGTAAGCATATATTGTCCGTCAAATGAAAAGCTTGATTATGCTTCATATAAAAAGATGTTTGATGAAGGCTTGAAGATAAAGTTTGCACCACAGAATAGTTTGCAGTCAGTTAATGAAAAGCTTGAAAATGTAAATTTTTCAGACATCAATAACTGGGTGAGCGGATGCTATAGCTGGGATGATGGTAATTTTATGGATTACCCTCATAGAATTGCGCTGAATGGATATAAATCATTTTCCAGCGGTAAATACAAAATCACTATAACAAATCCGGATTACAGGCTTTCAATAAGAGAAAAGGATGCCAGCGGAAAGTATATAAATTCTGTTATATTAAAGAATGGTGATGTTTATGTGCCGTCAGCCAGTGCGGTAGATTTAGGATTGACATTGTATAAGACAGGAAATGAAAGTGCCATAACATACGATACATATAAAAATATGTTCAAAGATGGTTTTGTTGTGTCAGCGACGAAGGTGACAGAAGATAACACAAATAATGCATTGGGTGGAAATACTTCAAATGGTAGTGCAGCTGCACAGCCTGGAGAAGATAATAAGAATAATACAGGTACTGAAGATAAAAATAATACAGGCAGCAACAATTCACAGAATAATTCACAAAACGGTTCACAGGCGGATAATGAAATAATTGAAAATGTAAATCTTTCAGATATCAATAACTGGATAAGCGGATGCTATAGCTGGAATGATGGTAAATTTATGAATTATCCTCAAAGAATTGCATTGAATGGATATAAATCATTTTCTGGCAAAAAATACAGAATTACTATAACAAATCCATCGTATCAGCTTACAATAAGAGAAAAGGATGCCAGTGGAAAGTTTATAAATTCTACAGTATTAAAGAATGGTGATGTATATGTACCGTCAGCCAGTGCGGTAGTTTTGGGGCTGACATTGTATAAGACAGGAAATGAAAGCGCAGTAACATACGATACATATAAAAATATGTTTAAAGATGGCTTTACTGTATCAGTAACAAAAGTCACAGAATATGATTCAGCTGGGGATAAAATGGATACACCTTCAAATTCTGAGAATAAGAATGATAATATTGGTGAAAATGACAACAGCAATTCTGGAAATAACAGTTCAGATTCTGTATCTAAAGAATATACGAATTTTAAAGATGAGTTAAGAGATATGCTTGAGAGTGGTGATATGTCTGTACATGATATATCAAAGTATAATCTTACATATCAGCAGATGGATGCTATATACCGTGATCTTGCAAAGGGCGAGTGCTATCTTGCTGTACAGTGTTATGAGGCAACATTCCTAAAGACCGAAATGGTTAATGGAAAAGTAAAAACTGTATATTTATATGGGGCTGATAAAGATTTCCCTGATAGATATGCACGTGCAAAAGCTGAAATTAAAAATGCAATTTCAAGAGTAAAGCCAGAAATGTCGGATATCGAAAAGGTACTTACACTTCATGATTATATTGTTGAAAGAACTACATATAAAGCTGGATTTGGCAGTCATTGTGCGGGTAATCCGTTGGCATATGGCTGGGGGGTTTGCGACGGATACTCCAAGGCATTGCAGTTTCTTCTTAAGGAAGTTGGTATAGAATCATACTATGTTAGCAGTAATCAGTTAAATCATTCATGGATTATTGTAAAATTAGACGGAGAATATTATCATATCGACTCAACATGGGATGATACAAGATCAAAAAAGAGCGGTAAGACAGGTCATGATTATTTCATTAGGAATGATAATGAATTCAGATATAATGCGGGATATCGCCATTACGACTGGTATAGTGATGAACTTAACAGAGAATGGGGAATTACAGGCAGGAATAATACGTATTCAACTTCAACAAAGTATACAAACTGGTTCGTTCATGATATAACAGGTAAAATACTTTATGATAATGGATATTGGTATTATGCAGAAAACAATTCAATCGTAAAATCAAAAATCGATGGAAGCTGCAAGAGCACCGTAGTAAGCTGTGATAATGCAGCAGAATTAAAAGCATTAGAAAATGGCGTTATTTCATATATGGATGGAAATGTCGAAAAAACATATAAAATCAGATGAGACTCTGATAATTAAATTAAAAGGGGGCTGTGAAAAAAGAATAGTCCCGAAAAAAAGAAAGACCAAGAGTTTATAATGAACTCAAGGTCTTTCTTTCTGT
>CAKRGM010000065.1 GCA_934330725.1 uncultured Lachnospiraceae bacterium | reverse complement strand
ATCGTCAAGCTGGTTACGGAATGCATCTGCCATTGTGGTAAGACGCATTTCAATAAGTTTATCTATTGTACTCTGATTTGTCATATGTGATTACCTCCGATAGTAGCCAGCACCTCTAGTAATGCCGTGTGCTTTATGTGTGGTCTTGGATCCAGATGATTCTGGTTCCGTTTTTACAGAACCAGTTACAAGGATGTTTTTGATACTCTTGTAACTGGGCGAAGCTGTATAGGATAATGCTTTTTTACAAGCGGCTTCAAGCGAAGCTTCTGAGTATTTATCAGTAAGCTTCAAAAGTCCCATGCAGCTCCGATAAGTTTGTTGTTCCACACGTTTGGAGGTCAGTATTGCATTGACCACAGTGTACGTATTTTTACCAATCCGCTCAGCCCATTTACGGAAGCGGTCGCCATTCCACTCTAGATACTTCTGGTGATCTTCCGGCATATGTTCCGTAATGGTGCTGTACTGCCCGGGGCGTCCTTTCAGACGGCAGTGGGAAGCAATGCGGTTATAGTTGTAAAAAATTTCAATGGTGGTATCTGTTACCTTTACATCAACTTTCTTTTTGATGTATTCATATGGAACTGAGTATAGCATTCCGTCCACAGATATGTGATAATTGAACTGGACGGTGGCTGTCTTCCAGTCACTTAGTTCAAAGCGGGTAGCAGGTAATGGCGAAAGTAACGGCTTTTCATCTTCAAGGAATAAGTCCAACCGGCTGCCCTCTTTCTTTTGAAAGAGCCTTCGATTGAATTGTTCCAGTTTTTCTCTGATTGCACGGTTTAATTCGGCAAGAGAAAAGAACTGTTCATTCCGGAGTGCTGCTGTTATCCAGGTAGAAATATTTCCTACCGTTCTTTCTGCATTCGGCTTATCCTTTGGTGTCCTGACACGGGCAGGGATGATAGCTGTGCCATAGTGCTCAGCCATTTCCTGATAAGTTTCATTGATCTGCTGGTCTTTCCAACCACCATTGTGAACAACTGCTGTCTTGCAGTTATCTGGTACGAGGATTCTGGCAACACCGCCAAAGAACTCGTACATATGGACATGAGCAGTGATCCATGATTTCTGCTTCATATCCAGAAAGGCTTCTACAAACGCATACTGGCTGTAAGTCATTACACCTACGAATATGTAAGCCTTTAAGATTTCACCGGTATCCGGGTCGATGATTGTTGCAGGATCCCCTGCCCAGTCAACTTCAACCTGTTCACCGGGTTTGCGATTGATGTGCATGGTAGCACGTCGTTTCTGCTCATCCTGCTGGATATGATAGCAGAATTGAGAATACATGAGCGGTTCATCGCCGTTGGCACGGCAGTCCTCCATGTATTCAGTCCACAGGAGTTTCTTACTGACTCCATTACGGAGCAGCTCCTTGCGGATGTAATCATAGTCAGGCATCCTTTTATTGGATGTGACTTGGTTCGCAGAAGGGAAAAACTTTTCTGCGAGCACAGCATTGGTATCGTTTTCATCAAGAGGCCAGGAAATATCTAATTCCTTAGCTCTTTTTAAAACGCGATTGACCGTCTTCTTGGATACATTGCAGCTGTCGGCAATGTTCTGCTGACTGAGTCCCAGACCGCTAAGTCTGAGAATCTCTCGATACTTGGTCATGGTCATGACCTCCCTTGAATGTATTTACACCTCTTGGTGCATGAGTACATTCTAAAGGATTTATTATAATGGTTTCCACCACCGGAACACTGGTTTCCTAAAAAGCGGATTTGTGGTTTCCTATTTCCGGACAGTGGGGACACGGAGCCCGGATTATTCAAATAGTAGACATTGCTTCAGAAATCTTAGTTCTAACTAAATCATCGACTATAATATCACCTCCTTCTGATAAATAATACCATTTTCTTATAAGTTGATTTCTTTTTCGATATCCCAACTCACTTATTGAGCAATGAATATAACCATTTTTTTCATTATTCAATGATTCATGTTGTTATTTTGAGTAACGTGCAGTTTTAATATTGTTATTTTGAGTAACGTTTTGTTGTTTTTTCCGTGATAATATGCTATATTTTATCCATATTAAATATTTTTTTAAAATAAATAACATTTTATAAAGGAGTATACTATGCAAAAACTTTCCTTATCTCGTCTTTCAAACAGTGTTGTAAGCAATAGAAAAAACAAAAAAATGACCCAATCTCAACTGTCAGAATTGACTGGTATTAACCGATCTTTAATTTCACGTATTGAAAAAAAAGATTTTATTCCTTCTATTGAACAACTTGAAAAATTGGGGAATGTTTTAGAGTTTGATATTTCAAATTTATTTATAAACTATGATACTCCAAAATTGCAATCACAATCACCACTAAAGATTGCCGTAGCTGGCACAGGATATGTAGGTCTCTCAATAGCTACCCTCCTTGCTCAACATAACTATGTTACAGCAGTAGATATTGTTGAAGAAAAAGTCAAGCTGATTAATCAAAGAAAATCACCTATCAAAGATGACTATATTGAAAAGTACTTATCCGAGAAAAATCTCTATCTCACAGCGACTCTTGATGCTGAAACAGCTTATAAAAATGCAGATTTTGTTATTATTGCAGCACCAACCAATTATGATAGTCAAAAAAATTATTTTGACACATCTGCTGTCGAAACCGTAATTGAACTTGTATTAAAAGTAAATCCAACAGCTATCATGGTCATTAAGTCTACTGTTCCAGTTGGCTATACAGATTCTGTTCGGAAAAAATATCATACATCGAATATTATTTTTAGTCCAGAATTTTTAAGAGAATCCAAGGCATTATATGATAATCTCTATCCGTCTCGAATCATTGTAAGTACAGATAAAACTGATTCTCACTTAGTCGAAGCCTCTCATACATTTGCTGCATTACTTCAAGATGGAGCATTAAAAGAAAATATTGATACATTATTTATGGGTTTTACCGAAGCTGAGGCTGTTAAGCTCTTTGCAAATACATATTTAGCTTTACGTGTATCTTATTTTAATGAATTAGATACTTATTCAGAAATGAAAGATCTTAATACACAAGATATTATCAATGGGGTATGTCTTGATCCAAGAATTGGTACACATTATAATAATCCATCATTTGGTTATGGAGGCTATTGTCTTCCCAAAGATACTAAGCAATTACTAGCAAATTATAATGATGTGCCACAAAATATGATGAGTGCAATTGTCGAAAGCAATCGAACTCGAAAAGATTTTATTGCCGATCGAGTATTAAACCTTGCTGGATATTATGATTATTATAAACATGGCGAGTATGCGCCTTCTCAAGAAAAAGAATGCATTATAGGAGTGTATCGTCTTACAATGAAAAGTAATTCTGACAATTTCCGTCAAAGTAGCATCCAAGGCGTTATGAAACGCATTAAAGCAAAAGGAGCAACTGTTATCATTTATGAACCTACTCTAGAAAACGGCAGTACCTTTTTTGGAAGCAAAATAGTAAATAATCTGGATAATTTTAAAAAAATATCACAGGCAATCATTGCTAATCGCTATAACACCTGCCTAGATGATGTAAAAGAAAAAGTATACACTCGTGACATATTTAGAAGAGACTAATAAGCTTTATATTAATTGTTATAATAAAAAATGTTGGAGAAACGAAGAGACCGTTTCAAGTTTTGTGTAAACGTTTAAAACTGATATAAGATTTGTGAATAGTTACAAATGGGCAGAGCCG
>CAKRGM010000064.1 GCA_934330725.1 uncultured Lachnospiraceae bacterium | reverse complement strand
CCCCTACTGCAATCACAATCAATAACTTCTTTCCATTTTTTCTACTCATTTTTTCTTCCTTTCCACTTCTGGACATTGTGACCAGAAGTTGTTGTAATAAAAAAAGACAGATACAAAATCTTTCGATCTCATATCTGCCTTAACGCTGTTATTTAATTTTATAATCATGTTACTATTTTTATCCGTTAAACAATATGTGCTGTCCAAATATGCACCCTCGTTTTTTGATTATTTCTATTCAAAATAATTTGTGCGTGTTTTAATTCCGCATATCCAGTAGGCACATCTTCTAAATCTGTAACTCTATTATATGGATAACCATATCCTTGAAAATAATCCAAAATCTTTTGATATCCAGAATCAAAATTTTTTACAGTTGTATAAATAAGCAAAAAAGCATATGGGCATCCATTAGGATCATATTTCGTAAGAACTTTATTGATATGGGTATCTAAAGTATCCTTTTCTAATGAAGAAATCTTTACACCTTCTATCATAACAACGGGTAATCCATCAGCGCATATTTGTATATCAACTTCTCCAGCACCTTCACCAGCCTCAGATTCTCCCTGTCTTGTCTGATCTTTCACAATATAACTTTCGTCTAAAAGATCTCGAATATAATCATTCATTGTGTCTTCACTACTTTCTATATTGTAGTTATGATTTCGTTGAAGCTTTGACATTGACCGGAGCACCTTATCACAAATCTCTTTTTCTGGAATTCTACTATCATCTTCTATTTGCGTTTCACTACCATTATCACCATATTCTTCTAAGTGATCTCTTAATACATTCAGTTTTGATTCCAGTTTCTCGAACCTACCCTCATCACCCCAACCACTAAAATGAGTCAATAATTTCATTATTTCATCAATGTAATTATCTCCCTCTATCTTATTTAGTTCAAAGCATAATTGATCTTGCCATTTCAGGAATTCTGGTTGTTTATATATTGTTTGAACCTCAATACCAGATGTTTTTCGTTGTCCCGTACTACGATCATATGAGGAAAACATAGTATAATTTTCTGTTCTAAATAATGCTTTTATTTCAGGCATCTGGTCAATTAATTTTTTCACAAGATCTATGTTAATCATATTTTCACCTCTTAGATTTTATTTAATCAGCAGAACCAATTATACCAAAAACTCTTTTGACATTCTATATTTAAACTCAATTCACATAAATTACCATCTACACCATTATTTCAGTATAAAGACAGTATAAAGATTTACAAAGATTTGTTTATGACTTAATTTAACATCATCCAGCAATAAGCAATGTGCCAATACCTCTACATCCTCCATATCCATAAGCCGATTAGCCACCTCATTCCCTTTGTCCGGTGCTTTGGCTGAACATACAGCAAAATCCCACCTAGCTTCCCTGCAATACTTATATAACCCCAAAATATATTTGTTTGACATGATAAATCCAAACGCTTCATTCTTCTGATACGTCATTTTATGTTTATCCCATTCATCCTCCGGCAAAGAAAAGTAACATCTTGCTGTCTCGACATAGCAATCCCCTTGATAAGTCGGCTGTAACTTTTTCTCTTGCCGAAGCATCTGATGATAGATTTTCTCCCTGTCTAAAACACTTCTTGCCCTTGTAAAATCCGGTGTTTTTCCTCTCATGAACGTATAGACATTATTGATTATGGTCTTGCTCGCCAATGCCTTATATTCCCCCACTCTATGAAGATACTGCAATACCTCTGTCAATTTCTCTTTTGATGCGATCTCCTGATAGCAGCCTGCATCCAGTTCAATCCTTTCAAATTGAAGCGGTGTACTGCCTTTCTTAATCTCCCGCTCCATAATCCGTTTCGTATCACGCATTGATTCCATTTTATTTCCTTTCCACTTATGGACGTTGTGACCAGAAGTTATACAGAGGGCAGATACAAAATCTACAATCTCATATCTGCCCTATATTTCACCAAAGAAACTATCCCTTGCGTATTCCAGTATGATACTGATTACCTCTTTGATGATCGCAGCTATTTTTATAGCAAGGACAACCACACCTATGACTCCGCCTATAATGGCATCCAGTGCAAGCACACCTATACTTCCGGCAATTCCAAAGTTGCGTGGTATCAACAGCATGAGCATCTTCCGTATCCCAAATGGGAACCCACTCATAATCCAAAATTGAAACCAGTTTACTCCATTTCCATCTACACAAATCCAATAGCACATATTCATCCACACTGCAATTACAAGCAATGGCAGTATCACTTTAAACAATACCCTTTTCATGCCAGCCTCCCCCGTACATATCATGCTGCACTTCCTGCTGATAGAAATGATTTATCGTAGTGGGTGCATTATAAAGTGCCGTAATCATATATGCCTTGATATTTGTGATTTTAGTGGTTGTATCCTGCATACAGCCAATCACATATTCCAAATGGCTACTTTCCAGCTTCAAAAATCTTGATTTCACAAGCTCATACGGATATTCTTCTCCTGCTACCCTGATTGTTGAACGCTTCACACAAACCACCTCACAGATTACCTGAAACAGTTCATCATAAAGCTCTCTCTTTCCATAACCGTCATACTGCATATGGTGATCGTAACTGATATTTTCTTTGATCAGTTCTATGTATGTCTGGACATCATCCATCACATCCATCGTATCCTTTTTCCCTGAATCAGATTGAATGATAGGATTGATATAACTCTCCTCGGTATAACTTAAATCAGTCTGATTATAGTTAGTATAATTAGGGTTCGGTTCTCCGACTTCTTGAGGTTCGATTCTCCGACTTCCAGAGGTCTGTTTTTCCGACTTCTTGAAGTTCGATTTTCCGACTTCTTGAAGTTCGATTTCCGGACTTCTTGGAGTTCGATTTTCCGACTTCTTGAAGTCTGATTTTCCGACTTCTGTGATTTTATCAGTGTTTCTAGACTTTTTTTCATCTACATTTTCTGCCAGTGAAGCAAAGTTCTTCACATATATGATGTCCGGTTTGCCCAATCCTCTACGCACTTTCTCTACCAGCCCAATTCCCTTAACAGAATCCAGCTCTGCAAGAACCTTAACCGCCTTTTCCTTTCCACACCCCAAATCTTCCATAATACTGTCTATGGTGTATATGATATATGCCCGATTGTCCTCATCAAACCACTCATTTTTTATAGATAAGGACATACGATCAAGCATCAGACCGTATAAAAGTTTTGCATCACTGGATAATTTCTTAAATCTTTCATCCTTGATCAGCAGGCGGGGAACACGATAGAATGAGAACTGTTCTGCTTCTATTCCATAATAATAATCCAGTTGTAATATTTCACTCATTCCCGGCTCCTCCTTTCTACTGTGTGCTCTTCCAATTCTCCAATAACTGATAAATAATATTCTCTATTTGCTCCCTGCTGTATGTCGCAGGAAAATAATTGTTAATGCGCTCTGTTTTTATGACAACCTTTCGCTCCACGGTTTTCTCTTTTTCCAACATCATGCGAACCATCGGAAAGGTAAGTTCCCCTTTTTTGTCACTTTCCTTGAGCATGGCACTCTGCTGAGTTGTGATAACAACATTTGTTTCCTGTATTGCAACCAAAACCCATTGCTGTGCATCCTCTGATAAAAATGATAAGTCAACCGCCTGCATGATACCGATTTTCTTTGCATCCACCATATCGAGTAGCGAATCCGACAGGCGTGAAATCCATATATATCTCTGAACCGTCTTTGCACTCTCTCCTGCCGCTTCTCCCAGTTCTCCAAGCGTAAGTCCGCCTTCCTTACTTCCCTGATGCTTCATTGCATCGTATTTCATTCTGTATGCCTTTGCTTTCTCACTCGGAAGAATATCCTCCCGCTGAATATTGGAATCTACCATGATAATCGTAGCTTCGTCATCCGTATAATCACGGATGAACATCGGCATTGTAGTAAGTCCGACAAGCTCACAGGCGTGTCTCCTGCGATGTCCGGCAATAATCTCATAACCGCCATCTTTCATTGGTCTGGCAATGCCTGGCATCAACACTCCATGCTCCCTGACGCTTTCTACCGTTTCCTGCATCTTTTCATCATCCAGTACCTTAAACGGGTGTCCTTTGAACTCATGCAGTTCTGACAATGCGATTT
>CAKRGM010000063.1 GCA_934330725.1 uncultured Lachnospiraceae bacterium | reverse complement strand
GAAATAGGAATAAAAGAAAAGCAATAGATAGAAAAAGACTGCTTTGATTCCTATGTGTTTAGCATACCAGAGTGGTACATATTCTTGGAAAATAGGTAGTACAGAGGATGCCAAGTATATAGGAAAAGGAAATGTTGGAGATTTTAGCAATTTGGAAGGGACAACGATAGAAGACATTTTGTCTAGAATTCCTGAAGATGCAGTACGTAGAGAACTTATTCCAGAGGTCGGAAAAGTTACCGAAGGATTTGAATACAAGTGGATGCAGGATGGGAAAACTTTTCGTGTGAGAATTCATGGTATTGATGCTTCAGCACCTGCGGGCAGTAATGCCGCAAATGGATGGGTTGTTCGTGTTCAACAAGGGAAAAAATATTTGTCCCCTATTTCAATGGAATTCCAACCGCCTGGTATTACTAAGATTGATAGTCCATATTATAGTGAAGAATTAGCTAATAGTACTCATATACCTATTCAAAGTCCTAAATAAAGAAGGAGAATATTTATGAATGAAAAGTGTAAGAAATACGATGATATGAGCGATGTATTTGAATATGGAAATATATCGGATGATGAAATTGTAAAATTGTGCAATCAAATATTATTAGAAAGTAAACATGAAAAAAATGATATAATACTTGAAACAATGTATCATGCTGTTTTTACGGCTGCAAATTATCGGAATATTGCGGATAAAATAGAAATTGACAGCATTTTAGATTACATCGATTACTTTAATGAAGAAATATCAGATTATATTATTTCGATTTTGGCTTTTACAGGAAAGCGAAAATATATAAATATAATAAAAAGTATTGGAGAAAAATATGGGGATTTAGATATTAGTGAAGCAATTGGAGAGTTAGAGAGTAGATGTAAGAGTTCGGAGTGATTTTATGCACATCATCTAATTAATGCATCATGGCTGTCTGGCAAGGAAAGAAACAAAACAGTTAGCAGGATATCTTGAAGAAATTGAAACTGTTTTTGGAAAAGGTTACTCCTCTCAGTTTTAGATACATATTAAAAGGGGATTTTATGGATAACATAGAATTTAAAAAGATAGTACAAGAAATTACCAGTAAATATGAATTTATGTATTGTAAGAAAAATTATTATTGTAATATCAGATAAAATAATTGTAGTACTTAATTTACAGAAATCAAATTTTGATAATAGCTATTATATTAATTATGGATTTTGTGTGAAAGATATTCATAATGATTTACAGTATCCAAAGAACAATGAATGTGATATTACAGGCAGATTTTTAAACGAAACAAATAAAGGCATATATCAATTAGATACAATGAACGCTGAAGAATTAGTAATGAGTTTAGAGAAAAACATTCTTAATATTATTGTTCCTGTTATCAATAAGGGAATAAGTACGTATTTTGAATTATTTCCCAATGCTATTTGCAGGGCAACGTTAAATCTAAAAAACATTTTGGGATTGACTAAAACCTTTATTATGACATAAGATTATTCATAGTCTAAACTGAATATTGTTTCTTTTAAAGGTAAGCGCTACATAAACCACCGTATAAATATCCATCTCATCTAATTCATAAAGAATCAAATTTCTGAATGTTTATTCAGGTTACATGTTTCCTGCATCATATCTGACCATGGCATAAGGTCTTCAAGAATGCTTTCGGACTCGTTTTTGTAGTCCAGCATCTTTGTCATGACTGTTTCCAGGTAAAGACGGATGTTTAACCCATTAACCTTTGCTGTTTCTGCAAGTGTATATACTATTGCACTTGCAGTTGCTCCCTTTACTGTATCGTGAAATAGAAAGTTCTTTCTTCCCATAACATAAGCTTTTACCGCACGTTCAGCCGCGTTATTGCTTATAGAGCATCTGCCATCTTTAAGATAGTTTTCCATGTATGGTTTCTGGTTCAAGGCATAGTTCACCGCTTTGGCAAACTTTGAACCTCCAAGTGGATTTTGTTTTTCCACCCATTCCCAGAATGAATCCAGTAATGGACGCTCTAATTCCAGACGTTTCTTCCTGCGTTCATCTGCAGATAAATTGGTGAGTTCTCTTTCTATCTCAAAAAGTCTGTCACAATAAGCCAGTCCTGTAAGAGCTGGTGCTTGTGTAGTATCTTTTGCTTTCTTTGGTACCGCTTCAAACATGTACCGTCTCAGATGAGCCCAACAGCCGCATCTTTTTACATCTTTCAGACGATTATAACCACTGAACCCGTCAATGTGTACATAACCATGATAATCAGCAAGGAACTGCGCTGCATGATACCCGCCTCTTGTTGGCTGGTATTCATATATCACAATTCTGTGTTTCTCAAATACTCCACTGGTATAAAGCCATATGTATGACTTTGATTCAGGAGTTTTATCATCCTCATGCAGCACCTGTGCCGTAGTTTCATCTGCATGTATTACATCCTGCTCAAGAAGGTGTACATGCAGTCGGTCATATACAGGCTGCATATATTCCTGTGCACATGTATTAAACCAGCTGGCTAATGTTCCACGGTTCAGTTTAACGCCCAGCTGTTCCCAGTCTTTTTCCTGACGATAGAACGGCAGACAATTGATGCATTTCTGATACATGACATATGATACTGCTGAAGCTGATGCCATGCTGTGCGGAATCAATGCTGCCGGAACCGGAGCCTGTACAATAGCTGCCTCTCCATCTTCCCTGCACTGTGGACATGCATAATTATGCTGTACATATATAATCCGTTCTACTTTTGCCGGAGTTATCTTTATCTCTTCCCTGACGGTCTTTGTTCCAATTTCAACCATAGGTGTATTACAATACGGACAGTTCAGATCTTCCCCTTCAAGGGTGAAATCAACTACTGTTGCAGGAACATTTTTCGCTATCTCATCATGGGTTGCACGGGGCTTCCTTTTGGTATATGAAGCTATCTGTATCATTTCGGGTTCAGCTGCTTCCTGACTATTGCCAGCAGTATCAAAAAGACTTAACTGTCCCTCGATATTAAACTGTTTTGATGTTTTTTCGCTTGAAATACCAAACAGCTTCCGCTTCATCTCATTGATTGTCTCTGTAAGATTAGCTATTGTCTGATTAAGTTGAGCCATCTGACGGTCTTTCTCTTCAAGCTGTTTCATAAGATGGTTAACCAGATCATTCATATTTAATTCTGATGATGAAGCAGGCTGATTCATGGTACGATTCCTCCGTAAATGATGTATTAATTATACCACAAATATGCTTGCAAATCCAGTAAATATGCATATTTGACATATATTTAAAACTTTTTTGGCGGGGTTGGTTTTATTGCTTTAGGCTGGCTTATCGAAAGTCCTTCCATCAGCCATCTGAACTCTTGTCTGGTAAGATTTTTTACCTCATCCGGATTACGCGGCCATTGAAATCTTCCTGAATCAAGGCGCTTATAATAGAGCACAAATCCATCTTTGTCAAAGTGTAATGCCTTCAGTCTGTCACATCGTTTTCCACAGAACAGGAATAAGGAATTGCTATAGGGATCAAGCTCATATGCATCTCTTACTATTGCCATCAGGCCAGCCGGACTGGCATTGTTTACGGATGTGGATAAAAAATCTGCCTTAAAAAAACTTGCAAAACACCCATGTATTATAGCTGTTTTTACATGTTTTTTTCTGATGATTACGTCATTTTCGCCTTTGGATGTTATTTCTGACACTATAAATTCAATCAGTAAGTGCACCACACCTTTATCTATGTTTGTTATAGGAGCGATTCTTGCGGATGCAGATATAAAGACGATGTTTTCAAAGGATGTTTTATATTTTACATTTTGGAGGCTGCTTGGACTTCCGCTATTAGTATGGGGAATACTTATGCCGTTTCATATGGATAAACTGCTTGTAAGTATATGTGTAATTATGTCCGGAATGCCTGCTGGCAGTACAACATCTATTCTGGCAGATCAGTACGGAGGAGATTCCATGTTTGCTTCACAGATGACATTTGTGTCTACATTATTATCAATTGTTACAATACCGTTACTTGGATTATTATTAAATTATTAGTTGTTATATATAAATGGATAAACAATATAGTTACTTGAAAATAAACAACTTAATAGTGTAAAATAAATGGCGTAAAAACCATAATATGGAAATAGTAACTTATTTAGAAAACATAAAATCATTATGACTTGAAGAAAAGGAGATTTTTAATTATGGATTATGAAATGTTTAAATCTATTATAGTTGTTGTAATGGCAGTAATAGGAGTTCTTATGGCAGTATGCCCTAAAAAAATGCAGAAGAAAGAATATGCAGATGATGAACATAAAATGCGACAAACAAGAATATCGGGTATTGTTATAGTTGTTTTGTGTGTATTATTTTTAATAACTCAAACTTCGCACATAGATTTTAGCTATGCACCTTGAAAATTCAATACCTGGCAGTTATTCAGTTGTCAATG
>CAKRGM010000062.1 GCA_934330725.1 uncultured Lachnospiraceae bacterium | reverse complement strand
TTGTGAAATATAACTACAGTTGTATCCATAAGAAAAAGGACGCATGAAAAAACTTTCGTTTTTTCACACGCCCTTTTTTTAACGAAAAAAGTATGCTATAATGAGTGCAGGCATGTCTGCGTTGAATTGTTAATTTTGCCGGACCTTATCTAAAAAGCTGAAAGTTTCGCAATTAACCAGGGATAAAACATAAAAAAGGAGAAAAATCATGTCTGCAATATGGGGAGCAATTGATTTAAGCGGTGATGCAATAGATGATAAAACAAAAGATTTGATGCGCAGTGCATTTGATGTGTGCGTAATAGACAGGTATGAGCACAAAACCAGCGGTAACGTATATATGGGATGTGGCATTCAGTATTTTACTGACAGGGCTGCTAATGAAAAGCTTCCAATATACAGTGATCAGTATTTTTTAACGGCGGATGTTATACTCGATAACCCGGATGAATTATGCAGTAAGCTTGGCGTGCCACAGGAAGACAGAAAAAACATTGCAGATGGCGATATACTTTTTGATATATATAAAAAATATGGCATAAAGTGTCTTAATGATTTATTGGGAGCATATGCATTTGTATGGTATGACAGAAATGAAAATGCAGTAGAGATGGTGCTTGATGCAGTTGGAAACAGGTGCCTTTACTATATGAAAGATGGCAGTATTGTATATTTTTCGTCATTAATAGAGCCATTAAAAAAATTGAAAACCGGCTGCAGGCTAAATGACAGATGGATAGCAGATTTTCTTTCAATGGATCATTTATTTATGATAAATGAAGCAGAAGAAACACCTGTAGAGGGAATATACAGGATTGCACCTGCACAATATGTAAAAATTGATGTAAATAAGGTACATAAGAAGACTTACTGGAATCCTCAGGAAGATAAATACGATTTTAAAGCATCAACAGATGATGAATATAAGCAGATATTCAGAAAGGTATGGAAAGATGCAGTGGAAGATGTGGTAAGTTCATCAGCAGATGATATATCAATACTGTTAAGCGGTGGTCTTGATTCAACTGCTGTTGCAGCTGTTGCAGCGCCATATCTTAAGAAAAAGGGCAGAAAATTATATTCGTATACTTCAGTACCAGATAAAAAATTTGATTCTGATAATAGTGGTTATTATGTGCAGGATGAAACGGAAGATGTAAAAAAGAGTGCCGCTTTTTTTGGTAATGTTGAAACAAGGTTCATTGACATGGATGGGAAAAACGCATATGAACTTATGGATAAAGAAATGAAAATATTAGAGATGCCATATAAATCAATCCAGAACTGCCTGTGGATGTGTGATGCCTTAAATAAGGCATATAAAAGCGGATCAAGGATAATGCTGACCGGAGGATATGGAAATACTACAATTTCTTATACTGATCTTAATGTGTATATGAATACATTGTATACAAATAAAAAGATAAAACTGTTAAAACATGAGCTTAAAGCATTTGCACAGAATATGGAATTTGATTATAAATATGCATTTGCTTCAGTAAAAAAAGAGTGTGCAACAGACTATGAAGCTCCGTTATTTAGATATGGACAATCGTTTGTAAACAGGAGTTTTGCTGATAAGGTCAAATCAAACGAACGGGAAGAAAAAATGATGAGAGATTTGTACTATAGCAGACGTGATTATAAGGATTATTATAAATTAATGTTTAATATATTGTCATTGCGCCAGACTGGAGAAATATCAACAAAACATTCACTTGCAACAGGTGTTATAATAAGGGATCCGACAAAGGATAAAAGAATTATAAAGCTATGCATGAGCTTTCCTATGGAGCAGTTCTGTAAAAATGGTATCGACAGAAGACTTGTAAAGGTTTATCTTAAGGATATAATGCCACAGCACGTAATACGATTTAATAAACAAGGGCAGCAAAGTGCGGATCTTAAGTATAGATTTGAGAAAAACTGGGATGTTATACGAAATGAATGGATTCATGAATTTCAAAGAGACAGTCAGAGTAAATATGTCAATACTAAGCTTGCACAAAGACGGCTGACTGAGAGTGCTGATATAGATGGGTACTCCAATTTTGCACTGACGAGATATATGTATACTCTGCTGGTATTAAGGTATGAAAATGAATTTTACGGCAGAAGGGATGACACGCAATATGACAGTGGTGTTAAAATGCGCCCTGATAATAAAGAAAAAAGGACAGAACAGCCGCTTGTATCGGTTGTAATACAGGTTGATAAACAGGATAAAAAATTAAAGCAATGTATTGAATCTGTTTGTGCCCAGACATATAGCAATTGGGAAATTATACTGGTTAATAACGAAAGTCATATTGATAATATATTACATGAGTATACGCAAAAAGATAAAAGAATACATGTTATAAGTAATTATAATTGCAATGCTGTATTAGATACAGAGTATATTGTTAGTAATACAAAAGGGCAGTATATATCCTTTTTAGCGCCGGACAACAGACTGAATATAAATATGTATGAGAAACTGGTCTGCATTGCACAGGAACAGAATGCTGATGTATCAATATGCGGGTATTCATATACTGCAGATATGACAGAAGAAAAAAATAATATATATGTTTTTGACGGAAAAAGCCTTGTTGCCGGATATGTTTCAGATGAAATAAAAACAGATATTCCGGATGAAACAGCATGTTATTTATTTAATAGGAAATATCTGGCTGGAGTCGATAAAACGGCTTACAGTATTGGAAGATGGATTAATACAGTAATGTTAAAGGACATAAAGACAGCATTATACATAAGTACTGCTTACTGTTATGGTAATACCTGCAAAAACAAAGATGAAAATTACATAAAAGATTATATTAAGTTATGTAACAGTAAAGAATATGTATTTAAGGCATGTACAAATGAAAATTATGCATGCAGGTTTTATGACTGGTATCTGGAAGAATTGATAAAACTATGCACTATGACGGCGGGTATTACAAAGAAAAACAAAGACATTATACTAAAAGAAATAAAAAGAACAGCGGGGGTTATACTTGATAATAAAAATAATAGCAGTGAACCGGGAGAAAAGAGGCATTTGCGTAATATTGTATTAAAGTATAATCCGTCAATATATTTCAAAATTAAAAGATAAAATCTGAAAAATGAAATATAGTGAATAAAATCTAACAAAGTTGTTAGATTGATTGAAAATATAAATTGTATAGTGTATTATGCAACATGTAGTTAGTAATTAAATCAATATAAGTGGAGGAATTATCATGACAAATAAGGAATGGATGACACCAGACGTAGAAGTTCTTGATGTAAAGGAAACAGCAAACGGTACAAAACCAGAACAAGCATTTGACGGAGATTGGGTTCAGATTGGTGGAAAGTGGTACAAACCAGGTAACAGTAACGCTTCTAAGTAATTTAAATTAAACAGGAGGCTTATGTCTTAGTGGGCATAAGCCTTTTTTCAGTATACTCTTAATTTTAAGAATATTTTTGTAAATGAATGTTGTTATAGTCCATCAGGTAATTGCGAAACTCATAAATTTGAGTTGCAGTTATGCAAAATTAACAAATTCATAATATAGTTCATGATAATGAGGAGATTATGTATATATATAATATTTATGGTTTACTTTTCAGTTCAGATATTGAACTTCCTTCAGCATATGAAATCACGCAAGCTAAAAACACAGACAGTAAAGTTATGATACTAAAGCAGGAAAAGCTGCAGATGTTATATAAAAAAGCGTCAGGTGCTGCACAGGAATATATTAAAACTGAGCAAAATATAACATGTTTAACGGAAAAAGAAGATGAAATGGAAACCATTATCCATGTGCTTGGGATTGGTTCATTCAGAATCACAGATGGAAAAACAATAGAATATTTTAAACCTGAAGAAACTGATATATATCAGTTTGAGCAATGGATGCTTAACATGGCAGTAAGTACCTGTATAATACAACAGGGCGGTATAATACTTCACGGCAGTGCACTGAAGTATAATGACGGTCTGGTCATAATAAGCGGAGAGAGCGGAAGCGGAAAGTCAACGCTTACAGATGTATTGCTTGGTGATGACAGGTTTAAGTTTGCATCAGATGATTCAGTACTTTTAGAGTGTGGTAATGAGCATATATATGGATATGGGGCGTATCCATTAAGAAGGTTATGTGATGACGTAGTGCAAAATAATAAATATGACACGGAAAAGCTTATCTATATTCCTGATAACGGCAGAGAAAAGTACGGACTTATAATGAAAGAGAATTATAGTCCTGATGCAGTACGGACTGATTATCTGTTTATTCTTGAAACAGGAAAACAGGAAGAGGTAAGTATAACCGAGGTTACAGGCAGTGGTAAGCTTGGCTGCATATTAAGAGCCTTATATAAAAATGGATCATATAAAAGATTCGGACTTACACAGGATATGATGATTCAGTGCTTAAAAATTGCCAGTAAATTAAAGATATATAATATAATCAGACCAGAAAAAGGTATGACAGGTAATATGCAAAGAGATAAAATTTTTGAGGTCTTAAATATAACCGGATGAAAATACAGCTTTGAAAGGTAAAAATAATTCGCACTAATAGTACTAAAATTTAAGCTGATTTCTTTGCGATAAGGTAAA
>CAKRGM010000061.1 GCA_934330725.1 uncultured Lachnospiraceae bacterium | reverse complement strand
GGGATCATAGCTCAGCTGGGAGAGCATCTGCCTTACAAGCAGAGGGTCATAGGTTCGAGCCCTATTGGTCCCACTTAATATTTTTGCCGGCGTGGCGGAACTGGCAGACGCACAGGACTTAAAATCCTGCGGGACTTATACTCCCATACCGGTTCGATTCCGGTCGCCGGCACTAATCATTTTATATGATTATATTAAGTACGTGTAGCTCAGCTGGATAGAGCGTCTGGCTACGGACCAGAAGGCCGCGAGTTCGAATCTTGTCACGTACATAAACCTTGCATATTATTATGCAAGGTTTTTTGTGTTATATGAGTATGTTTTATATATTAATTAAGTGATTGCGAAAATTATACAGTTCAGCTACAAATATGCAAAATTAAAAAATTTATAAGCAAGGTGCTTTAGCGTGGCAGGCACCTGGGTAAGGGAAAAATTACTTTGAGGTTATTTTTTTATTTATTTTTATTTTGAATTTGACATTTATTTTTGATGATGATGAATAATATATAATTTAAAAAGGCATAATATTTTATGAAATCTTTTATAGGAGGACAATATTATGTCAAAGAATTATTCAAACAGTTATAATAGCGAGTCAGATTCAACAAATTATTCAAACTCAACAAATTATTCAAATTCAACAAACTCAACAAACTCAAAAAATGAGTCAAATTCAACAAATGCATACAATGATTCAAAGAACAGTTCAAAAAATTCAACAAATTCAACAAACTCAACAAAAAATTCAACAAGAAATGCATCAAACAAAGCGGATAATTCTGTTAACAGCAGATAGATGTTGTATTAATATAGTAAAATAATATTAATACAGTAGTGACTTTGTGTTAGGCATGCATTAATTCTGGATTTAAGTTAATTTTAAATTAATAGGCTGTCAAGGTTATTTTTGGCAGTCTATTTAATTATTTTTTGGTGATTATTTTAATACAGATTGTATTTTAGATACATATAATATAATAAGTAAGATTAAAGGGCATACGCTATGTTAAATAACAATTGTAGTTATATTAGTGTAAGAAAATTAGATTATTATGTAAACAATCCGAATTCAATTATAATTGATTTAAGAGAGAAGGAGGATTATCGAAAAGCACATATAAAGAATGCAGTGAATATTCCATATAATGAAATGAAAAATAAGATTAAAGAGCTAAAACAAAAGAACGCATGGTTTTACAGAAAAAACAGATTTATGCAGATTGAGGATAAGACATATAATGATAGTTATATTTATGTGTTCTATTGTGAAAGGGGAGCAACCAGCACAAGTGTGTGTATGCAGATGTCAGGGCTTGGATTTATATCAAAATCAGTTATAGGGGGATTTAACAATTATAATGGAAAATTTGTAGTTACAGGTTAAGATCGAATTAAATTTGAACAGGTTGGGTAAATAGCATTGACACTCGTGGTAGTTAACATTAATATTAGTGTATATAGTTAAATATACGTTTTGGAGGAATAATGGAAACATTTGAATTGATTGCACCCTGTCATTTTGGATTAGAGGCTGTATTAAAAAAAGAGATATATGATCTTGGCTACGATATCTTATCTGTTGATAATGGAAAGGTAACATTTGAGGGTGATGCAGAGGCAATATGCAGAGCCAATATAAATTTAAGGACAACTGAGCGAATTCTTTTAAAAGTCGGTGAATTTAAAGCTGTTACATTTACTGAATTATTTGATAAAACAAAGGAGATTCCATGGGATAGGTTTATTCCGGTAAATGGAAGATTCTGGGTGACAAAGGCAAATTCTGTTAACAGTAAATTATTCAGCAGTTCAGATGTTCAGTCAATAATAAAAAAAGCAATAGTTGAGAATTTAAAAGAAAAATATAATGTAAGCTGGTTTAGTGAGGATGGTAATGATTATCCGTTAAGAGTTACGATTATTAAAGATGTGGTAACAATTGCTCTTGACACTACGGGAAATTCACTTCATAAGCGGGGATACAGACCATTGGCGGGGAAAGCACCAATTTCTGAATGTTTAGCTTCAGCATTGATTATGCTTACTCCATGGAATAAGGATAGAATTCTTTTGGATCCCTTTTGCGGAAGTGGAACATTTCCAATTGAAGCGGCAATGATAGCAGCGTCAATTGCACCAGGAATGAACAGAAAATTCACAGCACAGCATTGGAAGAATATTGTGCCGGGACTTGAGTGGAAGAATGCATTTACAGAGGCCAGAGATATTGTTAATACTAACATTATTACAGATATATCGGGATATGATATCGATGGAAAAATGGTTGAAATAGCGAAGAAGAATGCAGCTAAGGCTGGCGTTGATAAGCTTGTCAGGTTTAAGCAGAGAGATGTTTCAGAGCTGTCACATAAAGGAGACTACGGATTTATTATTACAAATCCACCATATGGAGAAAGATTGGAAGAAAAAGAAAATCTTGCTTCATTATACAGAACTTTTGGAGAACAGTTTGCGAAACTTGACACATGGTCAGCGTATATGATTACGTCATATACTGATGCAGAAAAGTCATTTGGAAGAAAAGCAGATAAAAACAGAAAGATTTATAATGGAATGCTAAAAACATATTTTTATTCATTTTTAGGACCAAAACCGCTTAAGAAAAAGCAGACTGTGTAAAATGAACATAGAAAAGATGTATTTTAGGAAAATGACAGAAATGAGGAACTGTACTATATGAAGAAAATAATACTTGCTTCTAACAACAAGGGTAAGCTTAAAGAAATGCAGCAGATTTTGGGAGATATTGCTGTGCATTTTATATCAATGCATGATGCGGGGATTGATATGGATATAGATGAAAATGGTACGACTTTTGAGGAAAATGCCATTATTAAGGCAGAGGCTGTGATGAAGGCGACGGGTGAAATAGCACTGGCAGATGATTCAGGGCTTGAAGTGGATTATTTAAATAAGGAGCCGGGTGTTTATTCTGCCAGATATATGGGTCATGATACGTCTTATGATATTAAAAATCAGGCTATAATTGACAGACTGCAGGGAGTTGAAAAAAAGGACAGAACTGCCAGATTTGTATGCGTAATAGCGGTTGTATTTCCAGATGGAAAAAGAATAGTAACACGTGGTACTATGGAAGGAATAATTGCTGAAAAGCCACAGGGAGAGAATGGCTTTGGGTATGATCCAATTGTTTTTATTCCCGAATATAACAAGACATCTGCGCAGCTTACACCGGATGAAAAAAATAAAATAAGCCATCGCGGTAAGGCACTGGAAAAATTGAAAGAAGAGTTAGTTAAGTATTTATAAGGGGAAATATTTAAAATGTATACTTAGTATTATTATACCTTAGTATTATTATACGTATTTGGAGGAGTTTTTTGTATGCAAAGAGTTATGATTGTAAGTGACACGCATAAAAAATTAGGAAATTTTATGGAGGCAGTTGATAAAGAGGAAAAAATTGATTTGATTCTTCATCTTGGAGATGTTGAGGGGGACGAAGATATAATCAGGGATTTTGTTGACTGTGAGGTAATATTTGTACCGGGAAACAATGATTATTATTCGCGTGAGCCACGTGAAAGAGAAATTGTACTTGCAGGGAAAAAAATTCTGATGACACATGGACATTTATACTATGTTTCTCTTGATTTGTATACAATTAAAGAAATGGGAATCTCACGCGGATTTGATATCGTAATGTTTGGTCATACACATAAACCTGTTATTTCTGTTGAGGATGAAATAACCTTAATAAATCCGGGAAGTCTTTCATATCCTCGACAGATTGATAAAAAACCAACATATATTATTATGGAAATAGATGATAATAATGAAATATCTTTTAACTTAAAATCAATCTAAATTATTAAAAAAGTATAAAATTTTTAATTTCTTATGTAAATTCGTTAAAGAAAAATGTGATTTAAAACAGTGGAAATTTAAAATTATACGACTGATTTTTTAAAAAAATTAAAATAAATGCTTTATTTTGGTGAAAAATGCAAGGCGGGAACCCGCATAAATACTGGGTTTGGGATGGAATTAAAATTTTTTTTCAAAAAAAATAAAAAAAGTGTTGACATAAAGCATGTCATATCATATAATAATTCTTGCGTTGCGGTGATGCAGCTCACAAAGATAAAGCTTACCGGGGTGTGGCTCAGCTTGGCTAGAGCGCTTGATTTGGGATCAAGAGGTCGCAGGTTCGAATCCTGTCACCCCGACTTAATGCAAATATCATGCGGGTGTAGTTCAATGGTAGAACACTAGCCTTCCAAGCTAGATACGTGGGTTCGATTCCCATCACCCGCTTCGTGTGTTCGTAGCTCAGCTGGATAGAGCAACGGCCTTCTAAGCCGTGGGTCGAGGGTTCGAATCCCCCCGGGCACACTTGTTTTATGCATGGTGGGTATAGCGCAGCTGGTTAGCGCGTCAGATTGTGGCTCTGAAGGCCCAGGGTTCGAATCCCTGTACCCACCTTTGGCTGTAATAATGGGCTATCGCCAAGCGGTAAGGCACAGGGTTTTGATCCCTGCATTACGCTGGTTCGAATCCAGCTAGCCCAGTTGGATGCGAATCCATTCTATAGCTTATCATATAATTAAATAAGGGCTCATAGCTCAGCTGGTAGAGCACTAGACTTTTAATCTAGGTGTCCCGGGTTCGAACCCCGGTGGGCTCATTAAGATGGGGCGTGTGAAAAAACGAAAGTTTTTTCATGCGTCCTTTTTCTTATGGATACAACTGTAGTTATATTTCACAAAAAG
>CAKRGM010000060.1 GCA_934330725.1 uncultured Lachnospiraceae bacterium | reverse complement strand
GAAAGACCTTGAGTTCATTATAAACTCTTGGTCTTTCTTTTTTTCGGGACTATTCTTTTTTCACAGCCCCTTTTTTCTATATTTAGATTCTATTATGGACTAATTATTTAACATCCTTAGGATCAACTGGCTTTCCATAATAAGCTTTTAAGTACATAGCCTTCATTTCGCTCATTAATGGATATCTTGGGTTAGCACCTGTACACTGATCATCGAATGCATTTTCAACCATATCATCAAGTGTATCAAGGAAGTACTTCTCATCAACGCCATAGTCTTTGATTGTCTTCTTAATACCAACTCTTGCCTTAAGGTCTTCAATAGCCTGAATGAAGTTTTCAAATTTCTCATCATCAGTCTTTCCAGGAATTCCAAGGAATGTAGCACACTCTACATAACGTGCTTTACAATGAGGATATTCATACTGAGGGAATGTTCCCATCTTAGCAGGTACTTCAGCAGCATTGTATCTCATAACATCTGTGATAACAAGTGCGTTTGCAATACCATGTGGAATGTGATGGAATGCACCAAGCTTATGAGCAAGTGAATGTGATAAACCAAGGAATGCATTAGCAAATGCCATACCAGCCATTGTAGAAGCTGTAGCCATCTTTTCACGAGCCTTAGGATTGTGAGGACCATCATCATATGCAGCTGGAAGATATTCAAAGATATTCTTCATAGCCTGAAGAGCTAAACCATCTGTATATTCTGTAGCCATAACTGATGCATATGCTTCAAGAGCATGTGTAAGAGCATCAATACCTGAAGCTGATGTAAGTCCCTTAGGCTGATCCATCATCATATCTGCATCAACGATAGCCATCTTAGGAAGAAGTTCGTAATCAGCTAATGGATATTTGATACCTGTTTCCTGATCTGTGATAACTGCGAATGGTGTAACTTCTGAACCTGTACCTGATGAAGTAGGTATAGCAATAAAGTAAGCTTTTTCACCCATCTTAGGGAATGTATAAATACGCTTTCTGATATCCATGTAACGCATAGCCATATCCATGAAGTCAACTTCTGGATGTTCATACATTACCCACATAATCTTACCAGCATCCATAGCTGAACCACCACCGATAGCGATGATTGTATCTGGCTCGAATAATCTCATTGCCTTTGTACCTTCAATAGCACAAGCAAGTGTTGGGTCTGGTGCTACATTGTAGAATACTGAATACTGGATTCCAAGTTCATCAAGTTTATCAGTAACTACCTTTGTATATCCGTTCTTATATAAGAACTGGTCAGTAACGATAAATGCTTTCTTTTTACCCATAACATTCTTAAGTTCATCAAGAGCTACAGGGAGACAACCTTTCTTAAAGTAAACCTTTTCAGGAGCTCTAAACCACAGCATATTTTCTCTCCTTTCAGCTACAGTCTTAAGATTGAGTAAGTGCTTAACACCAACGTTTTCAGAAACAGAGTTTCCACCCCAAGAACCACAACCAAGTGTAAGTGATGGTGCCATCTTGAAGTTGTAGATATCACCGATACCACCCTGTGATGAAGGTGTGTTGATAAGTACACGGCAAGTCTTCATCTTTTCCTGGAATTCGTCAATCTTATCCTTACCTGTACCAACATTGATGTAAAGTGAAGATGTATGACCATAACCACCGTCAGCAATTAACTTCTCAGCCTTAGCTACTGCATCTTCAAAGTCTTTAGCCTTGTACATAGCAAGAACTGGTGAAAGTTTTTCATGAGCGAATGGCTCTGATTTTTCAACAGATGTAACTTCACCGATAAGAATCTTTGTTGTTTCAGGAACATCAACTCCACAAATCTTAGCGATTGTGTAAGCGCTCTGTCCAACGATTTCAGGACTAACTGTTCCGTTCTCTCTAAGGATTTTTTTACGAACTTTGTCAATTTCGTTCTTTGAAAGGATATGGCATCCTCTTGCAACGAATTCATCTTTAGCAGCCTTATAAACTGACTGATCAATGATAACTGACTGTTCTGAAGCACAAATCATACCATTATCAAATGTCTTTGAATGAATGATTGAGTTAACAGCAAGTGTAATATCAGCTGATTCATCAATGATAGCTGGAGTATTACCAGGACCAACACCAAGTGCAGGCTTACCTGATGAATAAGCAGCTGTAACCATTCCAGGACCACCTGTAGCAAGAATGATATCAGCTTCTTTCATAAGAAGATTTGTAAGTTCAATTGAAGGTACATCAATCCATCCGATGATACCAGCTGGAGCACCAGCAGCAACAGCAGCATCAAGAACAACCTTAGCGGCAGCTATTGTAGATGCTTTAGCACGTGGATGTGGGCTGATGATAATACCATTACGAGTCTTAAGACTGATAAGAGTCTTAAAGATTGCAGTTGAAGTTGGGTTTGTTGTAGGAATAACTGCTGCAACAACACCGATAGGTTCAGCAACTCTCTTTACACCGTAAGACTTGTCCTCTTCAACAACACCACAAGTCTTTGTGTCCTTATACTTGTTATAAATGTACTCTGATGCAAAATGGTTTTTGATAACCTTATCTTCAACAATACCCATGCCAGTTTCAGCAACTGCCTGCTTAGCAAGAGGGATACGAGCTTTGTTTGCAGCCATAGCAGCGGCAAAGAAGATCTTATCTACCTGCTCCTGAGTGTATGTTGAAAAAATTTTCTGAGCTTCTTTTACTTCCTGAAGCTTTTTTTCGAAAGACTCAACTGAATCTACAAGAAAAGTCTTTTCAGCCTTATTTTCAGCCATTTCAATACCTCCATAATAGAAATTATAATTGATAATTTATTAACAATGTCGATTATATTACACATAACCGATATTGTCAATAAAGATTATAAATATTTCATAAAGTTATATTTTACTTAACATATGTTAATATACAATTACATTTATATTACTTTATATTTCTTGTAAAATTTAAAAAACTGTGTTATTGTATTTTTATTGAAATATTGTGATTATTATTATGTACTTATATATAGAAAAATCAGGTTATTATGTTATATGTTTTTGATTCGAATACGCAGTATCTTTTTGCATTATTTTTCAGGTTATAATCTGTTTATTGTATTGATTTGATGCTGTCAGTAAATCCTGATTTGTGAGTGTACTATAATAAGGTATGAAATGGAGAGAATATGAAACCAGTTTATGTAGATGATTTAAAAGGAAACGAAATACTTGCTGAACCGGTATTATCAGCAACTGAGGCTGTTCTTATTCATTCTGGTGTTATGCTGACAAAGGAATACATAGATAAATTAAAGCAACTGGATATATCTGGCGTATATATTATGGAAAAAACTGATGATGGTTACGAGGAGATACTCCGGGAAAACCTTAAATCACAGAATAATGGTGTATATAAAGGAACACATATTGTTTATAATTTAGAGGAGACAGCAGAAAGAACACAGGAAATAGTAAAGCATGTTCTTGAACGTCATATTTATAAGCATAATAATGACCTGAAGATTATAGGTGAAGCAGCTGATAATATTATTGATTCTGTAATATCACAGCCGGAGGTTATTACTAACGTAACAGAAATACGTAATATAAGTACAGATATGTATACACACTGCATAAATGTATGTACACTTTCAACTATTATGGCACTTCGTCTTAAGATGAGTAAAAGGCAGGTCAGAAATGTAGCAATGGGTGCAAT
Organism: uncultured Lachnospiraceae bacterium; assembly: GCA_934330725.1. Taxonomy (GTDB): domain Bacteria; phylum Bacillota; class Clostridia; order Lachnospirales; family Lachnospiraceae; genus Lachnospira. The sequence goes on along the minus strand of CAKRGM010000060.1, from coordinate 1,875 downwards.
ACTGCATGATATCGGACTTAAGTATATTCAGGCACCATATATTGATATAGATTTTTCTAAAATGGATGAGAAAGATGTACGTGAATATAAAAAACATCCAATATATGGATATAGTTCAATACAGGATGAGGACTGGATATCTGATGTGTCAAAACAGATAGTGCTTCTTCATCATGAAAAAATTGATGGTTCAGGTTTTCCATTTCATCAGAAGAATACAAAGTTACATGCCGAGGTAAGACTTGTATCACTATGTGATGATTTTGATGGATTTATCAGTGGCATTGGAAATAAAAAAATGAAAATGCATGAGGCAATTGAATACATAAAGGTCAATGCAGGTGTGATATATGATGCCACGATTGCAAGTAAGTTTCTTGAGCTTGTTGCAGTATTTCCGGTTGGTATTAATGTGGTTACAAATGAAGGCGAAATAGGTGTTGTTGTAAGGCAGAACAGAGGAAGCACAGACAGACCGGTTATCCGTATGCTTAAAAAAGCTGATGGAACAGAATACGAGCAGGAATGTGAAAAGGATCTTATGAAGAATCTTACCGTATTTATAGTTGATACATTATAAATTTTATGATTAATAAATAGTATGCTCAGCAGTATTATTTATCTATTAAGTTGGTTGGTATTTATTTACCAGGCTAACCGGCTGATTAGATGTTGTCTAATTACGTTATAGATTTTAGCGGCATCCGATAAGATGCAAGAATGAGGATTAATATGAATATATTCTTACGTTCACTTGGATTTAGTGAAATAGATTCAAAAAATGAAAAGAAACTGGTTATGGCGGGGATTCAAGGCTGTCTTGAAGAGGGACTTGTTCTTCGTCATAAATTATTTGACAGAGGAATTATAATACTGAGAGTAAGCCAGTCAACAGGTTTGTATATATATGGAAGATACGAAGAGGATAAATTTGTATATGAGTATTATTTCCCTTTTGTTGTAGGAAATACAGCAACATATAATAGCGAACTTACAATTGAGAGGCATTTGGATAAAGAATCTTATGCAGCGGTATGCGATGATGCGAAAACAGGGGTTACGCTTATATTTTATTTACAGAATGTAATGGATTATATGGAGTATATATCAAATCTTAAAGGGTTTAAAAAGGAAATGTTTAATCCTGAGAAAAGATGTGCAATCTCAAGAATGCCGATAAAGAATAAAAAGGTTGTGCTCACTGCATTATCAGTTGGGGGAATTGTATTGCTTCCAATTGTAAAGAAAGAAAAGAACCGCAAAACAAAGGAAGCAGAGGATAATAGAAAAAGACTTATTGCAGCAGCAAAAAATGGTGACGAGGATGCAATTGAGAGTCTCACCATTGAAGATATTGATACGTATACCAAGCTTTCACACAGGGTAATAAATGAAGATATATTTACAATAGTAGATTCAACATTTATGCCATGTGGGGTAGAATGCGACCAATACTCTGTTGTAGGTGAGATTAAATCTCTTAAAGAAGAAGAAAACATGTATACAGGTGAAAAAATTTATATTATGGACATGGACTGTAATGATATGATATTCACAATGGCAATAAGCAGTGAGGATCTTATAGGTGAACCGAAGGTCGGAAGACGTTTTAAGGGACAGGTATGGCTTCAGGGTAATGTGAAGTTTACAGACGGAAAGACAACAAATGAAAATTAACAATAACATTTGACCATGTTCCGCAAATGTGTTAATATAATTTTTGCCGTTGTATTATTAATAATTATAATAAACAGCATATTGAATATTTGTTCTCATAGTTAAGTGGATATAACAGGGACCTCCTAAGGTTCAATCATGGTTGAGACTTATGGAAGTTGAGAAGTGATAAGTCAGAGTTCGATTCCAACAGGGATT
>CAKRGM010000059.1 GCA_934330725.1 uncultured Lachnospiraceae bacterium | reverse complement strand
AATTCGTGCCTGGCACGAATTCTACTTTGTTTTCAATCAAGATTGCGAACGAGCTAAGCGAGTTTCGCAATTACCTAATGTATTAATTTAGGTAATTGCGAAACTCATAAATTTGAGCTACAGTTATGCGAAATTAACTAATTTATAAGCAGGTGCTTTAGTGCGGCCGGTACTTAGGCGGTGTATTTTACAGCCTTACGTACCGTTGCCAGCAATAAGCAGCGCGAGCGTGCCTGCGTTGAATTGTTAATTTTGCTAAACATTAACTGAAAAGCTGAAAGTTTCGCAATTGACTAATTTATTAATGAAGATAAAAAAAATGAACACATTTCTTTTATGTTGAGTAGTTTAGCAATGAAATGTGTTCATAATGTGACCATCTTGTGTTTTAGTTGTTAAAATCCACTTTTTTGAATAAATTAATCCTTTAATGCCTCTTTAAACGCGCTCATAACAGCTTCAAGCGCCTCTTTTTCATCCTCACCTTCTGCTACCACCTCTATCTCATCTCCGCATTTAACACCTGCAGCAAGAATTGATAAAACGCTTTTACAGTTCGCAGTTTTATTATTATATGTAAATGTCATATGAGATTTATATTTTATTGCCTCATCGCTCATAGCTCCTGCCGGTCTTAAATGTATGCCAAGAGCACTCTGTACAATAACTTTTTCTTTTACCATTATCAAATAATCCCCATTTCTTAAGCGACATTTCACAAAGAGGCGACGAAAAATCCACGCAGAAAAACCTTCCATCTCCCATTATAACCATTTGTTTTCGCTTAAGAAACAAACAGCCGTATGAAAAAACATATTATATTTCCGATTAATTTTTCTTCTGTATGTTAACATGTACTGTATACTTTTCTTTAACCGAACATCCGTCAGGCAGTGTGAGCGTAACTGGAACGTCATATTCACCCTCAGTCATGCCATTAACATCAATCCCTGCTGTAATATCGCTTTCTTTTAAACTCTCTGTAGTCTTCTTAAGTCCATATACTGAAACTGTAAGAGAATCAGGACTCATTATTGAAGCTGTTAAATCATCTGATATGTTTTCTACCTTTATATCTGATGATTTTATGCTTATATCTTTCTTATCAACACTTTCAACCTCAACTGTAATAGTCATATGTTTGTCCGAAACCAGTGTAACATTCGCCGGTATGTAATCTGAAAGCCATACCCTATACACCTTAGTTTCTTTTAAACCATTTACATCAAGAGCATCAGCCGGTATCTCTATCTGACTTACTTTATCAAGTGAGCCCGAACTTCCGGTTATAACTGCATCACTGGCACTTGGCGTTATCTGGGATATTGCGTACCCATCAGCAACCGTTCCTGTCGTAGAATATTTTATTGGTACTTTCTTGGACAGCCCTATCTTTGCCATAAAGTCAACTTTGCTATCTGATAATTCAAGATTTGAATCGGTAATCACATTACCTTCCGAATCATAAAGCACAATTTTAGCTTCTCCCTGAATATCAGAAGATGCCCCGGTTGCATCAAATACAGCCTTAACCTGTGAAATCTTTGAAATCGAATTGGCAGGACCTGTTACCTTTATTGTAGTCGGGGATATTGACCTGTCAACCATGACATATCCATCTGCTGCATTTCCTGTAACTTCCATGCCTACATTAAATTCCTGTGTAACTCTGTTTTCTATGTCAAGCTTAACCGATGTTGTCCTTGGAGTAACCTGCACATTCGTAAGGCTTTTTCCATCCACTACAACCTTGACATCAATATCTACATAATCTGTATATGCTGTAACATTGCTCAAATCAGCCGTAGCAATGATATCTGAAGCCTTAATATCTGTAATAACACTCTTTGGACCGCATACATATACTGAAATCTTACCTCCATCAACTACATCATAGGTATATCCTTTATCAGTAAGGCTTTCCGTATTAACCAGCTGCACACTTACTCCACTGACTGTTATACCGGTTGACGGATCATATATATTTACTATTATCGCCCATAAAACTATAGCACATATTGCAGAAAGAATCTTAAGACTGAAATTATTAAATATCTTTTCTTTCATTCTTCAACCATCCTTTCCACCTCTTGATATGTGTATCATCAACATTTTTCTTTCTGATGTTTTCCATCTTCTTACGAAGTGTACTTCTGTCTATATCACGGATAAGCTTTCCGCCCTCTGCTAATGATACTGCTCCGGTTTCTTCGGACACAATTATTGTAAAACTGTCTGTTGCCTCACTTATTCCAACACCGGCACGATGTCTTGTTCCTAATTCTTTACTAAGATTTATATTATCAGATAAAGGAAGATAACATGTTGCCGCTACAGCCCTGTCACCTCTTATGATAACAGCCCCATCATGAAGAGGCGTGTTATGTTCAAATATATTGATAAGAAGCTGGCTTGTTACTACTGCATCCACGCAAATACCAGTTCTTATATATTCTTCAAGAGTTATATCCTGTTCAATAACAATAAGTGCTCCGGTTTTTACAGCTCCCATTGCATATGCTGCCCTTACAATTTCATCAGCTGTCTTTACACTGAACTTTTCACCCTTGTCCTTATTATCGCCAAATGAAAACAACCCTAATACTATCTTTTTTCTTCCGAGCTGCTCAAGCGCTCTTCTTAATTCAGGCTGGAATATGATAACAAGTGCAATAACACCTACGCTTATTGTCTTTCCTGCTATCCACAAAATTGTTTTTAGATTTAAAACATATGCAACCAAAGCAAACAGCACGACAATTACAATACCCTTTAACAAGGCCCATGCCTTTGTATTCTTGATCCATACCAGAATATTATACAAAACTACCGCAATAATAATAATCTCTATGACATCAGTCCATGCTATCTGTGGTATGTATAACTTTGACAGATAATTCTGAAATAAATTACCTGAATCAGTCACGCTATCACTTCCTTCCCAAATATATTAGTACATATACACTGAAATATATTTACAATATACTTACTTTTCTATAAAAGTTATTTCATCATCGCTCTCTGAAGCTGCTGCATTTACATTACGTGATGATATATTAACATCACTTATATCATTAGCTTCTTTTGTCTTACGTGCATTTATCTGTTTCACCTTTACATCTGCATTTACAATATTTATCTTTGGAACTGCCTTTACATAATAATAATATTCATCATCTTCATACTGCACATACTCTGTTCTCTTAAAATCAACATTGAAGAATATTATCTGACATATATATGAAAGCACTGCTCCAAGAATTGTACCTGCTATCATTGGTATAAATGATAAATTAACATTAAATATAACTGCACCTGCAATAAGGATAACAAACTGCACTGCAGTTCCGGCTATTATTGCATATGTCCATGCATAATCAACCCTTAGCCTCCTTACAAAATAAACGACAAGAATTGTTAAAACAAAAGCTGCAACTATTGTTATCATTTCTTTATTATTAAGAAGACTTTCTGTCATATAAGAAATCTTCTGCATGCTGTCTGAAGCTGTCTGTGTAGTCAGCGCTGCCTCATAATCACTGGCTGTTTTTATAATATAATATATTATAACTCCAAATGATACAGGTATTACTGCTGCCCCACTGCAGCAAAGTCCCACTGCAACCGGAAGAACATATGGAATATGAAGGCTGCTCATCATAACTGTTATTATTAAAAGTATTCCCTGCTTTGGTGTAAATCTGAAATACAAAAGATACATTATAAGCAGAATACATAAAACTATAATTGCATACTCAGCGGAAATTGCATATATGTGCAGAAGCATAAATACAGATAATGCAAAGAGCATAAATCCGTTAGGAAGAAATGCACATAATACTGATACTGCCAGCGCAATTACAGGATTCTTTATTTTTGTCATATACCCTATATTCGTATTAAGAAGACAAAACGAAACGAACGCAAGTATGAACTTAACTGCCGGTATGATATACGTATTGTACTTATTATAAAACAGCCTGAACTTTTCCTTTAATTCCAGTAATATTACCATCAATATCCTCCAATAAATCAGTTTTTACGTTTACGCTTGCTATAAAATCTCTCAAGCTTATTAAGCCGTGAATAATATTTTTTCAGTTCTTTTCGCGACTTATCATATCTTATCTTATACACAATTCCGGCAACTATCGCAAATACTATGAGCACAATAATATATAAAATAACTGCTGTCCTTATTACAGCAACATAATCAAAATTATTAATATTATTAAGAATATAATCAAAATTAAACAACACATACAATACAATAAACAGCGCATATGCTATAGTAGTTGTTATCAATGTTCTTAAAATACCAAATGTAATATAATCGCCTTTAAAATAATTAGCATTTCTTATCATATCAAGGCCTTCATTTTTCTCATATATTGCCATTTTAGTCATCATTTTTATTTTATTTTCATTTAACAAATAAATTCACCTCAGATTTCGTTCAATAAAAGATATTATATCATATTATATTTTAGTTGTATATTACAATTTGAGAATGTCCGCCACCTGCAGCCGTTACAATCCTCACTCTTCTGCCATCTGCTGTAAATGTCCTGTCAGATGATGCAGACTGATAGTTATTCCACACTTCATTTGCTGCTGCCGGTAAAAGCATTGATATAACGGACTGTATCTTTGCGTCAAATGCTCCATTTCTCTGTTTTATATATATTATCGTTACATTAGGCTGCGTAATGATTTCCCCATAATATGTACTGTCATCTTTACATATATACACATTGGATATATCATGTTCAAATCCCATTCCCTCTAATGATGAACCAATCTGTCCACTTGAAAGTCCTGTACCTGAACCGCTCTGTCCTGAACCATTCTGATCTGAGCCTGCCTGACCCGAACCGTTCTGGCCTGCATCTGATGCATTTCCATTATATGCCGGAGCGTTCCCTGAATTACCGTTACTTGCCGCCTGTCCACTGCCTGCCTGTGAACTGCCGCCATTGGTCTGTAATCCACCGCTTCCTGTACTGCGACTGCCATTACTTCCTGAAGTCCCTGTACCAGTGGAACCTGAGTAATCTGATGCACCGTCATCATCTGAATACTGACCGCTGCCGCTGCCTGTTGCGCTGCCTGCCTGAGAGCCTGTATATACCGGAAAATTATTTACAGAGCCTTTCTTTACATCACTTATTCCTTCGATAATAACAGAATCTGCAGCACTTCCGACCGTTGCCGTAATAACAGCCGTTCCGTCCTTCTTTACCGTAAGAACTCCATCTGTAGTTATATCAACTACATCACTATCTGATGATGACCATACAAGCCCCTCCTGCGTATCCATTGGAGTCACTATGGCAGTCATCTGAAGCCTGGTTCCAACAGGTACTGCATAATCGCCAAACTGGATTTCTACTGTTGTCTGCTGGTTAGACTGCTGATTATCTTCATTTGTCTCTTTAAGATTTGTTTTATTCAGGCTTATATCTGCCGTATCAGTATCATTTGTATCTTTTTTTAAATTAACAATAACCAGTACTGCCACTAATAAAATAATTACTGCTGATACTACTGCTATTATTACTTTTTTATTTTTTATTTTTTTGTTTTTCCCCGCCATTTTATCCCTCATTTCTGCACACGCCTTTATCACTGGCTGATTGTGTCCTGTGTGCATGACACAATATAATAAACAGCAAAAACTTTCATGCTGACTGTATATTAACCTTTTTTACGAGGCTTTAGCATATAATACAAAAAGAGTATATCTGCAACGATATTCTAGCAAATATACTCCTTTTCCACAAGTGCATTTTATATGATGCACCCTGTATTATTTTTATATTACTGTTCGCCACCGGAAAGCATCCGGCTTTTTCTTTTTAAAAGCAATGATGTAATTGCAGCTGCAGAAGGCACCGTAAGAATTACTCCGAGGCTTCCTGCTATTCCCTGCATAATTTCAATTCCAATCGAATAAGAATTAATTATCTGAAGAAATGGCAGATCATACGCATAGTTAATTACAAGTGTACTTAAGGAACCACCTACAAATGCAAGTATCAGCGTATTTGACATCGTTCCCATCATATCCCTGCCGACATTAAGCCCGCTCCTGAATAATTCGCTCCATGACAATCCTGGCGACTTATCGTTTATCTCATTTATTGCTGAAGAAACTGACATTGCGACATCCATTACAGCTCCAAGGCTGGCAATGAGGATTCCTGCAAAAAGCAGTCCGCCTATCTGTATCTTTGTATTCTGCCCAACATAGATAAGAGTTTCAATATTTGATACATTATATCCGTCTATATCTGCGAAATAGCCAAACACTGCTGCACTTATTCCGGCTATCAGAACACCAAGGGTTGGGCGTGTGAAAAAACGAAAGTTTTTTCATGCGTCCTTTTTCTTATGAATACAACTGTAGTTATATTTCACAAAAAG
>CAKRGM010000058.1 GCA_934330725.1 uncultured Lachnospiraceae bacterium | reverse complement strand
ATGAATCCATCTTTCTTATAACTCCTTCAAGATTAGAAGATTCTGTTCTGTATTCTCCTGCTCTTGCTCTCATTGTGCCCGGTGTCATTCTTATTTGTCCCGATGCCATATTTTTTCCTCCTGCAATCCTCCGCATTATGCACCAGCACTTCCATCTCGCCAACATGATATGTATGCCATTCCTCTACCTGGAAGTTATATACCGTTACCTTTTCATCTTCCTCAAGGTACTCTTTATATATCTGCTCTGTCTCAAGCACTCTGCCGTCTGCATCCAAAAGCGGACTTCCGATACAAAGCTGGCAGGCATTAACAAATCCTCTTCCTGCAACATAATACGGATGATCCGGTGTCGATACGATCTCTTCTCCACTGGCTATGATATGTACAAGTTCTTTTGTCTTTCGTACATATTTTTCAAGTACTTTTTTGTAACCGGTCTCCATGGTGTCTGCATTTGTCGATAATACAACATCTCCCAGTTTTATGCTCTCGATTCCTGCAAATCCTGTTTCTGTGGCGATCAGTGTTCCGGCGATAAAACACTTTATGGTACCTGTCATTCCACCTGTGAATACCGCCAGTGCTGTCACTCCGGTCTGGAATATATTATATGCCGTATTGGAATGCAGCTTACTGTTTAAATCATATATAGTTCCGGAACCAAATTCAAGGTCTGCCAATGCAAGGGTATCAAAGCTTCCCATCGCTATACTGATTGCATTGGTCACTGCAGCCGTTCCACGAATCGCCTTACCGAAGGGTGATATGCATTTTATGGATTTGCCACAAACAGCCCCTAACTGGCCTAATCCCGCAAATGCGGCTCCGCATATGGCTCCGGCAAGTGCTCCCGAAAATGCTCCATCTTCAAAGCTTCCAGAAAGCTGCCTCCATTTGCCATACTTGTGAGTCCCCCTGAGACTCCACCTATCACGGCTCCCGACAGTGCTCCCCAGCAGGCTCCGGCAAGCAGTACACCTCCCACTCCGGTCCAGAGGAGTACAACCGCCACGACAACGATTACGATCGTAACAATCAGCTTCCAATGCTCGCAGCACCAGTCCGCTGCACTCTCAACCGTGTCTACCACCTTTTCAATAAAGTCCTTTTCACATTCCGGCTTTAAATAGGAATATTTCGTACAGAAATCTTCTTTCGCTTTATTGATTTCCTCTTTCGCTGCTTGATCCCAGTTTACCGTTACTGTAAGTACTGCTGTTTACCCCCTGCAATGTGGCTTTTAACGCACCTAACTGCATATCAAGATTATTTACCGAGGATACCATGGTGCTTATTAAACTGCCCACACCGTTTAACTTGTCCTTATATAATGTAATTGTAGCCATTTAATCCGCCCTTTAACTTTAATAAACATTTTCCTTATTAAGGTTTATAACTTATTCCTCTGTAAATCTATAGTTCTTTTCATTCATATTTTGAGTGGCATCGGTATATTTCAGGGAGATCAAAGCGCTCACGATCAATAAACAGCCTAAACCACAAAAGATTTTGTTCAATCCAACCGATTCCCCCAAATAACCAACCGCAATCATCCCAACCGGACCTGATGCAAAGGAAACACAGCGAAAGGCACTGAATACTCTTCCTATCATATCTTTCGGAGTATTAACCTGTAACAAAACTCCATTCATGATAGACACAAAACTATTCGAGATTCCATACAAAAATCCTGCTATAACCGGAAATACTGTACAATGATAAAACAACAGGAAAATAAATCCCACACCACCAACTGCAAATCCCAATGCTAACAGCCAGTTCATAGGCAGCCTGTCTTTTAATTTTGTAAGGCTCCAGGTTCCAATAATTCCTCCGATCACGATTGCCGCCATAAATACCGAATACATATATTTCGCTGTAAAATAATCAGAAAAATAAGCAACGGACAAAGCATCTACCGGAGATGCAAACATATTTCCCATAAAGGTGACCACCAGAACCGCTATGATAATTTTACTGGTAAAAATGAAGCCAAACCCTTCTTTGATCGTATGTAAAAAATTCATTTCTTCTTTGTATCTGCTGCTTATTTCTGTATATTGTATCCTAAATGACAGTACCCCCGCCACAAAAAAGGTAACAATGTCTATCATGATCGCACCGGGAATTCCTATCCATGTGATCAGTGCACCGGAAACAACATAGGAAAATATCTGTATAAATTGTTGGAACATACTATTGGATGCTCTTGCCGTAATCACATCTTCATCCGAGATAAGCAACGGTAAAAGTGCATTTTGTACCGGAGTACTAAACGTACTGAATATCGTCTGTATCGTAACAAATACAATCAATATCCATGTTGATACATGTCCGGTGCTGTATAGAAAGAGCAATAGAAACAGCACAATTCCCTGTCCAAAGGATGTTACCATTAATATTTGTTTCTTATTGTTATAATCCACGATAGTAGACGTAAACATACTGACGAATGAAAGAATCATTTTTATGGCAAAAACATAACTTGTAATCAGCGTAGAAAATGCGATATCATCCACATAATCACCGATTCCACTAATACAGGATGCTTCAAAAAATATTCAAAATTTCTGTTACTTTTTAAGAGTTCAAACATATAACAGTTCCTTTCACACATTAATACGCCACGGTCTTTTCTAAGAAATAAAAAAATCCCCATCCTACCAAAGGACGAGGAATCAAACCCGTGTTACCACCTTAATTCACAAACAGCTCACACTGCTTATCTTAGCAAGTGTCCAACAACACTCCGGTTCTTCTAACGGTAACCACTCCGTCACAGCCTACTATTGTCAGCAGATCTTCCATCTGCAAAAACAAATTTGATGTGAAACTCGGGGGATGTATTCACAATCTGCTTTCCATGCGCCTCTCATCTGCCGGCAGCTTTCTGTATGTTCCGCAAATTACTACTTCTTCCCATCAAAGCCTGTGTATGCTTCAATTGCTCTTATTATAGACGTTGGAAAAATGATTTGTCAATGGTTATTTTCCGCGGTGACGCTCTTCCTTAAGACAATAATTTTTCAATAAACTCTTCAAAATTATTTCCCATGGGTTCTACCTCATCATCATTCATTCCAATAAATGGAACTGAAAAATTTTTCTTCCTATCTATGGTTCTCTTTTTAGATAATGATTTAAGGTAAAAATATTCTTTTCATACCATTTATAGTAAACTTTCACAGAAAACGCACCCTCTCGCAACATGCTGTCGCTAAAAGTGCGTTCATCAGCATATTGAATTCACGATGTTCGTTCGTATACGGGGCTTAGTAAAATTTTGCTAACTTCTACGTATTAACATGATAACCCTAATCTCCTATTGAAATTAGTCCCAAATCTTTTAATAATGCTTTTTGGGCAAGCTCCACTAAATCTTTCAGCATCTGCTTTCCTTCATCTGGTTCATCATAATCATAAAATAATTTATTATCCAAAATATACCTACATATTTGAATTATCTTCTTTAAATCATTTTTGGATATTTCCACATCATCATAAGGATTAATCTCGCACAATTGGTGCATATCAAATGATACTTCCTCGTTTAATTTATAGATAAAATCAATTAACTCGTCACTAAATTCTACATTATAATCCTGCTCCTTAATCTCATCTATTGAATTACCTACATAAAAATTCACAATAAAGACCTCCCTATTTTTTAGGAAACGCAGTAACCACATTTCCAACCTCATCAATAACTACTTTTATCGTATATAATGGCTTTCCCTTACTATTTGTTCCTATCGGATTAGTAAATGTTTGTTCAAAAATATATCCACCTCTTCCAGCAGTATTGTATTTAATAATAAAATTGTCCCCCTTCAATGTACTATCAATTCCATTTTTTATATCAAAATCAGCATTAAAATGTGATTTATTACCATATAAAGAATTAGGTCCATGCCTATCTAATATATGGTTATTGAAAGTATTATCACTCAAATTATAGTTATCTGCCAAATCAAAAGCATCTTTAAATTTACTTCCACTACCCTTCCCATACTCCGCATTATGCACCAGCACTTCCATCTCGCCAACATGATATGTATGCCATTCCTCTACCTGGAAGTTATATACCGTTACCTCTTCATCTTCCTCAAGGTACTCCTTATAGATCTGCTCTGTCTCAAGCACTCTGCCGTCTGCATCCAGCAGCGGACTTCCGATACAAAGCTGACAGACATTAACAAATCCTCTTCCTGCAACATAATACGGATGATCCGGTGTCGATATGATCTCTTCTCCACCGGCTATGATATGTACAAGTTCTCTTGTCTTTCGTACATATTTTTCAAGTACTTTTTTGTAACCGGTTTCCATGGTGTCTGCATTTATTGATAACACAAGAGCTTCCGATTTTATGCTTTCAGTTCTTGCAAAGCCTGTTTCTGTGGCGATCAGTGCTCCCGAAAATGCTCCGTCTTCAAAGCCTTCCAGAAAACTGCCTCCATTTGCCATACTTGTAAGTCCCCCTGAGACTCCACCTATCACGGCTCCCGACAGTGCTCCCCAGCAGGCTCCGGCAAGCAGTACACCTCCCAATCCGGTCCAGAGGAGCGCAACCGCCACGACAACGATTACGATCGTAACCATCAGCTTCCAATGCTTGCAGCACCAGTCCGCTGCACTTATTTTATTCAGATTCTGCATCTATTCTGTCAGTGATTTCTTCATTTATTTCATAATATGTTTCAACTAAATTTTCAAGAAACTCAACATTTGTTATCCGTTCATGTTCATACAATTGAGCTTCAATGTTATTATCACATAGTTCCTTGTATAACTAATCAAAATCATGAATATCTACAATGAGTTCCCCTGGTAAGCTATTCCTAAAATTTCCTCCATGCCACCCATTAATGTGTTCATTTATAGTAGCAGGATAGATAACCTCACCTTTGTTTGACCAGTCCAATTTTGCATCTGACATGTTCAGTCCCTTGGCTGATTCCATCGATGCCTATATTCCGGCTATCATTCCCAGTTGTTGGTTATTTGTTTTATCATATACCAAGTTAGATGCTCCATATTCCACCAGAGTTGAAAGGATTTTTTCTTCCATGTCCTGAGTTACGGTGTTCTGATACTTTTTGATCAGCTGCGGTTCGTAATCACCGTTATGATCTCTGAGAATAGCTACATCCATCTCTCCATAGCTTGTGTGAATAGTTTTACGGAAATTTGCAGTTTCAAGAACAACCATGAACTTATCCTGACTGCTCCATTTATCTGCATTCCTATATTCTGTTGTTGCTGACAAGCCCTTCTGACACTTATCATATCAGCTTGGGAGGTGGGACAACTTCCCTACGCTAGAGAGTTATACTCGACATAGATATATTACATGTTTTCTATTGCATCATTCATTCTATCTATCAAATATTCCAAAAAATCTTTATATGCTAAACTACATTTTTTGTATCCCAAAGACCACATATCAATGTTTGCATTTTTTGTATCTATACAATATATCCATTCATCGCAATTTTCAATTACTATCATTTCATTTGGCAAACCATACTCTCGAAACTCTAGTGTTTTATTAACAAAAATTGTTTTCCCATTTTTCCCCACACCCAATGTTTCAATGCCGCCTATTCCACCATGTCCATATCTTTTTAAAAACCATTGATATTGTTCTGGTATATTTACATTAAGAACTTTTTCAGCATCAGCTATTATGACATCATTTACAACTGCATATGTAAAATCACCTTTTTCCTCATACTGATTTATAACTTCAACAACTTTGTCATACATATTAATTTCCTCCTATAATTTGTTCCGCTCTCCATTTCCAATATGAATGCCTAAAATTATTATACTGCTTATTTAATACTGGGTTGTTTCTAAAACTTGCTCCATCCTCAATCAAGCCATGTAACTGTGAATAATATTCTTGATGTGTAATTTCTCGGATTTCCACCATTGGACCAACTTCCTTTTGCAATATATGATGTAACTGAATTGGATTACCATCCGAACCTATTGGAGGCTTACCTGCTTGCATTCTTTCTAGGTTTGTTAGTCCTGTAGTCTCATCAACATAATTAAAAGCAATATCATTTCTCTGATAAACTCTTCTGCTTACATCTTTTATTTCCCCATTAACTTTTACTGTACCTTTATATTCTGCTGAATTATATATTTTAGCATTTCTTCCACTCCCATACTCCGCATTATGCACCAGCACTTCCATCTCGCCAACATGATATGTATGCCAGTCCTCTACCTGGAAGTTATATACCGTTACCTCTTCATCAGCATACCTTTCTATCTTTACAGACTCTGGACTTACATTGGTGTTTACTTCGACTTTATCATTATACTCTATTCCATATAAATGCTCAAATGCCTCTGTATTGACTGTGCCTGTTGTATTTTCCACTCCTCTGGCAGCCTGTCCGACCTTTTTACCTGCTTCAATTGGATGAAGCTTATCAATTGTCCTGCTTTCTGAAGCTGCAGTTTTAATCTCTTTTTCT
>CAKRGM010000057.1 GCA_934330725.1 uncultured Lachnospiraceae bacterium | reverse complement strand
CCAGTCATCATCTATAACGATATGTGGGATAAGGGCCCGATCGAGAAGGATGCCATCGAGCAGCCGATCCCGAGAGACCAGACCTACGATCCGACCGATCCGGTCGTAACCGCACAGCAGGATGCCGCTGCACGCGCCGCTGAAGAGCAGGCCGTGAAGGAAGCAGAATCCGCTGCTGCTGCCGGCCAGGGTGAACCACAGTAAAATTTGTTTTCAATTAAATAGTAGCTAACGTAGGCTGGCCCACGAACGGTATTCACCGATCGTGGGCCAGCCTGTCGTTGCATAGATTGTTCCAAGCGATCTATATCACATTTAGTAGTCCACCCACTCGATATCCTGCTCAATTTCCAAGAAGGATTTTCCGTTAAATAATGAGGCCTTTATAAACGCTTGCCAACATTCATCGATGGTCGCTGCATCATAACTCCAGACTTCCCGATCACTCGGTGGTTCATATTGAGTCACCTCCATATGAACCGAATTATCATCTGGCATATATCCCTGAAACCAGTACTTAATTCTCTTATATACAAAAATCGTATCCTGACAAGAATATACTCTGTTCAAAAAGTCATTCGGATTACCGCCAATCATATATTTTATCCCTTGAGATACTATTTATAGGGCAATAACATCAAATGCTTGCCAGCCGCGAACTCATCCATCACTTCATCTACCTTACGAAAGAAATATCTGGTCAATTTCCGTTACAAGCCCATTACAATCCAATTTATAAAAACCAAATATCTGTCCTGTAGCATATTTATTCGGAAAAGTGTTTGTATCATGCATATGTTCTAGAATCGTCGCCTTAGCTCTGATCCAGCCACTATCCGTATATACTATTTCATTGATCACACAATCTTTCCTAAAATATACCGGACCTTTATACAGTATATTCATAACTGATGGTATGTAGTATAGGTCTGCATTTTCTTTCATTCCCTTAAGTATACACATATCATCCATTGAATAATAAGTTCCACGATCAATTAATGCTGCGTGATTATTTTCTAACTCCTCATTCATGAAATCGGAGAGGACAACACAGTCTTCATTTAAATCATCAGAAACCAGCATGGCGTTTTGGTTCACATTATTTGTAACGGCTACATTCATATATGAGGCACCTGGAATAACCCATTCACCGCTTGGTGCAACAAGATAACCATCAGGCGTAAAAGCATTTTCATACATATTTCCGCTGTTATCAAAGCAATACCATTTTCCGGCTATTTGCTCCCACTAATTTTTGACGAGGGTGCCATCATCATTTATGTATTGCCATTTTGAATTATTCTGCGTCCACTGCCCTGCATTTGCACATATATTTAAATTCAGGATAGCGATTGCAAAGATAGCCGCAGTAAAGATTTTCTTTTTCATTTTTTCAATTCCTTTTAATATCAGTAATAATTAATTTCTGATGAGCATGACCGTCTATGATTTTCTGAGCAGTAGATGTATCCACTTGCTCTTCTGTAGTTTTCATAGAGGTAGAATAATACCATCCAATACGATGATCATAATCGGTTGGATGAGTATAGACTTCGTCAATCAGTTGCATTGACTTATTAACGAGCTTGTAATAGCTATATGAGGTATAATCAGCTCCGCTCGATCCTTCATTACTGATAATACCATTCTGACATAAGTAGTAACCATTTCTTTGACCGCCTCTGCTAAGAATCGTGATTGGCTTTCCGTCTTGCAACGTTACAATCGCATATATGTAAGGGTCCTCTGAAGAGTTCTCATATGAAGCAGTCAGTATAAGTTCATCAATACCATCAGCATCTATATCCTTTAAGCAATACCCAAAATTATAAATGCGTGGTGGGTCCGTTGGAAGATATTGCTCAAAATATGGATGATAAGAATCATCAAAATCTACTTCTTCATTCACATATTTTTTTGTATATTCGATAATACTCTGGTATTCCAACGGTATTGTTTTTGTCTGTACAACGTCATTCTCCACCCATTGGCCCTCTGTGTTTACCGTGTAGCCATCCGGAGTTGTACCACTTTTCGTAATGCTTCCATCTTCATCAAAACAGTAGCACTCCGCTATTCCGTCACTGTTCCTGTCCATCCACTGCCAGCTAGTTGCAAATGCCGTTATAGCGTTTACAAATGATAAGCTCAATACCGAAACTACAAGAACTATTCTTTGCTTGTTAAACTTTACTATCCGCATTTAATCCTCCATAGCCTTAAAAAGAAAAATCCGTTTTAACAGCATCCCATAATTGTCTGCCCAAATCTTTTATTTTATATTCTGTCATCCATCGGAATGCCTGCATCAGTGTTTCGTATTTTTGTTCATCCATATACTTTGTAATGATTGGATGAGCTGCATAGGCGCGCATTAATTTTCTATAGTCCGTACTGGTAGCCTTACCTGTTTGGAGCCTCATAATCCGTTTTACATTTTTCATAAGATCCGTCTTGTTCTGCTCTTGATCTTGTCGCCCTTTCTCTCTTAGAGCCTGAATACGTGCTTGTTCCTTCTTCTGGTTTTGTACATATCGATATTGCATTCGTATATAGTTTATATAATTTTGGGGATCTTTCTGCTTATTCATCTCTTCATGTAACTTTATTTCGTTGTCTTTCTTAATTTCTGTAATATGATTTGATAATGATTCTCTTTTATCTTCCGTCACATTCTGAGGTGTGATTTGCACTGATACAGAACGTCCACTTGTCGCATCATATACGATAACTCGCTTAATACATACATCATCACGTTTGGTGGATAGATAATGATAAGCTAAAACCTGTTTGATGTATGACTCATCAATATAGTTTGTGACCTTAACATCAAGGATCGTATCTTCTGTTATATAATCTGCAAGTCCTACAATATGACGCATTGATAAATTAGGATCAATATTATCAAGCGGCGACCTATCCGAATAAAGTGTAGCACGAACAAATTCTGCAGTCTTTATTCCTAAATCAATCACTAGATTGAAGAACGCAGTAAAGTCTTTTTTGATTAGTGTTTCTACAGAAGGTATCCTGATAAGGTGACTTGCATTCTGGCCGAAACAATGAGCTACCATATCTTTATACTTCAACATACACGCTCGTATAATAACAAGTGGAGAATCTTTCGTCAGACTTGTAAACTGTTTATCTTCTCGCTTCGCAGCATCATTTAAAATCTTATCAACATAGTCTTTAAGATAGGACTCACCAAAAATCAAGTATTTTGAATAATACTCAACACAATAGCCAAGCATGGAATTACATTTTCTATCAAGCGAAAAACTATTTTTCCCTGTAAACAAGAATGCTTTTGCTGCAGCTAACTCGGCTTCATATTTGCTGGTGACAAATCGATTAAGTTTTGTGAACCCATTTACTTTTGTCGTAATCGTGCTTGATTCTATCCATTCTATCTTCTTCGTACTTTTGGATTTGAATGGCTTAAATGTTTCAAGTCCAATAATAGCGCTTTCTCGGTCATTAACGGTAGTATGATGATAATATTGCGTTATTTCCCTTAAACGCTTTGTATTAATACTCAAAGTCAAAGGAATTTTATGCTGTTCTATTTTCTCCATTTCTTTTTCTGAAATATCATCATATAGCGAACTGAAATCAACTTCATACTTTTCAACGATATTATCCAGAAGATTCGTATAGGTTAATTGAATTCTATTTCTTATTGCAGTACATACTTTGGTAAAATTGTCATCAATGTCAAATATCTCGATTGTTTTTAAGTATTTAAATACTTCATTAAAATATAGAATAATATCTTCTTTCGTAACTTGCTGATTATCCCCAAAGCCACGGCGGATTGTTAGACATGGCATATTGGTTACGATACTGATCTCGGTATCATAACTAATGCATCTATATGGCATTTCAACATTTAAGAAGATTTGTTTCATTATTTTTTTTGCATTTGGGCTATCATCTTTTTGAATTCCAAAAGCACATATATTCCTGGCGATCCTCTTTATTTTATTTTTCAGATTTCTTGTTATCTCCTCTGAAGATATCCCATTCGATGAGTATTTTTTATAGAAATAGATACAACTATAGAGTAAGAACTCGATGGATTCTTCACTAAGAATATGATTTATACTGATCTCTAAGCCATCATCGAATTTGAACATATACGCACTAATATCCAGTCCAGTTTCACACAAGCACTTGCAAATATCATGATTATTATGAATGTATTCCCGTATATAACTTTTTGATACCTTGAGTTCAATATTCTCTAAATATCGAGAAATTGCAACCACATGCATTATGGCCTTCAATACTTCATCTGTTAACAATGCGTAAGTTTCTTCGAATTCCTTTATAACATCCTCTGCAACCGTACCCAGTTTTTTATTATCCGTAATATATACTTTTCTATTGATAGCTATAGTTAACGAGTTGTTCTGAGCCGCCTTAAAATACGGTAGCATTTTAATAACATTATGAATATAAATCTTTTTACAATCATCCAATTTATGGAAAAGAATATTTCCTGATAAATCGGTATATAAATAATCTACCGGATTCACAATTTCTTTTTTATAAAAATCAGTAATTGGATCTACGACATTAAAACCAGTCTGCTCATCTTTTACAATAGTAAATGTGCCTGTTTTTCCTTCCAGCTCTTTAACATACAAACCATTTTGAAGTTGTCCATTTGCAACATCAATGGTTGCACCCACCTTTAAAGCTTCGCATGAAATATACGGACAGAAAGCATAGCAAAGCTCACCCTCTGCATCTGTATTAATCTTCATGTCCTTCACATTGAAGAACACATAACATTCTCTGGTCTCTTTTAAGAGTTTTTCATTGTCTGGCGATAAAATATCAATATCATTACGATATAAGAGCGCATTTCTTCTACATCTTCCAATAGCCTGAATTGAAGTAGCGTCACTTTGCGGCTGTGTGTCCATATAAAGAACATGGGCACGGCGAATATCGATGCCCTCTATCAGCTTAAACTTATTGATAATGACATCATATTCGTTATCGTCTTTGCATAACTCTGCCATTTGAAATTCATCTTCGGACAAATCTATATGCTTTAGATTGTTCTGTTCACACAAAGAAACGATGAGATTATAGATGGTTTCATCACCAGAAATGCATCTGAAAATAGCGCATGGATTATAGTTTTTTACATTTCGATGAGCTTCTTTAATCTGCATTAATTTTCGGATTGCATCTTCCGGCGTTCCTGTCTGCTGATTTACAGTACGAAGCATCATGGTATGCGTAAAGTTGCATTGAATATCCGAATAAATATTGGTTGCCGAGAAATTAATGACTTTATAGCATTTATCAGCAAGTAGTTCTTCGTATTTATTCGTCTTAATATGGCCTTCATCACGCAACCATATACATTTTGAGTATGGTGGAATTCGCGAAATGATCTCATTCGCGTTCAATCTACTATTGATTTTATAATCCATGCTGCCATAAACATTGAAATTGTTTCTATTGCAATATGTATTAAGAGTATTTTGAGTTTGAATATGCAGTTGCCCTTTAGATAGCGTTGCAATGATAAAATAATAGTCAGGAAGTCTATTAATCAATTTCGCCATCATCATCGTTTTTCCTGTACCCGTAGGTGATGTGAAGTAAACAGCTTTTGTAGCTTGATTCTCTGGACAGCTCAAATAGTTTACCAACTGATTTACATAATCATCCTGAGTTTCATTAATGGAACGAAAAGCTTCTTCTCTGGTCATAACTCCTCCCCAAAACCATCAACGGATTAATACTCTCAAGTTGCCTTCTATTGAATAACCAATTCTAAAAAAGATTCTGATGTTTTTTATTTTATCTCGCTTCGTTTTCTCCGTCCATGACATTCAGAATATCACAGAACTTATATCTTTATGATAACCGTCCGTATTTCTACCTGTCTGTTTCATCAAGCGGTATAATCAACCTGAACAGTCAAGACATTGAACCTATGTTTTAAAGCGGGCAATCCAGATGAATCAGACAAAGATTGATGCCACTATCCACTAACCGATTGCTTTCGAAATCGTGGATACTTTCAACATCGTTTATCATTTTTGCACACAGAGCTAAAATATCCACGAATTTGAAATAAGACACTTATTGGATACTTTTCCGCGTAATCAGACATACGCATATAAGCGTACCATCCAATTTCCCTCGGTTTTTCAAATAATGGATATGTATTTTGAGCTTCATAGAAGCATTTCTTTAAGCAGATATCCAATATAACTTCTTTTTTCAAATACTGGATACTCGAGCCCGGATTCCCCTTATGAAATAAGGCTTTTCGTATCCAGTATTTTTGAAATCGCCTAAGAGTGGATACTTTACAATCGATTTCGATTATTGTAGCCAAAAAACATATCCAGTAATTTCAAAATCAAACCATATTAGATAGGGATGTAACATAGCAGTATGGGGCGAATGAGGAGCAGCCTCAAACTTCCGGAGAGAACCAAGGGGGGCGGCAAATATCCGTAATGGCAAAAGAATCCCTGTATTCGTGTTTCTTCTATGCTATAATGATATGACTTTTAGCAGGAGCGTCATGAAAACGTCACACCCTCCGGGGCCCTCTGCCCGAACTGTAACTACCGTTTTCTGATCCTGTCCATCATCTGAATCGAGGTATCTGTCTATGCCGACATCTGAAACCACACACAACACGAGCCGTACCCTGGTCGTGATTCCGAACTATAACGGTCTTCGCTTCCTGCCGGACTGCATGGAGGCGCTGTCCCGCCAGACGGTGAGGGATTTTACAACCCTGGTGATCGACAATGCTTCCGGCGGAGAGGATATCACCTGGCTCCGCACGTGGCAGGCGGAGGATCCTGCACGACGGAAGCTGCTTCTGAACGACGCAAACCTCGGCTTCTCCGGTGCGGTCAACCAGGGCATCCGCATCGCGATGGAGGAACACTACGAGTTCACGTTGCTGCTCAACAACGATACGAAGGTCCGTCCGGACTTCATCGAGGCCCTCGAGAAGCGCATGGATCAGGATCCGAAGGGCCGTGTCTTCGCCCTCTCCAGTAAGATGGT
>CAKRGM010000056.1 GCA_934330725.1 uncultured Lachnospiraceae bacterium | reverse complement strand
TTTCTTGAAATAAAGAATAAAAACAGCAAAAAGAAGCTGCCGCTTTACGAATTTTTATTCGTTAAAGCGACAGCCCCTTGATTACAGTAATCAACAGTCTGAAATCCAGTCAATGGGGCATTTATGCCGGCTTTAGCCCTTGCCATTGACTTGAATGAAGACTGTTGTATAAATGACCGTTTCATTTCGGAAAGCGGCCGTTCTAAAACGGAATAGCGACCGCTGAGCCCCGTAAAATGCAGCTGTGGTGAGAATAAAAAAACTGAACAACAATTGTAAATGGTAAACCATACGTACCTTATATTCAGATTTTATATTTGAGATAATCGCAGTGGTCTTGCGTGGGTCATTACGGTCTCTGGGAATTATGAATGCAAAATTCGTTAATGGTCTTCCACCAAATTGTATTGAAGCAGAATACAATCATCGAGATATCAGCGTCTCTAGACAGACTATGGCTAACAGGAAAATTCAATATATAGATCGATATTTAGCTGTTTTATACGATTGTATGCATAAACTTTAAAAAGTAAAAAATAGCAACACAGCAACTCAAATTCCAAAGGTATAGACTAAATTGTTAAATGATGATAGAATATAATTATTCATTTAGATGAAAGAGGAAATATAAATGTACAAGAGAAAAGCTACGGGATGGCTGAAACATGTAGATTTCATGTTATGGGATATGTTGAGCCTCCATATTGCCTTTTTTTTAGCTTATATTATACGTCATGGCTTCGGAAATATGTATAAGAATCAGCTCTATGCTAATATGGCCATGAGCCTGACTCTTATGGAGATTGTTGGAATCATTGCATTTGGCACATTACATAATGTATTGAAGAGAGGATATTGGGTAGAGGCAGTTGCAACATTTAAGCAGGTAGCATTAGTGGTTGTAATGGCATCGCTGTATTTATTTACAGTTCAGGCGGCTGAGGATTTTTCTCGCATGGTGTTATATGTGACGGCATTGCTTTATGGCTTGTTGGGCTATTCAACGAGAACGGTTTGGAAGATTTTTTTGCGTAAGCATATGAAGAACGGTGGAAAACATTCATTACTGATTATCACGTCTTCTGATATGCTTGAGAGAATCCAATATAATTTGGAAAACCATAATTATGAAATGTTTCAGGTGATTGGAATTGTTGTTTCTGATCAGAATATGCAGGGAAAATATGTTGGACAGTATCCGGTTGTTGCTAATCTTTCTAATGTAATTGAGTATGCGCAGGAACGTTGGGTGGATGAAGTATTTATTAATTTATTGTCAAATGCGGATTATCCGGAGCAGATTGCAAGTCAGTTCCTGGAGATGGGCGTTGTAGTTCATACGAGAGTAAGTGAGCATTTGGATGTGCCGGGACAGAAGAGCTTTGTGGAGAAGCTTGGTAAATACACTGTAATTACGACAACAATTAATTATGCAAGTCCGCGACAGTTGTTTATGAAGAGATGTCTGGATATTGTTGGTGGTTTGGTTGGAAGTGCAGTTGCATTAATTTTATGTGTTATAATTGGACCATTTATTTATATTCAGTCACCTGGTCCTATTTTTTTCAAACAGGAAAGAGTAGGGAAGAACGGAAGGCGTTTTCAGCTTTATAAGTTCCGAAGCATGTATTTGGATGCAGAAGAACGCAAAAAGGAACTTATGGATCAGAATCGTGTGAAAGATGGAAAGATGTTTAAACTCGAATGGGATCCAAGGATTATTGGCAGTAAACAGCTACCGGATGGCACACATAAGAAGGGAATCGGCAATTATATCAGAGACTGGAGTCTTGATGAATTTCCGCAGTTTTTTAATGTGCTGAAAGGTGATATGTCATTAGTTGGTACAAGACCACCGTTGGTATCCGAGGTCGAGGAATATGATCTTCATCATCATGCAAGACTTGCAACAAAACCTGGAATCACAGGAATGTGGCAGGTGAGCGGAAGAAGTAATATTACGGATTTTGAAGATGTTGTTAGGTTGGATCGGGAATATATTGAAAACTGGAGTTTTGGACTTGATATTAAGATTTTGTTTAAGACAGTAGCAGTTGTTTTGAAAAAAGAAGGATCGATGTAAAATGATAGAGGAGCTTATTGCTCCTCTATTATCATATTATCTTCATTTAAATAATCTTGTGAATATAGGAAATATTGTTTTCCGTGGTCTCCGTCTTTTACCTCATACAGTAGGATTCCTTTTTGTGTTTCGGTTTCAACCAGACAATCGATAGAGATTGGATTCCAATTGAGATCATAGTCAGAATAGAAGATCTGGCTGCCAGAATAGGATTCTCCTGGATAATTTTTATCACAGCTATAATAAACGCGGAATCCATTTTTTGTTGCTTTTACAGAGGCTGGTTCATGATCACAGTCTGCAGGAAGGAGTTGTGTAATTGTAGTTTTATTTGCCTGTGTTGTATCGATGGTAGCAACATTCAGGGAACTGTCTCCTTTATCAACAACCTCTTTTTCAAACGTAATATAGAATTTATGATTAAGATACATAATATCCACGTCTTCTATATTATTCTTAGCAGTAATTACGTCTTGTACCAGATTCCAGTTCGTTAAGTCAGTTGATTTGAATAAATGTAAAGTATATGTGCCATTTTCGGCATTGATATCTGCGTTATTTACCTTTCCCTGAATCTCTGTTGCGGTTAGGTAGTAGGTATCCTGAACCTTGATCAGAGTAGGATCGATTTGCATATTGGATGTAGTCATTATGATCTGATTAGAGATAATATTGAAGCTATCATCCACTTTTAACACCCCTATCTGACAATCTGAATTCGCATAAATAATATAATTTTCCTGAGGCATACAGTAAATCCAATTTGCATTTATATCAGAGAAAGATTTAATCTGATTACCATTCATATCGTATATCACGAGTTTTCCCTGTACTTCTGTAACAATATAATCATTATAGAATTTGGCGTCACCATTGTGTGCGTTTGTTACTTTCATAATAATATGCGTGTTCTTCCTGGGAGATACAAGGTATAATAATATCATCGAAAGAACGGTTAGTAAAAGTAACAATGCGATAAGTAAGAATATTTTTTTCTTGTACATATATTAAAGTAAAACCTTTGAGAATAATCAAAATTATAGTATCAAATTTATATTACTGCTGCATTGCCGAAATGTAAAGTGCGAGGCGAGATTTGCTGTGATAAAAGTAGGTGTATGTTTCAGAAAAATCTGATTTTCGACATTTAGACTAATAAAAGATGTCTACATTTTTGGTAAAAGTTAACTCATTTTTTTAGAAAAAAAGTACTCTGACGAAAGTTTTATTATTGTATTATGTGAACATAAACAGAAAGGAAGAGGTATTAGATTTATGAATATCGAGGAAAGTGTTGAACGATATTTCGACAAGTTTAATGAAGTACTAAAACTGGTAGAAGATAAATGCGTGAAGGAAAATGAGGACTTTGCAGCAACTTTAAACGAAAATGTATATTGGAACTCCAAATATCTACAGAAGATATTTGGATATATCGCAGATATATCCTTAAAGGATTATGTAAGAAGGCGCAGATTAACGGAAGCTTTTTATGCAATGGAAGACTTTACGACTGAAAAAATGGGACAAAAAGTTAATGGAATTGCAAATGCAAAGAGAAAGATAATTCAAGAGTTTGGTGAAAGACCAGAAAAACTTCAATTATACATCTATGAAGAAGTTAATGAAAAAATCTTAAAAAGCAGACTGAAATGGAAACTAGAAAATAGATTAACAAAGCGCAAAATAATCAATTCAGATAAGCTTGTTTTATACTCGCCTAACAAGACCAAACAGGAGTACGATTGGGACAAGACATACTTTATGTGTGAGGATAAGTACTTTGGGATAAAAGGCACGAATTTGGGAGAAGCAACTACAAAAGATAAGTGGCTGTCAAAGATTCTTGGAAAAGAGGTATATATAGTAACATCGAAACATAAACCCGTAAGCCAAATAGTACACGATGTTTATGATGTGTTAAATGGCGAATCTGTTAGTGCAGAGAAGGCGATGAACCTATTATTTATGGCGGAAGCGGACGATAGCTTTAGATACATAAATCTTGTTACAGAAGTAAAAATAAAAAATGGGAAAATTAGTCATATACAAACAGACAAAATGTTAAAAATAGAAAACAATAATTTGGTGTTGGATATATCGGGATTGATTGAAGAAGGGAGTATGTCCTCAATAGTATTTTGAGATTCCCGCGTGAGGGGGAAAGTCAATTACAAACAGAATAAATTACAGCAGTGAAAGTGACGATACAAATGCAGGAGGAGCAGAAATGTTCTTCCTGTTTTTTCATGCAGCTTCAGCAGCCGGCGGGGAAAGGAGACAGTATGGCAAAGTTTTTAAATTATGAGGACCGGCTGGACATAGAAAGCGGACTGAAGGAGCACATGACTTTTACAGAACTCGGAGAGAAACTTGGAAGAGACAGGACTACCATTACAAAGGAAATCCGCAATTATTCCATCGAACAGGAGTAAATGGTAAATAACCAGTCATCTTGACAAAATAATGCCAGCCCAAAGGCTGGCACATAACTGGCGTTACCTTGTTTTGGTTTTTCGACAGCTATCAGGCAAATCTGGTGACCGCGGCATGATCTTTTCAAGAGCGTTATCTGGAACGTTGTCCCAAGGATATTTCATAAGCTCTGTCAGCAGATATACAAAATACTGATATGGCTTCAGATTGTTTGCCTTTGCGGTTTCAGCAATGCTGTATAGTAGTGCGCTGGCATTGGCACCTCTGACCGAATCGATGATGTGCCAGGAATGTTTGCCTACACAGAATGCCTTGATACTTCTCTCGGCATCATTATTATCAAGCGGAAGTTCCGGGTCATTAAGGAATGCCCTCAGGTAAGTTTCCTGATTGATGGAATAAGTGACCGCTTCCTTCAGATTTGTACTGCTGTTATTTTTCCGCTGTTGCTGTTTGAGCCACGCAAAATAAGCATCCACAAGAGGTTTTACTGATAGTTGCCTGTTATCCAGTATCTCCTCTGCGGGTGATCCTTTATAAGAATTGTCAAGATGGTACATGGCATCTATCCGCTGCACAGCTTCCACAGCCACTTTTTGAGCCGGGGTTAATGCCACTCCTTTCCTGACGGATTTGATGAGTACTGCAAACTTCCGTCTCGCATGTGCCCAGCATCCAGCCACCTTGATATCATCACTATGTTTTGCCAGTGTATGATAAGGCTGGTAGCCATCCGTGATCAGTGTACCTTTATAACCCTGTAGATAATCCCGGATCACAGTACCATTCCGGCTGCCAAGATACTCATACAGAAATACAGGATGCATATCTTTACCACCCGGTGAATGGAACACCCACATGTATTCCTTACTGTGCTGCGGCATGACAAATGGTGATTCATCGCAATGCACATGATGTGATCTCATGATCTCAGACCGCATCTTTCTGTGTACCGGCTCAAGGTAGTGCTCGTGGAGACGTATCATCCATCCTGCCATATCCTGCCGCAGGATATTAACATCGTTTCGCAGGAATTCCTCTGACAGCCGGTTGAGCGGCACAGCATTTACATACTTGGCATTAAATACTGCGGCAGCAAGCTCCGATGTAAGGATACTGTGTGGAAGAAGACGGGCAGGGCTTTCTGCCCGCCTGATCCCACCTTTATCACTATTAGCAGCATAAATCCGGATGTGGTGTTCCAGCACCTTGAATCTGGCAGGAATGTACTGAAGTTCTGAATAAACTTCATCGTTAAGGCAATGCCAGCCGTCTGGAAACTGTTCCCTGAGTTCTTCTTCAGAGCATTCGTGAGTCACAATTTCAACTTCTATTTCGCTGAGATTGAGCTGCCGCTTTCCTTTGGTCTTCTTCCGATGGATGACAACTGTTTTGATTTCCGGTTCTTCCGGAATGCCATTCCCAACCAGGGATTCGGCTTCATTAAGGATACACTGGTTTTCAAGGTCAAAGCTGAGCTGCCCCATGACCTGTGCATTTGTTTCGGAGTGTTTTCCAAAACGCTGCTGGGTCAGGACAGCCACCTGCTGTTTGAGGTCTTCCATCTGCCGGATCAGCAACTCGTTTTGCTTTTGGATGATTGCCGATTGAGCCTGGACTGCCTGGTTTTGTTCCGATAAAAGGGTAAAACTTTCCCTCATCTGCAGGTACAGCTTAACAATTGCATCCTTAGGGAGATTATTCAGTTCGTCCGTTGAAAATGTGCTTTTTCCCATGGGTTTATTATACCATATCGGAAGCCCAAAAGCTGCATATCTCCGTTGATTTTTGGAGATTTTGGATAAATATTTTGCTGCCAATGTACATCTGTAAAACGGAGTTAATACAGCTCTGGTTTTACATTGGAGATGGTTTTTCTCTGATCAATGGAAAGTCCTTCCATCAGCCATCTGTATTGCTGATCCGTGAGAAGCCGGGCTTCCTGTTCACTGCGTGGCCATTGAAGTTTTCCTTCTGTAAACCGTTTGTAACAGAGCAGCCAGCCATCACCTTCATAAAGCAGCGCTTTCATGCGGTCACATTTTCGTCCACAGAAAAGAAATAAACTTCCGGGCTCTGTTGGGTCAAGACCGTAACAGCCGTTGACGATTGCAATCAGTCCATCGATCCCGCGTCTTAAATCGGTGTAGCCTGTGCAGATATATATGTGTGTATAGCCGGTTGCGTTATTGAGCATGCGACAGACACTCAAAAACCATCCGGAGCAGTTCTGGCGATATATTGGAATTGACGCGGATGTCAATACCGCCTTTGCTTATTACCAGTTGAGGAACATCTGTTGTAACTGCTACCTGCTTTTGCCTGGATACCGGTTCCCTGATTGTTGGTATAGTTTCAGGTATTTTCAGTTCCACAAGTTGAGGAGCTGATTCGAGAATTCTGGATTTGACCTTTCGAAGCCAGTAATAATACTGATTTCTGGAGAGTCCATGGCTCTCACAGTAATCATCAACCGTCAATCCACTGGCACTCCGGTCTTGAATAATCTCAGCCCATTGCTGAATACGGATCTGAGTAGTAGCCGCTTTGGTGTCCATATGTAATATCCTCCTGATAATGTAGTGTAAAAAGTTGAAATAGTTGAAAACTTTTCCATACATTATCACAGTTTTTAAAGCTATTGCACAGATGACAGGTTATTTACCATTTACGAACAGGACACCGGTTATGGAAGTTACCCGCACAATACCTGCAAGTACAGAAAAGCATGCAGGAGGAAAAAAGTAT
>CAKRGM010000055.1 GCA_934330725.1 uncultured Lachnospiraceae bacterium | reverse complement strand
ATAAAAATACTTGCCTATATATTGGCAACGGGAATTGCCATGGTAGCAAATTATTTATTGCAAAGATTTTGGGTATTCAGAAAGGAAAAAAACTATTATGAAGGATAATTTTCATACGAGTAAGCGAATAGATGTATTAATTGTAACGATTATCTTTATAGTAGGTGCTTTTTTTTACTATGCAATTCCAGGAAATTTTGACGAGATAAGTTCAGATTTGGCTTATTATGCGATTGCAGGAAAAGACATTATGTCAGGTAATTTTTTACTTGATGGATGGTATGGAGCTACAAATACATTTTATTTTTTGGCATTAATATATGGAATATTTGGAAGAATTTTAGGTTACAATATACATTTAATTTATTTAATACCAGCATTGGAATGGGGGATATTCATTGCGGCAGTGACTGGAATAATATTGAAATATAATAAACAGCTTGGATTAAAAAAATATTTTTCGATATTAGTCGTTTTGGCAATGTGCCTTTCTTGCTGTTATGTATATCAGGACTACAAGACCTTTGGCGGAGTACATTTGGATGTGCTTTTGCTAAGCTTACCTTTTATATTATGTTTAACGGATAGTATGGAGAAGGAAAATATAAAATGGGGTTGGAGGATAATTGCAGCGATTATTGGTATGCTTTTGGCAATTTTCTCGGATGCGTTGTCATTATATTTTATAATATTTCCCCTGCTTTTGTTTTATATTTTCAAACTTTGCTGGAGAGGAACACAGAATAAAAAAGCTATTGCATTTAACCTTGGATTGACTGTTGGAGTTGTTGTACTAGAAAAATGTTTGCAGATGATAGCACAAAGAATAGGAGCAATTCAGCTTGCGTGGAGTGCAGATAGTATAACATTTGTTTCAAAAGAAGAATTTTTTGACAGGATAGCATATTTTATAGAAGAAATTTTATATATTTTTAATGCGGATATTTTTTCCAAAGAAATTAGTATTGATAATATTTTTTGCTTTATTAATTTATTACTTTTACTTATTACTATTGGAGGAATAGTGGCAGATTTTCAAGAGCTGATGAAAAAAAATTTAAATCAGCTCTTACTTATAATAATCGTAGTCCAGAGTGGCATATTTCTATTTACGAATTATTTGGTTCTTTCGGAAGGGGCAGAATATTCCACAAGAGTTATGTACTTTTTATTTGCGTCCTATTTAATTCTTGTGGGGCAGGTAGACTGGGAGAAACTGATTAAAAAATTAAATATAAGTATACCGCAAAAATGGATTGCTATTTCTACTATAGCGTTTGTTATAGTGACTATAGGATTGAACATTGCAAATATGAACGTAAATAAGGAAAATGAGGAAAAAAAGGATGATTCGTGGGGGAGAGTAGTTGAAGTATTGGAGAGTAATAATTTAAAACAGGGATATGGAACATTTTGGCTGGCTAATATTACAACGTTAGCATCAGGATGCAACATATATGTGAATCCTGTGGGTAACTGGATTGATCTTACAAAATTTAAATGGCTGTCATTTGATACCAGCAGATGGGATTATGCAAATTTTGTATTACTTGATAATAGTTCCTGGGATAATATAACTCGTGATACAATAGTGGATGCTATTGGAGAACCAAATAGGGAAATTATCGTAGATGGAACAGAAGTTCGAGTAATGATCTATGATAAAAATATTATGCCCTATATAAATGATTCCGGAGCTGAAAACCAAGTCGATGCTTGGTGGGACATCGTAGATGCCGACAATGGTATAAAAGAGATAAAAGTTAATGACCGACATTTCTCCTCTTGGTTCGAGGCAGACGAGAGTGGTAAATTTACATCCACTGATGAGGGTATGTTGATATATGGACCTTGGAAAAAAATGGGTGTCGGTGTATATGACATTACATTTTATTATTCTCTTGAAGGCGAAACGAATTCGGATAATAGTGTATTAGGTTGGGCAGATAGCTTTTCTGTATCTGGAGGAATAGAAAATAAAAAAGAGGATCTTATATCAGGCACTGGAAGTGTGACACTCAAAAATGTAAAAGTTCGGAAAGAGTGTGATGATGTGGAATTAAGAATGTATACGACGGTAGCAGGATTGACAGTTGATAGGATTGAAATAAAGAGACAATAGAGTTGTACAAGTTGTACAGTCTCCATTTGATATAGGCCTACAGGAAGGAAAATCGGGTAACTAAACGATCAGATTAAAGAAATGAAGAGAAAAATTAGTGTAGTTTTAGTCCTTTTTTTATTGTTGGAGCAGGTAAATTATGTTCACGCACAGGAAGCAAACGGCAATTTTGATACCGTTGCAATTGAACATCAAACAGAGGACACTGAACAGGATAATGTTAGTGACATCACAGATGATATTTTAAATGCTAGTGATGAAATGGGAGGATCTGCAGATAAAAGTGTATCTGACGGGAATGCTGATTATGATGAAATGCAAAATTCCCGGGCACTAAAATATGCGGAGATCAGTGACAACATGATTGGCGGTTATATTTCAAGTGAATTGGATTACAATACACCTGTATATGACAATGGAATTAGTTTATATGCAAATATTCCGTCATCATTTCAAAATGAAATTGCTGACTATCCTGATAATCGAGACCAGACACCTTATGGTACATGTTGGGCCTTTTCAGCGATTGGATTAGCTGAATTTGACCTGATCAACAAGGGAATAGCAAATTCTGCAATTGATTTGAGTGAATTACAACTGGTTTATTATAATTTCAATTCTGTTTTGGATCCGTTAGGTGGAACTGAGGGGGATCAGTCTAAATTTTATAATAGCAATAATTACAATTTCCTGAATTATGGGGGAAACTATGAATTCGCAACCAGACGTTTGGCTCAATGGAGTGGTGTTGTAAGTGAGAGTGATGTACCTTATAATCAGGCATATAATGTGTCTAATAATGGTTTGGCGGATGAGTATGCATATAGTCACAACAAGTTTTTGTTAAATAATGCATATATCATAAACATAAAAGAAAATACAGATGATGTAAAATTAAGTATAATGGAGCATGGGGCTGCTGGTGTTATGTATCTTCATAACAGTCAGGCTTTGCTTTGGAATAGTGAGAAACAGTTATGGACATACTATGATACAGATTACAGTGGTGGTGGACATGCTGTTATGGTAGTAGGGTGGAATGATGATTTTTCCAAAGACAATTTTCCTGGTACAAGTAAACCATCAAGTGACGGTGCGTGGTTGATTAGAAACAGTTGGGGAACCTATGTGAATTATTTTTGGATGTCATATGAATCAGCATCACTTTCTACTTCAGCATGGGTATTAGATTTTGAAAATGTAGACAATTATGATAATAATTATCAATTAGATGGTGGACTTAATACATATTATGATTCCTATTATACAAAGGCGGCAAATGTATTTAAGGTTCAGAACAGTGATGGAGTGAAGTCTGAGACACTAAAGTCTGTACAGTTATCATTTACGCATAAGGTAGACATTGCATATACGATAGAGGTTTATACAAATTTAAAAAGTAAGAGTGATCCATTAAGTGGGGAGAAGCAGGAGCAGGCAACAACAGTAGGGCAGACAGCATATGCAGGTATTTATACGATAGAACTTGATGATTCTGTTACGCTTGAGCCGGGAACATATTTTTCGGTAGTTGTATCAGTTGATAAAAATGGTATTGACTATGAACAAGGAATAAATTATGCAGATGGGGATGATACTGTTTGGGAATGCCCGGCGGTTTCCCATAATGATAGTTTTTACTCTTCAAACGGCAAAAATTATTATGCGTGGCCATTTGGAAATTATTGCATAAAAGCTTTAACATCAAATGATAAAGGCATTACTATGGATGAGTTGGCCGAAGAACATAAGGATGACATAGAAGACGGAACCTATCTGATCAAGTCTACGGTAGACAGCGGATATGTTATGGATGTTTATAATAGTTCGCAAAGCAACGAGGCAAATGTTCAGATACATTCCGAAAGCGGAGTGTCATCACAGAAATGGACGATCAGTCATGATTCCAAGGGATATGTGACGATAACGAATGCAGGAAGCAATAAAGTGTTGGACGTATTCGGAGGAGGTACACAAAACGGAACGAATATCCAACAGTTTGTATCCAATGGAAGTAGAGCCCAGAAGTGGGTAGTGATAAAACAGGATGATGGAAGCTATGAGATTGTGACAGCACTTGATAGAAATAAGTGCATAGATCTGGACGGAGCCCAGACAATCAACGGAGCAAATATCCAATTATTTGTGGTAAACGGGTCTCCGGCACAGAGGTGGATCATTTCTAAGAAAAGTACGATGGATGAGCTGGCCGAAGAACATAAGGATGACATAGAAGACGGAACCTATCTGATCAAGTCCATAGTGGATAGCGGGTATGTTATGGATGTTTATAATAGTTCACAAAGCAACGAGGCAAATGTTCAGATACATTCCGAAAGCGGAGTGTCATCACAGAAATGGATAATCAGTCATGATTCCAAGGGATATGTGACGATAACGAATGCAGGAAGCAATAAAGCGTTGGACGTATTCGGAGGAGGTACACAAAACGGAACGAATATCCAACAGTTTGTATCCAATGGAAGTAGAGCCCAGAAGTGGGTAGTGATAAAACAGGATGATGGAAGCTATGAGATTGTGACAGCACTTGATAGAAATAAGTGCATAGATCTGGACGGAGCCCAGACAATCAACGGAGCAAATATCCAATTATTTGTGGTAAACGGGTCTCCGGCACAGAGGTGGATCATTTCTAAGAAAAGTACGATGGATGAGCTGGCCGAAGAACATAAGGATGACATAGAAGACGGAACCTATCTGATCAAGTCCATAGTGGATAGCGGGTATGTTATGGATGTTTATAATAGTTCACAAAGCAACGAGGCAAATGTTCAGATACATTCCGAAAGCGGAGTGTCATCACAGAAATGGATAATCAGTCATGATTCCAAGGGATATGTGACGATAACGAATGCAGGAAGCAATAAAGTGTTGGATGTATTCGGGGGACGCACGCAAAACGGAACGAATATTCAACAGTTTATGTCGAATGGAAGTAGAGCCCAGAAGTGGATAATAAAAAAACAAACTGATGGAAGTTATGAGATTGTAACAGCGCTCGATAGAAATAAGTGCATAGATCTGGATGGTGCCCAGACGGTCAACGGAGCAAATATCCAATTATTTGTGGCAAATGGATCACAGGCGCAGAGGTGGATATTATTAAAGAAATAGAAAGTGGCGGGAGTGTTTTGAGAGAGGAATACAAGTGATGAAGGTTGGTGATAAAGAACGCATAAGATCCGTTGATGGACTGAGAGGAATTGCAGCATGCATAGTTGCTTTTTGTTGGCATTATCAGCACTTTACCATGATATCACCTTTTAAGAAAATACTTCAATTGTCATATGATTACGGATGGCTGATGGTAGAGTTGTTTTTCATTATTTCGGGTTTTATGATGGCATATTGCTACCAGGAAACGATAATTAAGAGGGAATTGGCGTTTGCAGATTATATTATCCGTAGAGTTCGACATTTATGGCCATTGTCCTTTGTAACATTATGTGTTGTAACAATCGAAGGAATAATGTATGGATGGCTGGAACAGAGCACTTTTGTATATGGTAACTTTGATGTGTATCATTGGTTTTTGAATTTTTTTCTTATACAAACAGGCATTACTGATAATGTGTTTACGTTTAACGGCCCAGCATGGTCCATTTCTGTGGAAATGGTTCTATATGCTTTATTCTATGTATGCACCTACAATAATAAACAATCTACAAAAAGAAGGATGCTATATACAACATTATTGTTAGGCGGAATAATTGTATTTAAGGCAGGCTGTAATTTCCCAATTCTTAATGGTGCCATTGCCAGGGGGATCATAGGATTCCTTGTGGGGGTATTATTTTATGAAATTTGGGAAAAACATAGAGAAAGAATGAAACAAATAGGCTACATACCACTGCTTGTGCTGCTCGGAATATATATTGTTACAAGGATTAATGGGTATGCGTGGCTAGGTGATATTCAAATGCTGTTTCTGTTGTTTTTAGCCCCGATGATCATATGGTGTACTATAGAATGTCAAGGGTTCAGAAAAATAATGGAAAGTTATCCGTTACTTTTGTTAGGAAGATGGTCGTTGCATATATATATGTGGCATTATCCTGTACAGTATTTTATAAAAATAATGGATACACTATTGAAGCTGAATTTGAACTATGGAACACATATCATATGGATTATATATGTGAGTGGAACACTTATGATTTCAGCACTCTCCTGTTATGTAGGAGAGAAAATAAAAGATAAATGGTATATAATCAATGATGTCATTAAGAATTAGGCGATTTTAGGCGATTTTAGGCGTGTGTCTTGAAATCTTTAGGCATATGCTGTATACTAATAACATCTGTAGCTAGATAATAATTACCTTTAAGAGATGAAAAATCTTAAAGATATAAGAAAGGAATTATATAATGAAAAAAGCACTTATTACAGGAATTACAGGACAGGATGGATCTTATTTGGCAGAGTTTCTGTTAGAGAAGGGATATGAAGTACACGGTATTACCCGTCGTGCCTCTATTTCCAATACTGCAAGAATTGATCATCTGATTGAGAAGCACGCAATCACATTACATGATGGAGATTTGTCTGATACATCTTCCATTACGAATATTATTGCAAAGGTACGTCCGGACGAGATTTACAATCTGGCAGCGCAGTCTCATGTACAGGTATCTTTCGATGTACCCGAGTACTCTGGAGATGTGGATGCTATCGGCGTATTGAGAATTCTGGAGGCTGTCAGAATCCTGGGACTTGCTAAGCAGACCAAGATTTATCAGGCATCTACTTCTGAACTGTACGGTAAGGTAGAGGAAGTACCCCAGCGTGAGACTACTCCTTTCCATCCTTACAGCCCGTATGCAGTAGCGAAGCAGTACGGCTTCTGGATCATCAAGGAATATCGTGAAGCTTATGGCATGTTCGCTGTAAATGGTATCTTATTTAACCATGAGTCAGAGAGACGTGGTGAGAACTTTGTTACCAGAAAGATTACTCTGGCAGCAGGACGTATTGCAGAAGGATTACAGGATCATCTGGAACTGGGCAATATGGATTCTCTTCGTGACTGGGGTTATGCCAAGGACTATGTAGAGTGTATGTGGATGATCTTACAGCATGATACACCGGAAGATTTCGTTATTGCAACCGGTGAGCAGCATACAGTAAGAGACTTTACCGAGCGTGCATTCAAGGCAAATGGTATCGATATCCGTTGGGAAGGTACCGGCGTAGATGAGAAGGGATATGACAAGGCTACCGGCAAAATGGTAGTATGTGTAAATCCTGAATGGTTCCGTCCTACCGATGTGGACAATCTGTGGGGTGATCCTACCAAGGCTAAGACGGTACTTGGATGGAATCCTCAGAAGACGACTTATGCGGAACTGGTAGAGATCATGGCAAAACATGACAGAGCGCGTGCTAAGCAGGAAAAGGCAATGAAGGCTGCACAGCAGTAAGAGAGCAACTGCATAAGTGATGAATAAGAAAAGGGATTCTGTATGGGGAATCCCTTTTTCGGTAAGAGGGTAAAAGATGAAAAAAGGATTAGTAATAGGTGCTGCAGGTTTTGTAGGAAAATACTTAATCAATGAGATGGTAGCGAATGATATAGAAGCATATGCTACCAAACTGCCTCATGAAGTACTGGAAGAGGTTCCGGCGAAGGTGTACGATCTGGATATTATGGATAAGGATGCAATTGTTGCTCTGCTTTTTGAAGTACGGCCGGATTATATTTTTCATTTAGCAGCGCAAAGTTCTGTGGGACTTGCCTGGAAAAAGCCGGGATTGACGGTAGATGTCAATATTAAGGGAAGCCTGAATGTAATGGACGCGATTCGCGAGTTGTATTACAAGCCGAGAGTACTGCTTATTGGTTCCGGAGAAGAATACGGCCATATTCAGCCGGGAGAGACCCCGATTGTAGAGACGAATCTGCTTCGGCCCGGTAATATTTATGCAGCGACGAAGGCTTGTCAGAATATGATCGGAAGCATTTATTCCAAGGCATA
>CAKRGM010000054.1 GCA_934330725.1 uncultured Lachnospiraceae bacterium | reverse complement strand
TATTTTACCTTATCGCAAAGAAATCAGCTTAAATTTTAGTACTATTAGTGCGAATTATTTTTACATTTCAAAGCTGATGTCTCACTCTGCATTTTTTCTGCATTATAATCAATTTTATCCATTGAATCTGACACCTTGCATCAAACATTATATTTGTATCAGCTTTATTATCTGTAATAGCAATTCCGGCAGCAGGGGGTGTTTATTATAAACCTGCTCTCACATTTTTTGCTGCCTGAACCATGTTCTTAAGACTTGCTACTGTCTCATCATTTCCACGTGTCTTAAGTCCGCAGTCAGGATTTACCCAAAGGCTTTCCTTTGGAATTTTCTTAAGCATAATGTGAATTGCATTCTCAATTTCTTCTACCCCCGGTACTCTTGGTGAATGAATATCATATACACCAGGGCCCACCTCTGTCTCAAAATTATTTGCTTTAAGGCTGTCAAGAATAGTGAGCTTTGAACGCGATGCTTCAAATGTGATTACATCTGCATCCATTGCATCAATTTCAGGAATAATATCCTCAAATTCACTATAGCACATATGTGTATGTATCTGTGTTTCAGGTTTTACCTTTGCATGACACAGACGGAATGCCTTGATTGCAAAATCAAGGTAATCACTGTGCCAGTCTGCACGGCGCAGTGGAAGCTTTTCTCTTAATGCAGCTTCATCAATCTGGATAATACGTACACCAGCTTTTTCAAGGTCAAGTACTTCATCTCTTATTGCAAGTCCAATCTGATACATCATTTCTTTAATAGAAATATCTTCTCTTGGGAATGACCAGTTAAGTATTGTAACAGGTCCTGTAAGCATACCCTTAACATCTTTTTCTGTAAGAGAATTAGCATATTTAATATAATCTGTAGTAATATCTTTTTCTCTCTTTATATCACCGAATATAATAGGTGGCTTCAAACCACGTGTTCCATATGACTGAACCCACGCATTTTCTGTAAATACATAACCACTTAAATTCTCACCAAAGAATTCAACCATATCATTTCTTTCAAATTCTCCATGAACAAGAACGTCAAGTCCGATTTCTTCCTGTAATTTTATGCAGTCCTTAATAAATTCTTTTGACTTTGCGCGGTATTCTTCCTGTGTAATCTCACCTTTACGGTATCTTGAACGGTTCTGCTTTACTTCTTTTGTCTGTGGGAATGAACCGATAGTTGTTGTTGGAAGAAGTGGAAGTCCTAAGAGCTTACGCTGCAATGCCTGTCTTTCTTTTCTTGGCATTTCTCTTACGAAATCATCTTCTGTTAAAGCTGCAACCTTTTCCTGCACTGACTTATCTGTTCTTAAATCACTGTGCTTAAAAAGCTTAACATTTTCAACATATGCTGCATCCTTTTCATATGCTGAATCTTCAGCAAGTCTGCAGATTTCCTGCATCTCATTAAGTTTTTCATAAGCAAATGAGAAATGCTTCTTAACTTCATCTGAAAGCTTTGTTTCATTAGCAACTGTATATGGAACATGCTGTAATGAGCATGATGTACCAAGAACAAGCTGTTCACACTGTGACTTAAGTTCTTTTATCTGTCCAAGAACCTTTTCATAACTGCATTTCCAGATATTCTTACCATTAACAAGACCTGCAAATAAAACCTTATCTTTAGGGAATCCATTTTCAGCAACAAGTTTTGCTGTCTGCTTTCCTTCAATAAAATCAAGTCCGATTCCTTCAAAATCAAGCTCACATATTTCTTTATAACAATCTCTTACATCTCCGAAATATGTCTGAAGCAATACTTTAACATTTCCTTTTTCCTGTAAAATTGTCTTGTATAAATCAGAAAATAAGCTGATATCATCTGCGCTAAGATCCATTACAAGATATGGCTCATCAATCTGCAGCCATTCAACGCCCTTATCAGCACATGCCTTTAAAATACTTATGTAAGCATTCTTTATATCATTAACGTAATCTGCTTTCTTTTTACTTCCTGTTGTACGTGCAAGTTTAAGGAATGTAAATGGTCCTGCGATAACCGGCTTTGTATCAATTCCAAGTTCTTTTGCTTCTAAAAATCCTTCAAGAAAGTGCTCTGAACGAAGCTTTATATTTATATCATCATCTAATTCAGGAACCATATAATGATAGTTAGTATTAAACCACTTTTTCATTGTATACGCCTTTACATCGCCATGGCTTCCCTGATATCCTCTTGCCATAGCAAAATATGTTGCCATATCATCAAGATTAAGTTCTTCGTAACGCTTTGGAACTGCATTTAACATAAAAGCGGTATCCAACATTCCATCATATAATGAATAATCATTAGAAGGAATAAAAGCCGCACCAGCATTTTTCTGAACTTTCCACTGGTCTGCTCTTAATTCATTTACATTTTTCTTTAATTCGTCTGCATTTATTTCATTACGGAAATACTTCTCAGTTGCAAACTTTAATTCTCTGTGAGCTCCTATTCTTGGGAAACCGATAACAGAATACTTCATAACATACTCTCCAATTCTTTTACTTTTCTATTAATTTTATATTCCAGCACATCATCATGAAAAAAACTATACCAAAATAACCTGCATTAAAATTCTTCTGCATTATTGGTTAGGTTAATTTTCTGTACCAGTAGTATATTATCAGTATAATGATATAGGCTTTCCCCGTAAAATATATAAAAAAATCGGTTTGCCATAGTCACAGGCTATAGCAAACCGAAGCCTCATCAATATGTATTATCTTTCAAACGGCGCATCATCGGGAAGTTCAAAACTGTCATTCATATGTCCACCCATCGCATAATCTTCCTCTGGATAA
This sequence comes from uncultured Lachnospiraceae bacterium, assembly GCA_934330725.1. Classification (GTDB taxonomy): domain Bacteria; phylum Bacillota; class Clostridia; order Lachnospirales; family Lachnospiraceae; genus Lachnospira. Next base: position 6,441 of record CAKRGM010000054.1, on the reverse strand, counting down.
CCAGCACCGTGATTATGCGGGTCAACCATATTTTCTCTGTTGACAACCCTCTTGACATCACGCTGCCTTTCAACAAGTTCAGATATAAGCTCCTTAACTTCCTTAGGCTTCTTAATATTCTTTAATTCAAAATCTCCCATGCTCTTATCGCCCGAGCATATAACAACTGTTCCAAGTCCAAAAATTCTCTGTCCTAATGTACGTATCAATGAAATATCCATTATTCTGTACAGCCTTACCTCATTATCTTTGACATTAAAAAAACCTGTGCTTATAAACAGTCTGTCATTAGATACACTGTATCTTGTAAATGTCCATGGCAAGCCAAAAAACTTGAGTCTTTTTCTATCCTTCCATAATAAATCATTAACCTGTTTACACATAATAATCTCCATTCCGCAGATGCCCTGTACTGCACAATTCATATAATAGATGCCATGTCAAAAAACTGAAACCACGAAATTCTCACTCAAAAGCGGTTTTACAGTTCTGACTCCAATATCATATTAAATTAAATATAATATAAATGAAACCAATATTTAATATATTACCATATATTTTTAATATTTCATATAGTACTTTAGTACTATTTAATAAGTTATATAAGTGTTTGAAAACTCATATATAAATTTGGTTATATAAATTTATCATCTATCCAAATATCAGGTGCCGGACTGATTATAAAATACTTAAATCACTAGGCATTCTCCAATCGCCCCTTGGCGATAAAGATACAGAACCAACTTTAACTCCGTCCGGAATACATGAACGCTTGAACTGCTGTGTTTTAAATCTTGCAAAGAACGTTTCAAGTGTTGCTAAAATCTCATCCTCTGAAACAATTCCATTAAAAGCTATTTTTGCTAACGCAAAGATTTTACTGCGTGAAAAGCCATTACGGATAAAATGGTACAGGAAGAAATCATGTAAATCATATTTGCCTATACTTTCTTCTGTCTTCTGAGCAATATTTCCATCTTCATCCGGAGGTAAAAGCTCTGGTGAAATCGGTAAATTACAAACCTCTTTAAGCAATTTTGATGCATCATTTCCAATAATATCAGCATAAGTATTTACAATAAATTTAACAAGCGTTTTAGGAACACCTGAATTCACAGCATAATTACTCATATGGTCACCGTTATATGTGCACCACCCAAGAGCTAACTCTGACATATCACCCGTACCTATAACTAAAGCGTTAAGCATATTTGACTTATCAAATAAAATCTGGGTTCTTTCACGCGCCTGCACATTTTCATAGGCAATATCATAAACATCCTTTTCGTGGCCTATATCAGTTAAATGCTGTTCACAAGCCTTTTTAATATCAATTTCTTCAAAAGACGTGTCAAAAGCACCGGCTAATTTTTCTGATATACTTCTTGTTGTAGACGTAGTTCCAAAACAAGGCATTGATATACAATGAATATGTTTTGTACTTATCTGTAAATGTTTGAAAGCTCTTACACATACAATTAAAGCTAATGTGCTGTCTAAACCTCCTGAAAGTCCCAATACAACATCCTTTATACCTGTAGCCCTTAATATTTGAACTAAACCTTTTGTCTGTAAATCCAGAATCTCATTACATCTTACTTTAAGCCCGGACTGACTATCCGGCACAAATGGATAAGCATTTACTTTTTCCGGTAAAATATTCATTTTCGGAACATCAACTGCAATTTTTGTAATACCACTAAAAACATCAGGATCAGCCCAGGCATCACTGTTAAACTTTATCCGGTCACTGTTACATTTTTCTATGTCAACAATTCCAGTCACCTGACTATCTCGGTCTTCTGCTATAATTTTTCCATTATCAGCTATAATACAGTGTCCGGAAAAAATCACATCAGTAGAACTTTCTCCTTCACCACTCGATGCATATACATAAGAACATAAGCACCTTGCAGACTGCATGCGTACCAGATCTCTGCGATACTCAGACTTGCCTACAGTCTCAGTACTGGCACTTGGGTTTATAATAAGATTAACCCCAGCCTTACATAATTTCTCACCGGGTGGCGAACTTACCCATAAATCTTCACAGATTTCGGTGCCGATTTTCAAGTCAGAATTCATATCTTCTAATATTAAATTCTCAGTAAAAGGTACTAATTGTCCTAATAGCTTAATCGTATCAGTTGTTCTGAATAATGACGATGTAAACCATCTTTTCTCATAAAATTCATTATAATTGGGAATATATGTTTTAGGAACTACCCCCAGAATCATTCTGCCCTGAATATAAACAGCGCAATTATATAATCTATTATCTACTGCCAAAGGTGCTCCAACACATTTAATAATACGACAGTCCGCTCTATAGTCCATTATGCTTTTTAACGCATCTAATACTTTATCTAATAAATCTTTTCTTAAAAATAAATCTCCACATGTATATCCTGTCAAACTTAACTCCGGAAAAACAATTAACTGTACATTATTTTTAATCGCTTTTTCCGTTTCCTCATTTATGCGCTTCGCATTTTCTATTGGATTCCCTAATGCAACCGGGAAAGAACAAGCTGCTACTCTAATATAACCAAAATCATTATTCACAGTAATAAGTCCTCCTTTCTACTCTTAAGCTGGATTACAGATAATCTTCTGGTGTCCTTGATAATATATCTGACATTAATATATTAATTATCATTCTTCATTCTGTAATCAATACATCTGTTAAGATAATCTACATAATCCGGATTTTTACACATTCCTTTTCCCTTTGTGTCAGAAATTTTGGCTACATCCATTCCATTACACTTTGTCGTTTTCATTACAATATTAAGTGGTGGGACATTAGTGTCATTACTTAAATATGTACCAATGCCAAATGCCACATTAATATCGTTACAGAAATGTCTGTATAATTTATCAGCTCTCTCAAAATCAAGGCTGTCACTGAAAAGCAAAGTCTTAGTCTTTGGATCAATGCCTAAAGACTTATAATGCTTAATCATCTTCTCTCCCCATTCATAAGGATCCCCACTATCATGACGCACTCCTGAGAATAATGTTGCATAAGTTAACTGGAAATCTCTGAGGAAACAATCTGTTGTAATAGTATCTGTAAGTGCAATACCATTTAAAACTCCATATTCCTTAATCCATGCATCAAGTGCATACCAGTTTGAATATGCCGGATTATGTTTATGATTTCCCTGTCCAACACACATTATCCATTCATGTGCCATAGTACCTACCGGCGTGATGCCAAACTTCTTAGCCAGATAAACATTTGATGTTCCGATAAATCTGGAAGCACTATGCAGTGTATCGTTAAGATGTGAAAACTTCTCAACTGTCAGTTCCTGTGCCTCTGCGGATAATCTTCTTCTAAGGCCAAACTCCGAAAATGTTCCGGCATACCAGTGTCCACTCTTTAAATTATTAAACTTCATATCAAGTTTTTCCTTAAAGCTGTCAAGCAATTCATCATAGTTATAAGCCATCCTGAAATATACTTCATTGACAATAGCCAATGTAGGAATCTCATACATAGAAGTATTTAACCAGGTTCCTGCCGCTTCAATAGAAAGACCGCACTCTGCTTCTGATGTAATTTCAAAATCCTCATATCTTGGCTGCCATAATCTTAAAAAATCTATATATGAACCCTTAATCCATTTAATACTATCAAGATACTGAAGTTCATCCTCAGCAAACCTAAGCTTACAGAAAGCTTTAATCTGCTCCTTAATTTCATCCACCATTTCTTCTGTAAAATGAACATCCTTATTGCGGCATTTAAAAGTCCATGTAGTCTTATATCCTGTAAACTGGTGGAAAATAGTCTGACCCATACTAAACTTATACATATCTGTTTCCAATAAACTATTAATAATCTGTGGTAATCTCATAATCAAATCCTCCTTATAATTTTCATTTAAAATTTGCGTTTAAAATTCTCTTAATTTAACCGATTATACATGAATCTGACAAGCCTTCATAGCTTTTAATGCTGTTTCATGTGACTCAGGGGTAACTCCCGCGCAGCAATCGGCATCAACATAAATCTCAACTTCCGGATTTACTGCCTTTATAGTCATGGCGTTACTGATAACACATATATCTGTACATACCCCAATCAGTTCCACCTGTGTATATCCCATGTCTTTTATCCATTCGGCTAAATCTATAGAACCGAATGTAGTCTTTTCAAAACCTTTAAGCATTTTAATATTCTGTAACTCCGGTATTAAATTCCATCCCTTACCCGGCTTAATACAATGTTCAACCGGAAGATTTTTTCCTTCCTGCGTCTGCAGATAATTTGTATCATGTGTATCCAGGGTATAGACTGTATCTACATTGGAATTTTTTATTTTTTCAACGACTGCCGGAACAATAGCCCTGCATTCGTCATTGCCTAAAACCCCGGTAATGAAATCCTGCTGCATATCAATAACTACAAGTAACTTTTTGTTTACTTTATTCATATAAATCAACCTCCTGATATTTTTTATAAATCCTCTCTGAATCATACATATATTTTAAATTATTAATTTGTTTTTCAGATAAATATGGCAGATATTCGTGCAATTCCTTTTTTAAATCAGATGCAAGTGCCTGCCTGACTCTGCTTCCTGAAATGCCATCAACCCTGAAAGATGATGATACTGTAATCCTGCTTTGCAGAAATTCAGGAAACCATGCTGAAACAAGTGAAGGGTCATCATTATAATATAATGTAAACTCTTTTTGTCCTGTTCCTGCAACTATATTGTAATATAAGTACATTCCCCAATCTTTATTTACTTTTGAAGCATCATCAACAATTCCGGTATTATTATCCTGTTTGGGTATATCATGATCGTTACTCCAGTCATTTAAAGCAATATATGAAACTTTTGACGGGTCTGATATTAAATTTAACATTTGATTGTATAATTGTATCCTTGTATTGATATTAAATGGGTTTCTATCAGCATCCCATTTATCTGCACTGCCTATTACAATAAGAACCTTGTCATTTTCACAAAGAGCTTGATTTATTACTTTTATATGCCCTGAATGAAGCGGCTGCCCTCTTGTTACTAAAACTCCTAGTTTATTCATAAAAATCCTCATTTCTACTGAGCAACTTCGTTGTTAAGAAGCGATAAGAATTTCCCGCAGGCAATTTCTAATCTGCCATCAGGAGCTATCTGCCTTGCCCGGAAACAAACAGCCATGTGAAAAATTTATCGCATCAGCATGATTTTTCTCAATATCACCCCCTGTACTTATATCCCATAGAACACTTGCCGCCTTCTATCATCGATGTTACCTTATAGTTAACACACTCAAGTTTTACAGCAATATGGGACTTAAAGTTGGTTTTATAAAGTTCCCTGCCTAAGATTACTTCATAAACTTTCTTAATATCTGACATTGTAAAAACCTTTGGTAAAAGGTTAAATGCTACATCACTATACATGATTTTATTTCTTAATCTTATAAGCCCTTCAAGAATAATTTCAGAATGATCGAAAGCTAACTGTTCATCTGAAATAGCTGTTAAAGTATACCCATCGGTTTTAACCACACCATTTTTATATGTCTTTTTGGTAAGCTTATATTCAATGTGAATATGCTCATCATCATTCGTAAGCTTTAAGCGGTTATCTGTAAGCCTTACATCAAACCAGAGAGCATTTTTAGCATCATCTCCTGCACTAACCGGCTGCTCCTGAACTAATGCCATGTATGCTATATCAATAACACGCATTCTTGGATCTCTGTCCGGCTGGCTCATAGTATAAAGCTGCTCAAGATAAATATTCTTAAGTCCTGTTTCTTCCTCAAGCTCCCGGCAGGCTGCCTCGTAAGCTGATTCATCAATATTAACAAAACCACCGGCCAGAGCCCAGCAGTTAATATATGGATGATCTTTTCTTTGGATTAAAAGGACTCTCAGATTATTTAAATGCCTGCTCATACAGGTTATCATCATGTCAACCGTCACACTTGGTCTGTCATAATCACCCGGTCTATACTGTGCAAGAAATTCCGCCTCAGTTAATCCGTTTATATTTCTATCTTCTTTAGACATAATCTCCTCTTTCTTTGATAAATTCAATGTTAATAAGTAAAAAAGTAGTTCTTTAATACTTTTATCTTTAGTAGCATAATACTACTTTTTTGTTTATCATGTCAAGTAATTTTTAAAAAATTTACAAAAAAAAGGTAATAACAATATCTACTATTGCAATTACCTCAAAAAATATATTATGATGCCAGGATCAAAAACCTTAAACCACGATGTGAGTGCAAAGCACTTAACAATCCGTAAGGCATCTTTTAACGCTAATATAATATTATAACCATTATATGAAAATTTTCAGCAAACTATAATTAATGTTTAATCATGAATGTATTTATTATTAACTCAAACTTCGCACATTAAAATGTGCCTATGCACCTTGAAAATTCAATAATAACTGGCATAAAAAT
>CAKRGM010000053.1 GCA_934330725.1 uncultured Lachnospiraceae bacterium | reverse complement strand
TTATAAGAAATGTGAAAAATATGAATCTTCCAAATTGGCAGGCTGTAAAATAAATTTACCTTTCAAAGCTGAAATTACCACATGACATAATGACTTATTGTTGATTTTGTTGTATAATATTTTTACTTTCATGGAAAGTTGCAAAGCTGTGCTTAAGTATACCGCGTAAGCTGTGTGGCAGCTTTGACTGATATGCCGATACAATGGGGAAAGGTATGGTTGTTACTATGAAAAATAATCATAAGAAAGAAACAGATAAACAGGATAAAGTTATTAAGCCGGGAAAAGTTAATAGTGACAATTATCTTGGAAAAAAAAGCGGGACAGCAGAGGTTGTATGTGTAAGAAGTGAAAAAAGTAAAAAGCTTATAAAGCATGTACAGATAGGGGTGATTGTTGCCAGTCTTTTAATTATCTGCATTGAACTTATTTTTTTAATAGGGAAATTTCCGGTTCCATTCAGTTCAGATAATGCACAGGTAGAAGAGCAGGATAGTAGGAATGGGGCTCAGTCATATAATAAAAAGAATAACAGGAATAATCAGACGGCTAAAAAGTATTCAAAATATGTATTTGTTGGAGATTCAAGATATGTAGGAATGTCTGGATTTGCAAGTGATGAAGATGTGTTTATATGTGAAGTTAATATGGGGTATAATTTCCTTATAGACAAAATGAAAGAAATCAAGAAAAACTGTAATTCAGATACTGCACTTATAATCGGACTTGGAGTTAATGATTTAAAGTACAGCAGCGATAATTACATAAGCAAGTTAAACGAGATGGCTGATACAATGGATTGCACAATATATTACATGCTTGTTAATCCGGTAGATGAAAATAAGGAAAAATCATCAGGTTATACGATAAAGAATGATGATATTGATACGTTTAATAAAAAACTCAGCAATGGTTTCAGCGATAAGATTAAAACAATAGATACTAATGGATATCTTAAGGAAATGGGATTTGAAACTGTTGATGGTCTGCATTACACAACGGATACATACCAGAGAATATATAATTACATAAAAGACAGTTTGTAAAAATTACATATTATGCGCAGAAAACATGCGCTCAAAATATGAAAAAAGCAGCTAAGATGAATTTACACACAGGATTTGTGCATTGCATAAATCGGACATACGCATGAGTAAGCGTAGAAATGGAGGCTATTATGAACAGAGTAGAGAAAGCAGCAGAGTATCATAAGAGAGGATTTAACTGTGCACAGGCAGTTTCATGTGCATTTGCTGACCTGATTAATGTAGACGAGGAAACATTATTTAAGGCAACAGAAGGCCTGGGACTTGGAATCGGTGGAATGCAGGGAACCTGCGGAGCGATTACAGGAGCTGCGGCCGTACTTGGATTTCTTAATAGCACAGGTGATCTTAATAATCCAAATTCAAAGGCAGATACATATAAGCTTTCAAGGCAGCTTGTAGATGAATTCTACAGGAAGAATGGTGCGATTATCTGTAAGGAACTTAAAGGAGTAGAAACAAAAAAGGTACTTAGAAGTTGTCCCGGCTGTATTGATGATGCAGTTGAAATATTAGAGAAAATAATTGCACAGCGGGATGCATAAAGCAAGAAATAAGTAACAGAGAGGTTATATGGTTATGGAATTAGAATTTCTTCATTGGATTGAGGGAATACGTAATCCTGTTTTAAATGTGATAATGCTTTTCTTTACCCGGATTGGTGAGTTTGGAGCAGTATGGATAATAGCAGCATTAGTATTATTGTTTGTTATGCCTGCTAAATACAGAAAGATGGGACTTACAGTTGCTATTGCACTGTTAATATCATTGGTTATGTGTAATATTATTATGAAAAATATGTTTCAGCGTGTACGGCCGTTTAATACCGATAATACATTTGATGAAATATATAATATTTTTAAGAGCATAACGGACTGGTCTTTTCCGTCAGGGCATACATCAGCTTCATTCTGTTCGGCAACAGCTATATTTGTATGGAATAAGAAAGCCGGAATATTTGCATATGTTATTGCGGCATGTATAGCATTTTCAAGATTATATTTTACAGTGCATTATCCAACAGACGTACTTGCAAGCCTTGGACTTGGAATGCTTTACGGAATAGCTGCATATATGCTGGTCAAAATAATTTTGAAAAAATCGGACAAAATGAGCGCTGTTTTTAAAGATGGCAAACCATATAAACTACTATTTAGTAAAAAAAGTGAAAATATATAAGATATTTAAAATTTAAACTTTTTTATTCAGGGATGTAACTGATATATCGATATATAAAAAGGAAATGCATATTAAACCTTCAATACAGGTATACTATGGACAGTATACGTATTGGAGGTTTTATTTGTGAAAATATTATTTTATGATACAACAAGTTATGATAAAAAATCATTTGATACAACATTGGAAAAGCATCAGGATAAATATGCAGATATTTCAGTTGATTATATTGAACAGGATTTAAAAAAGGAAACAGCAGAACTTGCAAAAGGATATGAAGCAGTGTGTGCTTTTGTTAATTCGGATATAAACAGCGAAACAATTGATATTCTTGCACATGTGGGTGTCGGGCTGATACTTATGCGTTGTGCCGGATTTAATAATGTAGATCTTGAGGCGGCTAAGGAAAAGAAAATAACAGTGCTTCGGGTACCAGGATATTCGCCGGAGGCGGTGGCTGAATTTGCAATGCTTCTGGCACTGGGGGTTAACAGAAAGCTGCATAAAGCATATATTAAAATCAGGGAGAATAATTTCAGCCTGAAAGGTCTTACCGGTGTTAATTTCTATAAGAAAACCGCAGGGATAATTGGAACCGGTAAAATAGGGGCAGCAATGTGCCGTATATGCCGGGGGTTTGGAATGAGAGTAATAGCTTATGACAAGTATCCTGATGAGAATCTTGATTTTGTTGAATATGTGACGCTTGATGAACTGCTCATGTGCAGTGATCTTATATCACTGCACTGTCCGTTAACGGATGAGACATATCATCTGATAAATAAGGAAACCATGTCACAGATGAAGAATGGTGTGATTCTTGTTAATACATCAAGGGGCGCACTTGTAGATACTGAGGATCTTATAGAGCAGATCCGCCTCGGTAAATTCTTCGGGGTAGGGCTTGATGTATATGAAGAAGAAAGTGAAAATGTATTTGAGAACAGGGAAGAGGATATACTTGAGAGTTCAATTACTGCAAGACTGCTTTCATTTCCTAATGTAATAGTGACATCACATCAGGGATTTCTTACAAGAGAAGCTCTTGCAGCAATAAGTGAGACTACGCTTGATAATGCTGTTGGTTATATTTATGGCGACAGGGAATTTGTGTGATTATCTATATTGACATGTTCCTGTATGCAAATTTGGAAACAAAATCATATGAAATACCACTTGACAGTAAAAATGCCGGGTGGTATTATTAGTTCATAGGTTAGTTACATGAGTAATTAACCACATAACTGATTGACAAATGTAGCAGGAGGTAAATAGAACAGTTAGTTATAGTCTATATTTTAAACGGGAGTGTGAGTTGATATATGAATCAGATACTGACTCAGGAAAAATCAATATATTTACAGATAAGTGAAAAAATCGAGAATGATATTCTTCGGGATATTATTCTTGAAGAGGAGAAAGTGCCAAGTACCAACGAGATTGCGAAAATGTATTCAATTAATCCGGCTACGGCAGCTAAAGGGGTAAATATTCTTGTTGATGAAAATATTCTTTATAAGAAAAGGGGGATTGGTATGTTCGTTGCAAAAGGAGCAAAGGCGCTTATTAAGGACAGAAGAAAGGATAGATTTTACACGGATTACATTGAAAAGCTTATTAATGAAGCAGACAGTCTTGGGATAAGCCGCAGGGAACTTGTTGATATGATACTTGAGGATAGAAATATAAAAAAGTAGAAACAGATTTTAAATATTTTTTTAGAAAGTGAAGGGTAAAGAATATGGAGAGTTTGATTTGTAATAATATTTGCAAAAAATATAAAGATAAGACAGTACTTGATAATGTTAATCTTACTATTGAGCATGGTAAAATTTATGGACTTATCGGAAGAAACGGAGCAGGAAAGACAACACTTCTGTCAATAATGTCAGCACAGAATCCGGCAACGGACGGTAGTGTAACTATTGGAGATAAAAAGGTTTGGGAAAACGCGGCAGCGCTTGCTGATATATGTTTTGCAAGAGAACTTAATTCAGGTTCATGCTTAGCAACAATGCAGCTGAAAAAATATTTAAAGACAGCATCTTTGTTTTACAGGGACTGGGATAATGATATGGCTGAAAAACTTGTAAAGATATTTGAGCTTGATGAAAAGAAAGTAATAAGTGAGCTTTCCAAAGGTATGATGTCTATGGTCACAATAATAGTTGCATTGGCAAGCAAAGCTGCATATACATTTCTTGATGAACCGGTTGCGGGACTTGATGTTGTTGCAAGAGAGCAGTTTTACAAGCTTTTAATAGACGAATATAGTAATACAGGAAGGACATTTATTATTTCAACACATATAATTGATGAAGCATCAGATGTTTTCGAAGAGGTTATCTTTTTAAATGATAAGAAGATAATGTTAAAGGAGAATACGCAGGAACTTTTAAACAGGGCTGTTTATGTAAGTGGAAGGGATGATGCTGTAGATGCTGCTGTAACAGGAATGAAAACTTATGGTACAGAAACACTGGGACGCCAGAAAGCGGTAACGGTACTGTTAAACGAAGGACAGCATATAGAGGCGAATGCAGATATTGATGTGCATCCGGTAACATTGCAGCATTTGTTTACGGCATTGTGTGGCAGTGAAATAAAAACACTGTAGAAAAGAGGTTTGTATGAATAGTAGAAGTATAAAGTATTGGGGAATATTAGCTGAAAAAAATATATTTTATATTATGTTGTTTTCACTTGTGTTCCTGGCTTATTACAAATTTATGGGCAGCGGTTCCGCAGGAGAAACATTTGGAAATATATGTAAAGGTTATGTAATAGTGTCAACAGTCGGAACTTTTATGGTATCAGTAATGTCACTTAAAGGAAACATCAATCAGGTTCTTGCATTTGGAAGCTTAAGAAAAGAAGCATTTCTGGGTGTTGAATTTTATACGGCCATATCAGTTGTACAGTGTGTTTTTATATATTTAATTTTAGGGCTTCTTACTCATAATTATGGAATAACAAAGTTAAATACTGTTGAGATGGTATTGATGTATATAGGAATGTTATTGATTGCACATGCAACAGCACAGATTATTTCAGATATCAGTATGAACAAAGGCAGAGGCAGTATACTTACAGGAAGTATTGCAACAGCATTAATAGTGGCTGCATTTATTGCAATGATAGTTATTTACATGGGGATGTGTTTCGATTCTGTATTTACAGAGAATGCAGTATTGTTTGGAAATATTAATATAATAGCAGGAATTGTCTGTTATGCTGTGGCTGTATATTTTAACTTTTCAGGCATTAAAAAATATGATGTTAAACAGTCCTGATGCAAAACAGTAATAATGCAAAACCAGTGTTTGTATAAATGATGTGTCATATAAAAGCTGACACAGGAAATGGAGTGAAAAATGATTCGCAAAAGTCTTAAATTAAGAAAAACTGATATCTATGTAATACTTATAGTTATGGCAGTAGTTTATATCATTGGAAATATTGTTATGGTTTTAGCAACTGAAAGTGATGAAAAAGTAATTGAAGCCGGAACAGCATTAGCGATGGCATCTTTTATAGTTTATGAACTTATGACTTCGATTGGCGGTTCATATAAGAGGTGGTTTAATATTGAAGTGAGCATGGGAAATACAAGAAAGGGATTTTTTGTTTCACAGTTTATAATTAGTGTAGTGCGCGTTGCATTAGAATATGCATTACTTGTGATTTTACATTTTGTGAATATTGCAATAATAAATAAACTGTATCCGGGGCAGGAATTGGCTTTTTCATTTGACATAATACTTTTTTCCATATATGTACCTGTGGTATGCCTTATATTTATTACATTTCAGATGCTTGCAGGAAGCGCATGGCTTAAGGGGAAAAAAATTATGCTGGTGTTTACATGGATAATATGGATGGGTATATGTATACTTCCGGGAAGAATATCAGATGCAGTAAAGGATGATAAAAACACAGCACTTGCAAATGTAGGACACTTCTTTATAAATATATTCCAGAATACGAATAAAATTGTGATAGTACTGGCTGGTTTAGCCTTAAGTCTTATAATGTATGCAGCAGCATATTTAATGACAAGAAAGCAGGAAGTTGAAAATTAGTATGGCATTTTATTAAATAAATGGTGCGACAAACAGATGGATAAATGTTCAATCGTTTGTTATTTAAAATTTAATTTTTAAACTTGCAAAAACATTATGATACAAGTATAATAATAACTCACGGGAAACAATGAAGCAAAACTGCTCAGCCCGGAAAGTAATATGAAAGGTAGTATGGTTATGTCAGATGTTATTATTGATACTTTAGTGGATTCGTTGAAACTTATTCCATTTCTTTTTATAACATATCTTGCAATGGAATATATAGAACATAAGACAAGTGCAAAGACCAAAATGATGATAAAAAAGTCTGGTAAGGCGGGACCGGCAGCAGGTGCAGTACTTGGAGCATTTCCACAGTGCGGATTTTCAGCGGCAGCATCTAATCTGTATGCAGGAAGAATCATTACGCTGGGTACTCTTATAGCAATATACCTGTCGACGTCTGATGAGATGCTTCCGGTATTTTTATCTGAACATGTAGAAATATCTCTTATTATAAAGATAATTGGCTGTAAGATTATTATTGGTATGGTAATGGGCTTTATAATAGATTTTATTATGAACAGATTTAAAAAGGATGAGGATGTTGTTGAAAAAATCGGACATATGTGTGATCATGATCACTGTCACTGTGAGAAGAGTGTAGTGAAATCAGCATTAAAACATACGGCAGTTATTACAGGTTATATTATACTGATTTCATTCATACTTAATACTGTGATATATTTTGTAGGCGAAGAAACACTTGCAGGTATAATACTAAACAGCCCTGTAATAGGACCGATTCTTGCAGCACTGGTAGGGCTGATTCCGAATTGTGCGGCCTCAGTTGTAATAACACAGTTATATCTTGGAGGAGTATTATCAGCAGGAGCTATGATGGGTGGTCTGCTTACAGGAGCCGGTGTAGGTATACTTGTACTATTTAAGGAAAACCGTAACATAAAAGAGAATCTTAAGATTGTCGGACTAATGTATGCCATAGGGGCTGTATTCGGTATTATCATCGATTTGATTTGATTGGGGGTTATATGGGCAGGAGTAAGAATTCTAAGAACATATACGATTCATCAGATAAAAGCATGGAAGATTTAAAAAATGCAGACTTAAGAAAATTTTTAAAAATCAGGAAACCGGGACAATTAATAAAATGCTGCGCCATGAGATTTATGATGGCGTGGCTTTTTGTTAGTATTTTGAAAATAATATATATAAGGTATACAAGTGGTTATACATTTAATGATATAAATTATGTTGGAGTTACGGAAGCTGGTACAGATATAATTATTAATTTTGCTGCATTTATGCTTTTTAATGTTATATTTGAATGCATTAATATGCCACATATTGAGAAAAAGATACTGTTTGCCGGCATACTGATATATTCGTTTATATGTATTGTGCAGTATCCGGATATATATTTTGTTATCGGTATCATATTCCTGATTGCAGTAAGCATGTATTTCTGTATCATAAAAAAGCCACAGCCGGCTGGTGTTAATGACAGCAGTATGTCAGCAGATAAAGCTGCATTGAAAGGTAATAATGTACGGACAGATAAAGCTGCAATAGCAGTTATAGCCGTTGCTGCGGCCGTATATATAATATTTACAGGAGCAGCAACGGGGCTTAGGTATATATGTCATATTGCCCCGAATTTTGATCTTGGACTTTTTTCACAGATGTTTCATTATATGAAAGAAAACCTTACTATGAATGTCACAAGTGAAAGAGACCGGCTTTTATCTCATATGTGCGTGCATGTTTCACCGGCATTTTACTTTATACTTCCTGCGTATATGCTGTTTTCATCTCCGCTTACGCTGCAGATAATGCAGGTACTTATAATTGCAGCAGGGATTATACCGTTTGTTTTAATATGCAGAGTACATGGAATGAAATGGAAAGTGACAGCAGCGATGTCAGTGTGTTATTTTATGTATCCTGCATTAAGTGGAGGCTGTTTTTATGATATACATGAAAATATGTTTCTTCCTTTATTTATTCTTTTATTAATATATTCAATGGAAAAAAACAGTACATGGGGAATATTTTTATCGGCAGTATTAGTTTTAAGCGTAAAAGAGGATGCGGCTGTATATGTTGCTGTTATTGCATTGTATATGATTGTGGGTCGAAGAATGTATAAAAAAGGAGCCGCTGTTTTTGCAATTTCACTATTGTACTTTATATGCACATCAGTATTTCTTACTAAAGCCGGAGATGGTGTGATGACATACAGATTTTATAATATGATGTTTTCGCATGAACAGGGATTTTCTGGAATAATCCGTACAATAATTTCAGATCCGGCGTTTATCATTACACAGATGTTTAAAGCCGGAAAAATGAAATATATATTGCAGATGTTTGTGCCTGTTATGTTCATTCCGCTTATTACAAATAAACTTTCAAGATATATTCTTCTTATTCCCCTGGTGCTTTTTAATCTTATGCCGGATTATGCATACCAGCATAATATATTTTTTCAGTATTCATTTGGATCCGGAATACTGCTGTTATATTTGTGCGTGTTAAATATTTCTGATTTCAGACAAAAAATAGTAAAAAGAACCGCTGTTGTCCTGCCTGTGTTGTCAGTATTGGCGTTTGCATATATTATGTACCCTAAGACTGGTATTTTTACCTATTACAGGCAGGCGTATGTACAGGAAAATATAGATGTAATAAATTCAGCGCTGGCACTTATTCCCCCAAATGCCTCTGTAACAGCAACAACATTTTTGTGTCCTGCACTGTCAGACAGAGATATATTATATGAGCTGGCATATACAGATAAAGAAGCAGAAACTGAGTATACGGTGCTGGATTTAAGATATAAAACTGAGAAGGCAGATATAAACAGCTATCTTAATAATGAACAGTATGAGCAGGTGTTTTATAAAAATGGCGTTATAGCTATATTTAAAAGAAAGTCAGCTTTGAAAGGTAAAAATAATTCGCACTAATAGTACTAAAATTTAAGCTGATTTCTTTGCGATAAGGTAAAA
>CAKRGM010000052.1 GCA_934330725.1 uncultured Lachnospiraceae bacterium | reverse complement strand
TTTATAAGAAATGTGAAAAATATGAATCTTCCAAATTGGCAGGCTGTAAAATAAATTTACCTTTCAAAGCTGAAAAAGAAGATTTTTATTTGACTTTTTTGAAAATGAGAAATATAATAATTTCTGAACGAGTAGCAGACTAGCGTAAATCCAGTTTTTGCTGCTCGTTTTTTTATGTGCACCTTATGTTGCACATTTTTAAAGTTATATAATGCCATTAAAAGAGTGTGTAGCTTATCAGCGTAAGTCCAGCTTATGAGATAAGTGCACGCTTTTTTTTTAGCAGAAAAAATAAGGAGGACAAATCCTCTGCCCGCTCAAAGGAGCACGTATTTGTCATTCCAAAAAACAAGGAGGATTATAAGATGGCAGAAAGTAACAGGATGAAGGAAATGCCGGTAAATAAGCTTATGGTTAAGATGGGAATACCAATGATCTTATCTATGGCATTGCAGGCAGTCTATAATATTGTAGATAGCGCCTTTGTTGGAAATATGAGAGTGGGGAGCGAAGCAGCATTGAATGCTCTTACACTGGTGTTTCCGGTTCAGATGCTTATGGTAGCAGTTGGAATTGGAACAGGTGTGGGAACAAATGCACTTCTTGCAAGAACACTTGGAGAGGCGAACAGTAAAAAGGCTGCAAAAGTTGCCGGAAACAGTCTGTTTTTGGGTGTGATTATTTATGCAGTATGTTTGTTGTTTGGAGTTTTTGGAGTAAAGGCATACATTTCATCGCAGACAGTTGATCCGGAAGTTATTTCAATGGGAACAAGCTATCTTAGAATATGCTGTGTGATTTCTTTTGGAATTGTCTTTTTCTCATTATTTGAAAAGCTGTTACAGGCAACAGGACGCTCACTTTACTCAACAATAGGTCAGGTTGTGGGAGCAGTAATAAATATTATTCTTGATCCCATTATGATTTATGGTATTGGACCTGTTCCTGAAATGGGAGTGGAGGGTGCTGCTTATGCAACGGTAATTGGACAGGTCGCATCAGCAGTATTATTATTCATTTTCCATATGAAATTAAATAAAGAATTTGAGCATGATGTGAAATATATGAAGCCAGACGGCAGAATTATCAGGGAAATATATTCAATCGGACTTCCGGCAATCATTGCACAGGCATTGATGTCCATCATGGTATATGTGATGAATCTGATTTTGAAGTTTAGTTCGTCTGCGCAGACCGCATATGGCTTGTTTTATAAAGTTCAGCAGTTTGTATTGTTTCTGGCATTTGGACTTAGAGATGCGATTACGCCAATTATAGCTTTTGCATACGGAATGGGCAGTAAAAATAGAATCAGGGACGGAATAAAATATGGCCTTATATATACTGTTGTACTTATGGTAGTTGGTGTGGCAATCACAGAGATTTTTCCAGGTGCTTTTGCAACTTTATTTAATGCCGGACAGTCGAGAGAGTATTTCATTGGTGCAATGAGAATTATTTCCATAAGTTTTATTTTTGCAGGAATTAATGTCGCATATCAGGGAATATATCAGGCATTGGAGGGAGGAATAGAGTCACTTGTTATTTCACTGCTCAGACAGCTTGTTATCATATTGCCGCTGGCCGGATTCTTTTCTGTGTTTGTAAGAAATGGCCAGATGGGAGTTCCTCTGATCTGGTGGGCATTTCCAATAACAGAGCTTATTGCCTGTCTTGCGGGATATGTATTTTTAAAGAGAATCAGAAAGAACAAAGTAGACAATTAAGGTTAAGGAGATGTATATGGAATCTGCCCGGTGTATCAGTATTAATGATTTAAATAATCTCCTCGCAGATAGAAAGATATTTATCGGTATATACACTATGCTTTTCCCAGATAATATCAAAATCATGCTGCATTTTGAAGTCATCAAAATGGATTTCTTTTAATATTCCGGATTTCAATTCATTTTCAACAGCAATTTTATACAGAAAAGATATTCCACAGTCTTTTTTTAACAGTCCAATGATAGTATGCATATTTTCGACCTCAGTATAATGAATAAAATCAGAAATGCGTAAACCACGGGCAATCAGGCTCTGTTCCAGAATATTTCTTGTACCGGAACCTTCTTCGCGT
Organism: uncultured Lachnospiraceae bacterium; assembly: GCA_934330725.1. Taxonomy (GTDB): domain Bacteria; phylum Bacillota; class Clostridia; order Lachnospirales; family Lachnospiraceae; genus Lachnospira. Next base: position 8,372 of record CAKRGM010000052.1, on the reverse strand, counting down.
ACAAGAAGACGTTTACACACCAGATCATTTACGGTGTGAGGATGGTTTATCATAAAATTATGTGATGCAGCACAGACGGCTATATAGGCCTCTGTGCTGTATTTTTTATGTGAATAATCTTCTTTCGGATAATTACCTTCAACGATAGCCATACTGATTTGACCGTTATCAAGCAGCTTCAGCAGCTGGGAAGTATTGCCATAATGAAGATGAATATTTATTTCAGGGTGCTGTATTAGAAAACCAGCGAGTTTATCTACAATTGCATACTCACCTATTGTCATAGTGACACCAATAGAAAGGGACTCTATTCCATAGTAATTGCTTTTTAACTCTTCCATTATAGCCTTTTCATCATTCTTCATTGTCAACAGGTGTTTGCGCAGTATTTCACCGGAACGGGTGAGAAAAAGCTGTTTATTTCGGTAAATAAAGAGAGAAGTATTGTATTGTTCTTCTAAAAAATGAATATGCTGGGATACAGCGGGCTGGGTAATATTTAACTGCCTTGCAGCAGCAGTTAAATTCATTGTATTGCATACGGTGAGAAATGTCTCCGTTCTAAAATCAAGCATACTGACCTCCATTCCGCAGACGCTTTGCGTTAAAGGAATCGCGAGTTGTGACTCCTTAACTATAAAAAATATTTATGGTTTGATATTATTATATAATTTTACCTTATCATTGTCCAGTGATACAATTTCGTACATAAAAAGAAAGCGAGGTAATTATCAAATGAATTTTGTGAAGAGAAATTGGAGTGGTATCCTGGTTTGTCTTGTAATAGCTGTCCCATCGTGGTTACTTGGAAAAATATTTCCGGTGATAGGAGGCGCAGTGATAGCAATTATAGCTGGAATGATTGTTACAATGGTTTGGAATGATAAGGGAAAAGCAGAAACGGGAATTAAATGGACGTCAAAGGTAATTCTTCAGATAGCAGTTGTTTTGCTTGGATTTGGAATGAACCTTGGAGTAATCTTTCAGACAGGAAAGCAGTCTCTGCCAATTATTATCTTTACAATCACAACATCTCTTATCATTGCCCGGATATTACAAAAAGTTCTCAAAGTACCTGCAAATACATCCATACTTGTAGGTGTTGGATCATCTATCTGCGGTGGCTCTGCTATTGCGGCAACCGCACCCGTCATTGATGCAGATGACGATGAAATTGCACAGTCGATAGCAGTAATTTTCTTTTTCAACGTGCTTGCAGCTATATTTTTCCCAATATTCGGGAAAGCGCTTGGCTTTGATACTATGCATGGAGATGCTTTTGGTATTTTTGCAGGAACAGCAATAAATGATACATCATCTGTAACGGCTGCCGCATCAACATGGGACAGCATGTGGAATCTTGGAAGTGAGACATTAAATAAAGCAGTGACCGTAAAGCTCACAAGAACACTTGCCATTATACCGATTACGCTCGGATTATCATTGATGCAGGCTAAAAAGAGCACAGAAGAAGGAAGGCAGGATACAAAGTTTAGTTTAAGGAAGGCATTTCCAATGTTTATATTTTACTTTGTTATAGCGGCAATCATTACGACCGTCTGCGTACATGTGGGAATCAATGCAGAAGTATTTCAGCCAATCAGGGAATTGTCCAGGTTTATGATTATTATGGCGATGGCTGCAATTGGATTAAACAGTAATGTGATACAGCTTATCAAAACAGGTGGTAAGCCAATTATTATTGGAGCAACCTGCTGGTGTGGAATAACGGTTGTAAGTCTTATTATGCAGCATATAATGAAAATTTGGTGAGCATCCCTGCTAATAAATTTCATAGTAACTTCAAGTCGTTGTTGGACTTTATTATAATGGAACATACAAAGTTGGTAGAAATGAGGATTATTATGGAAAATGAAAATTCGGATTCAAATATACTTGAAACAATGCCGGTGGGACCGCTGTTTATTAAAATGGCAGTTCCTGCAGTATTATCACAACTGATAAATATTTTATACAATCTGGTAGATAAGATGTTTATTGGACATATGAAGACAGGAGGCGCAGAGGCTCTTGCAGGACTTGGTGTAACAACACCTGTCATTTTGTTTTTATCGGCATTTGCCGCACTTGTCAGTATGGGAGGTGCACCGAAGGCAGCCATTGCACTTGGTAAAAATGAGAAAGATATTGCAGAGCGTATAATGGGAAGCTGCATGGCACTTTTGCTTGTCATATCAGCTTTACTGACTGCAGGGATGCTGATATGGGGAAAGGGTATTCTGCTGGTATTTGGTGCCAGTGAAGATACCATAGGATATGCAGTAGATTATATGAGGATATACTGCCTGGGAACAGTCTTTATACAGCTGTCGTTGGGGCTGAATACTTTTATTACTACACAGGGATTTGCAAAGATAAGCATGATAAATGTGGCAATCGGTGCGGTGATAAATGTAATACTTGATCCAATTATGATCTATGGTTGTAACCTTGGAATAAAAGGTGCAGCAATAGCGACAGTGATTGCACAGGCGGTGTCGTGTGTGTTCATTGTGAGATTTTTAGTCTCGGAAAAAAGCTCAATAAAATTAAAAAAATCATATATACAAATAGACTGGAAATTATTGCTGCCATGCATATTGCTTGGAACGTCTCCGGCACTTATGCAGATTACGGAGAATATGGTCGCAATCAGCTTTAACACCATATTACAGCGTTATGGTGGCGATATGGCAGTTGCATCAATGAGTATATTAAATTCCGTTATGCAGTTTGTTATGCTTTTACTGCCGGGACTGGTGCAAGGCGCACAACCGATACTAAGCTATAATCTTGGAGCCGGACTTATACAACGAGTCAGGAAAACATTTCAATACCTTTTACTTTCATGTGTTGCAGGAAGTTGTATCATTTGGGGAGCGTGTATGTTTTTTCCGGAGAAAATTATTGGAATATTTACAAATAAAACCTCTCTTATAGAATATTCTGTAACACCACTTCGGACATATCTTTGTCTGCTGTGCATTTATGGAATACAGGTTGCGTGCCAGTATAGCTTTGTTGCGCTTGATCAGGCAAAAACCGCAATCTTTTTAACTATATGGAGAAAAATTATTTTGCTGATTCCAATGATTTTTCTTTTACCCCATATTGTTCCTGATCCAACTATCGGAGTATTTTTGGCAGAGCCAATTGCGGACTTCGTGGCAGTTTGTACAACGGGAACGCTGTTTTACAGATATTACCAGATGAAATTGATAAATAAATCCAAACTATGAAAATTAGTAGTGACTTATAAATTTGCTAATATCTTTAAAAACAGAAGCAGATTCATTAACATGAGTATGTAAAGTAACTTATACATACGGATATGAAACAGGAGGTATATTCAATGTTAAATGAATCAGTAATTAAAGTATTAAAGAATGGTATGTGGGATCTTGCCACCTGCGCAAATGGAGAACCAAACGTAGTTCCGGTTGCATTTAAGGATGTTACGGATGATGGCGAACTGGTTGTGGGAGATGTTTTTCTTGAGACAACATTAAACAATATCAAAGCAAATGACGGAAAGATTGCAGTTTCTGCATATGATGCACAGAGCCTGGAAGGATATCAGATTAAGGGAATTGCCAGGTATATGACAGAAGGAGAATTAGTAGACACATTTAAGGCTATGGTTGAGAAGATGTTTAATGGTGCAGCAACATTAAAAGATTTGATAGAAGATGAAATCATTGACCGGAAGTCCTATGATGAAATTCCGCCGAAAGTGGAATATTCCCTGACACAAAAAGGAAAATCAGTTGTTCCTGTTTTGCAGAGTATCTGTCAGTGGTCAGATGTATTCTATAAAGAAGATTGTGAAAATGAAATGGCACAGTGCCAAAAATGTGATTATCACAGATAAGGAGAAATTATGCTTAAATTTACAGATGAAACTTATTTTGTGGTATACTGTTTTATATAATTTTCTTTCCTTAAGGAGTTGTGCATGATTTTAAGAAAAAGTAATGAAAATGAACTGTCAAAAATAGTGGAGCTGTCAAAGAAAGCTTTTGATACAGATGTTTTAGTAGGTGGTAAAAAAATGCCGGACCACCGCAATATGATAATATAGGCTGGCATAAACAGATGTTGAAAGATGGACATTTGTATACATATATGCAGGAAGATGGAAAAGTCATAGGAGGAGCAATTCTGTTTAATGGAAAAGACGGGCTCTATGTTGGAAGAATATTCATTGATCCGGAGTATTTTGGACATGGGTATGGTATACAGCTTATGAGAGAAATTGAGCTGGGTTTTCTGAATGCATGTGTGGTACGTCTGGATACTCCAATATGGAATGTAAGGACGAATGGTTTTTATAAAAAATGTTCTTATAGAGAAACGGGAAGAGATACAGAGTCTGTTTATTACGAAAAACGCAAAGATGTATATGAAGTCTGTCCGACGTTTGAAGATGAAAAGTTTTTGCTACGCTTTTCAACATTGCAGGATGCAAAGGAATTGGTAAAGGTATATAGTGATAAAAATGCTTTGCCATTTTTTAATAGCGACAACTGCCATGGAGATAATTTTTATTATCCGGATGAGCAGAGAATGCAGCAGGCAATTAAATTCTGGCTAAGTTCCTATGAATCAAAATGGTTTGTGAGATGGACAATTGTGGAAAAGAATACGAAAAAAGCCATTGGTTCAGTAGAGTGTTTTCATCGTGTTGCAGAAGATGCTTTTAATCATGTCGCGGTTCTTCGAGTGGATGTTGGAAGTCCATATGAGAGAGCTGATGTTATTTCAGAAATTATGGAGTTATTGTTTCCGTCGGTATTTGACCTTTTTAATTGTAAGTCAGTTATTATAAAAGTTCCAGTATATGCAGTAGAAAGAATACAGGCAGTAAAAAGAGTGGGATTTGAAAAATCGGATCAATTATTAGTTGGAACAATGGATGGATATGAGTATAAAGATTATTGGATAAGAAGTCGGAATTAGGCTTTATCAAATATTTTCTTACACTAAAAGCAGGACTTTAGAATATCAGCAAAATCTTTAATGTATCCATCAGAGTTTATCTTTTTCCAAAACGCACAGTAAGTCTTTTTTACGGATTCACCATTACGTACAAGAGGAATTCTGAATACGGTAGTGTCAAACCATGTCTGTTCTCCGATTACATCTACAGGCATATAACCCTGTCCGGTTACAATTTTAAGCCTTGCTTCCTGTATAGTATCAGCAAAAAGAAATTTCCCATGCAGTCCGATGATTGTTTCATAGTATTCCTGTTCTTCTTTTTGACAAGATTGATTCATTACCAGAATGCATGGGGTATTTTTTAAATCTGATATTTCCAGACAAGGTAATTTGCTGAGTGGATTTTTAACAGATACTTCAACATATAGTGTACTTTCGGCAAGAATTGCATTGTTGTATGCATCTGAGAAAGCACGTCGTTGATCACTCAAAGCAAGGTCAACCAGGCCGTTTTCCATAGCATGATATAATTCTTCATGGCTTCCGACCGTAATCTGAATGTCAATGGTCGGATATTTTTCTGAAAACAAAGAAATAGCTTCTGATAATTCATTTCCATGATATCCCTTGTAATACCCCATTTTTAATATTTTGTTGTCATTGGCAGCGATACGTTTTGTTTCTCTTATCATTTGTCGGATATCGCCTGTTATAACCAGGCTTTTTCTGTAGAAATGCTCACCGGCCGGAGTCAGGGAAAAGGTGCGGTTATGACGGTCTAACAGCTTTACATCAAGTTCTTCTTCCATTTTTTTGATTTGTTGTGAAATGGCGGATTGTGAAACATGGCATTGTTCTGCTGCATCGTAGAAATTTCCATTTTCAATAACTGCCTGAAAATACTCTATCTGGCGTAGTAGCATAGATGAACCTCCTGTTTATTTTGGTAAATATATATGGATATAAGATTATAAATACAGCGCTTCTTTAAGTTATGTTCAGTAATGTTACGTTTATCTTATTATATAACGATTAGTAATACTTATCAATGTGATAAGAATAAAGATTTGATTAAGAAGTGTAACTGAATTATGATTAAATCAACAAAGAAAATAAACAAGGAGGTATCGGAATGGCAAAGAATTTGATTATATATTATTCAAGAAAAGGTGAGAATTATGTAAACGGAAGGATTGTTGATTTAAAGAAAGGCAATACGGAAATTTGTGCAGAATTTATTCAGAAAGCAGTGGGCGGCGATCTTTTTGAGGTTGAAACTGTAAATGAGTATTCCAGGGATTATCACAAATGTACAGAGGAAGCAAGTCAGGAATTAAAGGAAAATGCGCGACCGGAATTGAAAAAATATCTTACTGATATTTCATGTTATGACAACATTTTCGTGTGTGGTCCATGCTGGTGGGGAACTTATCCGGTAGCAGTATTTACCCAGCTTGAAAGACTTGATTTTACAGGCAAGAAAGTGATGGCTCTTATGACACATGGATTAAATTTAGATAATATGAAGTGACCTCACATTTGTAGCAACGTGGATTTACCTGTATACAGGAGGATGTAAAGATTATGAGTAAAGAGGATGTAATGATTGTAACAGGCGCAGGACAGATTTCCATGGCAATTGCAAGAAGAGTGGGCTATGGCAGAAAAATTGTTATGGGAGATAAAAATATAAATAATGCAAAAACAATTGCAGAAATCATGAACAATGCAGGATTTGATGTAGAACCGGTTGAGATGGATCTTTCGTCCAGAGAATCTATTTTAAAACTGATTGCAAAAGCACAGGAGTACGGCAGTATAAAAATGCTTGTAAACGGAGCAGGGGTTTCACCAAGCCAGGCACCAATCGAAGCAATCTTAAAAGTCGATCTGTATGGAACTGCTGTTTTACTGGAAGAAGTAGGAAAAGTCATTGCAGAAGGAGGCTGTGGAGTTACCATTTCCAGTCAGTCCGGATGGAGAATGCCTCAGCTTACCAAAGAAGAGGATGAAGCACTTGCAACAACACCGACCGAAGAACTGTTAAATCTTGATATTTTACAGCCGGAAAACATCAAAGATACACTTCATGCGTATCAGATGGCAAAACTCTGTAATGAGAAACGTGTCATGGCGCAGTCAGTAGAATGGGGCAAGCGTGGCGCAAGATTGAATGATATTGCACCAGGCATTATCGTGACTCCACTTGCAATTGACGAGTTTAACGGGCCGCGTGGTGATTTTTACAAGAACATGTTTGCAAAATGCCCGGCAGGTAGACCGGGAACTGCGGATGAAGTGGCAAATGTAGCAGAACTTCTGATGAGTGACAAAGGTGCATTTATTACAGGATCTACCTTCCTGATCGATGGAGGTGCAACATCATCTTATTATTATGGACCGCTCAAGCCTGAAAAATAAAGGAGTCTGTATGAAAAAAATTTATCAGATTTTATTACTTATATGTTTATGCGTGTGTTTTACCGGATGTGGTAAGACAGAAAACACACAGAGAGAAAAAAGAACGACAGATAATGTGGAAGATCAGAGTACACAGACACCAAAAGTGGAAGATCAGAATTTGAAACTGGAGACAGAAAGCACAGGTACAGGGGATAATTCAGAAAATAAATCAAAGATACTTATTGCATATTTTACCCGTGCGGATAATATCAAGATCGATCCGAATGTAGATGCAACTTCATCTGCCAGCATTAATAGAAATGGTTCTTCTTACAAGGGAAACCTGACAATTATGGCAGATTACATTAAGGATGCCACAGGTGGAGATACTTTTTCTATATTAACAATGGAATATTATCCAACTAAATATCGTGACTCAACCAATACAGCAAAAGAAGAACAGAGGGGCAATGCAAGACCGGAACTTTCCAGTTATGTAGAAAATATGGAGGATTACGATATTATTTTCCTGGGTTACCCAATTTGGTGGGGGATTGCCGCATGGCCTGTGGATAACTTTGTAAAAGGCAATGACTTTACAGGAAAAACAGTAATTCCATTTTGCACATCCGCTTCTTCTGGAATAGGACAGAGTGGACAGCTATTGGAAGAAATGGCAGGAAGTGGAGACTGGCAGGATGGACAGAGATTCCGGTCTGGGGCATCAGCTTCCGATGTGCAGGCATGGTTGGAAGAACTTGGCCTTGTAAAATAAAAAAGAAAACTGGTAATAAAATGGCAGAAAAAAGGAACCTGCATAAAACAGGTTCCTTAAATGAGGGAAAATCTCTGTCGAAGAATGGAAGTCCAGTTGCTTTTCTGATAGAGAAAGCGGACGATGATTACCGTCTGTTTTTCTTCATCAATCGTATAAAAGGCAAGATAATTATTAATTATCACAAAACGAATGCCCCAGCTTGCCAGTACCGGATCATCTACCAGACGGAACTTCTGTGGCAGGTCGGCTA
>CAKRGM010000051.1 GCA_934330725.1 uncultured Lachnospiraceae bacterium | reverse complement strand
TTTCGGTTTCACCGGCTATCAGATGGACAGCGCAGGAGGCCTCTACTTTGCCCAGGCAAGACGCTATGATGCCGGAGTAGGAAGATTTGTCAGTGAGGACTTCCTGAAAGGACACATCGCAGTACCATACACGATGAATCACTACAACTACTGCTGGAACAGACCGATGGATCTGGTGGATTTGAATGGTATGTGGCCTAAATGGGTTGAGACGACGGTAAAGGCAGTTACTGTAGTAGCAACTGTGGTCGTAGTTGGTGCAGTGGTGGTTGGAACTGGTGGAACAGCTGCAGTTATTATGGCTGGAGCATTAACTACTGGAGTTATAAGTGGAAATGTAAATGAAGCATTAGGGGGTAGTTATATCAATGGGTTCGCTGGAGGCGTTCTTGCCGGAGCAGTTCAATCAGTAACTTCTCTTGCAGGACCAGTTGGAAATATTTTAGGAGGATGTGCAAATGGTTTAGGTTCAGCTGTTACTGATACATTAGATAATTTGGATCCATGGTCCAATAAGAAAAAGAGTGTTCAGCAAGTTAGGAGTGATGCAGTTACGTCATCGGCAAAAGGAATGGCATTTAGTATACCGGGAGGTTATATGCAGTGGGCAACGGGACCAAGCAATACAACAGCTCAAGCTTTAATGAGAGGTTATAATAAAAATTCAACAAATGTGTATGGATTATTTTATGGACTTATTGATAATGGACTTTTAGCAGCTGATAGTACTGGAAATCTATTTACAAATTCACCAGCTTATGCTGAAGAAAAAACTTCAGATATGAAGGAAAGAAATGAGGACAAGGAATAATAATGAAGCAATATTTATTTTTCGATAAAAATCATGATAAAACAATTTTTCAATATAAACTCAACTATTCATGGCTTTTGTTGGCGATTATTATGTTCGGCTTGGCAATAAAAGTAATTAATACGGAAGAAAGTTGTTTAATGTTGACATTTTTATTATCAGGTTTATTTTGTTTTCCAGGTATTCCTTTAATTGTAAAGAATTATAAGAAGGCATATTATATCAAATTAGCAGATAGGTATGTAGTTTGTAGTGGGAAAATCAATAATTTATTAGGGAAAACAAAGATTACGTATCAGGAGCTGTACTATATTGAAACAGGAAGAGAAGAACCTATAATATATCCTTATGGTACAACGACTCGGCAAATGGTGAAAGAGTTTGGTAGATACGTTAATGTATATAATAAACAAAAAAAATATATGTTTTCATTTAGAGAGAATTTAGAGATTATCAACAAATTATTGGAAAAGAATCCTAATATACATATTGTGGAAATTTTAAAGGAATATCATGTGTAATATCAGGAGCGGGAACAGTGGTAGGTACAGCATTAAGTGGGGGTATAGAATGGAAAAACACTCCGCTCCTACGGATATGATGCCTTTGGAAACCGAAGCAGCAAGACCGAGTACCAGACGGCAGGCGAACTTGTGACAACCTACCGTTACAACACGAAAAATCAGCTGATGCAGGAGACAACTGCAAACGAAACCAAAGACTATGCATACGACCACAGAGGAAACCTATTAACGGTAACAAGCGGGGAAGAGGTTTTAAAAGCATACGGGTTTGATGCAGCAAACCAGATGAGCAGTTCCATGGAAAGGACAGACGGAACCATCCAAAAGGCAGTCTATCAGTACAACGGATTAGGCCACAGAATGGGACAAAGCATTGCAACAGGGGATGCAGCCCCGGCCCGGACCATCCGTTATACCTTAGATCTGACCCGTCAGTACCATAACCTCCTGCAGAAGACAACTGACAGAAGAACCGATGGAAATCTGTTACACAGCAGCCAGACTTACTTCTGGGATGGCAATGTTGCCGGAATGGAAGAGGAAGGAAGAGACTACTTCTACTTCCAGGATGACTTAGGAAGCCCGATGCGCTTAACCGATGAGGCAGGAAGAAGTGAGGAAGCCTACGGATTTGATGAATTCGGTAATGACATCCGGACTGCAAAAGATATTTTTCAAGATTCCATGCAGAGCTTCGGCTTCACGGGATATCAGATGGACAGCGCAGGAGGAGTGTATTTTGCACAAGCAAGACGCTATGATGCCGGAGCAGGAAGATTTGTCAGTGAAGATTTCCTGAAAGGACACATCGCAGTACCATATACGATGAACCATTACAGCTACTGCTGGAACAGGGGGAACAGCTGCCGTTTTTGCTGCAGGAGTTTTAAGTGCTGGAACAGTTGGTGGATTTGCAAATGAGTGTGCGGGAGGTAGCTATACGGCAGGATTTATTGGAGGTAGCGCAACGGGCATGATTCAAACACTAGGGTCGTTTTTAGGACCTGTTGGAAATACGATAGGAGGAACGATTGGATCTGGAATAGGAACATACTTAACAGAGAAGATTGATAACGGGGATCCTCGCCTAGATATACATCATGAAGATATCAAAGGTGATGTGATGGCATCTACTATAATGGGGGGAACTATGGGAATGATAACAGGTAGTGTTCAATTTATTACAGAGGGGTGTGATGAAATATTGAAAAAAAGTCCATCATTTTGGAATGATATAGGAGGAGCTAAATATTCTAACACGACAGGTAATGTATTAAATACATTTTATGGAGCTATAACAGCAGGATTGGCTAATGAAAGCTCATTTGAAAATCAGGGAATAAGCATAGAGTCAGAAAATAATAAAAGTGAATATTAGTAGGATGGAGGATAGCAATGTAATGGAAAAGAAAGAATTTCCTGTTCATAAGTTAATAAAAATAGATATTGGGCATTGGAAGAAAGAAGTTGGAAAAGTAGTTTTTGGAAAAGATGATATTTTATGGAACGTAAAAAAAGAAAAGAAAGAGATTAAGTATAATCAAATTTCAATGATTTATATAGGAGACTGTCCTTCAAAATACAGATTCAGAGATTATTGGGGAAGAGCAGGAAGGCTTAATTGGATGAGATGTTATGGAAAATATATTGTAGCATTAAATTTGCAAATGGATGATGTCTTATTTGTGTGTTCATATAATAACAAAATTTGGGAAATATTAAAAGAACGATGTAAGCAATATGAAGTGATTTTTTCAGAAGAAGATGAAATTGAAAAGGCAAAGATTTATAGAGAAAAAAACATATCTTTACTTCAGAATATAAAATTGAATGAAAAATAAGTTGCGTTGTATATCAGGAGTAATTTTATGTTTTGTCATGAGGATGAAAGAAAAGGTGGTTTATCAGTACAATGGATTAGGTTACAGAATGAAACCATTGTAACGGTGATACAGCTACGGATTAGACTATTCGTTATACCTTAGATTTGCCCCTTGAGCACTATAATCTTTTTCAGAAGAAAACTATCTGATGTAAGACTGCTACACAGTGGTTAGACCTACTTCTGGCATGGTGATGTCACTTAAATGGAAGAAGTAGGAAGAGACCACTTCTATTTCCAGGATGACTTAGGAAGCCCAATGCGCTTAACCGATGAGACAGGAAGAAGTGAGGAAGCCTACGGATTTGACGAATTCGGTAATGACATCCGGACAGCAAAAGATATCTTTCAGGACTCCATGCAAAGCTTCGGCTTCACGGGATATCAGATGGACAGCGCAGGAGGCCTCTACTTTGCACAGGCAAGACGCTATGATGCCGGAGCAGGAAGATTTGTCAGTGAAGATAAGGTAAGAGGATTTGTTGATATACCATATACTCTAAATTGTTATAATTATTGTTGGTGTAATCCAATGATATATGTTGATTTAGATGGACGATTTGCATTAGCTGCATTGGTAGGAGCAGGAGTAGGAGCGGTTGCTGGTATTGCTGCACAAGCAATTTCAGACGTCATGACAGGTCAGAAACCATCATTTAAAAATTATGTAAGTTCTGCAATTGGAGGAGCAGTCGGAGGAGCAGTCACGGGATTAGCTGGACCAGTTGCAGGAGGAGCCGCAGGAGCAGCTGCATCAACGCTGGTATCTGGCATTTGGGATATGGCTGATGGAACAACGGAAGTTACGGCAGATAATGTGCTTGGGTTAGTTGGGAAAACAGCTGTAAATGCAGGAATTGGAGCAGTTATGGGAAAAGTAGGAGATATAGCTGGAGATTGGTTTGTAAAATCAATGAATAAGGCTGGAAGAGGAAGTATAACACAAGTGTATAAGATGGCTGATACGAAAATTCATAACGGAACCTGTAGTTTCAAGAGTTTAAGCTTAAAAACATGGGGGAAGTGCGTAGAGAGTGAGTCATATGCTGCATTCCCAGGAGTATTTGTTAGTCAGTTGGAAAATGCAGTTCAGGATGGAGTAAGCAATATTCAAAAAACAATCTACATGGAAATCGAGCAAGATGATTTGACAAGTGCATCGAGCAATCAAACATATATAAAAAGTGCAGATATAGGAAAGGAATAAGAGAAGAATGGTAATGCTAATAAAGGATTATATACAATTATGTATAGTTACAATAATGTTTTTGGTATTTGTAATTTTTGATATAAAAAGATATAGAGTTATCAAATGGGAAAAGGTTCCAAAGCATAATCAAAAATATGTAAAGAAAAGAGAAAAGAAAATAAATTTTGGGGTGAGATTTGGAATAACAGTGTTTTTAGGGTTAGGTATGATATTAGCAGTGCCTAGTATGATGGATTTTCCTGCGTTTGTAACAGGTAACTATATTGTATGTGAGGGAAAAGTGTTGTCATATGATTATCCGGATAAAAACAAACCAGCATTGAAGCAGGTAGAGTTACAGGATGATAAGACAGGGGATGTCATATCAGTAAAATTATATGATTGCCCTAAGCTCTATCAGGAGGAAACATTGACAGTAAAATATTTAAAATACACGAAACACGGAGTATTGGTTAAGCGAGGAGAAAATGAATGAAGAAAAAAGGACGAAAATTTCAGGTTACAGTTCCAGTTGTGATATTCCGTTTATTGGGAATTATTTATTTTGTTACATCCGTTTTGCTTTCACTGTTCTTTTTTGTAAGGTGTAGAGGGGTACAGACAGATTTGCAGATGTTTTGTATATGCCTTTTCTTCATAGGAGTACTGTTCTTTTTTGCAAATCATATCTGGCATGTGGATTTTTATAAGGACTATTTTGAAATACATAGGCTAATATTTCGGAGAAAAGTATCTGCAAGTGATGTGAAAAAACTTTTTATAACGGACACACATAAAATTCAAATATGGAACGAGAAGAAAAAAGTGGCAAGTATAGATATAAATTGTATCAATTACAAAAAGGTGATTCAATATTTCGAAAAAAGAGGAGTTGAAATGCAAGAAGAAAGTGAAGATGTAACAGTGGATGAAAAAGAATAAATGAAAGCCTGATTCCAAAACTATTAAGAGAGCAGGCAGCAGTACCAAGAAAAGAGAGTTTGATGCGGTGGTTCCTAGCCTAAAAATGATGGGGAAAGGTATAATGAGAGCTTATTTATTTTATGACAGTGAGAAAGACCGTGCTAATTTTATTATGCAATATAAGAATGGTTCAGACGAAGGAATGAGGGCATGGGCTGAACTTTACGAAAGTGACGAAAGAACAAGAAAGCTGAGTAGAATTGTTTTTTCAATTCTATTTATACCAGTGATTTTTTTCGCAATATTAGTTGTTTATTTTACAATAAAAATTAATAAAAAATATGAGGTGAAGAGGGATGACAGAGAAAGTTAATTTTTTACCATTGGGAAGTATTGTAGTTGTAAGTGGAGGTATTAAAAAGTATGTAATTGTTGCAAGAGCTCTGAAAGTAAAGATAAATGGAAAAGAGCAATTTTTTGACTATGCAGCATGCACATATCCAGAGGGAATGATGGGGGATAGACTAATGTACTTCCAGCATTCCGATATTAGTAAGGTGGTTTTTGAGGGATTTTCAGATGATGATGAGAAGATGATGTGTGCCAATATCCAAAAGGCAATGCAGACGTTGGATATAGAACGTGCAGACGTCAGACAGTTGAAGCAGAATATGGGGAACTAAGATGGCTAAAAAGTATGACAGAAACGAATATCGAAATTTAAAGAACCAAAAAGCAGGCAATGAACAGCAACAGGAAGTATGTCAATCGGAAATCAATGAGATTGATGCGAAAATTGATAGATTGCGTGATGCATATAATACGTTAGATGATGCAAAAGAAGCCATTGATGATATCAAAAAAAATCAGAAGAACATGATAAGTTCAGATCTTTATCAAAGTTTATGGACTGGCAGCAGGGCACAGTATTTCTATGATTTATGTGAGAGTGGGGATCTTTACACAAGTTATGACGGATATGTTTCGAATATCGATGATGTAGAGGATGCAATCAACTGGGAAATAAACGCATTAAACGAGAGAAAGAACGAAAAATATGGTATCTTATCTGGCTTGGTCAATGCATGGGATGATTTATGTACAAGAATCCATAATTTCTTTAATTAGTTGATTTGAATAGGAAAAAGGAAGGAGACAGACAAGTGGGAACGATTTTAGATGACGTAAGCGTATGCTCGAATACCAGTGCAATAAGAACAGCTTCGTGGTCTGTAAGTCTACGGGCTTCCACAACGGAAATCAAGGGACAGTCGGATGCGATGAAAAAGCTTCAGGAAGATTATGAAGCACTGGAGAGCGCGGTAAGCCAATATAGCACTGCTTTGCAGATGGACTTAATGGCAATTGATTCATTAGTTAATTCACAAGTGCAAAAAGATAAGAATCAAAGCAATCTTTTTAAGGAAGGTACCGGAGTATTTGACACATGTTTGACACCATAAGAATGACAGGAGAGGAAAATGGAAGGGTTTCAAATTAATTATACAGATATCTATGATTTGTTCTGGGAGTACAAGACAAATTTAGAGAATCTGATGAAGAAAATTGATACTTGTGAGAACTGCATTAATTTTTTTGTAAGAAATGCAGTGTTTACCGGAGAAACAGGAGATGCAGTAAAAAGTTATCTGACCGATGTACATATCACAATGCTTTCAAGTATAAGAGTCACAGCGCAGAACCTGCTTGATAACATGACATTATACAAAGCCGGGTATTATGATATTGACAATTCTACAAATTTTAAACTTAGCGAAGAGGCAATCCGTGCATTCCGGACAAAACTAAGCACCAATTATTCAGATACGGAGTCTTATACCGGGAAAATACAGGAAGCAGTTTCTGGCATTTCGGATATATCGGATGTCAGCACGCCAGGGTCAAATGGAGTATTAGAACTCCATGAGCAGCTGGATCGGGAATTATTAAATCTTATCACAGAAGTTCAGAACCATGAGAGCAGTACCGTGACAGCACTGGAGAATTCCGTGGAATTGTTACTATCGAGTCTGAATACCTGCATTGCAAAAATTGGATTGAACAGAGCTGCAATTGCAAGTTATGAAAGCAACAGCTTTTACACGGACAAGGATGTGTATGCACTGGCTAATATCAGTGAATTGTT
The DNA here is from genome assembly GCA_934330725.1 of uncultured Lachnospiraceae bacterium. Classification (GTDB taxonomy): domain Bacteria; phylum Bacillota; class Clostridia; order Lachnospirales; family Lachnospiraceae; genus Lachnospira. The sequence goes on along the minus strand of CAKRGM010000051.1, from coordinate 4,448 downwards.
TTATCAGCAGCACGAAGACAATAAAGAGGTGTATGATGCAATCTGTGAAGCGGAACAGAACCTAAAAGATGCAGCAGAAGAACGTGAGACGCAGGGAGTGTGGAAGACCGTTGCCGGAGTAGGTTTGCTTGTAGTAGGCGGAGTATGTATAGTCGCATCATGGGGAGCAGCAACACCGGTCGTTGCTGTCGCAGAAGGTATCGTTGGAACCGGGACGACTATTTTTGGAGTGGCAGATTCCGCAGAAGGTGCCCAGGATATTTACTATGGAAGCATCGGTGATATTGACAGTACCGCAGTAAATGACTTAAAAGATGTGGTATTCCAAGGAAATGAGGAAGCATATTATCTGACAGAAAGTGTCTTTGCATTTGCAGCATCCGCAATGGTTCCAATCGGTCAGGCGGCCTCAGCAGGAAAACTGACATTCCGGAGTGGGGCGACAATTGTTGCAAAAGAAGGAATCGCGACAGCTGCAGGTGCAGGAGCCCAGAAGTATACGACGGATTTAACCGGAAACCAGGCTGCAGGAATGATAGCAGGTATGGCAGCAAGTATGGCAACTGCGCAAGGGCTGAATGGAATTGAAGCAGGAGTGAAGAAACTGGCGAAACCGAAGCTTGGGGATGTGGGAGCTGACGGTGGCGCAGTGTTAAATGATGCGGATGTAAGTTCGGCTGTAAACAATAATTTAAATTCTGGATTAACGCAATCACAAATAAAAGAGATTGTAAATATGCCTAAAGGTAGTAGACCAGACCCAACAACATATTTAAGTAAAGAATATATAGATGCACATTTGGCTCAATTTAATGAGGGAGCATCTATCATTATGACGAAAGAACAATATATAAATTATGTTAAGGGAAATGCTGTTATTGGAATTCCTACGGACAATACACAGTTTGTATTACCAAAAAATTATTGTGATAAGATTGCAAGTGAGGCAGCGGGTGATATAAAATATTATGAAAAGGCACTGGGGTTTGATGAGGGACATTTTTCTGATGGTGGAGGCTTGATAAGAATTGATATTGAAAATTTAGATGAATTAAATTTAAGAGTACCATCAGGAAATGAGGCGGGAGCAAATAGCCATTGGATTCCAGGTGGAAAAACCGATGGCGGAGTACCAGAGGCAATTACAGATTTAATCCCAAATACTCCAGATAATGTGACGATTACAGAAATTAAGTAAAGAGGTGCAAAGATGAATATAGATGATATGCTTTTAAATGCAATTAAAAATAATGATATGATAAAATTTTTATGTGGTGAAGGGGATTATATGGTTGAAACATCACAGTATGCTCCAGAGGCAGAATTAACAGATGTGGGTAAAGTTTTATCGAAGGGAATTTATAAGTTGTACAGGTACAATGACAATATAGAACAAAAATTTGAAGAAAGCTTATTAAAAATGTTGGATATGTCAGATTTTGATATTTATATGGTATGCCTATACCTAATGAGCCAGATGTTCAAAGAGAAAAATGGGCTATCTCCATTTGTTTTAAAAAAAGATGTAATTATAAAAAATTTGTCATTAAGAATTAATGAGAGAAAAAACTATATTGAAAAGGGTATTACATATCCAAGTGGCTATATAAATACGAGGGCAATGGTAGAAATACAAAGATTTCGAATGGTAAGTAAAGAGGAATATGGCATAATATTTTAAATTACTAAGACTTCCCATATCTAAGATGGAATTTGCATCTTGAAAATTCAATATTTCAGCTAACAAAATAGTGGTCCTATGTCAAGATTTAGTACAAGTTAAAATGCATTTGAGTAGTCAGAATGTGAAATTTTTGTACATTTTTTGGACCATATAGATAGTAGAAGAGGAATAATATATACTTGTACAAAGATATTACCAATTACACTGAAAACAAGACAGTACAATTTTACAGAAGAAAAATTTATTGTTTACTTGCATAATCATTTTTGTTCTTTTGTAGAAGATAAAAATGTAAATTAAAATTTATGAGAAATCAATTCTACAAATTTTAAACTTAGCGAAGAGGCAATCCGTGCATTCCGGACAAAACTAAGCACCAATTATTCGGATACGGAGTCTTATACCGGAAAAATACAGGGAGCAGTTTCTGGCATTTCGGATATATCGGATGTTGGTACACCAAGTTCGAACGGTGTATTAGAACTACATGAGCAGCTGGATCAGGAATTATTAAATCTTATCACAGAAGTTCAGAACCATGAGAGCAGTACCGTGACAGCACTTGAGAACTCTGTGCATTTGTTACTATCGAGGCTGAATACCTGCATTGCAAAAATCGGATTGAACAGAGCAGCAATTGCAAGTTATGAAAGCAACAGCTTTTACACGGACAAAGATGTGTATGCGCTGGCTAATATCAGTGAATTGTTTTATCAGCAGCACGAAGACAATAAAGAGGTGTATGATGCAATCTGTGAAGCGGAACAGAACCTAAAAGATGCAGCAGAAGAACGTGAGACGCAGGGAGTGTGGAAGACCGTTGCCGGAGTAGGTTTGCTTGTAGTAGGCGGAGTATGTATAGTCGCATCATGGGGAGCAGCAACACCGGTCGTTGCTGCCGCAGAAGGTATCGTTGGAACCGGGACGACTATTTTTGCATTTGCAGCATCCGCAATGATTCCAATCGGTCAGGCGGCCTCAGCAGGAAACCTGACATCCCGGAGTGGGGCGACAATTGTTGCAAAAGAAGGAATCGCGACAGCAGCAGGTGCAGGAGCCCAGAAGTATACGACGGATTTAACCGGAAACCAGGCCGCAGGAATGATAGCAGGTATGGCAGCGAGTATGGCAACTGCGCAAGGACTGAATGGAATTGAAGCAGGAGTGAAGAAACTGGCGAAACCGAAGCTTGGGAAAAATACTGCATTTATGAATGATATGGAAGATATATTAGAAAAGCATGGGTTGACAGTTGACGAATTTAATAACCTCCGTTTAAGAGATGCATCAACATTATCAGAGACAGAAAAGTCTACTTTAAAAGCCATACGAGAAAGTGTTCCAATGCCAGATTCTAAAACAATAATGCAGAAAGTTATACCAGCAGATGATATTCAAAAATATTTAGATGGTAAATATACACAGGTAGGAGGGGATGTAACGAGAGCAGTAGATGTGTCGAAACTGAAAAATTATAACGATTTTTATAATGGATTGCGTTTGGATTATCCAGGAAGTGTGTACAATCCAATGAGTGATAAATCAATAGGGGTAATTCGTTATACTACGTCGGAGGCATCCGACATTACTATCCCATACGGAATGGAAATGGGAGGGACAATAACAGATAGTTCTCCCTTTACAGGAAATGGATTTACAAAGGCAATGAATGGAGAAATTATACCAGAATTTAAATGTAATGGATATTTAGATATTGATGACGGTGCGCAGTTAATAGAAATAAGCAAGGATGGTACAGAAACATTAAGGGCAGTTTATAGTATAGTTGATAAAATGTTTATACCAGTTGAGTGAGGTAAAAGATGAACGAAGAACGCTTTGCAGTATATAACAAGAAAGTATATTCCGCAGATTATGTAAAAGGAAAAGGTATGCTCTTAAGATCAAATGATGTAAAGGATATAAGTTGTAACGGATTTCAAAGGTATGATGGTTATAATAAAAGCATAGTAGCAATTAAGTTTGTGGATAGAAGTGAAATAAGTGAATTTTACAAGATTGATATTATAGCAGTATATCAGGGATATAAATTTGAGGTTATGGAAGAAAAAGAAAATAGGGTATCAATAGTAACTATGACTGGAGATTATCGGGTTTGGTTAAAACTTGGTATGAAATGTATTGATAAAGGTGTATATCAAAAATGGGTGAACCGAGATGAAGTCAAACTGGAAACAGTAAAAAAACAAATATCGTATTAAATAACTGGTGGTGCATGACAAAGTTATTGATATTTAGAAATAGTGAGCAAAAATTGGATTGAACAGAGCAGCAATTGCAAGTTATGAAAGCAACAGCTTTTACACGGACAAGGATGTGTATGCACTGGCTAATATCAGTGAATTGTTTTATCAGCAGCACGAAGACAATAAAGAGGTGTATGATGCAATCTGTGAAGCGGAACAGAACCTAAAAGATGCAGCAGAAGAACGTGAGACGCAGGGAGTGTGGAAGACCGTTGCCGGAGTAGGTTTGCTTGTAGTAGGCGGAGTATGTATAGTCGCATCATGGGGAGCAGCAACACCGGTCGTTGCTGCCGCAGAAGGTATCGTTGGAACCGGGACAACTATTTTTGGAGTTGCAGATTCTGCGGAAGGTGCCCAGGATATTTATTATGGAAGCATCGGAGATATTGACAGTACCGCAGTAAATGATTTAAAAGATGTGGTATTCCAGGGAAATGAGGAAGCATACTATCTGACAGAAAGTGTCTTTGCGTTTGCAGCATCCGCAATGATTCCAA
>CAKRGM010000050.1 GCA_934330725.1 uncultured Lachnospiraceae bacterium | reverse complement strand
ATATAATCTTTTGCAAACTGTTCCGCTTCATCAATGCTGTTTTTAATCAGTTCAAAATCAACCGCAGCAGAAAAAATATCAATTTCTACTTCTTCGGATTCGTCAGCAAAAACTTCAATTCTGAATCCCTCGCCGGCAACTATCTCGCCGTTCTCGGTTTCTCTTGGCAGATAATTAAGTTTAGCAATTTCTTTATGAATATCCATAACATTTGTATTTCCGCTAAATTTGCGAAGCTTTAAATTCTGCAATTCAGTATGCAGTGGCACAAGAATCTGCCTATAATTATGCATCAGTTTATTGTACAGTCTTACAAAAGCTGCATAGATATCGTTTTCAGGAATCCTACCATTCTTGCACAGTTCCGACTTTATATCATGCCTGCGGCAAGTCCAGTAACTTTTTTCTCTGCATTTTTTGAATCTGTACGCTGTTCCACATTCTGCACAAAAAATCCTGCCTGACAGCAAATGTCCATCATTTAAATATGGTCTGTACCGTTCCTTCAAAATCTTCTGAACAGTTTCAAAAACACTTTTTTCGATAATCGGCGGATTGGTGTTTGCCACATAATATTTCTGTTTTTCTCCGTAATTACGCTTTTTTACATGTGGAAGAGTTTCTGTTACATAATTTTTCTGAAACACTGCATTTCCGGTATATCGCTCATTTTTCAGAATGTATTTTACAACATCTGCTGTCCATAACTTTCGTTTCTGGCTGCTCGGAATATTTTTTTCATTCAAGGTATCAGCTATCATTTTCGTTCCCAGTCCGCTTACATACCACTCAAAAATCCGTCTGACAATCTGTGCCTGTTTCTCATTTACTTCAAGTCTTTCGTTTACTATATCAAATCCAAACGGAGGACGAGCAAGTCTGTATGTTCCGTTCTGCATTCGTTTCTGAACACTCCACCTCATATTCTGTGAAATTGAAGTTGATTCCTCCTGTGCCAGACCGCCCATAACAGTAATCATCAATTCGTCTTTTACATTGGCAGTATCTATATTCTCCTTTTCAAAAAATATTGTTATTCCGAGCGATTTCAGTTCTCTGATGTTTTTCAGGCAATCCTTTGTATTTCGTGCAAAACGGCTTATCGACTTGGCATAGATCCTGTCAATTCTTCCCCTGCGGCAGTCTTTCATCATACGCTGAAATTCTTCACGCTTATCCTCACGAGTACCGGTCACGCCCTCGTCAGCATAAATATCAACCAATATTTCCGTTTCAGAATTTTCAAAAAACTTACCGTAGTACCTCGTCTGAGCCATGAAAGAATTAATCTGATCTTCGCTGTCGGAACTGACTCTGCAATATGCTGCACATCGGATAATTCTGCTTTTTTCTTCTGTTATGGTTGGCTGTATCACTGTTACTGTCGACATACTATCACCTCCGCTTCACCAACAAGGATACCATTTTTATTGTCAGAATGGTATCACCAGACCTGACAAAATTAATCCTTAGAATCTGTATGATTTTCACACTTTTCCGCTTGTCCTGCTGCCATGCAAAGGCACATTGTAAACACTCCGACTGTACCTCCGAATATAGAACCTAAAATAAATCCTAACACATTAATTCCTCCTTTACGTTGCGTCCTTTGAGGACGAAAAATTCTTGTAAATATCCTCTGAATTTTTGATGTTCAGACTTGTTTTTTCATTCTCTGCAAGAAGCTTTTCAAGTCTGTTTATCACAAAAGTTTTTGTGATAAAATCAGCAAATTCTGCCTGTCCGAATTTAGGCATCGCTATCAACTCCAATACTTATTTTTACTGCCTTATCAACCTTTTTCATAATCTCAAACCCAACTGAACCAACATAACTTTTCAGCCTGTTGCGGTCTATGGTTCTTATCTGCTCGGCAAGAACAATTGAGTTTTTCGGCAGCATTTTCGAACCGCAAACGTGAATATGTGTTGGCAGATAATTCTTTTTGGCTGACGAAACAGGCAACACAACCACTGTTGGACTGTATCTGTTTCCGACATTGTTCTGCACTACCAGAACAGGTCTGATACCGCCCTGTTCCGAACCGATTATCGGATCAAGATCGGCATAAAATATATCGCCTCTTTTAATCACCATTTTTATCATTCCTCACTTCCGGCATTTTAAAACCTTTCTTATTCTTAACGCAGCTTTGAAATGGGCAAAAAAGGACATTAGTATCTTTTACATTCCAAACGCATCCATAGCAAGGATGACATTTGGGCAAAATGCAAACAGTCGGTGTAATTCTTATGCCATAAAAGCCGCGCATATGTTTTATTTTTTCTTTCATATTATCACTCCAAACTTATGTAAAGCTGCGGTCTGCCAAATGCAAACCGCAGTAATAATTCATTTTGCCTTCGTCTGATTTCTCAGACAATCCGTGATACTTGTTCACAACATCCGTCACGGCGGAGCATCGGCAACGATGAACAGCTTATTCATCTCATGGAAATCTCATCCCTCTATGGTTCTCATAGAGCCGCCCTCATTGCCTGATTCCCCGACCAAGGGGTGCTGTGACTGGACGGAAGTATCATTATCCTCACACGTTTCATTGCCATTTCAGAAAGCTATTTTGAATTTTGAAGCCGCATATTTCTCGCTCGCTCTTTCAAGGTCTTGGCGTATGGCTTCTGTGGCTGCCGAGATTTTATACCAGCCGTGTGATTAACGTATTCCTGATGCTGTATATTCAGTTTTCAAGTTTCCTGAAAGAAATTATTATTCCTTTCGCTTGTATAGGGGGAGAAGTCGGGGGTTTGATACCCCCTGAAATTTCATTTTTCTAAAAGTTTATTAAGCTTGCACAAAATCTTAGTTTTCTTTTTGTTGATATTTTTCTGACTTATACCATAAAACTCAGCACATTCTCTTTCAGTCATATTTTCAAAGTACAGCATTTCAATAAGTTCACGGTCTGATTCGGACAAAAAAATAAGGCAGTCATAAAGCCTTTCAATAAGAACTTTATATACTGCCTTTTCTTCAACATCTTCGTGTTCATTTATGAATTCTCTGAAATTTTCAAATGTCCCGTCTTTTCCGCCAATCAGCACTGAAAACTGAATTTCATGGTTATAGAACGATTTATTGTTATCATCAATATTCCACTGCGTTCTGTTGTAATGTACCCGAACCTCCTCACTGACCTCAACATCAACATATTTTTTTGACACTGTATCGTAAACACGGACTGTATTTTTCTTCATATCCTCACCTCCGTTCAATTTAAAATCAAACGAAGGCTATGGATATTTGTCAATAAAGCATTGCCAGTTTTGAAAAACAAGCATAAAAATAACCCCATTCCGCTTTTAAAGCGAAACAGGGCAAAAAAGACGGAGCAGAATTTGCTTTGCTTTAAAAGCTTTTGCTCCGATTTTATAGATTTACATCCAATTTATACTATTTAAATTTAAGCCTTAATAAAATCATAAAAAATCATGAGCAGCTGAGAGTAACTGTTCAGGTGTGATTTTATTATCTTTCAAATATTGTATAAATTCCTTTGTTTCATCAACATCAACTGAAAAGTCTGGTATATTTTCAATATTCCCGTTATTATCCTCTATATAAACATCGTATGTGTTATATTCTTCTCCTTCAATTACTGCTGTTGATGATTTATAAAAATATTTCATATTGATCTGTTCCTTTATCTAAAATTATTTTTCTCTGATACGAATAATGTAAACACAAATAATAGAGCAACAATTATTGCTATTGTCAACTTCACTTACACCTTAATCAAAAATAACACTGACACTTTTTCTTGTTAACAATAATATATATTTATAACTTCAGCTATAATTGAAGCAACAAATATAAGCATATATTCTGCTTCCATTGTATTTGACAACATTACAATTCCAACTTCTTTAAACTGATAAAAGCTACATACAAAACCATTCTTACCTCGATTTCTGCAATCTATAGTTTTTATCGCTGCCTTATATTCTTTTGAATTCTGATCCGCATCCCACATTTCACTATTATCCGAATTTAAATCCAAAAAGAATTTATCACTAATAGTTTTGGAATTAACCCGATTGTTTAAAACCCATTGATACTTCCATCTATATTTTCTTTCAAGCATAAGATAATACGAATCAAGATACCAGAATATAAGAGTAACAACAGCAATTACTATAAACAACGTATGATAATTAACAGTATCTTTACTAAAGAAAAATACAATTAATGCTGATATTATTCCTATGTGCCACCCCTTCATTGCAAAGGAATTGCTTGCCATTCTTGAAATACATGACTGTATCATTTCAATTTCTTTAAAAATATCATTCTTATCAATATTATCCATATATTACTCCTAATTGATTAAGTAGTTCTCTTGTTCCCTTTAATTGTTTTTTATATGTAAATTCATATAAAGCATCTAATGCTTTAGTGTAATTACCATTTTGGTATTTTTCATTCCATAAATTCAGCTTATCTTCATCAAGGGATTTTAAATGTTCCAATGACACATCATATTGAATTTGCAAATTATTATGTAATTCACTCTTTGCAAAAGATTCTGCAAATATATTTTGTTTGCCTCTATAGTTAATTAATGGTCTTTTTCTAATAAGCTGCGTACATACTATCTCTGAATATATCCATGGAGAATATGTACTATTCATTTTTCTGCCTTCAAATACATTTATTGATTGATTAGTATTCAAAAGAAATACAGACTCTACATTATCAATCATATTCTGTAATGCCATTAAAAGCATTATATTTGCATGTTGTGAAGCACGATTACAATCTTCTAATGAATAAATCCATCCTACTTCTTTTGAGAACCAATGTTGACTATGTTCCTTATTAAATAAGTTTAACAATTCGTCTACATAACCCCAAACATTTGAATCAATAAAAGACGTTAATTTAAATTCATCATAAAGCCAACCGGCAAATGCGTTTGCCAAATCTTCATCATCATGTGAATGTGAAATAAAAATATCAGCAGATACTTGTGGAAACCAGTTGTTTTGTATTTTATTTCCATTAAGTATTTCTCTATCTTCACCTACGCACATTATATATTTTTGCAAATCATCATTATATTTTTCAATTTGACTCTTTACACACTTCTTGCCAATTTTAATATAATAGTCATATTTATTTTCAAAAAAGTCTTCTAAAAGTTTTAAATTAAATCCTGAAAACATTTCCTACTCCTTTAAATTAATATAAATAAGAAAAAACGGAAGCTCCTATAACAGTTAAAACTCCTGCAACTGCAATTGACAAACTGCTCATTGCACCTTCAATTTCTCCCATTTCCATTGCCTTTGCCGTACCCATTGCATGTGACGCAGAACCAATTGCTATTCCTTTTGCAATAGGTTCTTTTATTCTTAATAATTTGCAGACTTTTTCTGCGATAATATTTCCTGTAATACCTGTCATTATTATTATTGGTACTGTTAGACTTGGTATTCCTCCGAGTTCTTCTGAAACACTCATTCCCATTGCAGCAGTAATTGACTTAGGCAAGAGAGTCAGATACATTTCATGTGAAAAGTGAAACATAGCTGAAAATATCATAATACTGCACAAACTTGCTAAAACTCCCGCTGAAATTCCAATTATAATTGCTGAGAAATTAGATTTCAATGGTTTAATTTGTTCATAAAGAGGTATTGCAAGACATACCGTAGTTGGTGTGAGCAAGTAGTACAAATAATCGGATTTTTCATAGTAAGTATTATAGTCAATTTTGAAAACAAGAAGAAATACCACAGTAAAAACTGTTGAAAATAACAATGGATTGAATAAAATTATATGAAACTTTTTTTGCAGATATTTACCCAATAAATATGAACCTATACTAATTAAAACTCCCCAATAAACGGTGTTAGATAAAACATTCATCTTTTGTCCTTTCTACGCTTTTTTAGACGAATTATTGCTTGAGTTGTCAATCCAGTTATCCCCATTACTATAAAAGTCGTTACGATAGTTATAACAATAATTTCTATCCAAATAGATTTAAGCTGATCAAATTGTGACATAATTCCCACAGCTGACGGTACAAATAACATAGGCATGATATCTATTAAAAATTTGCCAGTTTCTTCTATCTGATGAATTTTGACCATTCCACTGCACAGAAGAATAAATAATAATATCATGCCATATATGCTGCCTGGAACTGGAAGAGAAATAAAGTAATTTAAAAGCTCGCCAATAAATGAAATTACTATTATAATCAGTATTTGTTTTATGTATCTCATAATTCACCAATTATCATTCATTATCGTCATCAGTTATGTCTAAATCAACTTCCTTGCCATTAATACTATCGATTCCATTACGCATAATTTCTGAATCAATATCAGATATCTCCCAATTGTTCAGTGCGTGATTAAACATTTCTTTGATTTTACCTTCTTTTTTTCCGATTCCTATTGCGTTATCAGTAAACGTATAATTTTCCAATGAAAAATAACCTCTGCTTTTTTCTTCTTCGCTCAATGTTAAAAGATTTTCAACCCCGAGTAACGTTCGAGATAAATCAGATGGTTCATTTGCATCGATATCTCTGTGATGCAGTCTGTCAAAAATTCTAGCCAATTCTCTGCAAACATGACTACCAGTAATCTTTAATGTAGACTTAATTTGTTGAACACTAGAATCGTGACGCTTATTCGGCGATTCATTATCCTTATCACCGCTACGATTAGTTTGATAAAAATGAATAAACGCAACCACCTCATCAATAATTACCAATTCAAAATTAATACTGTACTTCTGCTTTCTAACGAAAACTTTCATTTTCGATCCACTATATCTAAGCACGTTATATATATCATACCATTTTAAATGATTGTTGTTGCAAATTATTCTATAGCATTTATCAACATTTTTAGAAGCAAGATATAGAGCATCCATAAATTCATTATAAAACGGTTTGGTTTCTGTTGCTACAATAGATTGATTAGCAAATCTGGTAGTTCGTAATGAACTCTTTGCTTTTCTTACTTCACGAGCCAGTTCTTCAAAAGCTTCTCTTTCTCCGCTTATGTATTCAGCTGTTACACCATTTGATTCTAACAGATTAATCATTCTTGTCTTGACAAGCATATCATATAACCCATTAAATCCTAAAGATCTGATTTTTGCATTGTCATACAAAGAATTGAAAGGATTTCCATATTTAAGAGTTGTACCTAAATGATTTATAAAGTCTATTGAAAAATTCGAATAAGAATCCTTATATTGTTGATTAATATTAGATTTATTATTACTAAGTTGTTGGACTTCAGTATTCCAATTAATTCTATTTATATTGCGAGATTTACATACCTCATTACAATATTCCTTTAAATCGCTGCTGATTCTCAACACTGCAATATCATTGCTGTCAAATGGTATTTTAACATGCTCGGACGCAACTACTACTAACGAACAATTCATAGTTGAAACTACGCCAAGTTCAAACCAAACATTAGGATTAAATGAACCGTTAAAATCGTCTATCAATACAACAAAACAATCATATTCAACTAATTTATTAAATAAGCTTTGTTTTATATTACCGGCACATAATTGATAATGAGCTTTAAATGAATTAACGTCTACCTTAGATTCTAAATTAGAACTTGAAATACTGCTTAGGCAAAGATTTAAGACAAAATCCGAATATACTCTATTTTGGCTATCTGGTTCATCTGTTACAGCAATAAAGAAAACTTTCTTTTTTTCATTTGCCTTATTTTCAGTGTTCATTTTAAATACTCCTTCACCTATAACTTTTAAAATGATATATACCAAATGAACTTACAAATAAACGTGTTTCCTTCTGTCAATTGGCTCACATTAATAATTATTTCACGACTATTTTGTGGAACTAATGTCAAAGTCATATCAGTTTGAGATGTTGGCGCTCCTTTTACATAGCTAAATTTAAATGATTGACTCCCACTGTCGGCAGATACATTAGTCACATTTAAAAGTAACAATGCTATTAAAGTAAAGATCGAAGTTACACATTTTTCAAATTTTACCATCCTTTCAGCTTAGTTAAAACGCCCTTATCCATCTCGCATACCGTATCGCAGAGAATTTCTATATCCTCTGCCGAATGAGAAGCGATAAGAATGGTTTTACCTTGTTCTTTCAAGTTCAAGAGATATTTTCTCATATCCGAAACGCCTTCCTTATCAAGTCCGTTCATCGGCTCGTCAAGGATAAGTAAATCGGGATTTTCCATAATAGCCTGAGCAAGTCCTAATCTCTGACGCATACCAAGAGAATACTTCTTCACATGTCGTTTGAGATCAGGATCAAGACCAACCATTTGCATTGTATTACGAATCTTTTCTTTGTCAATTTTCCTGTTAAGATCGGCAAGAAGTTTTAGATTACGATACCCAGAATAATATGGAATAAATCCCGGAGTTTCAATGATAATTCCAACTGAATCAGGAAAATCACAGTCTTTTCCGATACGCTTTTCATTGACAATTATCTCGCCATCTGTAGGCTTTATAAATCCACAAATACACTTCATCAGCATGGTCTTTCCGCTGCCATTTCTGCCGATAAAACCGTGGATTTTGCCTTTTTCAAATTCTATATTAATATCTTTCAAGATTTCTGTTTTCTTTATTTTAAGAGAAACATTATTTATTTGAATTACTTTGTTCATTACATTACTCCCACTAATCATTTTCATCTATATTTAAAAAGTTAGTATGTTTTACCGCTAAAAGGCATACAATCAATATAACTGTAATTAACCCTATAAAATACAAAAATGAATATTTGAGCTCCATTATAGGTTTTCTGAAATATTCTGTAAAATGCAGATTAATCATTGTATGAGCCATAGGAAAAAACCACATTCCTGATGATTTAGCGATTCCCAGTGCACTGCCGATTGCTATTATACTGACAACTGCCGGAATCCTAACCTTTCGTAGATTTAAAATATGGAAAAAAAGGAGTATCATTGCGATCAATATCATATATAACAATGTTAGCATAAACCCTATCATTACTGATTTATATGGTGTGATCTGATTATAAAGTTCCTTAGTGATTAATGTTGCCGCAAATCCGGAAGCCTTTTCAGGAAAATAAAGTCCATATCTGGTTATTGTCAAACTCCAGCCATCTGCAAAAAAAGAATTAGCGGCGTTAGGTAAAAGAGAAGATAAAAATATACTGCTCAGATAAGTAAAAGACGAAAATAAAAAAAATAGAAATTGCCCAATAACCCATTCCGACTTTTTTAGTCTGTTAATTATAAACAGACTGTTTTTGTCAAGCCGGGGATAATCAGAAATTAAAAATAAGTATACCGACGGAGTTACAAGACATAAAACTCTCGAATTTAAAATAGCAATAAATGGCTCGAATGCATTCAGAGGACTGTTCATTTCTTTGCTTATTTCCACCAATGGAAATACAGCAAAATTCCATACAAATATTATCATAGAGACTGCAATAATCATTCGAGGATTTACAATCCATTTATAGTATTCGATACAGGCAATTCGTAATGATTTAATTAATGAAATTTTATTCCCCACAATCAAACCTCCTGCTCATGATAATGTAAAATCCTATAAATGATATTGCAGATAAGAATGCATAAAATAATAGTATTAATAAGCTGTTAGAGTCTTTGATTAAAATATTTCTTATATTGTTAGGATATAGAAAGTCCATCTTGAATACAAGGTCAAATCTATCTTTATTTATAAACATGGATTGTATACGTGAAAGAAGTGTAAAATAAAAATGCATTATAATAAATGGCAAACAGCAAATTATATATTTATTTTTGATAAATGCAGATAAGAAAAATGCCGGCAGCACTGAAATCATTCCGTATAATGCCATTCCAACCACAAGTTGTGCAAATTCTGTCAGAGAAGCCTCTCCCGTTGGAAACATAATATAAATTATAATTCCGTATAAAGAATAACCTGTCATAACAGCAAGTCCGCCGCTTAATATGGCAGAAATAAATTTAGCTGTATAATACCGAAGCTTTCCACTGCGGCTGATTCCAAATCTCATACAGCCGGATATTCTTTCTGCACAAAAAAATGTCACATATGGCAATGCTGACAGAATCGGAAGAAATATCGTTAAATAATTATCTACTGAAAAACGAAATATATCCGCAGCATCAAGATTTGAATACCTAAAATCAGACATATTCAACAGTATTTGAATTACAGTATATTCTTGTCCAGTAGTGCTATCGGTATAAATAACTGATGTGAAGCACAAACAAAACGTAATTACTATACATAATGCAAATCCGGAACTTAATATTGTTTTATTAAGATCCTTTATTGCAATGCTCATAAGTTTTTTCAAAACTGTCACCCCGTCCCTTGTAAAACAGTATCTAATTGATAGAAAAGTTCTCCGGTAATTATATCAATGTATATATATTTTCTGACATCTCCATAGGTGTTTTTTTCGCCGTCCCTTAAAAATTCAGACGGTTCAACATCAATTATGAATTCCCATACAGGACGTGAATTGACTGTTATTCCTGCTGAATAAGGATTTTGCATAATTGACTCGTTTCCAATATAATCATATACAGGTGAAGTAATATATTTTAATCCTATATCAGAAATAGTCACATCTTTAAAATCAGTAAAAGTTTTTTCGCAATATCTTAGCGCACTTTCTAATGAAATACATTCGTCAACAATTTCAGTTTCAATGGGTTCAAGTATACCTGTACAGTTCGTAAATGAATCAATCTGATTAACATTTATCATCTGAATTTCTATTTTATTGGACGTATATTTCATATACATTGCCTGATTTTTTTCATCTGTATCTGATATCATCGTAATACTGTCCAACGGAATTCCATGGTAAAAAACTTCAACGGTTATCTCAAATAAGTAATAGTCCTCATGTTCCCTTACAATAACAGTCTTTACATTATAATCGTAGTCGGATGCGAATGTTTTATATTCTGTTGCAAACCAGTTGTTGATATAATCCACTGCTTCTTCAATAGAACATCTTCCGTTTTTCAACTGATATACATCACTTAGATCATCACCACGATCTATATGATATATTTTTACATTTGGTTCGTTATATGAAAATGAGATATCAAAAGCATCAGGTTTTAATACAGCAATGAATCCATTATCACTGACACAGCCATAAATTTTATCTGCTTCATTCCAAAAGCTGTAAGATAATGAACCGGTATTATCAATACTTGAATTTATTTTTTGGAACTCTATTTCCTTTTGAGTGAAAAACAATTTTAAAATGTCAATATAATTTTTTTCAAAGTTTTCCGTATATTTAAAGGTCATTATATTTATTTCTTCCGGTTTCAGAAAATCTATATTTTCTGAAAGATTAAATTGATTGTAATTTTGAGCCAAAGCTTTTTCAACATCATCCTTCAGATCAGCGGTTTTTATATAAGTAAATTCAAATTGATCATTAATATCGTTGTCTACATTCCAATAATTACTCATATCATTTTTAACTTCATCAGGTACTGCCGAGCATGCGCTTATAAAAGTTGTCATAAAAAGTAAAATTAAAATTGAAATATACTTTTTCATTAAATCACACTTTCTTTAATTATACAATTCAGACAAACCATCATTTATAAGATAGTTTGTCTGAATACATTCATGTTTAACCTGTTATTTTACCTGAAGCTAAATGATTTCCGCTACTAAAGTTATTAAGAGTTGCTTTAGCGATAGCTGCCTGACCAATCTTAACATTTGTTGCACTTCCTGAACCAGTACCATATAAGTTAACACCAATGCCTGTAGTTGAAATTAAGCTTACATATGAATCAGAACCATTCTTTGTATAACTTGTAATACTCATGATTGTCGTTGATGAAGCAGTAGTAAAATTCCATTGCTGACTCGTTACAGTATCGGAACCAGGTGCTCCCACAACCTTATGTAAATTAATATTACCTACAGTTGCAGCGCTCGCACTCATACCTGCCATGCCAACTGCCAGAGTTGCCACTGCCATAACCGCAGCAGTTATTTTCTTAAAAGTCTTTCTCATTTTTTGATCCTTTCCGACCAACAATTAAGTTGATCTGTGAATTTGTTTTATAATACGAACACTTTATGTATGAGAAATATAACACGTCAAAGCGTCCGCATTATTGTCGTGCTTTGATTCGGCATTTTAGCCTTACTTCTTCAG
>CAKRGM010000049.1 GCA_934330725.1 uncultured Lachnospiraceae bacterium | reverse complement strand
AGAAAGACCTTGAGTTCATTATAAACTCTTGGTCTTTCTTTTTTTCGGGACTATTCTTTTTTCACAGCCCCTTTTTTTACAGAATCAGAGGAGAAAAACAATTATAAAGACAATTTGCCATGGCTCACGATTGAACTGTAACAAATAATTTATAAAATAATGATAAAATATCATCAATTACTTGAAAAGGGAAAAATCAAATTGTATAATATTTATAAATACAGCTCTGTTGATGAGTTGAATGGTATGCAAATGCACTAAAATAATATTGAAAAAAGTATACAACACTGGGGAAGTTGAAATATTTTTATCAAATAAAGAATTTCATCCTGGGGTATTGCATAAATATTGAGTGTGTTATGCATAAAGCAGTAAAAATTATATAAAATATGGAGGTACAAGTATGCAGCGTTTTACATTACCAAGAGACGTTTATCATGGCGAAGGAGCATTGGAGGCTTTAAAGAGTCTTACAGGAAAGAAGGCTATCATCTGTGTAGGTGGTGGTTCAATGAAGCGTAATGGTTTTCTTCAGAAGGCAGAAGCTTATTTAAAGGAAGCTGGAATGGAAGTCTGTCTTTTTGAAGGAATCGAATCAGATCCATCAGTGGAAACAGTTATGAAGGGTGCAAAGGCAATGGAAGATTTCCAGCCTGACTGGATTGTTGCAATCGGTGGTGGTTCACCTATCGACGCAGCCAAAGCTATGTGGATTAAGTATGAATATCCTGATATAACATTTGAAGAAATGTGTAAGGTATTTGGTATTCCGCCACTTAGAAAGAAAGCACATTTCTGTGCAATATCATCAACATCAGGTACTGCAACAGAGGTTACAGCATTTTCAATTATTACAGATTATCATAAGGGAATTAAGTATCCTATAGCTGATTTCGAGATAACACCTGATGTAGCAATTGTTGATCCTGAACTTGCAGAAACAATGCCTGTTAAGCTTGTTGCACATACAGGTATGGATGCACTTACACATGCAATTGAAGCTTATGTTTCAACAGCAAACTGTGAATATACAGATCCGCTGGCACTTCATGCAATTGAAATGATTGATGAAAACCTTGTTAAGTCATACAACAAGGATATGGATTCAAGACATAAGATGCATGATGCACAGTGTCTTGCAGGTATGGCATTTTCAAATGCATTACTTGGTATAGTTCATTCAATGGCTCATAAGACAGGTGCAGCTTTTGAAAAAGGACATATCATTCATGGTGCAGCTAATGCAATGTACCTTCCAAAGGTTATTAAGTTCAATGCAAAAGACCCTGTTGCTGCACAGCGTTATGCAAAGATTGCTGACTTTATTAATCTTGGTGGAAACACAACAGAAGAAAAGATTGATAAGCTGATTGAAAAAGTTCGTAAGATGAATGATGAATTAAATATTCCACACGCAATTAAAAACTATGGCGAAGGTGGACTTCCTGCCGAAGAAGGAATCGTTCCTGAAGATGAATTCTTAAAGAAACTTCCTGATATTGCAGCTAATGCAATTCTTGATGCATGTACAGGTTCAAACCCACGTCAGCCAAGCCAGGAAGAAATGGAAAAACTCCTTAAGTGCTGCTACTATGATACAGAAGTTGATTTCTAATCAATTTATAACAAGCATACATATTTGAGATGCCCAAAGCAGACATCCAAAAGAAGCGCAGAAGAAAAAAGATGCCCGAAGTACGACTTCCAAAACGGAGTACTGAGGGCATCTTTTTTTCTTATATCTTATTTAGGAATCGCATCCTGAATCCTGTCATGAACAACTTCTGCAAGCTCATGTGATTTCATAGGCTTGTAATCTTCATATTCAATTGGTGGCAGGAATTTTACTTCAACTGTAACTTCATTAGTTTTGCCGATATCAAATACCTTGTAAGTGTCAATCAGTGCAACCGGCACAACAGGACATTTAGCCTTGTAGGCGGCTTTAAATGAACCACCCTTAAATGGAAGAAGATTGTTGCCGTCACGGCTTCTTGTACCTTCGGCAAATATAAGAAAATTCTTTCCATCTTTTACTTTTGAAGCCATATCATTAATAACAGTCAGTGACTGTCTTATGTCATCACGGTCAATATCTATTGCTCTTAAACAGCGGAATACATTACTTAAAAATGGAATGTGCTTTAACTGTTTTTTATAGACAACAGAAAAAGGTGTATCACATACTGCGATTATTGCAAGTACATCAAAAAATCCCTGGTGGTTTGGATAGAAAATAAAGTTTTTATCCTTTGGAAGGTTTTCTTTTCCGGATACCTTTACATGAACTTTTCCACCCTTTAAAGCTCTGAAAGTAATCATCTGCAGATAGCTGTAAAGAAATTCATCGCTGTATTTATCAGCATGATGTGCATAATACGATAATTTTGGAAGTATCACAAATAATGCAAAAAAATTCCGTAAAAACATTAAAAATATACGTTTCATTTTAATCCTCGCTTCTACTGTCATGTGTAATTTAAAATTTATGACAATTTTTATCTGTTTATAGTATAATATTTTTCGGGCAATTATACAATATGAGTGCTGTCTTTTAGAAAGTGTTTTTAAAGGAACAGGACAATTATGGTAAATATAAATACATGAGGAATAAAATTGATATAATATGTTTGATTTAGAAGAAGAATTAAAGAAGCTTCCGGGAAAACCGGGAGTCTATCTTATGCATGATAAACACGATACGATAATATATGTTGGAAAAGCTGTAAGTCTTAAAAACAGAGTAAGACAGTATTTCCAGAGCAGCAGAAACCATTCTGCCAAGATTATAAAAATGGTTTCACAGATTGCATATTTTGAATATATAATAACGGATTCTGAGCTTGAGGCACTTGTACTTGAAAGCAATCTTATAAAAGAGCACAGGCCTAAATATAATACGATGCTTAAGGATGATAAAAGCTATCCGTTTATTAAAGTAACCGTAAAAGAAAGCTTTCCAAGAGTATTATTTTCAAGGGATATGAAACATGATAACAGTAAATACTTTGGACCATATACGTCGGCATCAGCAGTAAAGGATACGATTGAGCTTTTGTGTAAGATATATAAGCTTAGGACATGTAACAGAAGTCTGCCTAAAGATATCGGAAAGGACAGGCCGTGCCTTAATTATCATATCGGGCAGTGCAGTGCGCCATGTCAGGGGTATATAAGCAAAGAGGAATACAGGAAATCAGTTGATAACGTAATGAAATTTTTGAATGGTGATTATGCTCCTATTATCAGAGATCTTACGCAATCCATGCAGAATGCATCCGAAAAGCTTGAATTTGAGGAGGCAGCCAGATACAGGAATCTTATAAACAGTGTAAAACAGGTTGCACAGAAACAGAAAATAACATCAGATGACAATGAGGACCGTGATGTTATTGCCTGTGCATCAGATGGCACGGATGCAGTTGTACAGGTGTTTTTCATAAGAGGTGGAAAGCTTCTTGGAAGAGAGCATTTTCATATGAATGTTGCCCAGGGTGATACAAAAAAAGAAATATTGTCACAGTTTATTAAGCAGTACTATGGTGGAACGCCATATATTCCTTCAAATATCATGCTCCAGACACAGATAGAGGACAGTGAGGTAATAGCTGACTGGTTAAGTGATATAAAAAAACGTCGTGTAAATATAATTATTCCTAAAAAGGGAACCAAGGAAAAGCTTGTTGAGCTTGCGTATAAGAATGCCAGTCTTGTACTTATCCAGGATGGTGAAAAGATAAAGCGTGAACAAAAAAGAACGGTTGGTGCGATGAATGAAATCGCGGACTGGCTGGGATTAAAAAATCTGCGGCGTGCTGAAGCCTATGATATATCCAATACAAATGGTATTGAGTCCGTTGGTTCAATGGTAGTATTTGAAGATGGAAGACCAAAGAAAAATGATTACAGAAAGTTTAAGATAAAGACCGTTAAAGGGCCTGATGATTACAGGAGCATGAAAGAAGTGCTTACGAGAAGATTCAAAAGAGGTCTTGAAAATGACAGCAGATTCTACATTTATCCGGATATCATTTTAATGGATGGTGGAAGAGGCCAGGTAAATATTGCACTGGAGGTAATGCACGAACTGGGACTTAGTATACCGGTGTGTGGTATGGTAAAGGATGATTTTCACAGGACAAGAGGTATATATTACAACAATGTGGAGATACCAATCGATAAAAACAGTGAAGGGTTTAAGCTTGTTACGCGAATACAGGATGAGGCACACCGTTTTGCAATAGAATACCACAGAAGCTTAAGAAGCAAAGTACAGGTCAATTCAGTGCTTGATAATATTGAGGGTATCGGACCGGCGAGAAGAAAAGCACTAATGAAGCATTTTCTTGATATAGATAAAATAAGAAATGCCTCTGTTGATGAGCTTATGAAAGCGGATGGAATAACCCGGAAAGTTGCAGAAAATATATATAAGTATTTTCATTAAATAGCATTCATTTTTCGTGCCGTATATGATAGAATATATTATAGTTTGTTTTAAATAGTGTGAAATGAGGTGAGGTTTTGGATATTACAGCAAAAGTAAAGTTATCGAAGGTCGTAAAAAAGATGAATCTTGAGATCCTTACACCTGGAATCGATACAAAGAAAATATGGCTTAATGTACCTGATGTCAACAGACCTGCATTACAGCTTACAGGTTTTTATAACCAGTTTGACAATGACAGAATTCAGATAATAGGTAATGTCGAGACATCATATTTGAATAGTCTTGAGAAGGATGAAAGAGTTAAAAGATATGAGCAGCTCATATCAAGTAATATTCCGTGTATTGTATTCTGCAGGAATCTTGCTCCTGAACAGGAGGTAATTGATATAGCAGAGCGTTACGGAATTCCGCTTCTTATGTCAGCGCAGTCCACGTCATCATTTATGGCTGAGGTAATAAGATGGCTTAAAGTTCAGCTTGCACCATGTATAGTAATACACGGGGTTTTAGTTGATGTTTATGGTGAAGGCGTTCTTATTACAGGTGAGAGTGGAATCGGAAAGAGCGAGGCAGCCCTTGAACTTATAAAGAGAGGACACCGTCTTGTATCAGATGATGCCGTTGAGATAAGAAAAGTCAGCGATGATACACTTATTGGTACATCACCGGGAGTAACAAAGTATTTTATTGAACTCAGGGGAATTGGTATCCTTGATGTTAAGACACTTTTCGGTGTTGAAAGTGTTAAAGAGACACAGCAGATAGACATGGTCATTAAACTTGAGGACTGGAACCGTGAGAAGGAATATGACAGAATGGGTCTTGAAGAAGAGTATACAGAATATCTTGGCAATAAGGTGGTATGTCACTCACTTCCGATAAGACCGGGACGTAATCTTGCTGTTATCGTAGAAGCTGCAGCTGTTAACCACAGACAGAAAAAGATGGGTTATAATGCAGCCAAAGAGTTATACAAGAAAGTACAGGAAAATCTAATGCGAGGAGAAAATGAAGAAGATGAGTAAATATTGTTTTGGTATTGATATAGGTGGTACAACAAGTAAATGTGGTTTCTTTACTGCAGAAGGAGAGCTTGTATATAAAGACGAGATACCTACAAGAAAAGATGAAGGCGGAAGCTATATTCTTGATGACATTAAAGCCCATATTGAGGAAATATGCAAAAAGGAAGGCGTAAGCAAAGAAGACATCATTAGTGTCGGCATGGGTATTCCGGGGGCTGTAAGAGATGATGGCGTTGTAAACAAGTGTGTTAATTTAGGATGGGGCGTTTTTAATGTCAAAACTGAAATGGAAGCAAAAGTTGGCGTTCCTGTAAAAGTTGGAAATGATGCCAACATGGCAGCCCTTGGCGAATACTGGAAGGGCGGCGCAGCAGGATATTCAAGCATGATGCTTGTTACAATTGGTACAGGCGTTGGCGGTGGTATCATAATAAATGGCAAACCACTTAATGGATTTAATGGAGCAGCTGCAGAAATCGGACATATTCCGGTTGTCGAAGGGGAAAAAGAAGTATGTAACTGTGGAAAGAAAGGATGTCTTGAGCAGGTTGCTTCTGCTACGGGTATCGTAAGAGTGGCAAACAGAATGCTTAATGATACAGATACACCTTCTACATTAAGGAAAGCACCTTATATCTCAGCAAAACTCATATTTGATGAAGCAAAAGATGGAGATTCTCTTGCAATACAGATTACAGAATACGTTTCACGTTATCTTGGAAAAGGACTTGCCTGTGCAGCAGGTATGGTAGATCCTGAATGTTTCCTTATAGGAGGAGGCGTTTCAGCAGCCGGAGAATATTTCACAAATCTTATTGAAAAATACTATAAGCAGTATGTATTCCATCCAAGCAGAAATACAAAAGTATTACTGGCAACACTTGGAAATGATGCAGGAATGTATGGAGCAGCAAGACTTGTACTGTAATGTGAAAAGCTGTGTATATAGGATATTAAATCCGCTATACCGTGGAAAACGCCAGGTATAGCGGATTTTATATTAAAAGTTTATTTAGTTTCCGAAGCTTTTAATGGCGTGCTTATTACCATTAAGACAATATGCAGGTGGTTGTTATGGAGGATTGTTAAGTTGAATTATCATATAGGTATTTGTGATGATGCAAAGAGTGTGTGTACGGATGTGGAGAATTATGTTTATGAGTATTTTAAAGAGACAGGAGACTGCGTTGAGGTATATTCCTGGGATACAGGAGAAAAATGCTGTAAAGATTTAAATAATAAAATACATATAGATATTGAATTACCGGGGAAAAATGGAGTTGCTGTTGGTAAGTATATAAGGGAGCTGTTATCAGATGCTAATATGCAGATTGTATATATATCGTCTAAAATGAATTATGCAATGGAGCTGTTTCAGGTACATCCATACGATTTTTTAATAAAACCAGTTGAACAGGGCAAGGTAAATGAGCTGTTGGGAAAATTACTGTTAGTTGATAAGCAGGATAAGAGATTTTAACGGTATACATACCATAGAAATCAATATAGAATTCCAATTGGTAAGATACAGTATTTAATGAGCAGGAATAAGCATATTGAGATACATTTATATGATAATTCTGTTCAGGAATTCACTGGCAAATTAAAAACAGAATCAGAAAAATTACCATCACAGTTTGTTATGATTGGACAATCATATATAGTTAATTTAAAATATGTTGTGGAGTGTTACTATGATCATGTAGTTATGCAGAATGGTTCTGAAATAAATATCAGCCAGCCAAACAGAGCATTATTTCGTACAAGGCTACGTGAGTACAATGAGTGCATGTAAAGGGTTGTGAATAATGAATGGAGTGATAAGGAATATGGATTTCCAGGTAGATGTGATTGTAACTGTTTTTACAGAAATTGCAAGATTGTTTATAATTCAAAAATACTGTAGCTTGTTTTTTGAAGATAAGTCACATAAAAAATTGCGATATATCACATTTATAATATCGTATATATTAACTACATTTGTATATTTGGTATTTCATAATGCAATTATAAATATTCTTGTGACGTTTAGTGGGATATTTATAATTACAATGTCATATAAGGGGAATATTAAGAAAAGACTGTTATTTTCTATACTTATATTAGCTGTAAGTGTGGTGTCGGATTTTCTTGCTGCATGTATTTCTATTAACAATCCAAGTTGTACCAATTATGATGTATTAGGTCCTTTTTTATCGGTATTTCTCTTTTTTATTATAGCTGTATTAATAGAAAAAATAATTGGAAAGAAAAAAGAAAATATAATTACGGCCCAGTGGTGGTATTTGATTTTGCTGGCTGTGGTAAGCATATGTACATTAGTTGTAATTTTATATGATAATATGGAATCACGGGTAAGTAATGTGTTTATAGGTGTTACACTTTTAGTATTAAATATGATTGTTTATTACCTGTATAATACTATGACCGATAAGTACATCAGTGAACGTGAAAATATGTACTTGAGAAAATAAATGGAAATGTATGAAAATCAAATGAGGGTTAATATTGATAATGCAAGAACAGTTCGTTCAATGCGTCATGATATGAAACATCATATGCTGGAAATTCTGGCTTTGGCACATGCACATAAAGATGATGAGATTATCAGTTATATTAATTCCATGAAAGAAAGTATTAGTTTACCCGGTAATATAGTAGGTACTGGAAATATACAAATTGACGGTGTGTTAAATTATATGCTTACAGTGGCGGGAGAGAAAGGAATTGCCATAACAAAACATATAGCTATACCGGAGGACGTAAAGCTGTCGACCTTTGATATGAATGTAGTGTTTGGTAATCTTTTTGATAATGCTATTGAAGCATCAGAGCAGATCGAAAAACCTGAAATTATAATAAATGTCAGATATAATCAAAATTGCCTGTTTATTGATATGACAAATAAATATAATGGAAAGATAAAAAAAGTGGCAAATAAAATAATTTCTGCAAAGGAGGATACAAAAAATCATGGTATTGGATTAGATAATATTAAACATATAGTCAGTAAATATCATGGGGATTGTGAGATAAAATATGATGAAGAATGGTTTAAGATAAATATTGTATTATTTATTTCTTAATTCTGGAGTATAGTACAAAAAGGCTGGAAATAGTGAGTTGTAAATATAAATCACTATTTTCAGCCTTTTTGTTATTTTGTAGTCATACAGAAAAATAATACAATGAAAAGATATCATTCATTTTGTGTATTTTGAGGATGCAAGAAAAAAATACATAAATCTGTCAGTTGTACCAGAATCTTGTAGAATATACATATTGTATAGACAGAAGGTATATAGCAGGTATATTTTAAATATAAAAGTGTGCGCACATGAAACAACAGAGAAAATATTGTATGGCAGATAGATAATTAAAAGATTATTTAACTATGAATTTCGCCGTTTTATCTACGGATTTCGCAAAGTCCGTTTTTAGATTAAAAAATAGTGTATGATAGACAAAAATACTTAAGAAGGAGGTTTTTATAATAATGGAGGGAAAAGTTTTAACAATATGTTAGGTATTATAAAGGTAGTAGTAAAAAGAGATTTGTAAAGGAGAAAAATTATATGATTAAGTCAAGAGAAATGAGTGGATTAGCAAAAAAACTAATAGCGTTTGGAATAACCTTGATATTATTTTCGGTTTTAAAAACAGGTTCGGTAGTATATGTTAATGCAGCAGGAAATTATCATGATACAGTATTTGAGTATTATATTAATACAGACGAATGTGAGATAACTGATTTGAGCACTCCTTTTAGACAAAAAAGAGATGCAACATCTGCATATGTGTATAATAAAGGATCCAATTCAGATATATCATATATAAGAGTAATGGGTCAAGGTAATGGAAATACTGCATATTATGATTGTACATATGGCAGATCTAGAGATTGTAAAAAAGGGCAGGCAAGATACCTTCCTAATTTAGTACATGAAAGAAGATACGCTAATGCTTCTTTACTTTTTGATCCGGGTGATGGACACCATAATCATATTTATATTTTATGGAGTCCTGATAGTATTTAAGACTTTAAGTTAATAAGCGGTGTATTAAGAGAGGCATAAAGAAAGAAGATGAATACAGGAAAAGTTAAAAAGATTATTGTAGGTTCTGTGATAGTTGTATGCATATTGGTATGGGTTTGTATAAAGTTTATTTTTCCGCGGTTGCATATTAATGGTTCAGACAGTAAAAATAACGAAACAAAGGCGGATGATTATATTGAAGAACTTTACAATCCTGAAAATACAGCCGTAAAAGTTTGCATGAATATAAAGAATAGCCGTGAAATAGATGTAGAGCTGACTCTTAATACTAACTGGATACTTTATTCTGATTTACCCGGTTCAGTAAATGAGCCATTTTTAATGCTTCCGTATGATTATCCACCTGAGATGGTACAGCATTTTCATTGTAAATTAAGTCCGGGGGAAGAAAAACAGTTGGAACTGTATTATGTTTTAAAAGATGAAGATACCCAAAATACAGAGCATAAAATAGATTTTGTATTTAATCCTAATGGATTAAATGAGCAGTGTTTTCCAGGGAAGGAAGAGGATGCTTCAAATTATTTTATTCATATAGATATATCTGAGAAAGTCAGGGATTTGGAGGATGAGTAGGTTTATGAATATATACAGGTTTGAATTGAGAAGAGCATTTAAAACTCCAGGATTTTATCTTTCATTATTTATTGGATGCATTATTGTAATAGCGGACTGGGTAAATTATGGACTGCAATATGCATTACATTTGGACGAATGGATGAATGATTATAGTGCTTATGCAATGTTGTATCCTGACAATGTGTATGAATCATGGATAGGAACATCGGATTCAAAATATGCAGCATTTTTCTTTCTTATTATGCCTCTTCTGGTGGTGCTTCCTTTTGCCGCTTCGTTTTATAAGGATAACAAAAATAATTTTATTAATTATATTTGTACCAGGGTCAGAAAGAAAGATTATTTAAGGGCAAAATTTGTTTCTACGTTTATTAGTGGCGGAATGGTCGTAATTATCCCCCTTGTGCTAAATTTTATATTATGTGCGTCAGTTCTGCCATGTATTTTACCGCAGCCGGCTGATGGAATGTGTCATGTAGAACCTAAAACATCAATGTCTTCTTTATATTTTCTACATCCGGAATTATTTTGCATAATATCAGTTTTGTTAATTTTTATTTTTGCTGGTGTATTGGCAGTGACGGCATTATATGTGGCATTTTATGCGAAGAGAATATATACAGTATTGTTATTTCCATTTGTATTATGTCTTGTAATAATGTCTGGTGCAGATCTTTTAGAGGCATATGTATGGCAGCCTATGAATGTTGTCAATCCAGTATATGATGGACCGAGAATACCTTCACTAATGGTGGAAATTATAATTTTAATTGTGATTGCATTTTGGGAGTTTTTATACAGAGGTAAAAAGCAGGATATTTTATCTTAAAGCAAGGAATTTATATTATGAAACAAAATGTAGGATGGCATATAAAAAGAGGCAATATTATTGTAACCGGTGGGTTAATTACTATTATGGCATTATTTGCATATGTAAATGTATGGAAGAATGCAATATATATGAATAAGAGTGGCTGTGTATCGTTATGTGTGGCGGATTTTATAGTTAAAAACAGCAGCATGTTTAATAGTAATATTCTGCTTTTTGCAGTTATACTTGCCGATGTGATGATAAATTCAAAAAATGATTTTAGATATTCAAATCTTATTATGAATGGTTCAAGAATAAAAATATTAAACAGACAAACCACAAAAATAGTATGTCATGCAGTAATTTATGGATTGGTTTATGTATTCTGTACGATTATTTTCTCATTAAATTATACATCAACATTGATTAACTGGGATAAAGAAATAAGTTATTTTGCATATGTAAACAAAATGATAAAGGATATTTCATATACAAAGATTATGTTATTTTTTATAGCGGGTTCAATACTGTTTATTATTACGGTTGAAATTATATATTTAGGATTTTTCTGGCTTATTCAAAAAGAAGCTTTTGTATGGATAATATTGTTTGCAGTTCGTTTTGCTGACAGACGATATTTAAATGGGATATTAAGTATGGATTTATCATATGAAAATATTCTTAAAGAGTTAATGCAACAGCAGTTTCTAATAAGTGTGGCAGTTATAATACTGGTTTATTTAATAGACAGGCTGTTAGCCGAAAGACGTGAATTTTACTTTGAAAGGAAGTAAATATGACAAAGATACTAAAATTTGACATAAAAAACGGATGCTTTTTACAGTGGAAAAAATATATTGCCGTAGTTTTGCTTGTTATTTTTTCCTGTATTTCATTTTATATAAGATACAGCAAATTTATAAGCGTGTCTGAATTTACATTTGGAGATTATCTGTTTTGGAATTTCAGGGGAATGAAGCTGCTTCAGGATACAGGTGTCTTTGTCGTTCCAAATGGTTTCTGGCTTGCATTAAATTTATTCCTGGCAATTATAGTTGGCAGTTATCCAAGCAATGAGTTATATGGAAGCGGGCAGCAGTATATTATAAGACTTAAAAAACGTATATCGTGGTGGAACAGTAAATGTATCTGGTGCGTTGTAAGTGTATGTTTATATTATCTTGCAGTCATTTCCACAATATTTATAATGTCAGCTATTACAGGGAAAACAGGTGCGTTGCATACAAAGGTTGCAGAATTTTTTGGAGGAAGCGGATATGAAACTTATAGTAGTTTTATCACAGACTTGATGGTGGTTTTTGTTGTTTCCATAGCACTTTCATATGTTCAAATGGCAATTGCACTTATATTTAATCCAAAGCTTGGATATGTATTTGTAGCATTTATATTAATATCGGGTATTTATTCGGCAGGAGAATTTTCACCTGGAAGCGGGCTGATGATGATTCGTCTGTCAAATGAAGATGTAAATGGCAATATGTGTATTCTGATAAGTGTATTTTTTATTGTAGTTTCATATGTTATGGGGTCATTTGGAATCAAAGAGAAGGATATTTACAAAAAACATGTTGAATAATCAGATGAAAATACTGTGAAAAATTATGCTGACATGGAGGATTATTATGTATTTGGAAATAAGACATTTAAGTAAAATTATTGGGCAAAATAAGATATTAAGTGATATAAACTGTCAGATGAATTGTGGTAGAATATATGGATTTATGGGCATTAATGGTTCGGGAAAAACAATGATTATGCGTTGCATATGCGGTCTTGTAAGACCGTCATCAGGAGAAATAGTAATTGATGGGAAAAAACTTGGAAGCCAGATAGACTTTCCGGAAATGCTTGGAGCCTTAATAGAATGCTCATATACGGTAAAGAAGCAACAACACAAATTGAGAACAGCGTACCCTACTATTCTGTATCAAGTGGAGCAG
>CAKRGM010000048.1 GCA_934330725.1 uncultured Lachnospiraceae bacterium | reverse complement strand
ACATTGACAACTGAATAACTGCCAGGTATTGAATTTTCAAGGTGCATAGCTAAAATCTATGTGCGAAGTTTGAGTTAATTATATTACAAAATGACTCTGTCATCAATCTTACTTTTTCTTATTTAACTCACAAAATCTTTACTCTATTGACTAATATTTTATATAAAAAATGCAGACAATGCCATACTTAAATAACATCGTCTGCAACTCAATCACCCTATTTCTTAAAATATTCTCTTGCGAATTCCATATCCTGCACCAGCTCTATTGTACCTAAATACCGGCTATCTCTGTCCCGCACAGCCATATATGTCACAAGCATTGTCTTGCCATTCTTGTTCATCCATATCGTAACTTTATCCATTGTTCCCTGTCTGAACTCACTGATTATTCTTTTTACCTGCTGTTCAACCTTTGGCGGATGACAGGAAAACACCTCTCTGTCAATTGCCATACCCGGCCGTTTAAAGACCTTTGGTCCTTCATTAAAATATCTGTTGACATTATCCACGTCAACAAATGTTATCTCAAGAGGAATTGTATTAAGCATGGCCTCAAGCTGCTCTAATGTCATATGTCCGCCACGCATCATAATTTCACCATCATTATCCTGCAACCTTTGGTGCATCATTTTATGATCTTTAAAATATTTTTCAGCATCTTCCAAGTTTCTGTTAACTACTCCAAAACACTCTACATAGTCCTTTGAGTCCCTGTATATTCCATACCACTCTTCTTTTGTAAAATTAAGTGCACAGTTTGGAAAAAGAATATTTGCCTCTTTGTATATCATTTCTTCTATGCGTATAAGGAGTGCCTTAAACCGCTCCATCCATTTTTCATCACGTTTACCGGCTTTTGATAAAGCTGCAAGCTCATCCCTTATTTCATCATCTACGGTCCACATCACATCAGATGGTCCGCTGATTCCATATTGAACTTTTAAATGCGGATAAATCAGATCCCCCTTTTTGGCATAATGAACCGCCAGCTGTCTTAAACTGTCTATTAAATCTGTACTTACATCTCCTGTCTGCAGCTCATCTTTACATTTACCAAGTAACTTCTCCAGTTCTTTATTCTCCATGGTAAATGTATAAAGAGGATGTCCAGGAATTCCTGCAAGCTGTTCTGCCGCTGCCATCTTCTTTTCATGCGCAGATAGCGCTGTACGCTTTTCAGTACCATCTTCATTTTTATCTTTCTTTTCCTGGCGTATCATACCGTGAAATAGAGCTGCATGCACATCACAAAGGCGCTGTACCTCTTCAAGTGGTGTCCCTTCTTTTAATAGTTCCTGCTCCGCTTTAATTATTTCAGATGCATCAACATCCTTAAATTCTTTTACAAAATCATTTCTTACATTTTCTAAATTTTCACCATCACCCAGTCGTTTCAGATACGACTTAATCAGTTCAATATGTTCCATTACAGTATCCTCCTTACGCTTATTAGTTTGCATTTTTTTTGAATTAATATACAAAAGCTTCTCAGAAAATATCCTTGCTATAACAATATTTTTTATCTGTATTCAACAATATTACTTATGTCTTTTCTTGGCCTTGGCATCGGCTTTTCATCTGCATATCCAAGTGAAATTGCCCCTGTAAGCTGATTCGTTGTGCCAATATATTTTACCATCTCATTATAAGCAAAAAATGTATTGCCTATCCACAATGTTCCTATCCCGAGTTCAGATGCCCTAAGAAGCATATTTTCCACAGACGCACCAATGGATAACGTATCACAGATTTCTGTTACACGCTTATCTGTACAAATGCTTTCAAACGGTGACTTTCCACATGTATTTAAAACAATGATAAGTACCGGTGCTTCTCTCATAATTCTTAATGTATTGAAAGCATCTGGTAATCCGTGAGCTGAATCAGGTAAAGCGGCCTTTCCGTTCTTTTCTCTTTGAAGTCCCTTCTCCATTTCATCTAATAACTCATCCTTTGAAGTACCGCTATAGACAATATACTTCCATGGCTGCTTATTCTTTGCTGAAGGTGCAAGTATTCCTGCCCTTATTATTTCTTCAATAATATTTTTTTCTACCGGAATATTTTTATATTTTCTTATACTTCTTCTTTCTTTAATACTATCCATTCTGCTATTTCTCCTTATCTTCTTAAATTCCGTCTTCGCATACCTGAATTGATATCTGCAGAAGATAGTGTTCCATATCTTCTTCTGCAATCTCGTCTATCAGATATTCCTCATATGAATTACCGCATATTACTATGTTATGTTTTTCTATGTAATTAAACATTTTTCTATATAGTGAATCAGTACACCCAAAGTCAGCATATTCCGTACCAATCAGATATGTTCCAGAGGGTCTTGTAAAAAACTTTTTATACTGGCCTTTCGGAAGGCAACAGTAATATCTTGATGGCATATTCCACAACTTCTTTTGCAGCTGCTCAAACTCCACAAGTGCATTTACTGAAAATCCCAGCTGAATATTATTCAAACGACAGGCCTCATAAAAATCGGCAGTATATTTCCATCCATACGCAAGATCATAATTATCCGGAAAAACCGGCCCTAAAAATAAATTTTCAGACGGACATTCTTTTATGAAAATGTCTCCTGCCTTGCTTGATATTCCTCTTAAAATCTGTGTTTTCCTTGACTGTATCATGCCATTTATATGCACAAGTGTATTAATCTGCTCTTTTAAATGCTTCTGCTGCTCATCAAGCATATTCAAAAGTCTTTCAGGTGATTTGTGTGTAAGATAACTGCGGATACAATCTAAAGACATCCCCGCCTGGCGCAGTGAAACAATAACATTTGCTGTATCCATCTGCCTGTAAGAATAATACCGGTATCCCGTATCAGGATCAATCCGTTTAGGGCAGAGTATGCCGTATCTGTCATAATATATCAAAAGCTTCCTTGATATGCCAGACAACCTGGCAAACTCACTTATCTTCATCAGCTGCTCCATTTTATTCCTCCATTTCCGTGCAACATTGTTGCAAAGATACAATAAAAAATTCACACAGGCGATTTTTCATCTGCCATCATGAGCTATTTGTTTTGCTCAGAAACTAATAGCCGTGCAAGTAAATACCGCATCAGTACAATTTTTCGGACTATTTTTCTTGACTGTATAACTGTTATACAGTTTACACTATTAAATGTTGCTGGTCAATAAACCACAATATACTTTTAGAAATAACTGCTTCGCAACAAAATAGCGCAGGAATGGGGATTATTATGTCACATAAAAGAAATTTAACAAAAACAGATTTAACAGATGGTAATTACAAACAACAACTGCTGCGTTTTGCCCTTCCATTTCTTGGTGCAAATATGCTGCAGGCTCTTTATGGCGCAACAGACCTGTTTGTAGTCGGTAAATTTAACGGAGCTTCAGCAATATCTGCTGTTAACATAGGAAGCCAGATAATGCAGATTATTACATGCTTTATCATTGGATGTGCAATGGGAAGTACTGTATTAATAGGGCAGCATATCGGTGCCAAAAATAAAAAAGAAGCTTCACATTCACTTGGAAATACACTTATATTTTTTATTTGCCTTGCACTTGTACTTACTCCACTGATGATTATTTTATCACCCAAAATAATAACTCTTATGAATACACCGGCAGAAGCCGTTGATGAAACATTAAAGTACACAATGATATGCTCCATAGGAATTCCGTTTATAACAGCATTTAATGTTTCTGCGGCCGTTCTCAGGGGTACCGGAGATTCAAAAACACCTCTTATTATTGTGGCTATTGCCTGTGTAATAAACATCGCCGGCGACTTTGTTCTTACAGGCGCACTCGGAATGGATACTGCCGGTGTTGCAATTGCTACCACATCTGCCCAGCTTATAAGTTCAATTTGTGGCATTATTTTAATAAGACACCATGGTCTGCCATTTACATTTTCAATAAAAGATATGGCTCCGTCAAAAACTATACTGAAAAAAATTGCAGCAATAGGACTTCCTATTGCTGCACAGGATACACTTATAAATATTTCATTTATAATACTTACAGTAATTGCAAATGGCCGTGGTCTGATTGCATCATCCGCCGTAGGTGTTGTCGAAAAAATAATTATGTTTATGTTCATGGTTCCATCGGCAATGCTTTCTGCGATTTCTGCATTTACAGCTCACAATATCGGAGCCGGAAAACAGCATCGTGCTGTCTGTGCACTCAGATTTGGCATCATCGTAACGGTCTCATTTGGAGCGGTAATGGGTGCATTATCATGGATATGTCCTCAGGTATTTACAGCCATTTTCTCCAGTGATACAGCCGTTCTCATACAGGCCGGTGAGTATCTTAAGACATATTCTATAGACTGTATTCTTGTCGGATTTACTTTCTGTATTAATGGTTATTTATGTGGATGTGAAAAATCAACTATCACATTCTTACATAATGTAATTTCAATATTTTTAGTCCGTATACCAATGGCATGGCTCCTAAGCCGCAGTTTTCCG
Organism: uncultured Lachnospiraceae bacterium; assembly: GCA_934330725.1. Classification (GTDB taxonomy): domain Bacteria; phylum Bacillota; class Clostridia; order Lachnospirales; family Lachnospiraceae; genus Lachnospira. Next base: position 10,418 of record CAKRGM010000048.1, on the reverse strand, counting down.
GAAAGTCTGCTTCCAATGGGACTTGCATCGCCAATGGGCTCACTGATGTCAATTTTTATATTGGCAATTTATTTTCTTATAATAAAGAATAACAAGGTTCGCAAAAATGTGCATTCTATTTAAAATATGATAATGCTTTAGTCAGTTCATTTGACTGGTCATACATATCACCGGCCATTTTTGCGACACCATTCATCATTGCATTAAGTTCCTCAATATTTGCATTCATTTGTTCAGTTGCTGCTGCATTTGCAGCACTGACATCTGTCAATCCACTGCTGCTTTGAGTAATACTTGCATTATGTTCTACCATATCTGTTACGAGTGTCTTGATTTCCTCAGCTTTTTGTGCAGTATGTCCAATCTGTTCATCCAGAGTATTAAATTCATTTAATACTGCTGCAAGTTCTTCCTTTTGTTTAGCGTTATCTTTAACGATTAAATCTGAAGCAGCAACACACTCACTACAATCTCCAACAAGCTCAACAATTATCGCTTTTATATTATTAAGTTCCTGACTTGTATTATCTGATAACACTCTTATCTCTTCGGCAACAACCGCAAATCCCTTTCCGGCTTCTCCGGCTCTTGCTGCCTCAATCGAAGCATTAAGTGATAAAAGATTCGTCTGCCCTGAGATTTCCTCTATAACAGAAATAATATTTTCAACCTTGTCAACTACCTGGCTTACCTTCTTGATTCTTTCTGAAATAGTGACAATTCCTTCATTCATCTTTAAGGAGCCATCCTGCATCTTTCTTAGTTTATCACTCATTAACTTACTGCTGTCAGATACAGAATCAGTCTGTTGCTTTATATCTATAACCGATGTGTCAATATGTTTTGCTTCGTCATTTACATTTTCAAGGTTAGTATTAATATCCGATATTGATGCTGCCATATTTGTAGAACCTTCCGCAACATCCTCTATAGCTTTTGATATTTCATCGTTTGCCGCAAGTGTCTGCTCACTTGTACTATTAAGCTCAGAACTGTTTTTGTTCATAACTGCATTAGTCTGTCTGATTTTACCTACAATACCATTAAGTGAATCGGTCATGTATTTCATCTTTTCTGCCATAAGTCCAATTTCATCATTAGTCGGCTTTATGCCTGAAAAATCAACATTCATATTTCCGTCCGCAACAGATTCAATAACCTCACTTAATTTTATAAGTGGCTTTGAAAGCCATCTTCCGAATATCAATGCAATAACTGCAGCAACAATTGCAATTGCAACAATAAGAAATACTGAAACATATGTAATTCTTGTAACTCCGGATAATGCATCAGATTCATCTGCACTTACTACAACAATACTGTTATTGTCCAAAACAGAATATGCTGCATACTTTGTAGTTCCGTTAAACTTATACGAAGTTACCGAAGTTTCCGGATGCTTACCTGATTCAATCTGCTTTACAAGATCCTTCACAACCGCATTTTCAACCGGCTGTCCGACTTTGTCCTTTGTAGGATGATAAAGCATTGTTCCATCTTTACTAACAACATAAATATAAGAACTGTCTATTCCCTTTACTTTTACCTTACCAATAATCTTTGAATATTCCTCATATGATAAATTATCGCCCTTATTATCAATATCCTCTTTAACTAAATCCGACGACAACTCAACCATACTTAACATGCTGTTCTTTACATTTGTCGTAACCTGGCTTCTTGAATTATTTAAAACCAGCAATAAACAGACTGCATTTGTAGCTATAACAGCTATACACATAATTAAAATAATTTTTTTGGCAATAGAACCTCTGCGTTTCTTCTTATCCATTTTTATCCCCCCTGATAAAATTTGTATTATGTGATTACGAAACTCATAAATTCCAGCTGCAAATCTGCAAAATCAACAAATTCATAAGAAGCGAGTGCGTGCCTGCGTTAAATTGTTAATTTTGCACAACACAACCTGAGAAATAATGAGTTTCGCAATTGCCTGAAAATTAATGTTTTAAATATTAAATTAATTAATGTCGATATGACATAATTCACTAAATTTATTAAATAAATTATACACCAGTTAGCAAAATTTTTCAATAAAACATCTAATCATCACAAGAATTTTCAGAAGAAGAAAATACAGTTGATAATATGATTTATTCTTTAGATCTGTACTTTTTTACAAGTTCGCCGGAATACACTTTAGGCTGTGAAGAATCCTTCACAATCTTCCAGTAAAATGAAGCGGCTTTTAGTTTGTCAGGGAACTTTGAATTATTCTCATCCGCGCAAAAATCTTTTAAAAACTTATTCCACTGACAGGCTGAATTATCATATTTTGCATAATCTGACTTATGATAATAAATATCCAGCATATCCTGTATAGTAAATGAATAATCGTTGTCCTGTTTTACCTTTCTCCAGGCAGTCGCCATATCGGCTGTAAATTTAAAATTTTCAACTTTCGTCTGTTCTGAAAAATACGCTCTGAACCTTGAATTAAAGGAAAAGCCGCAATCAAGTAACGGACAATCCGGTGCAATCTCCTTTACAGATTTTTTGCCCTTATAATGGCTGCTCTTTTTCTTAATCAGATTACCACTAAAATATTCTCTTATATTATAGTTTAGCTCCTGCTTGGTTCCTGTATTATCTATACCTAACTGTCTGCATATTGCTGACAATTCCTCACGATACCAGTAGTATTTCTCAAATTCTTCATATGATTTAATTTCTTCAAACTCCGGTCTTTTTCCCAAATATATCACACCTCTCTACTGACATACTTTTGTATCATCACAGCCTGCTATGCATGCAGAAATCTTATCCATAGCTTTTACACACAGCAGCGTATATACTGCACCAAATATATTTGCTCCTATACGAAGCAGCACTGCATTAGTCATTCCAAAAAGTCCCGCTGCAATCGATAATGCCCCAAATGTATTAAATACCGTCTGCCATGCATAACCAGCTGAATATCCTACTCCAATACCACCTATCATTCCTATATACGGATACATCGATGACGGAAGCACAATATACAGTATGGCAAACAGCAGACTTCCAACAATATTGAAAAATCCTCTGTCGCCGACTCTTCCCATACAGTCTTTTGAAAAAGGCAGACACACTGACATACATGCTATACCTGCCCACATTGCTCTTGGAAGCCCCAATAATGACATTATAAGCATAGCACTTGATACAATAAATGTTAATTTAACATACCACCTGTTTCTTAACGAATTAATATCAAATTCTCTGAAGAGATCCAAAAATGTTCTGCGATATGGTCTGTTCTTCTGATTTTTATAAAATACTGCCATACATATAAGCATACCTGCAAGAAGTCCTTCAATTCTTAACACATACGCATTTCCGCTTACATCATAGCCCTGTAAAAGCAGATAGCCAAGTACAAATGTAGAATGATTGTACATAATCACATTATGACATCCCAATATCATTAACAGCATTATGCATATTATATTCACAAAAAATGCCATGACAGGTGAAACCATATTCGATATCCTTGGCCCCAGTATGAGAATTCCAAATATTCCTGCAATCACTCCCAGACCATGTGTAGTTTTAATGCCAAAATCAGCCTGTCTAAGAACAAGCACAGCCAGAAGGACCGTAACTCCTACAACACTGTTCTCTGTTCCAATCACCTTACTGTATAATGTTACAACTGCAACGCAAAACGCCATAACAAGATATACTTTGAAATTATATATCAGTATATGGCGTCTTTTTTCTTTTTTATCTGTTGTATTTTTAATCAACTGCTTTGATCCTGTAGAACTTAACTGTAATTCCTGATAAAATGTCATATAAATCCTGTCTCCTTTTAATAATTTTTATCTGTAGTTAACTGCGAAACTCATAAATTTGAGCTACAGTTATGCAAAATTAACTAATTTATAAGCAGGTGCTTTAGTGCGGCCGGTACTTAGGCGGTGTATTTTACCGCCTTACGTACCGTTGCCAGCAATAAGCAGCGCGAGCGTGCCTGCGTTGAATTGTTAATTTTGCTAAACATTACCTGAAAAGCTGAAAGTTTCGCAATTAACTAATTTTTATCTGGCAGCACATTATCAACAAGGATCCTGTCTGCCTCTTCAATCAATGTAAATAACATCTCAAATCTGTCGTGTCCCATTTTATCCTTAAGAAGATATAATGGACTGAGATAATAATTATACATATTATCAATTTCCTTTTTCCCTGAGGCTGTAACCCTGATAACATAGCTTCTTTTATCAGCAGCATCCATCTGTTTGTCTATAAAATGTTTTCTTTCCAGCTGTTCAATAAGTCTGCTTATAATCGTCTTACTTACGCCCATCTGAGATGATAACTGTCCTGGTGTTATTGGCTCCTTTGCCAGCGCCGCGTGAAAAAGCAAATCAATTTCCTGCGCAGAAGTAAGCTTTCCCTTCTTGGCTTTCTTTATGGTCATATTCCCAAAGTGACGTAATTCTCCCTGTTTTTTGACCATATCCATCCAATTACTGTCTTTCATGCTAATCTCTAATCTCCATTCCGCAGACGCTCCCGAGTCTGCCGTCTATATCTTCAAAATTAGTTCATAATGTGAACTATTTATGTGTTAGAACGTACTATAACGCAATTTAACAAACTCGTCAAGCCCTTTCAAATTGTTTTTTATCAATATATATCTGTTCAGGCTTTTCAGGATTGATACGTATTATATAAATCTTCCCTGCATAAAGGACTGGTCTGTTTCTTTCAGTCCAGCCTGCAGGTGACTGTCTTTCATATGTCATGCCATTATAAACATACCGGAAAACAGGGCAGAATCTTCCCTGCCCCTTAGTGGCATAATAATAATTAAATTTAATAAACTGAGCCTGTACTTCTAATGTACATCTACGTGATGAGCTTATGCAGATATATGCTGCCACTATAATACTGACAATTACAGCTGCAAGAATTGCAATAATCACAATATTCTCCCCCCTTATCCTGTAATATTTCCATTTTATTCTCCATTCCATATACGCTTTGTGTCGGATGACACTCGAATTGAATTTACGATTTAATTCTGTAATCATTATAATTACTATTATAATACACATATAATTCACGACACAATTAAATGTATTTATTTTTTCCCTGATTTCTTAAGCATCTTTAAAAATTTAATGAGAAAATCATATATTAGTTTATGACCGATTTTTTCACTGCATTTTCAATTGCTTTCTTTATAACTTTGCTGGAATTAGTGGCTCCACTTACGGTGTCCACATCCACCTTCTGTTCGTCTGTTACTGCAAAAATAATGCTTTCTGCCGGCTTTCCACGTTCATTTCTATGCTCTAAAAGTGTAACTGATTCGATTCTGCCGCCCATCATTTCCACCCTTACTTTTGCATAAATATATCCAATATCGTATTCGCCTTCATATACACCATCTTTTGCCCTGGAAATGTCAACATCATCAAACATTATATCAGCTGTCTTTTGCCTGTATTTCATAAAATCTGCTGCACATATTATTATATGTGCACCAACAAACATTGCCATAATCACTGCCAGAATTCTATGCCACCTTATTCTTTTCTGCCTGTTCATTATTTTATGACATAAATAAATCAGCAAAAACATACATATTATACTTAATATTCCTGTAACAGTAACTAACACACTGCGGTTCCTCACTACCGGAATAACCATGATCATATGCAGGAAACATGTAATTATAAGAAGTATGCTTACCGGCTTATGAATTTTCATCAGCATCCTGTCAATCTTTGTCCAGTGGCATTTATGTGCAACTGCTTTTACTAACAACACAATAAATAAAAAAAGACTAATATATCCCAGAATAATGCCCATATTGGATTCTCCCATCACTTTTTTAAACATCGCATCAGAATAACTATTCTAATCCGTTAAATAATTTCTCAATCTTACGCATGATCCGGTTCGGAAGCTCTTTTTTATCCTGTCCGGTCCATACACACTTTCCACCATATTTCATCCCCGACGTCTTAAAAAATTCTCTCATGCTGCGTATTGCACCACTACTCTGCCCAAATATATATGAAAATGGAGCCTGTGTATTGCACGCAGTAAACAGAATATATTTCTGTTTGTCTGACAGCCTTGGTTTTGGAAATGTTTTCGTCTCTTCCATCGCAACTCCTAAAAGCCTGTCAAATAAATTCTTAACTACTGCCGGCACATTTGCCCAATATACCGGCGCTGCAAGAATGACCACATCACATGCTTTCAGCAGCTGTGTTATTTTCTGTATATCATCTTTTTGTACACACATATGTGTTTTCATACATGTCCTGCAGCCATTACAATACGCAATATTTTCATCATACAGATTAATATAATCAACCTCATATCCACGCTGGCGGGCTGTTCTGACTGCATAACCAAGCATACCTGCTGTTGCGCCTTCCCTGTGAGGACTTCCTGCCAGTGCAAGAATTCTCTTTTGTGTCATCATTTTCTAACCTCCGATACTACAGAATTGTATAGCATCTCAAAACCATAATTAAGAAATTCCATCTTTGTTTTCATTATCTGCTGTCCTATATATTTCTCCTTATTTGACGCAAGCTGAATAAATCCGGAAAGCATTCCCCAGAAGGAAAATATCGTTGGCTTAATATCTATATCCTTACGAAACTCGCCCTGTTTTATTCCGTCATTCAAAAAATCGGTCAATAAATCATTTATCTGTTCACCAATTAAAAATGTTTCCTTCTCTTCCTGCTGAAAATGCGTTGATTCAAAATCAATATTTATTGTTTCCAGAACCATCTTAAAATAGAACGGAAATTCTTCCTGATACTTCACCATACCATAACAAATACTCTTGTAACGTTCTTTTGTATCATTACTTTCTTCCAATGCAGACTTTATGTAATCATACAGCTTCTGCATGCTCTCCAATACCAGTATGCCTATCAGCTCTTCTTTATTCTTAAAATACACATACAGTGTTGCCTTGCTATACCCGGATTCTTTTGAAATATCATTCATAGAAGTATTTTCAATTCCTTTTTCCATAAATAACCTCTGTGCTACATTTTCAATCTTTCTCCTGTGCACACTCTGTGGTTCCTTTTTTCTCCTTGCCATAAAAACCTCATTTCTTCATATGACTTATAAATGATTTATAATAAAACGTAATAAATATATAAGCTGCATTCATTTGTAATTAATTGAACCAGTGGTTCAATTATAAATATTTATATCAGAACTGTCAAGTATATATTGTAACCCTGCGCCAATTCATACCATAACCTGTATCTGTTTTTAATTCAGCCTTTCTTTCCTTGTATTTATATAGTATAATTTATGTAATAGCGAAACAAAACTTACTGTTTTCGTGATAATTCCATGCAAAATTACCAATTAAACACAGCCGTGACAGTAACTGCGATGATTAACGACAGCAGAGTGAAAATTCATTCTGCATTATTGATCCAGTTAATTTTTGTATGCTGTACAAGTATATTATAAAGTTGTTGGGGTCAAAATATTCCTTACGGATTGTTTCGTGCTTTGCACTCCCACAATCCTGTCCCATTATAAATAAGTACAATAATAACATTAAAAGTAATTTAGGAGGTACTCTTATTGAATCAGGTATTTACTATAAAAGAATTACGCCCTATACGGGATGGAATGACCATTTCCAGAGACTCAAAGCTTGGAAATATAAATAAAGTAACATATTTTTCCATGGGAAATGGCACTTCAATAAGCCAGGAAAGCTATGACAGAACCACTATGTATATAGGCGCTTTGGGAAATGGAACCTTTCTTATTGGTGACAATAAAGAAGAAGCTGTAATAAAACCTGATACGGCACTTATTATCCCACCACATACACTTTGTGGAATGCAGACAGACAGTGGACTTATCTATACAGAAATTATTTTTGAAAAGGAGACAACTATGAACGAAAAAGTAAAAACAAACGAAATCTTTGGACTTAAAGATCTTATTTCTTATGAAGAAGGCAGCATTGCTAATATGGATGTAGTAAGCAATCCTACTATGAAATATGTGCTTATGGCCTTTGACAAAGGTACAGGCCTTACCCCACACCGCGCACCGGGAAACGCAATCGTCTTTGCTCTTGAAGGAAAAGCAACCATAGGATACGAAGGTAAGGATTATGAATTATCAGCTGGTGAATGTTTCCGCTTTGAAAAAAACGGACTTCACAGTGTTACAGCTAACGAAAAATTCAAAATGGCCCTTTTACTTGTTTTAGAATAATATAATATCAGGATTGAAAGTCAGTAGATGTATGTAAATTTTTACATCTACTGACTTATAATTCTTCATTTTTATTTTTTTCATATTCATGTGCAATCGTGCTTATCATCTTATTAACATCAAGCGGTTTTGACAAATGTGCTGTCATCCCGGCATCCATGCATTTTTTAATATCATCTGAAAATGTATTAGCTGACAGTGCAATAATTGGTATATTTTCCGCATCTGTTCTGCCCATTGCTCTTATTTCTTTAGTTGCCTCAAGCCCATCAAGAACAGGCATCATTATATCCATAAGAATAATATCGAATGTCCCCTTTGGATTATCTTTAAATACATCAACTGCTTCACGTCCATTTTCCACCTGCGTAATAACTGCCCCATGTTCTTCAAGTAATTCTGTGGCAATCTCCATATTTAATGCATTATCCTCAGCAAGTAAAATCCTTACTCCTTCAATTGAAACATCATCACATTGCGGAGTTTCCCTGACAATATCTTCCTGTGCTGCAACATCAAATGGAATAGTTACCTTAAATTCAGAGCCGGTTCCCTGTTCACTCGTAACATCTATTGTTCCCTGCATTTTATCTACAAGTGACTTAACAATTGCCATTCCAAGCCCGGTTCCATGATATACACTCCGTGCATCTGTTTTTTCCTGTGCAAACGGCTCAAATATGCGTTCAACAAATTCAGGGCTCATGCCAATTCCCGTATCCTTAACAGTACACGTATATAATACCCTGCCATTCTCATGTCCGCTGCACTCAACCTTTGTAAATACCTGTCCCCCAGGCTTATTGTACTTAACTGCATTACTTAAAATATTAACAAATATAAGCCGCACATGTAACGGACTTCCATATACATATGGATACAAAATATTTTTTGAACAGTCTTCGTATTTAAGTGTAATTCCATTTTCTGAAGCATATGTCTGCGCTATTAATAAAACTTCATCTGCTAAAACCCTTATATCAAAAGCCTCATGTGCCAGTTCAACCTTATTATCCTCCAGTTTACTCATGTTTAAAACATCATTAAGCAGTGACATTAAATGGTTTGCTGCGACCTTCGCCTTTTTACGGTTGTTTTCTAACAACTCATAATTTGTCTTATTTGCTTCAGAAATATCGAGAAGTCCGATAATTCCATTTAAAGGTGTCCTGATATCATGGGACATTCTTGAAAGGAACTCTGACTTGGCTGCATTAGCCCTTTCCGCTTTTATCAATGCTGCCTGCAGCTGACTTTCTTTTGCCTTATTTAGCTTACGACGATACCTTTCCCGCAAAAATGTCAATGTAACAAATATAAGAAAGTTAATTAATATTACAAACAAAAATTCAATAGTAGCCCGTCTGTTAGAATTTGCAGCTACCATGCAGACTGAGTCCGGGCATATAAGAATCAGCTCCCAGTCACTGTATGGCACAGTCGCATATGAAAAATACCTGACTTCCGGATCCCCATCCACATAAAATGCTGCATGTCCACTCTGTCTGGCCTGATAATTGGCTGCTACATTATCCCAATTGAATCCCTCTGCTGCCTCTCTGTTCTTAATATCATTAATATCACCCAATTCATTATTAAATGTGTCAATAAGAATATCTCCATTATCCCTTTCAAACAAAATCATCTGTGTTTTCTGGTTAATGGAATTTTTAAAAAACTCATCTGAAAATGCCTTAAGATCAATTACAGCTGATAAAATTCCAACACAGTCACTATCTTTAAAAATACATTTTGAAAGCATGATAATCTGGGTTTTATTATCCTTTAACGCTGTCCTTCTTTCAGACACAGTAAATCCCTGCGTAACACGTTCGTTAAACGAATATTGTTCTCCAAGTTCAAGTGTACTTCCATCATTTCTTAATACTTTACCATCCGGAAAACAAATTTCCCAATGCGAATAATTCCTGCTTGTACCAGATGCGTTCAATATCTTAATAATTTCTCTCTGATTTGCCTCATAATCCGGTAAAAGATCAGAAAGAAGGCTCGATACCGCTTCAAGATGTTCCTGTTCACCCTCCATCTTATTAGTTATCATCTGACCAATCTGTTCCCTTGAATCATCCAGAATACTAAAACACAGCTTTGAAAGGTAAATTTATTTTACAGCCTGCCAATTTGGAAGATTCATATTTTTCACATTTCTTATAAATTTA
>CAKRGM010000047.1 GCA_934330725.1 uncultured Lachnospiraceae bacterium | reverse complement strand
TGAACATTGACAACTGAATAACTGCCAGGTATTGAATTTTCAAGGTGCATAGCTAAAATCTATGTGCGAAGTTTGAGGTAATAAAATAAATAAAGCCGGATGATTTCATTGATAAAATCATCCGGTTTTTATATAATGATACGGGTGCGCTAATATGAATCTTGTGGGATTTACTATATCTGTTTATGCGTACCGGAAAGAGGAAGAATTATGTATTATGTACCAGATGGAACTAAAGAATGTGGATATTATGAATGTAAAAAGTGCGGAAACAGATTTTTATCTTTGCAGACAATGAGTAAAATTGACTGTCCGGACTGTGCAGCAGATATAGATTATGAGATTGGACCTGATGATACACTTGAGGAAGTTTCAGATACTGCAGTTCTGATAAAGAAGATTGAAGGCGAAGAAGAAGTAAAAAAGATGGATACATTGTTAAGTCTTGCCATAACAGGTGGCGATTTTGAGTGGATATAAGAGGAATATGGCATACTGATAACTGATACAGGACAGCAGGACAGACAGATATAAGAGGGATATGATATATGAAACAAAATATGACAATTAAAGAGTGGCTTCCACTGATTGGAATGACAATTTCAGCATTTCTTGTAAATACTTCAGAGTTTATGCCAATTGGACTTTTAACTGATATTGCAGCGGAATTTAATATTACCGAGGCACAGGCAGGAGTACTTATAACAGCATATTCATGGACAGTAACATTACTGTCACTTCCGCTTATGTTGCTGGCATGTAAAATAAAGCCTAAAAAGCTTCTTCTTGGCACACTTTCTGTATTTGCAATATGCCAGGTACTGTCGGTAGTTTCGACAGGATTTACATTTCTTATGTTTTCACGTATAGGAGTTGCGTGTGCACATTCGATTTTCTGGTCTATTGCATCACCAATGGCAGTAAGAGTGGTATCAGAAGAACATAAGTCCAGGGCATTGAGTGCGATTATCACAGGAACATCTATTGCAATGGTAGCGGGAATGCCGATAGGACGTGTGATAGGACAGAAGATTGGATGGCGTATGACATTTTTGTGTGTTGCCGTTATTTCTTTTGCAGTACTTATTTATCTTGTAGCGGTGTTTCCAAAGATTTCAGGAGATGAGTCATTTTCGGTGGGACAGCTGCCACAACTTTTGAAGAATTCAAGACTTAGAGTTATTTATATTATAACATTTCTTGTTGCAACGGCTTATTATACAAGCTATAGCTATATAGAACCGTTTTTGCAGAAGATTGCAGGCTTTAAGGATATGCAGGTAACACTTATCCTGATGCTTTTTGGTGCGTCAGGGCTTGTCGGAAGTTTTCTTTTTTCAAAATTTTATGATAAAAACGGATACAGGTTTGTAAAATGCATTCTTATCTGCGTTGCAGCAGCACTGTTACTTCTTTATCCTGCTTCTGCATGCAGTTATACGGAGGTATTTGTCTGTGCAGTATGGGGAATGGCTGTACTGGCATTTAATGTTTCTTTCCAGGCAGACGTAATAGGGTGTGTATCAGTGGCAGCATCATCAGTAGCGATGGCAATATATTCTGCAATATTTAACCTGGGAATTGGGTCCGGAACGTGGTTTGGCGGAGCAGTTTACACACATATTTCATTAAAAAATATTGGATTTGCAGGTGGTATTATAGCTGTGTTTGCAGTGTTGTTCTACATTACAGGCTTAAAGAAAAGCAGGAAAACAAATTAGATTATTTTCAAAAGTTTCACTATTTTTTTGAAGCCATAAAAGATACGAACCGGAAGTTATTATCAAGCACATTACCAATTATTCCAACAGCTTTTCCCATGGTAAATGCGGCAAGTATTGTACCAATTCCAAGGCCATCAATATGGCCTAAAAAGAAAAAGGTCATGACGGCAGTGACAAAAAGACAGATTACATCGAAAGATATTTTAATCTTAGGGTATTTTACAGACGTGATATCAGACAGTTCACGTGGGAAGAGATCTGTAGGAATGATTGGCAGTGCACAGCGGTTTGAAAGTGCAATTCCAAGGCTGATCAGTATATAGCTTATTATAAAATATAAAATACACCATAATATGCTGTGGGGAAGAACATTTATCCAGGCTTTATGAACATCCAGAAGTTCACTAAAAGCAAAACCAACAACAAAACTGAACAGATATTGTGGAACAAAACGTTTCCTTAAGATCATAAGGCTAAGCACCAGAAGACCTTGAAAAATATATGTCCAGGTACCAAGGGATATTGCAGGAAAGACCTCGGAAAAAGCATATGGAACACTTGAAATTGCAGAAATCCCCGAACCCGAATAAAGCATAAGAACAACGCCAAAGCTGTTTATTATAACTGCGATTATAAGTGCAAGTTCACCACGAAAGGTTTTAAAATCTGCAGCTGACTGTTGTACACTATTCTCATTATCAATAATTAAATTACTATCTAAATTACCATCCATTTTAATCTCCATTTCTACTACAACTTTGTTGCGATAAGAAATTCGCGTAGGCGATTTCTCATCTGCCATCATGATAAGACAAAGTGTATCTAAAGAATACTATAATGACAAATGAATAATTTGTTTAAAATTATAGACGCTGTCTATGAAAATGAGTATACTTATATATATAAATGTAAAACACCGGGAGCAAATAAAGGAGGTACGGCATATACGATGAATCTGTTTAATTTACGATATTTTGTTACACTGGCCCATGTGCAGCATTATACAAAGGCAGCGCAGCAGCTTTGCATTACGCAGCCCAGCCTCAGTCACGCAATTACACAGATGGAAAAGGAGCTGGGGGTTCCACTGTTTGAAAAAACTGGAAGAAATACGACGCTTACACGTTTTGGAGAAGAATTTCTTGAGTGTGCACAGCATACACTGTCGATACTTGATGAAGGGATTGCATCTATAAAACGAAGCTCACGTGGAGAGGGACTTATAAGACTTGGCCTTTTAAGACCACTGGGAGTAGAATTTGTTCCACGCCTTGCCTCGCTTTTTCTGGCACAACATCCGGATAAGGATATTCAGTTTACATTTCATACAGGCGTTACAAAACAGTTAACAGATGGGATGGTGGCAAGAAAATATGATCTGCTTTTCTGTTCAGAGCCTCCGGCAGAACTTAAATTTACGGCAGTTCCCGTAAAAAGACAGGACCTTGTACTGATTGTTCCAAAGAAGCATCCGCTGGCTTCAAAACATACAATAGATCTTGCAGATACCATATCTTATCCATACATTTTTTTTGAAAAGAGTTCTGGGATAAGAAATGTTATAGATGAAATGTTTTTACGGGTCAAAGGTGAGCCACAGATAGCGTATGAGACAGAAGAGGACCAGGTGATTGCCGGCATGGTATCACAGGGATTTGGAATTGCTGTTGTCCCATATATGGATCTTCTTTTGAAACTTGATCTTAAAATCTTACAGATAAGTTCTCCTGATTATGAAAGAAACTTATTTCTGGTAAGCAATGACAGCGTATATATGCCACCGGCAGTAGAGCAGTTCAGAGATTTTGTGCTTAATAATACAAAAATGTAAAAAGTATGTTGATAATCTATTTTTTAATAATAATTTTTTATAAAACAGGTTGCAAACTTGACCTTTACAAGGTATTAACCTATAATTTTTTAAAATGACATTAAATATAATAATTGTCGGGAGGGGGTGGCGTATACCGAGGGCGTTATATAGTATTAATCTGTTATTTGGAAAGAATATATAAATTTATATATGTAAGATTGAAAAAATAATACAGCTGTGGCAAAATATTATTTAGAATAATAAGTGTTCAGGTAAGATGGAAAGTGTACAATTTTATCAATCAGGAGGAACGCATATGAATTATATTGAGTTAAATAATGGTGTAAAAATACCACAGCTGGGACTTGGTGTATTTCGTTCTCCAGCAGGTCAGGATACAAGAAATGCAGTAAAATGGGCGCTGGATAGTGGATATCGGCATATTGATACTGCAAAGATATATGAGAATGAGGCTGATGTTGGAATCGCCATTGAAGAAAGCGGTGTTAAAAGAGAAGATATTTTTCTTACTACAAAACTTTGGAACGATGACATACGTGCAGGCAGGGCAGAAGAAGCGTTTTATGAAAGTCTTGAAAGATTAAGAACGGATTATGTTGATCTTTATCTTATACACTGGCCGGCTGATGGTTTTGAGCAGGCATGGATTACAATGGAAAAACTTTATAATGAAGGCAGGATAAAAGCAATAGGGTTAAGTAATTTCCATGAAAGTCATCTTGAAAAAATCAAAAAAACAGCAACTGTGAAACCGGTCGTAAATCAGATAGAATCGCATCCGTATTTTAATAATCAAAATCTTATAAATTTATGTCTAAAGCAGGGAATACAGGTTGAAGTCTGGAGCCCGCTTGGTGGAACAGGTGGAAATGTTTTGCAGGATAAAGCTATTAATGAACTTGCTGTAAAATATGGAAAATCTGCAGCACAGATTGTTATCAGATGGGATATTCAAAGAAATGTGATAGTAATTCCAAAATCTGTGCATAAGGAACGTATAAAAGCCAATCTTGACGTGTTTGATTTTGAGTTATCAAAAGAAGATATGCAGATAATAGATAATCTTGACAGAAATTTAAGAGTCGGGGCAGATCCTGATAATTTTGACTTTTGATTTTTAAGTTTCATTTTAAATTTGAATTCTAATTTGATTCCATATTTAATTATAAATATGTTATAATTAAATATGGAATTTTAGTTTATAATGCTGTTTGTGTATGTGATTGACAAATCGGATATATTTTGTAGAAAGGATGTGAAACATGTCAGATCAGACAAGTTGTGAATATTGCAGTAATTTAAATTATGACGAAGAAAGCGAAGAATATATTTGTGATGTTGATATGGACGAAGATGATTATGCCAGGTTTATAGCAAGTAATCACAAAGTATGTCCATATTTTATATATGATAATGAGTATAAGATCGTGCGTCATCAGATGTGACATATCTTGTAATCATGACTGACAGTAATTGACTATGTTTTAGTCCGGATATTTGCGAAAAGATGTATTAGTTGTTTGCAAAAGGATGTATTGGCTATTTGCAAAATAATGTGCTGGTTATTTGTGAACTCCGGTGCTGGAACAAATTTTTGGAGGAAACGTAATTTATGGAAGACAGAGATAAAAGATATGCGGTTTTAATCGACTCAGATAATATATCTTCGAAGTATATTTCCAGCATACTTGATGAAATGACAAAGTATGGTGTGATTACTTACAAGCGAATATATGGTGACTGGACATCGCCGCAGGCTGGAAAGTGGAAGAAAGAGCTTATGGAGAATTCCATTACACCAATACAGCAGTTCCGCAATACAGTGGGGAAGAATGCAACAGATTCAACATTAATAATTGATGCCATGGATATATTATATACACATAATGTTGATGGTTTCTGCATTGTATCAAGCGATGGGGACTTTACACGTCTTGCAAGCCGTTTAAAGGAGTCCGGAATGGACGTCATAGGGATGGGTGAAAATAAAACACCACGGTCATTCAGGGCAGCATGCACTGTGTTTACTGATCTTGAGTTATTACTTGAGCAGTCTGAGGAGGAGACACAGGTTACAAAGAAGAAGCAGAAGGATGCACATCTGATAAAGCTTAATAAGATAGAGAATGCAATTATTGAAATAATAATGGAAAATGATGACCACGGAAAGCAGACAGGGCTTGGTGAAATAGGAAGCAGACTTCAGAAGAAGTACTCAGATTTTGATGTCAGAAATTATGGATACAGCTCATTATCAACATTTATAGATGAGATTGCCAGTTTTGACCTGAAGCGTGTTAATAATACAGTTATTGTAAGGCTTAAAGAGGATAACAGTATTAAAAATAAAGTGGTTGACTTTGCAGTTAAATGTGTTTTAAATGCCGGTGATAACGGACTTGAACTTGGGGCATTGGGCCAGAAAATTCATTCAGAATATCCTAATTTTAAGGTAAAGGAATATGGCTATTCGACATTGTCAAAATTTATATGTGGTATAAAAGGACTTAAGATTACAAGTGTCGGCGAAAACAGAATGATGGTTTTTTCTAAATAATAAACCGGATGTATTGGTATAATAGTATATCAGGACATATAAGAATTGCTGATTTATAGTTAGTTTAAGGAGGTAAATATGAATAAGATAGCAAGTTTCACAGTAAACCATTTAAACCTTTTAACAGGTGTTTATGTATCAAGAAAGGATTATTTAGGAGATCAGGTACTTACAACATTTGATTTGCGTTTTACACGCCCCAATCTTGAACCGCCAATGGATAATCCGGGAATACATTCAATAGAACATCTTGTAGCTACATTTTTAAGAAACCATCCTGTATGGTCAGAAAAGACAGTTTATTTTGGACCAATGGGATGCAGGACAGGATTTTATGTAATATTTGCAGGTGATTTACAGCCGGAAGATATTATTGGTGTTTTAAGAGAAGCAGCAGATTTTGTACTTAATTATGAAGGTGAGATACCAGGATATTCACCAAGGGATTGCGGCAATTACCTTGATAATAATCTTAATCTTGCTAAGATATATGTAAAAAAATATAAAGAAGAAGTGCTTGATAATCCTGTAAAAGAAAGAATGGTATATCCAGAGTAATGGGATTATCCGGGTTATAGTAATGGAGGCAGTAAAATGGCATACTTTAGAAATGTTATGCTCAATGTTGATGATTTTGACTCGGTAGATGAATATAAGCGTGCACTTGTTGAGCAGAACTATATTGATAAGATTAATTCGAATACGAATATTGTTGATCCGGAAATTGCAAAATCATTATATGATGGTTTTATAGAACATCCGGAAATGTTTAGAACAGCTGTAGGAAAAGAGTTTATGGCAGTATTGAAGGAAAATGCAGAACCTCTTCTTAACAGCGATAATAAGAATACAGAACCTGTAATAGATATGCCGGAATATAAAGAGGCATTGCTTACTCCAGGCTCATACGACAAAGAAAAAAGCACTGTATCCGAAGGTGAAGACGAAAGCATACAGACTGATGAGCCGGAGAAATCAGAAGTACAGGTAAATGAAAATCCAAATACAGTGCCTGACACAGAGGAAACTGATACAGAAGAAAGTGCAGCTGCGGAGGCGGATGCAGGAAAAACCGGTGAAGGCGAAAGTGCAGCTGCAGAGGCGGATGTAGAAGAAACCGGTGTAGAAGAAAGTACAGATGCAGAGGCGGAGGCAGCTGCAGGAGAAACTGATGCAGAAGAAAGTACAGGTTCGGAGGCAGCAACAGAGGAAACCGATACAGAGGAAAGTATAGTTGCAGAGGCAGCTGCAGAGGAAACCGGTACAGAAGAAAGTGCAGTCGCAGAAGCGGATGCAGAAGGAAGCACGGTTACAGAAGAAACAGCAGCAAAAACCAGTACAGAAGAAAGTTCAGTTGCAGAAGCAGATATAGCGAAAGCAAAGATACAGGAAAAAATACAGAAAAAAATGCGGGCGCAGGCAGGTATGCCGAAGGATAATCAGATGACTGTATTGCTTGATAAAAGTTCATTAAAGTCATTGATTATTATTTATCCGGTTGTTTTTGTATTGTTCCCTATGGCAGGTTCAATCATAGCAGCATTACTTGCTGTTGGATTTTTAATTGGCATCTGGGTGCAGTATTTTAAAAACAAAATGACAGCTGATAATATAGTAAAAAATGTGCTTTGTATTATTTTCTTTCCGATTGGTCTTATTTTATCTGTTGTTGGAATAATGAAGAAAATTAAATATGTGGTAAATAATTTTAAGTTTATTAAATATGGATTTTTTATATATCTTGCACCAATAGTATATTTTGCAAATATAGCTATGATTGCTCCCGATAATATGGTATGCATTATTCCTGGAGTTTTACATAAAATCGCAGGTGAAAGTTGCTGGGGTGTTACAGCACTTATAGCAGATGTTCTTATAGTGATTGGAATATTATTATATGCAGGCTGGAAAGTGGCATCTAATTTATTAAAGAGCATTGATATAAGAATAAAAAAGGGAATTAGTGAAAAAGATGCTGCGCTGCTGGTGTTTAAGATGCCAATAATTATATTGTGTATGTTTAAAGAATTAACAGATGGTCAGATACTATATGATGAAGTTTAGAAAAAGTATAAGTTTGTTTTTTAATAGCATTAAAACAGCATAAGAACAGCATAAAAAACATGTGACTGCAAATTCGGCAGCCACATGTTTTTTTATCATCATTTTAAATATGAATTTTATGTATGTCTTTAGATTATACTTCAAACATAAGATCGCCATATGATGGGAATGGCCAGTATTCTTTGTCAACAAGCATTTCAAGCTTATCACAAGGAGTTCTTAAAGCAATCATTGTAGCCTTAACTGTATCCTTGAAGAATTTAGCCTGTTCACTTGTTTCTTCAATTGCAGCAGCATCATCAACATCCTTGCCAAGCTGTACAAGTGCAGCCTTAGCATCCTTTAAGTATCCTGAGATTTCAGCAAGGAGATCTTTCTGAACTGAAGCATCAGCACCAGCTTCAGAAACTGCAAGGATTGAATTTGCAAGTTCAGTTGTATATGAGATAACTGCAGGAATAATCTGCTTTCCGGCAATATCAATCATAGCCTTGGCTTCAATGTTGATAGCCTTAGCATATGCTTCATACTTAATTTCAGCTCTTGACTTAAGTTCAGCTTCTGTAAATACACCGAAGCTTTCAAATAACTTGATAGCCTTTGGTGTTGTAAGAGCACTAATAGCATCTACCATTGAAGGGATATTTGGTAATCCTCTTCTTGCAGCTTCTTCAACCCATTCATCTGTATAACCGTTTCCGTTGAATACGATTCTCTGATGGTCTGTGAAGAGCTTCTTAATTAAATCATGTACAGCCATATCGAAGTTGTCAGCTTTTTCAAGTTCGTCAGCAATTTCACAAAAGCTTTCAGCAACAATTGTATTAAGAACAACGTTTGCTGGAGCAACTGAATCTGAAGAACCAACCATACGAAATTCAAATTTGTTTCCTGTGAATGCAAAAGGTGATGTTCTGTTTCTGTCTGTAGCATCTTTATTAAGATCAGGAAGAGTAGAAACACCAGTCTTTAATTTACCTTTCTGAATTGAGCTTGTAGCATCACCCTTATCGATTAACTGCATTACAACGTCTTCAAGCTGCTCACCAAGGAACATTGAGATAATAGCTGGAGGAGCTTCATTAGCACCTAATCTGTGATCGTTACCAACACATGATGCTGATTCACGAAGAAGATCTGCATGAGTATCAACAGCCTTCATAATAGCACCTAATACTAATAAGAACTGTACATTTTCATGAGGAGTCTTACCTGGCTCAAGAAGATTGATACCATCATCTGTTGTGATTGACCAGTTGTTATGTTTACCTGAACCATTAACACCAGCAAATGGCTTCTCATGAAGAAGGCAAACAAGACCATGACGGTAAGCTACTTTCTTTAATACTTCCATAGTTAACTGGTTGTTATCTGTAGCGATATTACACTGAGCATAGATTGGAGCAAGTTCATGCTGTGCAGGAGCAACTTCGTTATGCTGTGTCTTTGCAGAAACACCAAGCTTCCATAATTCTTCATTAACATCCTTCATGAATGCTGCAATTCTTTCACGAATTGAACCGAAGTAATGATCATCAAGTTCCTGACCCTTTGGAGGCATAGCACCGAAAAGAGTACGTCCTGTAAAGATTAAATCTTTTCTCTGTAAATATTTTTCTCTGTCTACAATGAAGTATTCCTGTTCAGCACCAACTGAAGGAGTAACCTTCTTTGAAGTTGTGTTGCCGAATAATTTTAATATACGAAGAGCCTGCTTATTGATTGCATCCATTGAACGAAGAAGAGGTGTCTTCTGGTCAAGAGCTTCGCCAGTATATGAGCAGAAAGCTGTTGGGATACAAAGAATAGCACCTGCAGCACTTTCACGAACAAATGCTGGTGAAGTACAATCCCATGCTGTGTAGCCTCTTGCTTCAAAAGTTGCTCTTAATCCACCTGAAGGGAATGATGATGCATCAGGTTCACCTTTTATAAGGTTCTTTCCTGAGAACTCCATAAGAACTTTTCCGTTTTCCTTTGGAGCTGAAATAAATGAATCATGCTTCTCAGCTGTTGTACCTGTAAGTGGCTGGAACCAGTGAGTATAGTGAGTAGCACCTTTCTCGATTGCCCAATCCTTCATTGCATTAGCGATTACATCAGCATCAGCTAAAGATAATTCCTGTACACCTGCCATTGTTAATTTAAGGTTCTTGTAAACGTTTTTAGGTAAACGTTCTTTCATGACGGTGTCGTTAAATACGTTTTCACCAAAGATGTCAGCTACATTAAATTTTTCGCTCATAACTTAATCTTCCTTCCTTATTAATTATATATTTGGTAAAGCATAAGTAGTATTAAAAAAGGCACTCCAAGCTGTATTATAATTACTATAATCAATTTGAAACGCCTTTGTTCTACCATTATTAAATTAGTGACAGCACCCTGTCTTTAATTAAAATAACTCAAAATGTATAAAAAAGCAAGTTCTTTTTTATATTTTAATTAAAAATTTAAATAAATTAGTAAAATCTTTTAATTGAGGCATCCAATTAATATTATTTTGTAAGGAAATTTAATCCTGTAAGATTCCTTCACCAACATAAACAGCCTGTACTATAAATCGTTTGCTTCCATCACTTGTACATGTCGATAAAGTTAATATGCAAGATGCGTTAGACACATCTACATTTGTGCTGTAATCAGATTTTGCTTTCATAGAAGAAGCATATTGCTGCAGAGATTCCAGCGATGGAAAATTATATGTATATGTATCGCTTACAGGCTCGCTTGTATAGGCACTGAAGATACGATACATTTTTAATTTATTTTCCGTATATATATATACCATATCATTTCCTGATGATGAATAGAAATCTGCTTTTTCATATTGAGAAAGTTTCCCAAACATGCTTCCGTTTTTCATATTGTGTCCATAAATGATAATATGGCTGGATTCAAGTCCGTCTTTAATATTGCAGTCTTCAAACAGACATCCGTCTTTATTTTCAGTTTTATTAAATGTGTGTGTAAGATAAAAATCATTGTCAGATGGATGTACAATTGGAAGACGCAGATCTATGGAAGGGATATAAAGATACCCTACACCCTCAGGGTTTATTGAAAGAAGCTCCTGATGGTTATATTTAAAAGGAACCTCAACCTTTTTATCGTCTATTGTTATTTCTGAAGGATAATTATTATCTAAGACACTATCCTGAATATTGTTATAAATATCGTCGCCTTGTTTATATTCCAGGAATATTTTTATAAGCATAACAGCAGAAAAGCAAAAACAAAAGGCAGCAATAATAAGTACTATACGCCTTATTATTGCTGCACTTTTTTTAGAAACATTCTTTTCTGAACTGCTGTTTGTGTCTTTAGAAGATTCATTATCATTTGAAATAGTATTCTGATTCTCTATTTTCATAATTATCTCCTAAGCAACAGTTAAATAATATTAGTTATAATCAAGCCTTGTTAGCTGAACCGAAAAGTTCAATCTTTTCACGAACAGTAGCCTTAATTGCTTCAGCACCTGGAGCAAGAAGCTTTCTAGGGTCAAATCCCTTACCTTCAAGATCCTTACCTGCTTCAATATACTTTCTTGTAGCTTCAGCAAATGCAAGCTGGCACTCTGTGTTAACATTAATCTTAGCAACACCAAGAGAAATAGCCTTCTTAATCATATCAGCAGGGATACCTGTACCACCGTGTAATACTAATGGCATATCACCAACTTTTTCCTTAACAGCTGCAAGTGTTTCAAAGCTAAGTCCTGGCCAGTTAGCTGGGTACTTACCATGGATGTTACCGATTCCGGCAGCAAGCATTGTAACGCCAAGATCAGCGATTGCTTTACACTCGTTAGGATCAGCACATTCACCCATTCCGACAACGCCGTCTTCTTCACCACCGATAGAACCAACTTCAGCTTCAAGTGAAAGTCCCTTTTCGTTGCAGACTTTAACTAATTCTGTAGTTTTTTCAATGTTTTCAGCGATTGGATAATGTGAACCATCAAACATGATTGATGAGAAACCAGCTTCGATGCACTTATAGCATCCTTCGTATGTTCCGTGATCAAGGTGAAGAGCTACAGGAACTGTAATGTTGAGTGAATCAACCATAGCATCAACCATAGCAGCAACTGTTTTAAAACCAGTCATATATTTACCGGCACCTTCAGAAACACCAAGGATAACTGGTGAGTTCATTTCCTGAGCTGTAAGAAGGATTGACTTTGTCCATTCAAGGTTATTGATATTAAACTGACCTACTGCGTATTTACCTTCGCGGGCTTTGTTTAACATTTCTTTTGCAGAAACTAACATAATATAAATTACCTCCTAAAGAATATTTTTGTTTCTATGCTTTGTATTATAGCGCAAAGTATAATAAAATAAAAGAAGTATTTTTTAATATTGAAAATTTATATGGATTTAGAAAGGCGAAGCGTTTCAAACAAATTTATGATGCGTCCTGAAATGAGACGCAGGAATGGAGAAAATTATGAATATAGGAATTGTGGGGTCAGGGAAAATTGTATCAGAACTGCTGGGATTTATCCATACAGTAAAAGGGATAAATATTGCAGCTATAATAGGAAGAAAAAGCTCAGAAGAAAAGGTGAGGGCGATTGCACAAAAAAACAATATACCAAAGGTTTACTTTGATTATCAGGAGGCGCTTAAGGATTGTGACATAGAATTCATGTATATAGCACTGACAAATAATCTGCATTTTGAATATGCAAAAAAAGCGCTTATGGCAGGAAAAAACGTAATATGTGAAAAACCTTTTACGGCTTCATATTTGCAGGCACGTGAACTCTCGGATATTGCACGTAAGAATCATTTATACCTTTTTGAAGCTATTACAAACCAGTATGTACCTAATTATTTAAGAATAAAAGAGAGTCTGAAGGAACTTGGAAATATAAAAATAGTATCATGTAATTACTCGCAATATTCGTCAAGATATGATAATTTTAAAAAAGGGATAATACAGCCGGCATTTGATCCCGTATACTGCGGCGGAGCATTATATGATATTAATATATATAACATTTATTTTGTCATCGGGCTGTTTTCAATGCCGCAGAGTGCAAAGTACTTTCCTAATATAGAAAGAAATGTTGATACATCAGGAATTGCGGTCTTGAATTATAAGGATTTCCAGTGTGTATGCATTGGCTCAAAGGACTGTGACAGTCCTGTAGGGGTAACGATACAGGCAGACAATGGTTATATATTTATTGACGGACCTGCCTCGGTATGTCATCATATTGTGATAGATACTAAAGAGGGCCGCAGGGAATACACCCAGGATGATACACACCGTATGGCATATGAGTTTATGAAATTCAGGGAAATATATGAAAATTCCCGATATGATATAATGATTAAAAATCTTGATAAAAGTCTGGAGGTCATGTCCGTAGTTGATATGCTGAGAAATATTTGAGATTAAATTTGAATATTAAATATGTTTTATATTAGATGTTTTATATTGCATGTTTACAACGATGTGAAAATGGAGGTAAATTTTATGAAGCTGGGAGCAATTGAAGCGGGGGGAACAAAATTTGTAGTGGCAGTTGGCGATGAAAAAGGGAATATAGTGGAAAGAACATCATTTCCAACTACAACACCACAGGAAACTATTAATAATGTATTTAGATTTTTTGACGGAAAGGATATTGAAGCACTTGGACTTGGTTGTTTTGGACCAATAGATCCGGACAAAAGCAGTCCAACATACGGATATATTACAACGACACCGAAACCGGGCTGGTCAGATTACAACATAGTAGGGGCGTTAAAGGAACGTTATCCTGATATTGAGATTGGATTTGATACAGATGTAAATGGCGCTGCTTTGGGCGAAGTATATTTTGGATGTGCCAGAGGACTTGACAGTGCATTGTATTTAACAATTGGAACCGGGATTGGTGGAGGTGCGATTGTTGAGGGAAAACTTGTACATGGACTGTTACACCCGGAAATGGGACATATGAAACTGGAGGTTAGAAATGATGATCACTATAAAGGAAAGTGTCCGTATCACGGAACTTGTTTTGAAGGACTTGCAGCAGGCCCGGCGGTAGAGGAAAGATGGGGCATAAAAGGAAAAGATCTGCCGAAGGATCATCCGGCATGGGATCTTGAAGCGTGGTATATTGCACAGGCACTTGCAATTTATGTTTTAACACTGTCGCCTAAGAAAATAATACTGGGCGGGGGAATCATGCATCAGTCACAGTTGTTTCCGATGATTCATAAATATTTACAGGAAAGGCTTAATGGATATATCCAAAAAGAAGAAATCACAACAGATAAAATCAAAGATTATATTGTATGGCCGGAATTAGGTGATAATGCGGGAGTATGCGGGGCACTTGCACTTGCCTGTCAGGCCCTTAAAAGTTATAATAACCAGTGCTGATGTTATGGTATACTGTTATGGTATACGTAGTAAGTGGTTCAAGGCTTTTGATGTTGGCATCATATAAATAAAGCAAAAAGTATAAAGTAAAATGACCGCCAGCTTAAGAATTTGCAGGCGGTCAAAGAAAAAGGAGAGGTACTGTTGCGAAAGCAACAAAAATATGAAAAAGTATATCAAATATACGTGTTTAGCTTGTTAAATATTTATTTATCTTATGTTTATAAGTATATATGGTATTAGTGAACAATAAGTGTTTATTACATAAAAAAATATTAATTTTATAAAGGGTATATAAATAATATATAATTAGTATAATATACAATGGAGGTGCGTAATGCCAATAACTTTCAAATGTCCAGGATGTGGGGCTGCCATGGAATTTGACAGCCAGACTCAGATGCTTTCATGCAGCAGATGTGGACAAAAAATAAACGTTCAGGATTATGAACGTATGTATGTAAATCCACAGCAGGGAGCTTATGGCGGAGGAAATGTAAATGCTCAGCAGGGAGCTTACAGTGGAGGAAATGTA
>CAKRGM010000046.1 GCA_934330725.1 uncultured Lachnospiraceae bacterium | reverse complement strand
AGGAGCCGTATGCGGGAAAGCCGCACGTACGGATCTGTGAGGGGCTAGGATTGAGAGGTCTTAGTCTACTCGACTGTTTTCATGCAGGCAAGATCTTTATCTGCAGAAGTTGTCAGGATTTCGGTACCGCGTTTATATGCCATAGACCAAGTTTCTTTATTGATTTGCAGAGCAAGTGTGCCACCACTCTTAATAATCAGAAGATTGCCCTCTTCTTTTACATCCAGTACTACGTTTTCCTTCTGCTCAAGTTCGAACTCAGGGCCTTTCTTTAATGCACCCAGGTGGTGAAAGGTCTGCATCCTTAATACTTCCGGTGCAGGGGAAGTGATTTTTAATGTTAAGTTGATGCCGCCAAGTACGTCACCACGGGAATTGATTTTATTTGTGGGAGCACAAATGGTAACTATTTTGTCCTCAATTGTTACGAAGTAAGCTTCCTTTGGGGAAAAACATTCAATGCCTTCTGCCTGTAACCAACAACCATTACTAAATTTCATGTCAGAACCCTCTCTTTCATTTCCAAATAAATTTGCTATTGTGTATAAATACCTGTTGCATTGTCAATTGTTTATGATATGATTTTAGTATCAAAATATTGTGAAATAAATAAGAATTGTAGCTGAAAATATAATTATCGTGCCAAAAGTTTGTGAGGAACATAGTGTGAAAAATCATGCTGATGCGAGTAATCTTACACGGCTATTTGTTTCTTAAGCAAATAAAAATAGTGCATGACAGCAGATGAGAAATCGTATGCGTGAAATTCTCATCGCCTCTTCGCAACAAAGTTGTAGTAGAAATGGAGAGTATTATGCAGGAAAAATATCAATCAGAAAAGCAAAAGAAACAGCAGTCAAAAGAATATAGAGAAGACAGAGTACACGGAACACCGGGATTTCCCATGCGCGTGTATTGGAATGATTTTACTACTTATGTGTCAGGACAGATTCCCTGGCATTGGCATGAGGAACTGGAATTCTGTGTTGTCACACAGGGGCAGGTTGCATTTTCCTTACCCGGTGATGAAGTATGTCTTTCCCGGGGGCAGGGCATTTTCATCAATGCCAATACCCTGCATCATATGGTTCCGGCAGGAAAAGAGCCGGCATATATGTTTTCAGTTGTAGTGCACCCGGATATGTTAGGTTCAGACAAGGGCTTTCTTCTGTCTTCCAGATATGTCAGACCATATGTAAAGGACAGCAGTACCCCTTTTTATGTATTGAATCAGGATGATAAAATAGTTCTGTCATATTTACAGGAAATTTATGATGCCTATTGGAATAAACGATATGCCAACGAATATTATCTTCACAATATGATCTGTGAAGTCTGGTATAAGCTGATACAGATTGTCTGGAACAATGAACCTGCAGGAAAAGCAGTGAAGGATACAGACAGTGAAAGACTTTACCAGGCACTTAATTTTATCAGGGAAAATTATGGATCGGATATATCCCTGGATGATATTTGCAAGGCAGCTGCAGTGGGGCGAAGTGAATGTTGCAGGCTGTTTAAGAGAAATCTGCAGATGTCTCCAATTTCCTATCTGATTACGTACCGTATTAATATGGCTGCAGCAAGGCTGGAAAACAGCAATGATTCCATTGCCAGAATCGCTATGGATCACGGCTTCACAGACGGCAGTTACTTCTGCAAAATTTTCAAACGCTATATGCACGTTACACCTTTGGAATACAGAAAACAGCGCATGGAAAAAGAAATGATATGAATATGGCAGCATATTGAATAAATTGACAGAAAATACAGGAAATAATATTATAATAACAATAATAAGTTTAGAAAGTAATTTAGTAATAAAAAGCGGCGCAAGGCGTCATCAGAATGGAGGATTATATGTATACAGCATTAACAATTGCCGGAAGTGATTCCAGTGGAGGGGCCGGAATCCAGGCAGATATTAAGACAATGACCGCAAACCGCGTTTATGCGATGAGTGCAATCACAGCCCTGACTGCCCAGAATACGACCGGTGTAACGGATATTTTTGAGGTGACTCCGAAGTTTCTGGCAGAACAGTTAGACAGTATTTTTACGGATATCCGTCCGGATGCAGTTAAAACCGGAATGGTTTCTTCGAGTGAGTTGATTGAGGTAATTGCAGAAAAATTAACAGAGTATAATGCAAAAAATATTGTTGTAGACCCGGTCATGGTGGCAACCAGCGGGGCGAGACTGATAAGTGAGAATGCCATTAGTACATTAAAGAGTAAATTGCTGCCTCTTGCAACGGTTATTACTCCGAATATCCCGGAAGCAGAAGTAATTTCAGGAACAGGGATTAAAACAGAAGCGGACATGGAAAAGGCAGCAGAAACTATTTGTAATAATTTAGGCTGTGCGGTTTTATTAAAGGGAGGACATAAGTTAAACGATGCTAACGACCTTCTTTTTCAAAAGGGAAAAGAGCCGGTCTGGTTTAAGGGAAAGAGAATAGACAATCCCAATACCCACGGGACAGGCTGCACACTTTCTTCTGCAATCGCATCAAATCTTGCAAAAGGAAGAGACTTGGAGACTTCTGTCAGATATGCGAAAAATTATATTTCCGGAGCACTTGCAGCCATGCTTGACCTGGGAAAAGGAAGCGGCCCCATGAACCACGCATTTGCAATTGATGGAGAATATAAAGAATAAACGGTAAGCAGATAGAAAATACTTCTAAAAAACGCAACATTATCCCAAATAAACGCAATGTAATAACATTTATTGTCTGAAAAAATAATAAAATATATATTAAACCCTGTTGATGAGGACAGACTTCATCAACAGATTTTTTATATAAAGGGAGAGATGTTATGACTCAAAAAAAAGAAAATCTTATACTGCTTTTATTAAAATGGGCTGAGAAAGAGCGGATATGGTTGATTTTATCTTCAATCTGTGCGTTCTGCAGCGGATTGTTTACAATTACATATTATCTTGGATTATATCACATTATGGACACGGTATTGTGTGGTGACTGTGATTACCAGATAATTATTAATAATGCCTGGTTTATGTTAGTGGGAACAATATGCAGGCTTTTATTTCTTGGAACGGCCGGAGTACTTTCGCACAAGGGTGCGTATAGGGCACTGTTTCAAATACGCTGTAAAGTAACCGGGCATATTGCCAGAATTCCGCTGGGGGCACTTGATGAGCGTGGAACCGGACAGATTAAGACACTTCTTAATGAAGATATAGAAAAACTGGAATTATTTCTTGCACATAACCTGCCGGAGTTTATTGCATATATGACTGCACCAATGGTCGTTTTTTGCTATTTGCTGATTATGAATCCGTTTCTTGCACTTATATCACTTATTCCACTTGTGTTTGCAACACTAATAATGAGTGTAGTATATAAGAGGATGTCATCTCTTATGGATAAGGCTGCCAGAATATCAGTAGAATTTAATGCGGCAATTATAGAGTATATATCAGGCATGCGTCTGATTAAGGCATATCATCTGGGAAGCCGTTCTTTTATGAAATTTTCAAAAAGCGTGGAAGCATCAAATGAAATGTGGAATGAGATTACAAAACAGACGGCTCCATTGTATGCAGTGTTTCTTATTGTAGTTGAAAGTGGAATGCTGTTTATGATTCCCATAGGTGGGTTACTGTTTATTAAAGGGAGCATTGCAGCCAGTGTATTTTTACTGTTTATTTATGTCGGAGCACTCTATTTAAGTGAGATTCTTCCATTACAGCAGCTGGGTGGAACCTTTGCACAGGCAATGAACGGAGTGAAAAAAACAAAGGATATCCTGGATATTCCGGTATTTGACGGAAAACAGGATTTTCCAGATGATACAAGTATAGAACTAAGTAATGTGGCATTTTCATATGATGGAAAAAATCAGGTTTTAAGGGACTGTAACCTGCATATTTCACAAGGTGAAAAAATTGCCGTTGTAGGGGCTTCCGGCTGTGGAAAGAGTACACTTATTCAGTTGATATCAAGATTTTATGATGTATCCGAAGGCGAGATTAAAATTGGTGGGATTAATATAAAGGAAATAGAATATGAGAAATTATTAAAAAATATATCAGTAGTTTTTCAGAATACATTTCTAACAAGTGGAACAATTTTTGAAAATATAAAAATGGGCAGCGATGCATCGGTGGAAGAAGTAAGAAATGCCGCAAAGCTGGCCCAGATTGACGAATTTATAATGCAGCTTCCAATGCAGTATGAAACATGCGTTGGCTCTTTTAGTTCCCGTCTTTCAGGAGGAGAGAGGCAACGTATCGCAATTGCAAGGGCAATCTTAAAAAATGCGCCAATACTAATATTAGATGAGGCTACTTCTGCTGCTGATCCTGAGAATCAGCTGGAAATTGATAAAGCAATATTTAATCTGTGTAAGGGAAAGACAGTCATAATTGTTGCACACAGACTTAGCGCAGTTGCTTTATGTGACAAAGTAGCGGTAGTAGAAGATGGCAATATCAGTTGTTTTGGAACACACGAGGAGGTATTGGCTGAAAACACTTACTATAAGCATGCATGTAACATGTATAAAGCATCAGGAAAGATGAATTATGTGATATGAGGCGACAGATAATGAGTACTCATAGCAGTAATATTTTCAGGAAAAACAAAACCCTGTGGACAGGGACGTTTTTAACAATAATAGAAGGAATACTTGCTGGATTTAGCTATTGTGCAGTTTATTTTATACTTATGTGGCTGCATGAGGGCATATTTAATACAGAAAAAATAGTTAAAATTGTAACAGGCCTGATAATACTTTTTGCTGTGCGGTTTATCGTATATGGGGCAGGATATACAAAAAGCCAGACAGGCGGTGCACTGGTATCGAAAAATATCAGGCTGATATTAGGTGATAAGTTAAAGAAAATCCCATTAAGGAAGTTTCAAAAAGGGCATGTAGGTGAATATGTAAATGTCATGAATTCAGATGTGACCAATTATGAGAAAATATTGACTCATAATATTGGCAATATTGCTAAAAATGTTACATTGTCCATTACATTGATTGCGGTTATGATGTCCATGTTTTTACCGGCAGGTCTTGTAATGCTGGGAGTATGTTTATTACTGATTCCAAATCTGTGGCTTTCCTTTCGCGTAGTCAGGGTATATGGTAATGAAAAAAATGAAGTTTCTGCCAGAACAGTTTCTGAAATAGTAGAATATATATCAGGTATTCAGACATTGCGCATTTATGGAATGTGTGGAAAGAGAAATGAAGCAATTACACAGTCAATGCGCAGATATAGTGAAGTATGCTATAAATATGAAGAAAAAGGAATTCCGGTTGGCTTTGCTTATAACATGATTAGCTGGATCAGTGTTCCGGTAGTAATTCTTCTGACAATGGAACCTTTCAGGCAGGGACAGCTGAGTGCAGTTGACTTTATTATGACAGCAATGCTGCCGGTGCTTCTTATAAAGCTTACCTCATCAATTTCAATTGATTTGTTTAGTTACAAAAATTTAATGATTTCCAAAGCAAAAATAATTAAGATTATGAATGAAGATGAGGAAAAGGGAGTGGATATGCCGCTTAGTGCAGGACATTACGACATAGAATTTGAAAATGTCAGTTTTGCGTATGAAAAAGGAAATTATATTCTGAAAGATATTTCATTTCATATTCCAGAGCATAAATTAACAGCAATAGTTGGAGATTCCGGTTCTGGAAAATCAACAATTTTAAATCTTATATCAGGATTTTATCAAGCAGATAACGGGAAAATATCAGTAGGCGGTAAAGATATAAGCAGGTATAGTCCTGAAGCTGTACTGGGTAATATTTCCATGGTTGACCAGGATGTTATGTTTTTTAATGACAGTATTAAAGATAATATCCGTTATGCAAAACATAATGCAACTGACGAAGAAATTATGATGGCATGTAAAGAGGCTAATTGTGAGGAATTTATCGAAAAAGAAAAGAATGGTTATATGGCAGAAGCAGGAGAAAATGGAAATAAGTTTTCAGGAGGGCAGAGACAGAGGTTATCTATTGCCAGGGCAATTATTCAGGACAGACCGATTTTACTTTTGGATGAAGCAACAGCATCACTTGATATCGAAAATGAATATGCAGTAAAAACTGCAATTGCAAATCTCCTGAAGCAGCAAAAGACAGTAGTAATGGTTGCTCATAATCTTTCAGTGATAAAAAAAGCAGACCAGATACTGGTGCTGTCCCAGGGAAAAATTGCAGAGAGTGGTACTCATGAAGAGTTACTTTTAAAAAATGGTAAATATAAAAAAATGTATGAAGCTGAACAGACAGATGTTCTAACATTTTCCTGAATGTGATTTACGATACTTAAGAGGAAGTATACCAGTCGTTTTTTTGAAAATTTTAGAAAAATGGCTGGCCTTTTTATATCCGGTTTCTGCAGCAATTTCATTGACAGGCATTGAGGTGTTTTTCAATAATTCTTTAGCTTTTTCAATACGTTTGTGCTGGATATAGGTTGTAATGGTACATCCATGATACTGGTGGAAACTTTTCTGGAGTTTTGTTGTTCCCATATATGCAAGTTTTTCAAGGTCTTTTATTGTAATTGATTTTGTATAGTTCTCATCAATATACATAGTTACTGTGCGAATATGCTCTTTGTCATTTTGAGATAAATTATGGACTGTTGATTTTTGATAGTTAGCAAGAAGTGACATTGCCTCTGATATCTTTGCGTTATAGAATAACTGGGCGGCCAGTCCTTCACCTCTAAAAGCCTTTATTTCTGATAACAGGGCTGACATTTCCGGGAAATCATCAGTCTGGTCAACTGAGTGAAAAGCCTTTGTTATATTTTTATATTCATCTGGATTTAAATCTTTTAAATATTTATTATAAAATGCCGGTAAAATCTCAATGCCAATGATTGAGATACGTTTTTTAGCGGGAATTTCAACAGAGTATGGATGCTCTTTTCCACCAATAAATGATTTAATGCAGCCGGAGGTCAGTTTGCGTCCTGAAGGAAGCTCTGTTCCACTGATTTCATCATATTTTGTTATACTCATACAGTCGTAAAAGCGAAAAGTCATAGTCTGTGTCTGATTAAAATAAAAATCATGTATTCTTATGCTGAATAAATCTCCTGCTTCATAAATCCAGTATGTACCATGGCCTGCAGCATTATCAACACGTAATGTCTTTCCGGCAGAACAGTATTTGGTATTTTCATCATCCGGTAAAAATCCATTTTTTAAACATATGTTATAGTATTTTCCATTTATTTTTTCACTCATAGTTGCTCCTTAAAACACAAAATTCACACAAAAAAACCATAATTACACACAAGAAAAGCAGTTTCTTGCAAGCTAATATAAGAATGATTAAAATAACTTGTGTTAGCAAGAACTAACCGGAATATAGCATTAATGGCTTTAGTAGTCAAGTTTTAGAAAAAAGGGAGACAACTTATGAAGAAAAAAGATTCAACAAAATTAAATGGAAAGGACTTTATGAATATTGGTATTTTTACTGCAATAAATCTCGTAATTTCAGTTGCAGTGGCATGCACTCTTGGAATGATTCCGATGGGATTTATGTTATTGGCAATTGTATCGCCATTGCTGATTGGTATTCCTACGATGTTATTTTATACAAAGGTAAAAAAATTTGGAATGATACTTATTACTGCAGTTATAAACGGACTTGTGATGGTGCTTACCGGAATGGGACCGGGAGCATTGATAAGCGGCGTTATTTTCAGTTTTTTTGCTGAGCTTATTTTAAAGACGGGTGGATATAAAAGCAGTAAAATGTGTGTACTTGCTTATGGTATAGCTTCTGTTTCAACGGCAAGTAACTATATTCAGTGGCTATTTGCCAGTGACGAGTGGCTGCAAAAGAAGGCAGTTGGATATGGTGAAAATTATGTTATGGCTATAAGCGGATATTTTAAACATGGCTGGATATTTCCTTTATTGATTGTATTATCATTTACAGGTGGAATTCTTGGGGGCTTATTAGGCCGCACTGTATTAAAAAAACATTTTGAAAAGAGTGGTCTGGTTTAATGGCACAGAAAAGCAGAATTTATCAAAGACAGCAAAATCACAGAGGATTATATCTGGATCCCAGGACAAAACTGCTTTTTTGTCTTGGAGCATCAGTAATCCTTCTTACAGGAGAATATACAACTGCATGCGTAATTTTAAAATATGTATTTGCAGTAATACCTTTTATACTGCTGCTTATTTTAAAAGATTATAAAAAAGCTGTAAGTTATGGAATTATATATCTTATCTGTTGTATTCTGCCGGGGCTTCTTGTAAGACATCTGACATATGTTGTAAATCTCTTTTTTACAGGAATGGTAGCATTTTTTACAAAGATTACCCCTACAGGAATGTTACTTTACCTGGTGTTTAGGACAACATCCGTAAGCGAATTTGTAGCGGCAATGGACAGAATGCACATCAGCAGGAGTTTTTCTGCACCGGTGTCGGTAGTATTCCGTTTATTCCCAACTATTATAGATGAGTACCGTGCAGTATCTGAGGCAATGAAGTTACGGGATATCGGATCATTTCGAAATCCTGTGAAAATGTTAGAGTACAGAATGGTTCCATTTCTTGTAAGTGTTGTATCAATTGGTAACGATTTGTCCGCTGCAGCATTAACAAGGGGACTGGATGCTCCTTATGAAAGGACAAATTTGTGCCCTATAGGTTTTACATGGCGCGATGGAATGGTATTTACAGGGCTGGCAGCAGCAATTGCCATGCATATATACTTTGCATACCTGTATTAGATTTAGATAACAGGAGTATAAACAATGGAGACAGCTATTGAGTTTAAAGAGGTTGGTTTTCAGTATGAAAACGTTGAAGATAAGCAGGCTTTAAAGGACATTAACATAACAATACCAAAAGGCCAGGTTGTTTTAGTTTGTGGACGTTCCGGATGTGGGAAGACCACATTTACAAGAATGATAAACGGACTTATCCCTCATTTTTATGAAGGAACAGTAAATGGTACAGTCCTGTTAAATGGTATAGATATAGAAACAAATGAACTTTATAAAACAGCCGAAACAGCAGGCAGTGTATTTCAAAATCCCAAATCACAGTTTTTTACGGTAGAAACTGATTCAGAAATAGTTTTTGCCAGTGAAAATCTGGCAAAGCCCAGGGAAGAAATATATAAAAATTTTGAAAGCACGGTAACAGATTTTCGCATGGAAAGGCTGTTGGGAAGAAGCTTATTTGAATTGTCAGGAGGAGAGAAGCAAAAAATAGCATGCGCATGTGTTTCTACATTAGACCCGGATGTTATAGTTATGGACGAACCAACGTCTAATCTGGACATAAAGTCAATTGATGAGCTTAAGAACATTGTAGGGCAATGGAAGCTTAAGAAAAAAACAATAGTAATAGCGGAGCACAGAATAAGCTGGCTGTTTGAAATAGCTGACAGAGTACTGATTATGGAAAAAGGCAGGATAATTAAAGATATTTCTATGTCAGAATTCAGAATGACGGATATTGAACATTTTCACAGATTTGGGCTTAGAGTTTACGAATATGATAAAAAAATAATTCCAGAGGTACATGTAAATTTACATGAAAATGCAAAAATCCAGTTTAAGGATTATCACTTTTCGTATGAAAAAGGCAGGCACGCAAAAGAAGTATTAAATATTCCTGATAAGGAAATACCGCAGGGGGCAGTTGTCGGAATATTAGGAGAAAATGGTGCCGGCAAAAGCACATTGGCCAGATGCTTATGTGGATTGGAGACAAAAGAGCGTGGGGTAATCTGTTTTGACGGTTCTGTGGTAAAGCCAAAACAGCGAAGAAAGAAGACATATTTGGTTATGCAGGATGTAAACAGACAATTATTTGCAGAAAGTGTATGGGACGAGATGTTACTTTCAATTGAAGCATTGCATATCCGTGATAAAGATGAATTGATAAAAGTAAAAGAATCTGCACATGAAATATTAGATAAGTTAAATATTTCACAATATCTGGATGTTCATCCGATGTCTCTTTCAGGTGGAGAAAAGCAGCGTGTTGCAATTGCCGGGGCAATTATTTCAGGGAAAGATATTATAATATATGATGAACCCACAAGTGGACTTGATTATACATCTATGTTACAGGCAGCCGGATTAATTCATAGTTTAAAAGAACAGGGAAAAACACAGTTTATTATAACTCATGATAATGAATTACTGGATGTGTGTTGTGATATGATAATCCGGTTGGAAAAGATATAATGCTTCATTAATACTTGCATTAACTAAAAAGGTGTTTCAGGTGTACTGATACCGCAGAAAAGCTGTGGAAATAATGGACGCAGGCTTTAAAATGGCAGTCAACGGGGCAAAGGACCGTTAAGTTGTGGCAAATCTTTTAATGATGATACTGTTATATAGGGATTTTCAACGCTTCTTCCAGATGTCAGATTAAGTCTGTTTACCCAGATCTTTTTCTAACCCATTTTTGTAGCAGGAACAATATCCCACCAGTATCCTTTTGCAATATGGCAATGCTCTTTTTCGTGAAGTGAAAACTTCTGTTCAGCCATTCTGAAGAAATTCAGGTCCGGCTTATAGCATTCAGTTTCATCTGCCACCAGACTATCATCAAATATATTATCAAGCTTTTCCAGGTTGCATTGCATAATCTGTTTTGTGCTGTTTGACATTACAGCTAACTCGTAACCTTTGTTCTTTAATGCATGCAGTGCTTCTAAAACATCCGGAAATGGTAAAAATGATTTGTGAATTTCAATAATTTTATCATATGCCGGAACAAAAATATTTGTATTCAGTTCCATAGCAGTCAAAAGTCAGTATCTTAGCCATCATAACAAACACCTCACAAATCTATATTTTATATTTTTTTAGAAAATATTATCATTTAAGATTTTTGTCAACAAAGGTACTATAAGATTTATAAAAATAAAGTTTATAGTGGAAATACTTTGAAAATCATTAATAATACAAAAATAATAGACATTTAAAAAATTAATATTTATAATTTATGCTAAATAATATCAGAAAAAACGGAGGTGGCAGAATATGAAGATAAAATCAGTTGCAGTTTTAGGTGCCGGAGCAGTCGGTTCTTATGTTATCTGGGGACTTTCCAGCCGCGAAGATATCAGACTTGGTGTGATTGCCGAAGGAGAGCGTGCCGACCGGCTGAAGAAAAATGGATGTAAAATTAATAATGTTGTATACCGTCCGGAAGTATGGACACCACAGGAAGCATGCGGTGTGGATTTGATAATAGTTTCGTTAAAGTATGGAGCACTTCCCGGTGCACTTGAAAGCATCAAAGAAGCAACAGGTGACAATACCATTATAATGAGCCTTATGAATGGTGTTGACAGTGAGGACATAATATCAGAAAAAACAGGAGCTTCCCACCTTTTATATTCAGTAATTAAAGTGGCTTCACATAAAGAAGGAGATGGTTACTGTTTTAATCCTGATACAACCATCGGTATTATTTTTGGAGAGATTGCAGAACCATATAATAGTGAGCGTGTGCAGGCCGTTGAAGAACTTTTTGGTAATACAGGAATTCATTTCCGTTCAACAGAATTTATTCAGGCTGAAATGTGGAATAAGTTCCGTCTGAATGTCTGCAATAATCTGCCTCAGGCAATTCTGGGGGCCGGGGTAGGATGTTATCGCGACAGTGTACATATGAAAGTTATCAGTGACGGACTCAGAAAGGAACTTGAGGCAATAGCGGCTGCAAAAGGAATAGATCTAAGCAATGCGGATGTATCATCCGGACATGGAAGTGCTGTTATGCCTTCAGCACGGTATTCAACCCTTCAGGATATTGATGCCGGTCGCCACACTGAAATAGATATGTTTTCAGGTGCATTAATAAGAATGGGAAAAGAACTGGGGATTGCAACACCATATAATGAATATACATATCATATGATAAAAGCATTGGAAGAAAAAAATGATGGGCGGTTTGATTATACGAAAGAAAATCAAAAGCCAACCTGTGCAAGGTGATTTTAAAATGCTTTTTTGTAAAAAGACAGCTGAAAAATGGCGGCTTTCTGACAAATGAATCTAAAAAATATTGTATTATGGCAACAGGAAATTGTATTGGCAATATAGGGATAAGCCGATAAAATATAACTAATCCCCAATAACCAATCGAAATAGTAGGAAATACAACGCAGAACTTAAATTTAAAGGCAGTCATTAAAGACAGTCAGTAATACATGATTTAAACAGTGCAAAGCGTCTGCAGAATGGAGGTCAGAATGGCAAAAAAGGAAAATAAGTATAAAGGTTATGATATCACTACACAGGCAATACATACAGGTACAGATTATGATATGCAGACAGGTGCTGTCCGTCGTCCGCTTCATATGGCAAATAGCTATAAACTGCCTGATGACCTGTCAAAAGTCAATTATTCGTCTACAGATCTTTTGATGTATGCAAGAAACGGAAATCCAAATCAACATTGGCTTGAGGAAAAAATCGCAGCACTGCATGATGCAGATGATGCCATAGTTCTTGCCAGTGGTGTTGCTGCACTTCATGGATTGTTCTGGACACTCCTTGAATCAGGTGACAGGGTGGTATATCCAAATGTCAGCTATATGGCAGTATACAGAATGTTCCACGAACTTTTTAATCGCAAGTTTAACGTTGAGACAGTCATGGTAGATATGACAGATATTGAGGCAGTGAAAAAAGCAATTACACCTGGAACAAAGCTGGTACATATTGAAACTCCGGATAATCCGACTAATGGTATTACAGACATTGCAGCTATTGCTGAAATTGCACATCGAAATGGTGCTGTTCTTTCTGTAGACAATACATTTGCCTCCCCTTTAAATCAGAAACCATTGGAGCTTGGAGCAGATTTCGTTGTAGAAGCAATTACAAAATATATAAATGGACATGGAGATGCACAGGGAGGTGCAATTATATCAAATGATCTTGAGACAATGGACCGTATACGATACGAAGCCCAGGTAAATGTAGGTTCTGTAATCAGTCCGTTTAATGCATGGCAGATTTTTCGTGGCTCTGTAACATTTCCACTTCGTATGGAAAGGATTAACCAGTCGGCGCAAAGAATTGCTGAGTGGCTCGAAGAAAGGGAAAATGTTACATTCGTATCTTATCCGGGGCTTTCCAGCAATCCTGGTCATGAAACAGCTAAAAAACAGATGAAAAACGGGTTCGGCGGAGTCATATCATTTGGACTGAATACGGATGATAAAACAGTTGAACATTTTTGTGCAGCTCTTAAGGTAGTGACATTTGCCGTTTCTTTAGGACATGACGAGAGTCTGATTTTTCCACAGCCAAGCTATGATGAACGTATTAATCTCTATCCGGAAAAATTCCGAAAAGGTTTTATACGTTTCAGTGTAGGGCTGGAAGATTGTGATGACATTATAGGAGATTTGGATCAGGCACTTAAAAGCGTAGGGCTGTAAGGTAAAAATATGGAATATTATAAATATTTTAAGTATGTGATTTCATTAGGAAAGCGTGGCAACAGTACTATTGTATATGATGATATTATTAATAAAATGCTGTTGGGAATAATGGATGATGATATAAACTGGATTTATAATAATAAGGACACATTAAAAAAATATATACCGGATTTAAATGCAGATAAAATGTTAACGCAATTTTCAAAAGTAAAAATACTGTTGCAGAAAATATTTTTTTCCCAAAGTGGAAAGACTAAATCTACGTTAATGAATTTTGTAGAAAAAATTGATAACATAAAGAATACAGTGGTTTCACAGAATATATTATCAGAAAATAAAATTACCGGTAAAATGTGGCATGATGATGAGAATATTCATCAGTATTTTATTAACTGTATAAAAGAACATGAAAATAAAGGATATATAGAAGTCAGGAAGAGTGATATTAAGCGCATAAGTGACGGAAAAACTATTTCAGCAGCATATATTACTGAATATATGTTAGCATATGACTCTCTGGTATTCAGTTTATTAAGTAATGATAATAACAGAGTAAGAGAATTATACAGACCATATTATTTTGAATTAGAAATACAAAATCAGGATGTTTTAGATAAAATCAGGCAATATTATTCGGATTTGGAAATACAGAATGAAACTTTTTCAGATGAAATAAGGCAGTATTATGCAGATTATGAAAATGAGTATATATTTCTAAAATGTAAGCTGGAAAGTATACAGGAAGATAAACAGCAAAATAAATCAAAGAACAGGCCGGAAAATATAACAGAAAACGAATCTGAAAATGAAGCTGATGCTGTTATGATAATCGGGACAAGTCCGATTAGACATTTTGATAAAAAAATAGAAATAACTGGCAATCCGTCTGTTGATGAAATAAAAAAGATTGATGAAGTTTACAGTCAAAAATTAAATGATTTAAAACCATCAACGGCGGCAGACATAAAGAATCTCATCGGACCTGTAATTGGAAGTGCCAGATTTAAAAATGTAAAGATATATAAGGTTGGCAATGCAAACTGTACATATTTGTATGCAGATGATGATGAAAATCACTGCAGATTATTATATGACATTGGAATATGCAGAAAGAAAGCTCATAGTACCGGAGTCTCTAAAAGCATAGTGCCATATGTCAATTCAATACGGGCATTTGTACATTTTAAACCGGATATTATTGTGATTTCTCATTGGGATTCAGACCATTATATCGGATATGTATATACTTCAAATGATATTTTTAACTGTCCATGGATTTCGCCGGATTTAAAATATGCAAAGATGAATGCTAAAAGACTTGCCAGTTATCTGGCTGGTATTAAGCGTCTTAATGTCATTGACAGTGACAGGGAAGAAGAAATAAAAGTAAATGATGAATTAGTGTTGTATAAAGGACTTGTGAAGGATAAGGATATTTCAAAGATAAACTGCACAGGAATAGCGATTAAGATACATAATACAGCTTCAGGAAGAAGTACTATGTTAATGGGAGATGTACCATATATATCATTGCCGTCAGCATCAGATTTTAAGAAAGAAAACCCATATGATACGCTTATTGTTCCACATCATGGATCTAAAATGGATTTCAGTCTTTTAAAAGCTATATCGAAAAAAGGAATTGCTGTTATCTGTAGTGACGGTAAGCAGGTTAAAACAAAAAAAGGGTTAATAGATAACCCTGATTCTGCTCATGTAAACAAATTAAAATGCTGTTATGATGATGTTGTGATAACTGAATCATTTGTAAGCAGTTCAAAAAAAATAAAATTGTAAAAACCTGCACGATAAATAATAGAATTATAAAGCTTTGCACTAAAAAGAGCCGGGAAATTTCGCTGAAGCTATAGAGTTTTAAATTCATATTGTACAACTGCACAGTTTGGTACACCAAATGCAGCATATTCGTCATTTGTCATTTCGTTAAAGTATGAATGTATAACACGTGCAATGCCATTGTGTGCTACAAGAATATAAGTTTTATCAGACTGTGCGAGTTCATCTAAAAGATTATAAATTCTCTGGGCCAGATGCAGCATGGATTCACCATTGCCATAGCGGTTTAAGAATTGTTTTTTTGCTTCTTTGAATTCTTTGCCATCTCTTGGAGTGGATTCATATTTTCCAAAATTCTGTTCTTTTAAGCGGATTTCTTCCCTGGCCATAATTCCGGTTACCTGTGATATATGAAGAGCTGTATCTTTTGCTCTTATCAGAGGAGAATAAAGAATTTCATCAGCTTTTATATGCTCTTTTAAAATTTTTTCTCCGGTCTTTATGGCCTGCTCATGTCCAAGACTGGTAAGGGCAATATCGGTTGAACCACATATTTTGTTTTCGACATTCCAGATTGTCTGTCCATGGCGGACAAAATATAACTTTTTCATTTGAAAGCACCTCCCTGATTTTTGCATCATTATATCGTGAGCATAGCTCACTCAATGCATTTTGTAAAATCACACTTGCAAGCAAGTGATTTTACTTCATTATATCATATATTTTACAGACATAAAATGCGCTAATATATGCAGATTGACATTTCCTGAAAAAAGGGTAATATAGAAAAAATTGCTTAAGAATGGAGGATTAGTGTGAAAAATCATGCTGATGCGATGATTTTTTACACAGCTGTTTGTGCCGCAGGCGTCACAAAGCAGCCATAATTGCAGAGCTGAATCTTAAAATTCAGCTCGCGATTTCTCCGACGCAAAGCGTCTGCGGAATGGAGGATTAGTATGGAACATATAACAAGAGCTGGAGCATTTGAATTATTAAAAAAATACAACAAAGATCCTTTTCATATTCAGCATGCATTAACAGTTGAGGCTGTTATGAAATGGTATGCAAAAGAACTCGGATATGCAGCAGATGAGCTTACAGGACTTATCTGGGCAGCAGCGCTGATGCGCCCTTCTAAAAGCACAAAGGATATGGAATTGAAATCCTTAAAAAAGAAATATAAGAGTAAAGGATTTGCAGCAGGCTGTTCGAGAGAGGTTATCGCACGCGGAGCTTCGCAGCTTGGCTGGGATATTGAAAAGCTGCTTACAATGACGCTTCAGGCAATGGCGGCAACAGAGGATGATATTTTAGCACAATTAAATACAAAGCCTTGCTAATTCGACATAAATGAATTATATTTTAAGTAATGTATATAGGTAATTGCAAACTCATTTTTTCAAAACTACTGATGCAAGTTGCAGTTTTGCAGACACCTAAAGTAACGTATAGAAAATGAGGAAATAAAATTGGGGATTTACAGGAAATTTAACAGGGGCTCAAACAGAGTTACAAAAGAAGAGTATGATGACTGGAACCGTATTACTTTCCGGGCATTTCATAAAATATGGATATTGGTATTTTTAGTAGAGATTTTTCTATTCCTGTTTTATCAGCCGAATGAAGAGTGTGGAAGACTGCGCTATTTCTGGCTGTTTATAGTTAAACCGAGTGGAATGCAGGGGATTGCGATGCTTATTATCGAAGGAGCCAGTTTAATAAAAAGAAAAGTCTATTATAAGAGAGAAATGTTCCTGGGAACTATTGTATTGATCAGCTTTTTTGCAGCATCTGCGATATGGATTCATACAAGTGTACAGCTTATGTCTATGCTTTTGGTGCTGCCGCTTATCATAACCACATTATATAAGGACAGATTTTTAACATGGCTGCAGCTGGTGATATGTATATTGATATATGCGCTGAAGGAAGTTTATTTTTATCCTAATACACCATATTTTCCACCACTTAACAGCTTTATAAATGTATCTATTTTTTGTGGAAGTATTTTTGTGGAGTTGTTTTTGATTCAGCATGTACAGGATTATGTCGGGATAATGGAGAAAAAGGCTAATAAAGATTCAATGACAGGACTGTATAACCATAAAATTTTTTATGAGAAATTACAACAGGAATTTTTAAGACATAAAAAAGATGGAAAGCCGTTTTCGTTAATTGTAATTGATATAGATAATTTTAAGCGCATTAACGATACATATGGACATGCATTTGGTGATGAAGTAATCTGTAAAGTATCAGCAATATTAACGAAATTAAAATATCCATGTTTATGTGCAAGGTATGGAGGAGAAGAGTTTGCAGTTATATTAGATAATCTTGGAATTGAACAGGCAGTGCAGGTTGCAGAGCAGATACGAAAAGAATTTGCGGCAGAAAAATTTATGACAAATGACGGCAGCAAAAGCTTTTCCATAAGTATCGGGGTTGCGGATAATGTAAATGACTATAAAGAAGGAAAAGAAATTTTTCTGAAGGCTGATGAAAAGCTGTATAATGCAAAACAAAACGGACGGAATCAGGTGTGCTTCTAGTTTGAAAGTGCAGATTAGTAAACTTCATAAATGCAAATAATATATAAAATATGGCTGTAAAATATTACATAACCGGCTGTATGAGAAAAGAACGGATTTCAGGGAAGTATGCTTATGCTTTGAAATCCGTTTTTTGTATAGATGTTTTGAGCTTCCTGACGGTTTGAAAATTTAAGATAAAAAGTACAATGTGTTTTTATATGTAAACTTGTCAACTTGGCTAAGATAATTTCAGCTTTGAAAGGTAAATTTATTTTACAGCCTGCCAATTTGGAAGATTCATATTTTTCACATTTCTTATAA
>CAKRGM010000045.1 GCA_934330725.1 uncultured Lachnospiraceae bacterium | reverse complement strand
AAATTTATAAGAAATGTGAAAAATATGAATCTTCCAAATTGGCAGGCTGTAAAATAAATTTACCTTTCAAAGCTGGTCAAAAGTTATCGAGGTTGATAAATAAATATTCTTATGATATTATAGTTCTAACTGATAAATTAATGGTTAATGAGAAAAATCATGCTGTAATGTATGGGTTTAACAAAATAAATTTAAAAAACAGGGAATAAATACTGATTTTTATAAATAATGTAAATTGATATGCATTTTATTTAACAGAAAGCGATATTTAATAAAAACGATATAGGAATGAGGTTCTTTATGGATAACAACAATAGTGATAAGCAGAATAAAGATGTAAATAGCCTGGATGATACTCGTATATTAAGAAAAGAAGATCTGGACATAACTCAGGTTATAAACAGAGCTGATATTGAGAAAACAAAAGTTAACATTTGTAATAATTATAATGCTCAGTCTCCAATTGATGATGAGATGGAACAGTCAATAAAGAGACTGATAGAAGAGGAAACTGATGTAGCCAGGGCAGCTTATGCACAAGATGGAATTGCTGATATGGGAACCAGCAATGAAAATGCTGTTACAAATGATAATGCATCTGTAACGGGCAGTCAGTCATCACCGAATATACAAAATAAAACATATAATTCTGCCGGTAACAATAATATGACAGTCAATCAGGCAATGACGTCTGATGGTTCAGACACTAATGATAAAACAATGCAAAAAACTCCTGTGCCTGATAACGAAAATAGTGATAAGAATAATACTAATAAACATAATGCTGCAAAAAATAAAAAGAAAAAAATAATAATAATATCGGTTGTTGCTGCAGTTATCATAATAGCAGCAGTAGTAGCTGTACTGGTAGTGAATAATAACAAGAAGGCTTCTTTTGGCTATAATTATGATAAGGCAATGGAATATTATAATCAGGGTAATTATGCTGATGCAGAAACGTATTTTGAAAAAGCATATGAAATGGCCGATGGCAGAAATAATGTTGATTTAATGGAAAAAATGTATACATGCTGTTTTAAGACGGGAAATGATGATAAGGCTGTAGATTATGTTAAAAAGGTGCTGGAAAAAGAC
The DNA here is from genome assembly GCA_934330725.1 of uncultured Lachnospiraceae bacterium. GTDB lineage: Bacteria > Bacillota > Clostridia > Lachnospirales > Lachnospiraceae > Lachnospira. The sequence continues at coordinate 17,601 of CAKRGM010000045.1, read as the reverse complement.
AAAAATAATCAAAAAGCATTGGAGACGCTTGGAAAGTATTACTATGATAATTCTAAGGCAGATGAGCTGAATGAAATACTGGAACAGTATAAGAATGAAGAAGGTTTTAAATATCTCGAAGGATATATGCCAGATGCACCGAAGCCGTCCGAAGATGCAGGAACATATTCGAAAGCGCTAAAGCTTACTTTTGAACAGCCGGGTGATGGTATATTACTGTATACAACAGATGGTACTGATCCAAAGACGGACGGTTCAAAGTATTCAAAGGCTATATTACTCGATGAAGGAACAACACGCGTAAGGGCTGTTGTAAAAAATGAAAAAGGTATATATAGTGAAGAGTCGGATCTTACCTATAACGTTGTTTTTAAGGTTCCTGATGCACCTGTGATTAATCCGGAATCGGGTAAATATAATCAGGGAACAGTTTTTACAATTGAGAATATATCTGAGGGCGATACCGCATATTATACGTTTGATGGTTCATCCCCTGATGAAAATTCTGACAGATATGCAGGACCGGTTGAGATTCCGGTTGGTAATACAGTGCTTTCGGTTGTAATAATAAGTGAAAATGGTGAGAAGAGTTCAGTAATAAAGAAAAATTATGATATAGTTGCAGATTTAAGTTATGATGAAGCGTTGTGTGTATTGAAAAACAGGATGGCACAGTTAAATGCAATCGATTCATCAGGAACACAGGATAATAATGGAAATGCAGTTTCTTTTGTTTACCAGTCCAAAATAACAGTAAGCGATATAGAAATGTATTATATAAGATATGATGTCAAGGAAGGCCAGGATGTTAAAACACAAGGTTATTTTGGTGTAGGTCTGAAAGATAAGAAGTGCTATAAAGTTGTTGAAAATGCGGGCAGTTTTACCTGTAGTGAATATTAAGCCAGATGAGATGATGCTTTATATGTTAACGCATTTTAATATAATATTTTGAAAGGGGTACGAAAATGTACAAAATTCAGAAAGCTGAGAAATTAGCAGAAAAAATTTTCCTGATGGATGTTGAAGCACCAAGAGTAGCAAGACATTGCCATCCGGGGCAGTTTATTATCGCCAAAATTGACGAGAAAGGGGAAAGAATTCCACTTACAATATGTGACTATGACAGAGAAAATGGAACGATTACAATTGTATTCCAGATTGTTGGCGCATCAACAGAAAAAATGTCACATTTAAAAGCAGGAGATGCATTTCAGGATTTTGTTGGACCTTTAGGATGTGCATCAGAACTTATTCATGAGGATATTGAAGAATTGAAGAAAAAGAAAATTCTTTTTGTTGCCGGTGGTGTTGGTACAGCTCCGGTTTACCCTCAGGTGAAATGGCTTCATGAAAATGGAGTTGATGTTGATGTTATTGTCGGAGCAAAGACAAAAGATCTTATTATCCTTGAAGAACAGATGAAGGCTGTCGCAGGTAACTTGTACATAACAACAGATGATGGCAGTTATGTCAGAAAAGGTATGGGAACAGATGTTATTAAAGACCTGGTAACAAATCAGGGTAAAAAATATGACCTTTGTGTAGCAATAGGACCATTGATAATGATGAAATTTGTCTGTCTTCTTACAAAGGAGCTTAATATTCCTACAGTTGTAAGTATGAATCCTATTATGGTAGATGGTACCGGAATGTGTGGCGCCTGTCGTTTACAGGTAGGTGATGAGGTTAAATTTGCATGTGTTGATGGCCCTGAATTTGACGGACATAAAGTTGATTTCGATCAGGCTATGAAGCGTCAGCAGATGTATAAAACTGAAGAGGGAAGAGCAATGCTTAAGCTTCAGGAAGGCGATACACATCATGGCGGATGTGGCAATTGCAACTAAATAACATGAATTTGCCATTGTTTAATGCATATTAGGAGGATTAGTAATGGATGTAATGAAAAAAGTGCCAGTAAGAGAACAGGCACCTGATGTAAGAAATAAGAATTTTAAAGAAGTCTGTCTTGGATATAATCAGGATGAAGCAACTAATGAAGCTTCAAGATGTATTAATTGTAAAAATGCACAGTGCATGAAGGGATGTCCTGTATCAATTAACATCCCGGGATTCATTCACCAGGTTAAGGAAGGCAATATAGAAGAGGCATATAAGATAATAAGCCAGTCCTCAGCACTTCCTGCTGTCTGCGGACGTGTTTGTCCACAGGAGAGCCAGTGTGAAGGAAAATGTATCCGTGGAATCAAAGGAGAGCCAATTTCAATTGGTAAGCTTGAAAGATTTGTTGCTGACTGGGCAAGAGAAAACAATATCAAACCGGAAAAACCAACAGAGAAAAAGGGCAAGAAAGTTGCTGTCATTGGTTCTGGTCCTTCAGGACTTACATGTGCCGGAGACCTTGCTAAAATGGGATATGATGTAACAATATTTGAAGCTCTTCATGAAGCAGGCGGAGTATTGGTATATGGTATTCCGGAATTTCGACTTCCAAAGCAGACAGTTGTTGCAAATGAAATTGAAAATGTAAAGAGCCTTGGCGTTAAAATTGAAACAAATGTAGTAATTGGTAAATCAATGACAATTGACCAGCTTATTGATGAAGAAGGCTTTGATGCAGTATTCGTAGGTTCGGGTGCCGGCCTTCCGAGATTCATGGGAATAAAGGGTGAAAATGCAAATGGTGTATTTTCAGCAAATGAATACCTTACAAGAAGCAACCTTATGAAGGCTTTTGATGATAATTATGATACTCCTATTAAGAGATTTACTAAAGTTGCTGTTGTTGGAGGTGGTAACGTTGCAATGGATGCAGCAAGAACGGCATTAAGACTTGGTGCAGAAGTACATATCGTTTACAGAAGAAGTGAGGAAGAACTTCCTGCAAGAGCAGAAGAAGTGCATCATGCAAAGGAAGAGGGAATTATTTTTGATCTTCTTACTAATCCTACAGAGATTGTTACAGATGAAAACGGCTGGGTAAAAGGTATTAAATGCGTGAAGATGGAACTTGGTGAACCTGATGCTTCAGGCAGAAGAAGACCTGTTGAAATACCGGGCTCTGAATTTGAAATGGATCTTGACGCTGTAATTATGTCACTTGGAACATCACCAAATCCTCTTATTCATTCAACAACAAAGGGACTTGATGTAAATAAGAGACAGTGTATTATTGCAGAAGAAGAAACAGGAAAGACAACAAAAGAAGGCGTATATGCCGGCGGCGATGCAGTTACAGGTGCTGCTACAGTTATTCTTGCAATGGGAGCAGGTAAAGCTGCTGCCAAGGGTATTGATGAATATCTTACAGGCAGGTAAAATAAAAAATAAGATATATTGGTGATATATAATCTGATATATTAAAAAGAATTTAGCACAGGGTGGCAGACTGCTATCCTGTGCAATTTAACGTATGGATAGTAAAATGCACAGGAAGTTATACTGGAAAAAGGAGGGCATGGATGAAGGATATTCTGATAATTACCGGCGGCAGCGTTGATTATAACTGGGCGTCTGAGTGGCTTGAAAATAAAAAGTTTGATTATGTTATAGCCGCAGACAGCGGACTTGTGCATGCCGATGCACTTGGGACAGATGTTGATTGTATTCTCGGTGATTATGATTCAGTGGATAAGGCAGTACTTGAAAAATACAGAGGAAGAAGAAAGATTATAACTTATCCGACAGAAAAGGATTATACGGATACAGAACTTGCGATAAATAGGGCTGTTGAAGCAGCTCCTGTACGGATAAGCATAATTGGTGCTACGGGAAGCCGGTATGATCATGCCATAAATAATATATTCTGTATGAAAAATGCCATGGATAAAGGCATAGAATGTGCAATATATGATCCGCATAATAAAATTTATCTAAAGGATAAATCATTTGAAATACAAAGAAAAGAACAATATGGCGGATTCCTTTCATTTGCAGCAATGTCACAGGAGGCTGTAATTACTTTAAAAGGAGTAAAATATCCTGCAAAAGATTTTTTATTAAAGCAGGGCGCAAGCGTGTGCCAGAGCAATGAAATAACAGATGACACAGCTTTGGTTATTATAAAAAAAGGAATACTTATTGTTTTTGAAACACGTGATTGAAGAACTAAAAGTACTTTTGGTAAACAGCATACGTGAACAGTAACTCTCATATGTATAAAACATGCATTTTATGTGTACAAATGCTTGTTTTTTTATTGTCAGTATTATAAAATATTAGAAAGCTTTAATATATTAAACAAAATATAGGAGGTCTCTAGAATGAGTAACATAGCGCAGGCGTCAGCAAGAACAAGAATTGAAGCTATTCTTGATGACAGCAGTTTTGTTGAAATTGGTGCCGGTATCAAGGCAAGAGCAACTGATTTTAACATACAGGAAAAAGCTGCTCCATCTGATGGTGTTATAACCGGATATGGAACAATTAATGAGAATCTTGTGTATGTATACAGCCAGGATGCAGCAGTATTAAATGGATCTATAGGTGAAATGCATGCAAAGAAGATTGTGGGCCTTTATGATTTGGCTTTAAAGATGGGTGCACCGGTCATTGGACTTATTGACTGTGCAGGATTAAGACTTCAGGAAGCAACAGATGCCCTTAATGGCTTTGGTGAAATCTATAACAAGATGACACTTGCTTCAGGAGTTATTCCACAGATTAATGCAGTCTATGGTAAATGTGGAGGGGGACTTGCAATTCTTGCCTCTTTATCAGATTTTACATTTATTGAAGAAAAAGAAGGAAAGTTATTTGTTAATAGTCCTAATGCACTTGATGGTAATAATGATTCAAAGCTTGATACAGCAGCTGCTGCATTCCAGATGGAAGCAGGCGTAGCTGATTTTGCAGGTGATGAAGAAGCAATTGCCAATGGAATCAGACAGTTAGTATCTATATTACCGGCTAATAATGAAGATGACGGTAATTTTACAGATTCACAGGATGATTTAAACAGAGCAACTACAGATATCACAGCTGAAATTGCAGATGCAGCATTAGCAGCAGAAGATATTGCAGATGATGGATTATTTGTAGAAGTTAAGTCACAGTATGCAAAAGAAATGGTGACAGGATTTATAAAGCTTGGTGGTTCAACTGTTGGTGTTGTTGCAAACAGAACAGCAGTTTTTGATGAAGAGGGAAAAGAAGCTGAAAAGTTTGAACCTGTACTTACAACAGCAGGCGCATACAAAGCAGCTGATTTTGTTAATTTCTGTGATTCATTTGAAATTCCGGTACTTACACTTACCAATGTAAAGGGATTTAAGGCAACAGTGCATTCTGAAAGAACAATTGCAAAGGCTGTAGCAAAGCTTACATATGCATTTGCAAATGCAACTGTACCAAAGGTAAATGTTATCACAGGCGAGGCGTATGGAAGTGCTTACGTTGCAATGAATTCAAAGTCAGTAGGTGCTGATCTTACATATGCATGGCCAACAGCCAGCATTGGAACAATGGCTGCAGAGCAGGCGGTTAAGATAATTTATGCAGATGAAATTGCCTCAGCAGAAGATGTCAATGCAAAGATAGCTGAGAAAGCAGCTGAATATGCTGCATTACAGTCAGGTGTTGAATCAGCGGCTGCAAGAGGATATGTTGATACAATCATCAATCCCGAAGAGACAAGACAGTATGTAGCTGCAGCATTTGAAATGTTATTTTCTAAGAGAGAGGATCGTCCAGTTAAAAAACATGGAACGGTCTAATGATGAGGTGAGGCAATATGAAGAAAACTAAATTTAAGAAGTTCTTATTGTTGCTTTGCATGTTAACATGTGTATTTTCGATGACAGCCTGTACAGACTCAGTGTCATATAATGATACAAAGCTCAATCAGAAAAAATGGGTCATTTCACAGACTGATTCTAATATGAAGGCTTGGGCGCAGGATATGATAACATATCTTGACAGTACTTCGGATGATAACATCAGAAACGATGCCACTGAGGGAATAACACTCAGCCGTAAAAACAATAAACAGTACCTTGTTGACACATTATTCCTTAATGCAAAGACAATTGAATTTTATAACAGCTGGATAAAATCAAGAGAAGATTTAGGAAAGCTTGAGAGTATTAACAACATTGACATAGAAGAAAATGATGATTCAGGAAAGCTGTGTACAGTTAAAGTTAATACAACTTATGAAAAAAGAGACTGTGATTTTGAATTAATAATTAATTATGAAAATTCAGAATTTACATTCGTAAGTGGTGCTATAAACCCTGTATATACAACAGCAGAAAGAATGTCAAAGGCAGGCATGAATACTCTTCTTGGAATGGGAACTGTATTTATAGTACTTATTTTTATTTCATTCATAATTTCACTGCTTAAATATGTTAATAAAATTGGAGCAAAGAAGCCGGAAGCTTCAGCAGCATCTACACAGAAGCAGGGTATTGATAATGCAATTGAACAGATAGTTTCTAATGAAGAGAGTGAAGCTGATGATTATGAGCTTGTTGCCGTAATTACAGCTGCTATAGCTGCTTCAGAAGGTACTTCTTCGAATGGTCTTGTTGTACGTTCAATTAAGAAGGTTGGCAGGGCTAAGAACTGGAAAAATGCATAAAAAAGAATTTATTGATAATAGAGCCGCCTTCGCGGTGGAAATGGAGGATTAGATCATATGAAAAATTATACAATCACTGTTAACGGTAATGTATATGATGTAACAGTAGAAGAAGGAACAGGAAGTACTGCAGCACCAGTGGCAGCTGCACCTAAAGCAGCACCAAAGGCAGCACCTAAAGCAGCTGCAAGTGCCGGAGCACAGGGAGCAGTAAAGGTAGCAGCACCTATGCAGGGTAAGATTTTAAAGACACCTGCTACAGCAGGCGCGGCAGTTAAGAAGGGCGATGTACTCGTTGTTCTTGAAGCTATGAAGATGGAAAATGAAATCTGTGCACCACAGGATGGAACTGTAGCTACAGTTGAGTGTTCAGTTGGTGATTCAGTAGAGACAGGAAAAGTATTAGTAACATTAAACTAATTCTTTAATTAGAATCATTAAACTGGAGGTTACGCAATGAGTTATATTATAGAAACATTAGGAAACCTCGTTCAGCAGACTGCATTTTTTGGCCTTTCATGGGGCAATTATTTAATGGTAGTCGTTGCATTGGTTTTCTTGTATCTTGCAATTAAAAAAGAATATGAACCTCTGCTTTTAGTACCAATTTCATTTGGTATGCTTCTTGTAAATCTTTATCCGGACATTATGCTTTCGATTGAAGATTCAACCAATGGCGTTGGAGGTTTACTGCATTATTTTTACTTACTTGATGAATGGAGTATCCTGCCATCACTTATCTTCCTTGGTGTAGGTGCGATGACAGACTTTGGACCACTGATTGCAAATCCAAAAAGCTTCCTGCTTGGTGCAGCGGCACAGTTTGGTATTTTTGCAGCTTATATCATAGCAATCCTTATGGGATTCCCAGATAAGGCAGCAGCAGCAATTTCAATTATCGGTGGTGCAGATGGTCCTACATCGATTTTCCTTGCAGGTAAGTTAGGACAGACAAAATATTTAGGACCAATTGCTGTGGCAGCATATTCATATATGTCACTGGTTCCTATTATCCAGCCACCAATTATGAAACTTTTAACTACAGAAAAGGAAAGAAAGGTTAAGATGGAACAGTTAAGGCCTGTTTCAAAGCTTGAAAGAATTCTTTTCCCTGTAATTGTTACTTTAGTTGTTGTTATGATTCTTCCTACAACAGCACCACTTGTTGGTATGCTTATGCTTGGTAACTTATTCAAAGAATGTGGAGTTGTTAAACAGCTTACTGAAACAGCATCAAATGCTCTTATGTACATAGTAGTTATAATCCTTGGTACATCAGTTGGTGCTACAACAAGCGCTGAAGCATTTCTTAATCTTGATACATTAAAGATTGTTGCACTTGGTCTTGTTGCATTTGCATTTGGTACAGCAGCAGGTGTTGTATTTGGTAAGATTATGTGTAAGGTTACACATGGCAAGGTTAATCCACTTATTGGCTCGGCTGGTGTATCAGCAGTTCCTATGGCGGCCAGAGTATCACAGAAGGTTGGTGCCCAGGAAGATCCGTCGAACTTCCTGCTTATGCATGCCATGGGTCCTAATGTTGCCGGTGTAATTGGTACAGCTGTTGCAGCCGGAACATTTATGGCGATGTTTGGTGTTATGTAAATTACAAATTTTTATGGAGGATAATTAGATGGCAGAACAGGTTAAAAAACCATTAAAAATAACTGAAACAGTATTACGTGATGCTCATCAGTCTCTTATTGCTACAAGAATGACAACAGAACAGATGCTTCCTATCGTTGATAAGATGGATAAAGTTGGTTATCATTCAGTAGAATGCTGGGGCGGTGCTACATTTGATGCATCACTTAGATTCTTAAAAGAAGATCCATGGGAAAGACTTCGTAAGTTAAGAGATGGATTTAAAAATACAAAGTTACAGATGTTATTCAGAGGTCAGAATATTTTAGGATACAATCATTATGCTGATGATGTAGTTGAATATTTTGTTCAGAAGTCTATAGCAAATGGTATTGATATCATTCGTATTTTTGACTGCTTTAACGACTTAAGAAACCTTGAAACTGCAGTTAAGGCTGCAAAGAAAGAAAAAGGACATGCACAGATTGCACTTGCATATACATTAGGTGATTCATATACACTTGATTACTGGAAAGAAACAGCAAAGAGAATAGAAGATATGGGTGCTGATTCAATCTGTATCAAGGATATGGCAGGACTTTTACTTCCATACAAGGCTACAGAACTTGTACAGGCATTAAAAGATGGTTCATCATTACCAATTCAGATGCATACTCATTACACATCTGGTGTTGCTTCAATGACATACTTAAAGGCTGTCGAAGCTGGTGCAGATATAATTGATACAGCAATGTCACCATTCTCAATGGGTACAAGCCAGCCAGCTACTGAAGTTATGGTTGAAACATTTAAGGGTACACCATATGATACAGGTCTTGATCAGAACCTTCTTGCAGAAATTGCTGAATATTTCCAGCCAATGAGAGAAGAAGCATTAAAGAGCGGACTTATGAATACAAAAGTTCTTGGTGTTAATATTAAGACTCTTCTTTACCAGGTACCTGGTGGTATGCTTTCAAACCTTGTATCACAGCTTAAGCAGGCTGGAGCAGAAGATAAGTATCAGGCAGTGCTTGAAGAAATCCCTAGAGTTCGTAAAGACTTTGGTGAACCACCACTTGTTACACCTTCATCACAGATTGTTGGTACACAGGCTGTACTTAACGTATTACAGGGTGAACGTTATAAGATGATTACAAAAGAATCAAAGAAAGTTCTTCTTGGTGAATTTGGTCAGACAATTAAACCATTTAATAAGGAAGTTCAGAAGAAGGCAATTGGAGATCAGAAACCAATTACATGCCGTCCGGCTGACTTAATTGAGCCACAGCTTGAGAAGTTTAAAAATGACCCTGTTGTTCAGCAGTATAAGCAGCAGGATGAGGATATTCTTTCATATGCATTGTTCCCTGCAGTTGCTACAGAGTTCTTTAAGTACAGAGAAGCTCAGCAGACAAAGGTTGATGCAAAGGAAGCAGATACAGAAAGTAAATCATATCCTGTATAAGGTTTTACCTGGTGTTTTTGCTAATGTATGAGTGATGTTTTTAAGAATAAATATTTATACTGAATATAGTAGTAAAAACATACTTTTATAAAAAGAGCGGAAGAAATATTAAATCTTCTGCTCTTTTTTTTTAACTTTTTGTTGAAAAAAATATAATAATTTACTATTATATTGTATATAGGTAAAAGAGAAATTTTTATACTTAAAACTAAATATTTAAATATGAGGGGGACATAATTATGAAGACAGTAAAGACGAAAGTATTTACTCCAGTCTTAATGCTTGCAATTGTTGCTATAGTATCAAGCGGTATTGCAATATTTAGTGCAAACAGCATTGAGAAGAAAGGAAAGGTTATTTCACAGCAGTATCTGGAGAATATTAAACAGGTTGGTGTATTATCAAATAATACACAAAAGATGATAAGAATGTCATACAGTTACATAGTTTCGACAAATGAATCTGTAAGACAGACAATAGAGAATCTTACAACAACAATAGATAATGAGGTAAAATCTGATATTGAAGCATTTAATGGTAATATCGCCGGAGATGATGAGGCAGTAACCATGATGAATGATTTTCAGACAAACTATAGTAAGTTTTTAAAGCAGTATAAAAAAATTGAAGACAGCGTTAAGGCTGGAGATGAAGACAGCGCTGCCTCTCTTGCCGGAAGTGATATGCTTTCTATAAGTATGACTTTGGAAAACAACCTGAGTGATATGGTCGAACATCAGAAGGAAGATTCGCAGGTTGCAGTACAGGATATGAAAAAAGCGTATGATTTAGCGTTAACTTTAGGAATTGCATGTTTTGTAGCAAGTATAGTATTATTAGTAGTATCATATATAATTGCAAGAAATATGCTTGTAAAACCTATTGTTTCAGCAAAGAAGACACTTGATGAAATTGTTGGATTGATTGAAGAGGGCAGAGGCGATCTGACAATGAGAATAGAAAGCAAGTCTAATGATGAGATTGGACATCTTGCTAACGGCGTTAATGAATTCATGGATAAGCTTCAGGCAATATTAAGTAAGATTGTAGACGAAACAGATAAGCTTAAGCTTGTAATTAATAATGTTGATAAAAATGTCGTATCATCAAATGACAATGCACAGGACGTATCATCAGCCATGGAAGAATTATCAGCAACTATGGAAGAGATTGCTGCAACAGTAATGAATGTAAGTGAAAATGCAGATTCAATTGGTGGTGCTGTAACTGATATTGCCAGTAAGACAGAACAGATTAACAATTACTCAAAGGATATGAAACAGAGAGCTGATCTGTTATCAAAGAATGCTGAAGAAAATAAGCAGCAGACTAATAAAATGATAGGAAATATTGTTACTACATTAAAAGAGGCAATTAAGGAAAGCAAGAGTGTTTCTAAGGTAAACGAGCTTACTGAAGATATTCTCAGTATTTCAAGCCAGACAAATCTGCTTGCGTTAAATGCATCAATTGAGGCAGCAAGAGCCGGTGAAGCAGGAAAAGGTTTTGCGGTTGTTGCTGATGAGATACGTGAACTTGCTGATTCAAGCCGTGACACAGCCAATAATATTCAGGCTATTAACGAACTTGTAGTTAAAGCTGTTAACTCACTTGTAGATAATTCAAATGCAATTATTAAGTTTATAGATGAGACAATCCTTCCGGATTATGATGGATTTGTTAAGTCTGGTGTTAAGTATAATGAAGATGCAGGCTATATTAGTGAGAACATGAATGATTTTTCTGCTAAAACAGAAGAACTTAAGAAGGTTATGGATAATATGGTCGAAGCTATTGATGGAATATCAAAAGCAATTGAAGAGAGTGCAAATGCTGTAACAAGTTCGGCTATGAATACATCATCACTGGTAGAAGAAATGAATAATATAAATAAACAGATGGGTGAAAGCCAGGGAGCTGTTTCAGATCTTATAAATGAAACCGCTGCATTTAAGAAGTTTTAATCCTGAATTTATTTTTGATTTTTGAATATAGTTTCAAATTAAAATTTAATTTCAAATATAATTTTGAATATAATTTATAAATATGTCCAAAATAATAGAATGATATAAGATAAGAAATATGGAGGATATATTTATGAAAAAAGTTAAATGCATTGTTGTAGCATGTTTGTTGGTTTTATGCTTCTGTTTATTTACCGGATGTGGTAATAAAGATAAAAACAACAATGGGAGCAGTGCTGATTTACAAAGCACAGCAGGAGCAGAAAATGGTACAGATTCGCAGTCAGGTCATTATGATGACAGAATTGAGAATACTTCAGGAAATGAGGGCGTTTTAGAACCTGTAATAACAGATGCCGCAACTGAAATTGAAAAAATTGTGACAGATGCTGCAACCGAGGCTAAAGAAGCTGTAACAGGAGCAACAACAGCCACAGAAAATAATTTAACAAGATAAAAAAGTGCCATTTTGGCACTTTTTTATCTTGTAAGGCTACAGTGTAGTTCACTGTGAATAAATTTCTGAATGACTGGTTAAAAAATATCCTGTGGTTTTAGTTCAGGTTATTTGTGAATCAATATACTGGAAAATTCAGATATAAACAAAAAAGTATTAAAGTTAAGAAAAAATGGTAATGGATAATACAATTTTTGTATGATATAATCGTATCAGAATTTTTGTATAAGGATTGGTGAGATAATGAATAATGGATATTTGAGGGTTTCGGCGGTTACTCCTAAAATTAAGGTTGCAGATTGTTCTTATAATATACAGCAGATAAAGAAATTAATGAGTGATGCTTATGAAAATAAGTCAAAGCTTACAGTATTTCCTGAAATGTGTATAACAGGTTATACATGCAATGATCTTTTTCTTCAGCAGGCACTTTTAGATGCAGCACTTGATGGACTGAATGAGATTGTCAGATATTCCTCTGAGTGTCCGGGAATGCTTACATTTGTGGGATTGCCATATGAATATAATAATAAGCTGTATAATGTTGCAGCAGCATTGATAGACGGCAAGATACTTGGACTTGTTCCTAAAAAATACTTACCAAATTATGGTGAGTTTTATGAACGCAGACAATTTACTCCAGGGTTTGAAAAAACAGTTGATGTTGTAATTAATGGCGAAACAGTTCCATTTGGAATGAATATATTATTTAAATGCAGTAATATGAAGTGCTTTGTGGTTGCTGCAGAAGTATGTGAAGATTTATGGACACCAGCTCCGCCAAGTATAAAACATGCACTTAATGGTGCAACAGTTATAGTTAATACATCAGCAAGTAATGAAACAATAGGAAAAGATAAATACAGATATGAACTTGTAAAAGGACAATCAGCGAGACTGGTATGTGCATATATTTATTCAAGTTCGGGTGAAGGAGAATCAACACAGGATATAGTATTTGGCGGACATAATATTATTGCTGAAAATGGAACTGTATTAAAAGCTGCACAGCTATTCAAAAATGAATCTATATATGTGGATATTGATCTTGAAAGAATCTCATTTGAAAGACGAAGAATGTCTACATATGAAAATATTACATCAGATGAAACATATAGAACAGTATTGTTTGAGACAAAAATACAAAAACTGGATTTAATAAGAAATTATGATAAAACTCCGTTCGTTCCACTGCAGAAAAATGAGAGGGACGACAGATGCGAGGAGATTTTAAATATACAGACATATGGATTAAAAAAACGTCTTGAGCATACCAATTGTAAGAGTGCTGTAATTGGAATATCAGGAGGACTTGATTCAACACTTGCTCTTTTGGTTACGGTTCGTGCTTTTGATATGCTTAATATTGACAGAAAAAAAATCACATGTGTTACAATGCCATGTTTTGGTACGACAGACAGAACATATAATAATGCAGTTGAACTTACTAAAAAATTAAATGCCACGCTTAGGGAGATTAATATTAAGGATGCAGTTAATCAGCATTTTAAGGATATATGTCATGATCCGATGATACATGATATAACATATGAAAATGGACAGGCAAGGGAAAGAACCCAGATACTGATGGATATTGCAAACCAGACCAGTGGAATGGTAATAGGAACGGGCGATATGTCAGAATTGGCTCTTGGATGGGCAACATATAATGGGGATCATATGTCTATGTACGGGGTGAATGTATCTGTTCCAAAGACGCTTGTAAGACATCTGGTTAATTACTATGCGTATACGTGCAATAGTAAAGAACTTGCGGATATTCTTATGGATATACTTGATACACCTGTAAGTCCTGAACTTTTGCCGCCGCAGGAGGATGGAACAATTGCGCAGAAAACAGAGGACCTTGTCGGACCGTATGAATTACATGACTTCTTTATGTACCATATTTTAAGGTTCGGAATGTCTCCAAAGAAATTATTCAGGATTGCATTAAAAACATTTTGTGATGAATATGATAAAGAAGTAATCTATAAATGGCTCAGGACTTTCGTATGGAGATTTTTTGCACAGCAGTTTAAAAGGTCGTGTCTGCCGGATGGACCGAAGGTCGGTTCAGTAGCAATATCGCCACGAGGTGATTTAAGAATGCCAAGTGATGCGTCAAGTGCAGTATGGATTAAAGAACTTGATGAAATCAGGGATGAGTATGGAATCAAATAATATTATTATGAATACGGCACAGATACCGTCATCAATTAAGTGTGCAATATTTGATCTGGATGGAACGCTGATTAATTCGACAGGTGTATGGCATAAAATTGATGAAGAATTTTTAAGTAGAAGAGGTATAAGTGTTCCTGCTGATTTTACAGATGAAATAAAAAAACATAACTTTGATACGGGAGCAGTTTATACAAAAAAACGTTTTGGACTATATGAAAGTATAGATGAAATAAAAAAAGAGTGGTTTGATCTTGCAATACATGAATACACCTGTAATATTGAATTAAAAAAAGGTGCGGCAGAATTTTTAAAGCTGATAAAGAAAAATAACATTAAGCTTGCATTGGCGACTGCCTCTGATCATAAATTATATGAAAAATGCCTTAAGCGTAATGGCATTTATGACTGCTTTGATGTATTTACGCATACTACTGAGGTGAAAAGAGGAAAAGGATATCCTGATATTTATGATATGGCAGCAATGAAATGTGGATGTATGCCACAGGATTGTGTTGTATTTGAGGATATACTTGATGGCGTAAAGGGCGCTAAAAATGGTGGCTACTATACAATAGCAGTATATGATAAAGCATCTGAAAAAAATGAAAGCGAGATCAGAAGGATTTCTGACATGTATATTTATAATTATCAAGATGTTATTGTTTTGTAATTGCACAGATGATATAATCAGTTTATATATTTTTTATATTTGATGGAAAAATTTTTATAAAATATAACCGTTTTGCAATTACTTAATTATTTATAAAGAAAAGAAAAGAGGAAAAAATATGGCGCTAGGGAATTTAAAAATTGCGTTCATTGCATCTTCGGGAGGACATTTAGAGGAAATATCACGCTTAAAGAAAACGGAGAAAAAGTACGATAATATTCTTATAACAGAAAAAAGTGATTTTAAGCTGAGTAATTTTGGAAGGAAGAAATACTATATTCCACAGATGAACCGCCGGGAGATATTATTTATTCCGAAGTTCTTTTTATTGTTTTTCAGGGCATTATTTATATTAAAAAAGGAAAAACCAGATTTTATCATAACTACGGGGGCATTAATAGTGTACCCGTTTTGCGTTATTGGTAAAATTCTTGGAATAAAAGTTGTATATATCGAGTCTTTTGCAAGAGTACACAGACCATCACTGACGGGAAGGCTGCTTTATAATTTTGCTGATCTGTTTATTGTGCAATGGGAAGATATGCTTGAACTTTATCCTAAAGCAGTGTTAGGAGGAGGAATATTTTGATTTTTGTTACGTTGGGTACACAGAAGTTTCAAATGAACAGGCTTGTTGAAGCAGTTGATAAGATTGCTCCAATGCTTAAAGAGGATGTATTCATACAGACGGGAAGTTCTACATTTAAACCTGTGAATTGTGAATACAAGGATTTTTTAGATGCGGCAGAGTTTAATGAACATGTCAGCAATTGCACAGTATTGATTACACATGCAGGAGTGGGGTCAATAATGACCGGAATTAATGCAAAAAAACCTGTTATAGTAGTGCCTCGTCTTGCACATTTTCATGAACATGTTGATGATCACCAGACGGAAATTGCGGAGGCGTTTGCAAGTAAAAAATGTGTGATATATTGTAAAGATTTGCAGAAGCTTTCTACTTATATTGATAAATGCAAAACTTTTAAATTTGAGCCATATGTTGTTCGTGGCGGTAAAATTGAAGATATTGTATTGAATTTTCTGAAGATTTTTGAGTGAAATGATAAAATCGATACAGGTTATATACAATAAACATGGTAAGTACATGTAGAAATACTTACATGTAGAAAGGAAGGGGACCATGAATAAAAAAAACAGTGGTGCTAACACAAATACAGCCCAGATGTGCCTTGATATATTTATGCTTATATTGGCATATACCATAGAATATTTGCTTTTTTCAAGACATGTTTCAAAAGATATAATGTATAAGACGGTTCCGGTTGTCTTTGTATTTATAGTCATATATATTCTGTCTAATAAAGAGGCAAGAATATATAATGTTACATTATTCTTTTATATTGACAGATTTTATAAAATTATTACGAAATCATGGTTTATAGCAGCAGTGTCTACTGAATTGCTTCTTTATGTATTCGACTCACATAATGATTTGAGAAAATTTTTTATAGGGTATCTGATAGTATCATATGTGATGTTACTGATAAATATGATACTCAGCCGTTTTGTACAGCATATAAGGCAGAACAGCCAGGCGCCAAGAACTGCATTTGTAGGTATGTTTGCTGACTATCAGAAATTTAATTACTTTTTAAATAAGACAAGTATAAAACTTGATGAAATAGGATACATATTAAAACCTGGTCAGGATTCAGAAGGTATGTTTAATGTTCTGGGGTATACTGACGATATTGAAAATGTAATACGTAACCATGAGGTTGACCAGATATATTTTTTACAGCAGCGTGATGATAAAATATCAGATATTCAGGATTATATTGATACATGTCTGGAGATGGGAGTTACGGTACGTGTTATCATTGATTCGTATGTAATGAGAAGGTCAAACAGTTATGTAAGTTCAATTGGTACATATCCTGTAATTACATATCATACAATAACTCTAAATAATTATGAGCGTATGGTAAAAAGAATTTCAGATATTGTTATCAGTGCTGCAGCCATAGTAATATCTTCTCCGATAATGCTTATTACAATGCTGGCAGTTAAACTTGACTCCAAAGGGCCGGTGATATTTAAGCAGACGAGAGTTGGTCAGAATGGACGTAATTTTAGTATATATAAGTTCAGAAGCATGTATACTGATGCAGAGGAACGTAAAAAAGAGCTTATGGATCAGAATGAAGTTTCCAGTGGCATGATGTTTAAAATAAAAAATGATCCAAGAGTAACAAGAGTCGGGAAATTCATAAGGAAGACAAGCATTGACGAACTTCCACAGCTCTTTAATGTATTAAAGGGCGATATGAGTCTTGTCGGCACAAGACCACCAACTGTAGATGAAGTAGCTAAATATAAGAAGAGCGAGTGGCGAAGAATAAGTATCAAACCGGGTATAACAGGAATGTGGCAGGTAAGTGGAAGAAGCAGTATAACAGATTTTGATAAAGTTGTTGAAATGGATTTAAGGTATATTGACAACTGGTCACTTGGAATGGATCTTAAAATACTTGTTAAGACAGCGTTTGTTCTTGTTGGAAGAAAAGACGCATATTAAGGAAACAGCAAATAGCAAGTTTGACAGCCATTGTACCGGACGGCTTTCAGACTGGAAGTAAAAAAGAATCTTTTGAAATCAGCAATGGTAACAAAAAATAAGAAGGGGCTGTGAAAAAAGAATAGTCCCGAAAAAAAGAAAGACCAAGAGTTTATAATGAACTCAAGGTCTTTCTTTCT
>CAKRGM010000044.1 GCA_934330725.1 uncultured Lachnospiraceae bacterium | reverse complement strand
TATTTTACCTTATCGCAAAGAAATCAGCTTAAATTTTAGTACTATTAGTGCGAATTATTTTTACCTTTCAAAGCTGCTAATTACCAACAAAGATTACCAGCAGCGGATTGGACAAAAAATTTAGTTTTAATCATTCTATCCATATTGGATTTGTAAATGCGAATCCTTTTTCAATTTTACTTTCATCCGAAATATATGCGACAACGCCTGTGCCTGTAATTACTTCGACTCTGTAGAATTCACCCGGCATAACGTCAAGATAAAGATTTTTTGTGAAATTACGTTTATCGCATTCACCTGCAGGATATAAATCAAGTATTGTTTTTGTATTTGGTTTAACTGTATATTCACCATCAACAAAGCCTCTGTATACTTTTATCTCCAAAATGTCTCCCAGTGGATCAAAGACATCTAACTTCATTAGCTTTTTCTGTTTTTTATCATTTTCACCACTTTTTATCCTGCATGTTTCACCAACACCGGCATTGCCTATAGAAAACTCAATCTCCGGTCCGTTTGATCCGATATACTTTCCGTTTTTTAACATATCTTCAACAGCGCATTTATTAAATTCACTTAAAACCCCTTTAATATATGGGCTGCTTTGTCCCTTTTTTGTATGGGCATCCGAAACACAGTTACCATAATAGTGACTGTCTCCTCTTCTGTTTAATGCATCCCACACTTCAAAATTTTTTCTGTTTTGATATGAAAGGGCATGATAGTTATATCCATTCCAGGCTTCAACTCCTGTTATACCTTTTATGTTACATAAAACATCATCTCCGAATTCATATCGTGGTGCTTCATAAGGATGGGCAAAATAAACAAAAGCATTTTTGCCATTCATAGTATCAACAAATCCCTGCCACAGTTTTACATTATTTCTCTCCGATATATTTGCCGGATCTACTGTTTCGGTACTTCCATATGCAATTGCGTGACCATTCTTTGTAGTATACTCCCACCCCGGAATATGTAAAAAGTTTTCTTCATGTCCGTTTTTTTCATATTTATAAAGTTCATCATAATGCAACGTAGTATTATGGTCTGTTGCATAAATAAAGCTATGTCCACATTTCATCATCGCTTCGCGGTTTTCCTGCAATGTACTTTTTCCATCACTGTAATCAGAATGACTATGCGTATTACCTGAATATACTCCTGCACCTTTTAAATTAATAACAATACTTTTGAGCGTATTAAGTTTATTATTTTTCTCTAAGGCATAAAAAACATATCTTCCCCCGTACAAAAACTTATATTCCAGATTTATTGTCTGTACCTCGTCATTTTTTAAATCTTTAACACAAATTTCCGTATAAGTAAACGGATCAGAATACTTTGGCGGCTGTACACATACAATTGCATCCTCGCTATCTTTACAAGTACCTTTTATAAGTATTTGCAGTACAGCAGTTTTATTTACGTTATCCTCTGATATCTTTATTAAATCTATTTTCATTTATCACACCTTCTGTTTTTGTCTGAACTGCGGAATCGCAGCCCATAATTTTTTAGTATACTCATGACCCGGATTATTAAACAAGTTAATAGTTTTTCCATCTTCTACAATCTGTCCCTTACACATAACAGATACGTAATCCGAAATATGACGTACGACAGACAGATTATGAGATATAAACAGCATTGATACGCCATTATTCTTTCTAATATCAAGCAGCAGATTTAAAATCTGCACCTGAATCGAAACATCTAACGCCGAGGTAGGTTCATCAGCAATTATTAATTCAGGATTTGTGGCCATAGCTCTGGCAATTGATACTCGCTGTCTTTGTCCACCCGACAACTGATGCGGGTATCTTTCCAGATACTCTGGTGCAAGACATACCATATCCATTAGTTCAAGTAGTCTGTTATTAATGTTATTTTTATCATAAATATGATTAATAAGCATAGGCTCTGACAGAATTGTCTTTATCTTCATATTGGGATTCAATGAGCTGTTAGAATCCTGAAAAACCATCTGAATTCCAAGGTCATTTTTTTTATTATGAGCCAGATTAATAACTTCACCATTCTTTGAGTGAAATAAAATTTCTCCTGAAGATACTGGTGACAATCCAACTATGCTTCTTCCCAAAGTACTTTTACCAGAACCGGATTCCCCAACAAGACCATGTATCTCATTTCTTCCAATCGTTAAATTCACATGATTGACGGCACATATCATCCCTTCTTTTCCCTTGCTGAATATATTAGACTTTTTTCTGAAATTAACACTCAGGTCTTTTGTCTGAAGAACTACATCTTTCATGCTACACCTCCACGCATAAAAGCTGTAGATACGTAGTGGCCTTCACCTACCAGATTAAAAGAAACATCATCTTTATAATCTGGTGCAAACATTTTACGTTTAACATCACTGTCTGATGACATCTCATCTGTTATTATGGACAACCATATACCTGAATCAACCATTTTGCAATACGAGAAAGCCGGAATACATATCCGATAATAAATAAAATGGAGTGAAATGTATCTATACTGATACTTTTCACTCCATACTTTAATTATAATTATCAGGATTTAACTGCTACTTTTCTTTTATCCTGCCGTTTCTTCTGTATTCCAGCGGTTTCATATGACTATACCCATAAAAAATTTTGGCAAACCTTCCCTGATTTACATAACCACAGCTTTTGGCAATGTCTGAAATGCTCATATCTGAATCTGTTAGTAATCTGGCCGCAAGCCTCATTCTTGCATCATTTAAAAATGTTGAAATATTCATCCCGTAGACTGATTGAAAATAATTCTTAAGACTTGTTTCACCAACACCCAGTGATGCCGCGACAGCTTTTATTGAAATGTGTCTGCTTAAATCTTCTGTAAATATTTCCTTTGCACGTTTTGCAATATTTGACTGCGTTTTTGTTAAATACAGATTCCGGTATGCCGGAAGATTCCTATATTCACAAAGATATGAAAGAACTCCGAGTGTCATAAGCCGGATATGCCCCGCATCACACTGATTTCTTATCTGATACAATTCATTCCAGATATCCGTCAGTGCTTTGGGTGTAAAGTAGGTACCTGCACTCTTATAATGGTTTATAAGGAAATCAACATCAATTGAAAACAAATTTAAAATACGATATGTTTCTTCTGTAAAACATGTCGGATAAGCATAAATTTCATAGCCAAGATAATAAGCAGACGGATAGTAAAAAAAATCTGAAACCATTTCTGTACCTATGCTTGACATATTTTTCTTAACATAGCTGTATGTAACATCTGATAAATGAAATTCACATCTGCCATCCAGGCAGTAATTCAGTAAAAATTTTGAGCCATTGTAAAATTCACCATTTGCAGCTGGTACAACTGACGTATGTACATCATTTAAAACAAGAAAGATTCCAGGCAGCACCGGATAAATTGTCTGGTTAATATACCCCTCTGACATATCCTGATTAATTGTAAATGGTTCTTTTAGACTCTGTATATCCACATTTGTATATCTGTTAAAGTCTGAAATGTCTTTTTTCATAAGTACCCCTTTCTTTCTGACGATACCTCACAATACGATAAATCCAAAACGCAGCAGGACATTTTTTCTATATGCCCAATCCATATATACTTAATGTCAGATGAACCTTTTTTGCTGAATATGATATAGATTGTTTCGGCGTGTTATTATACACTGTAGTGGTTAGCTTTGTCAAACTAGTTATTTGGGAGGAAAATGAAAATGAAATTATCAGAAGCAAAAGCCGGATACAACGTCAGGGTAACTTCTATATCCGGAAATCATCATCTTTTATCAAGGCTGATTGGTATAGGACTTGCAGAAGGAATCAAAATTACAGTCTTGCAGAATATCAAAGGTCAGCCGGTAATTTTTTACTGCAGAGACTCCATGATTGCATTAAGTCCAAAAGACTGCAATAAAATCGAAGTCACACAGGAGGATCCATCATGAAAAAAACAATTGCGCTATTAGGTCAGCCAAATTCTGGAAAATCATCGCTTTTTAATGGGCTGACAGGTTCCCATCAGCATGTTGGAAACTGGCCTGGAAAAACAGTTGAACATAAAGAAGGACACTATGTATATAATGACTGTGAATACCAGGTGGTGGATCTTCCCGGAAGCTATAGTCTGTCAGCAGGTTCTGAAGAAGAGATAATTACAACAGAATATATCCGGTCGGGTGCAGCAGATATTGTAGCAATCCTGGTAGACAGTTCCCAGTTAGAGCGTTCTTTATATATAGCAGCAGATTTTATTGGAATTAATGTTCCGGCTGTTTTAATTCTGAATCTTATGGATGTTGCCAATCAGAAAGGCATGCAGATTGACACAGACCTTATACAGAAAAAACTGGGAATTCCGGTAATCGGCTTCGTTGCTGCAGACAAAAGTCAATATGGTAATTTGAAAGAATGTCTGGCAGCAGCTGTTTCTAACCCCAGGATAATGAATCAGTCACTGCTAATGGATTACTATTATAATGATAAAACCATTGAATTTAAACAAATGGTATCTGAATATAAGGAAGACTCCATATACACAAAAGAAAAACTGGCAATTCTTTATTTTGAGAAATCGGATAAAAATCTTATGCGTTCCGGAAAACATAAATATGAATTTATTGATGAGCTGTTAAAAAATGCCATACAAAAAAATAATAAAGAGGCCAGGTTAAAAGGCTTTGACAAAAAGGCTCTGGGAAAACATTCCGGTAAACTAATTGCATTTGGAATTATTATTCTTTCACTGCTTGGAGCTATGCTCATCGCATCTCCACTAATGGCACTTGGATTTGCAATTCCTTCTGCAATATCACCAGGTCTTGAGCAGCTTATGACTGCCATGAACGTATGGAAGCCTTTAGCCGAACTTATATACATAGTATTGCCAAACGTTTTTGCTTTCACCTTTTCCATGTCAGGATTCGTCCTTGGTGTAACCTTTGTTTTTGCACTTATTGAAGATGTGGGCTACATGGCACGCATTTCCATCGTGTTCAACCATGCAATGGAACGCCTTGGATTGCAGGGAAAAAGCATGTGCTCATTTCTTATGAGTCTTGGCTGTAATATGGCCGGTGTTGCAGGAAGTCGTGTTATCGGCAGCAGCGGACAACGTTTTTTGACCATGATACTTGTATGGAGTATTCCATGTGGTACTACATTATCACTTGCGCCAATGCTTGCAACTATCTTTTTGGGTCCGGTAGGCGGTCTTTGTACACTCCTCTTAATGTTTGTTATTACTATTGGCTCCATGTTTCTTGCTTCAAAAATATTTGCAAAAAAGCTCATCAAAGAGGGCGATGACCATGGTATTATCATGGAACTTCCTCCATATCATAAACCGAAATGGAGATTTATCATCCGTACAACTTTATTAAAGGCAAAAGATATTTTCTGTCGTGCAATAAAAGTTATTTTCCTTGTATCAGTAATATTCTACCTTTTGTCATATAACTGGTTTGGAAATTCCAGCATTCTGGAAATCATAGGTCAGGCAATTGCGCCTGTAACAAATTTCTTTGGAATGACCTGGCAGATGTTTATGTCATACTTATCATCTATGGTAACTAAAGAGTCCCTGCTTGGTGTTATCAATGCACTATACAGTAACACAGATGTTGTATCAGCAGCATTTAATGCAAAATCATTTGGAATGACAACAAACATTGCAACCCTGCTTCCGCAGATTATAAGCAAACCACAGGCACTTGGTTTTATCATGGCAATCGTATTTAATGTGCCATGCACCATGACCGTAGCAGCAACATTCCATGAAAACCATTCTAAAAAATGGATTGCTTTGTCTGTGCTGTACTATTTGATATTTTCACTTGTATTGGCATGTGTATTCTATCATATCGGATTATTTTTACAAACTATACTATAGTCTTACAGAACAGGTTTCAAACGCACAAAAATGGAGTGAAAAGCATCTACACCGATGCTTTTCACTCCATAATTTTAATCATTTATACACAACTGATTGTTATACCTGTTTAAGTTTCCAGTTTGCGGAATCCATCTGCAGCTTTACAAGTCTCGCATAAATTCCATTCTTTCGTATCAGTTCATCATGCGTTCCACTTTCTGCAACTACACCGTCATTAAGAACAATAATCTTGTCAGCATTTTCAACAGTTCTCATTCTGTGTGCTATTACAAGAACGGTCTTTTCCTTTATCAGTCTGGAGATTGCATCCTGGATTTCTGTCTCATTATCTACATCAAGTGATGCAGTTGATTCATCAAGCAGAATAACCGGTACATCCTTAAGAAGTGCTCTGGCAATAGATAAACGCTGGCATTCACCTCCTGAAAGCGTAGAACCGTTTTCACCAATTACTGTCTGATAACCGTCAGGAAGTTTTTCAATAAATTCATGGCAATGGGCAGCTTTTGCAGCTGCAATTACTTCTTCATCTGTTGCATTCTTACGTCCAACACGGATATTTTCCATTACAGTATTATTGAATAATACAACATCCTGAAATACTACAGAAAAATCCTTCATCATTGCGACAGAATCAATTGGTGCAATATCTGTACCACCAAGTGTAATCTTTCCGCCACTTACATCATAAAATCCTGCTATAAGATTTGCCACAGTACTTTTACCTGCACCGGATGGTCCGACAAGTGCCGTTACCTGTCCCTGCTTTGCAGTAAAAGAAACATCTTTTAATACCTGTTTGCCTGATTCATAAGCAAAACTTACATGGTCAAAAGCAATATCAAAACCATTTGTATGATATTCTTTCTTTTTGTTTTCCTCTTTGTAATTCTGGATTGATTTAAGTCTCTTTACCTGCAGCTCAACGCTGAACAGATCAGCCATATTTGCCATTGCTCCTGAAAGTGGATCATACAGACGGGATGCAGCAATTAAAAACAAAATATATGAAAATAATGTAGTCTGGTTATCTAACATAAGTGCATTTCCAACTACTATGACAGTTGCAAGTCCTAAGCGCAGAAACATTTGTCCTGTAGTTATCAGGCTTGCACTTACCATTTCTGATGATATCTGTGCTTTTTCAGCATTATCCATTTTTTCATCCAGCTTTTTAAGATAACTGTTTTCCAGATTGCAGGCTTTTATATCCTGTACAGTATCAAGACACTCCTGAATTCCATCTGATAATTCCAGTTTTGCATCAATATGTTTCTGTCCGAGTTTTTCCTGCAGCCTGCGGGACAAAAGGACAATTGCAAATGCTACGGGTGCTACCCAGAGCAGTGCAATTCCCATCCGCCAGTCATAGATCAGAAGTGCAATACATACGATCAATGTTGATACTATTGAACCCCAGAATTGAGGTACAGTATGAGAAAATGCACGTTCAAAGCCTGCACAGTCCCCCATGATTGTACCTGTCAGATCTGCAAGATCATGCTCATGGAAGAAATGTAATGGTAACGTTCTGAGTTTCTCTGCAAGAGTAATTCTGCGGCGCTCACTTTCCTGATAAGTTCCAATATAAGTTACTGTATACTGCAAATAGTGCAGCACAAATATAACTGCTAAAATTACAATTCCAGTTACTATGTATAATAATATGTTAGTATCCTGTCCGCCATCTCCAAATAATGGTGTAAGAAATGAATTTAATACACATGCAAGCAATGCAACCGGAAGCATAAGGCTGATATAAGCAAGAACAGAATAAATAATTCCCTTGAATAAGTCTTTTGCACCCTGTTCACTTAAAGCATACTTTTTTTGAAAATACTTCATCATGCTCGGACCTCCTTCCCAACTTTCCAGTTAACAGATGTTTTGTAGTCATTCCACATTGATGCATATTTACCACCTGCAGCAAGTAATGTATCATGTGTACCACGCTCTATAATCTTTCCTTCATCAAATACCAGAATCAGGTCAGCATTTTGAACCGTAGAAAGACGATGTGAAATCATAAGAACAGTCTTTCCAACTGTCAGCTTTTCAAATGCAAGCTGTATCTTATGTTCGTTTTCAGCATCTGCAAAGGCTGTTGCTTCATCAAGCACAATAACAGGTGCATCCTTTAAAATCGCTCTTGCAAGCGCAATTCTCTGATTCTCTCCACCTGATAAATAAGTGCCACCATTGCCTACAACCGAATCAAGTCCATCAGGCAGCCGGTCAATGATTTCCTTACACTGGGCTGATTCGACAGCGCGCATTACTTCATCGCGTGTTGCCTCCGGTTTTGCAACACGGATATTTTCAAATAAAGAATCCTTAAAAAGTTTCGTATTCTGGAACACAAAGGCAATCTGTCCCATAAGCGTTTGTTTGTCAATCTTTTTGACATCAACGCCTCCCACTAAAACTCTTCCTTCCGACACATCATAAAAACGTGGAATCAGTTTTGCAGCAGTAGATTTACCACTGCCGGAAGCTCCAACAAGTGCCACTGTTTTTCCTGCAGGAATCTCAAACGAAATATTATCAAGAGCCTTTGTCTGCGTTCCCGGATAAAGAAATGATACATTTTCAAATGATACAGAAGAATCCTTTGGCTGCTGCGGAGCTGATTCTTCCGGTAAAGGCTGTTCTTTTAATACTTCCTCAATACGTGTTACAGCACTTTTGGCAGCCATCAACTGCTCACTGGCAAACATTACCCTGTTCATCATTGTCGTACAGATTGGAGTAAAAAGGCTGTAAAACAGGAAATCCAAAAGTACATCCTGATATGCAGCCTGACCACTGACACCTGATAAAATCATGCATGCTACAGGTATCAGCAGTATAAATGTGCCATTAAGTGCAACATTAAAGCCAGTTAAAGGAATACGACATTTCAGTGCATATCCTGATGCATATTTTTCATATTCTTTTATTGCAGCATGAAAATTTTTGAATGAATATATCGTCTGCTGAAACACCTTAACTACCGGTATTCCACGAATATATTCAACTGCCTCTTTATTCATTGTTTCCAATGCAGTCATATAGCCTTCCATGAAATGTGCATTATCTCCGCCCATCATCTGCTTAAGAAAGAAAACGCTGATTACCAGCGGAACCAGACAACAAATACCTAATCGCCAGTCAAAAACAAAAACCAGTACCAGAATGGCTACCGGCATAACTATGGCTCCTGTCAGATCAGGGAGCTGATGTGCCAGAAAATTCTCTGTCAGCCCTGCATTATCATCAATTATCTTACGCAGACGTCCACTGGCATTCTGGCTGAAATACCCCAGTGGTAACTTAACAATGTGATGCATTGCCGCTTTTTTCATATTAGTTGCAGTACGAAATGCTGCAAGATGTGAACAGCAAAGGGCAATAAAATAAAGTAAAATGCTTAAGACAGAAAAGCCTGCTGCCCCCCATGCATAAACACTGCTATGGGTAGCAAGGCTAATATCACCCTGAATCAGTGCATTCAACATGTCACGAACAACAAACCATATGCAGATAAACGGAATCATGGACAATACCGTACTAATTCCAGCAAGAATCATGCCTAAAACAGTAAGCCAGCGACGATTACCTGCATATTGAAACATTCTGGATATTTCAGAATCTTTCCTCATAAAAACATCCTCCATTCTATAAAAAAAGTGTCGCAGTTAGAATTCTCTAACAGCAACACTCATTCTAAAGAGTCGTAGCTTAAATTACAATGACTGAGCAGACTTTTTTCTATCCATTCAGACTTTTTTACGATATTCTGTAGGCGGCATACCATATTCGGCACAAAAAGCCGATGTGAATTTGTTAGGATTTGCATATCCTATTTCAGTGGCAATTTCGCCAATGGAAAGTTTAGTTTCTTTCAGCATCTGCTTTGCTACCTGTAATCTATATGTCTTCATATAGGAATATACAGAATTTCCATAAACACCTTTAAAGCATTTCTTCATAACTGTTGGTGAAATTTCAAAACGCTTTGAAAGATAATCAATTGTGTAATGTTTATTATAATGTGATACAAGAAACGCATGAATCTGTTTGATGCTATTAATCTGGATTCCTGAAAAATGCATATGCTCCGATGTGTCCTCCAATGGATTCAATTCAGACAACACAAGCAGTAATTCAAGAATCTTAACTCTGATATAACCATACCGGATTTTTACAGGAACTGTATATAATTCTGAGAAAATATGCTCTATGAACGGATTCGCCCGGATAATCGTAAATTCACGTATTTTAGAAATTTCCTTTATACGTTGTAAATCCACATCCAATAATTCAAGTACATTTTTCATCTCATCTGTAATCATAGAAAAGTCAATGGTAACAGTAATACCATCATATCTTGAGGTTGGAAATTCTGACTGATGAGCATTGTCCTGTAATGAACACAAAGACAAATCCCCGGCTGACATATAACAATATTGATATTCTCCAAACAGGCACTCACATCGCCCCTCCCGGCAATAATTAATTTCCATTACTCCGGACTTAGCTTCCTGATGCTTGTTGCAATATGCCATATACATATCATTATAGACCAGTTCAATGCCGGGAAATGCATGATACAGCATAATATCTCCGGTGCCGCTTTTATTTTCAAGATGAAAGCAGTTATATGAACCATCATCTTCACCTTTTTCATGAACAGAAGCTCCATACAGGTCTATACTTGCGAATACTCCGGGTATAGATGTATCCTGATTTTTGCAGCCTGACGACTGCAGGATATTTTTAGCAAGCTCATATGGATTTTTCATAAGTAAATCTCCCCGATACAAATCATCTATCCAAAATGTAACACATAGCACACAACAGAAAAATTCGATGTCGGTATCAATTCTTTAGCAATACACATGTGCTATCAACGGAACTATCCCATACAATCACTATTTTCTGAAAAAATCTCTAAGCAATTTTCTTTTGGCGCTGTCTCTTGATGCTTGTCCAAATTGCTTATTCAATTGCTCACGGTCTTTTTTAGAGATATTTTTCCCGGGACCCGGTATCAAAATTCCCATAATTATGCCTACAACTGAAAAAACAAATGCCCAGATATATGCATACCATTCCACTCCGTCCAAAACAAATTCAATTCCTACAGGTATCATTGTAATACCAAACAACAGATAAAAATATTTTGCAATTTCAAGTTTTGGCAGCACAACGCTAAACAAACCAAGTCCAAAAATACTTATAATGCAAAGTACTTCATCAATAAAAAATAAATTATCCATTAAACAATTCTGCTCCCTTCTAAATATTATGTTTATAGACAATTGCGAAACTCACTATTTTTCAAGGATTCCCTGTGCCTGTATTTTTAAGTTTACTATAAACCTTTCAATAAGTAAATTGTCTTTTCAATAAAAACGGAAGCCAAAATTCATTTCAGCTTCCGTTTTTTTCAGAAAATTATATTATTTTATCTTCTATCCTACGCAAGTTTCCAGCTTGCTGCTTTTTGCCTTGCATTTAAGAAGTCTTTATACAGACCTTCACTTAAAGCCAACTGCTCATGTGTTCCCTGCTGAACAATATGTCCTTTGTTTAATACAAGAATCTGATCTGCATTGGCCATATCTTTTCCTACTTTAACTGCTCCATCCCAGCGCTGTGCATAAGTCTTTCCACTTCCTGAAGCTGCAATCATTCCAACAATTGTTGTAACAAGAGATGCCAGCCCCATTCTCCAGTCAATCGTGAAAATATAAACTGCGATTGCAATTGGGACTACCAGATTAGCAGTCATCTCAGGAATTAAATGTGCCAGTGTCGGTTCCATTCCTTCCACTCTGTCAACAATTGTAGTCTTATATTGTCCTGATGGTGTATTAAGTATTGTACCCATAGGAACCAGTGATAATTTCTTTAAAAGTCTTTCACGAAGATCCCTTAAAGTATGATATGTAGCAGTATGTGACAACGCAGTTGAAATTGTAGAACATACTTATTTGACCAGATATCCTGCTGCCACACCAAATATCCATGGGATGCAGTCTTTTAATTCACCACCTGAAACCAGAATTCTGATAATGCCGGCTACACTTACATAAGAAAACATGATTCCTGCCACACCTGCTACTGCCGTAATAACGGCTGCATAAAAACCTGCATGATACTTTCCAGCCCATTTCCAAAGTAAACCAAATGATGAAGGTTCTTTTTTCTTATCCATTTCATTCATCTCCTTTTTTTAATAATCATTTTTGATATTATTTGTCTAATCCTAATATTTTCAGCCATCCTGCTGTATAAAAAAGCTGATAACTTCTGATATAGGCAAATGCTTTATCTCTTGGCATATCATGACGTACCGTTTCAAAAACACAGTTAAACAACCCGCTTGATATTATGTGTGCTAATTCATCATCAAGTAATGGAAGGCTGTAACCCGCTTTTAACATCTTTCCCATTAAAACCATTGCCGAATCTGCCTCAATGTCAACCAGAGAATCAATATAATTCTCATACCTCGTTCCCATAGAGGCACATGCGATCAATTTAAAAACATCAAAATGATCATATATAAATTCCATCATCCACATGTTTTCTTCAGATACTCCAGACAGACCTTTGATGCGGTAATCGATGAATTAGCACTAAAGGAAGATACCCGGACAACAATTGAAAAAATCTGCAAGCTCATTGTGGATGCATTTGATGTAACAAGGGCTTATGCAAGCTGTTACACAAAGGATGAAATGCACATTGGTAAATCTTTCTTCTATGCACAGAACAGCGACTATAATATTACACCTAATCTAAAAATGTCCGGACGTGATTATGAAAAGAAGTGTTTTAACAGTGATGGAATTTTCTTTTGCACAGATATTGAAAAATCTGTAGAACTTGTTAAAAGTGAACTAAAAAGAATGAAAGTACAGACACTGCTTCAGGTTCTGATTCATAAAGACGGTAAAATTATTGGAACACTCGGCATAAACAACTATGGTTATAAAAGGCTGTGGCTTCAAAGTGAAATTGAAGTCATGCATACTATTGGGAAACTTATGACTGATACAATTTATGAATTGCAGCAATTAACAGAAAATGAACGGGAATAAAATAAAAAGCTATGTTTAAATTTTACATTTAAACACAGCTTTTTATATTTTATCTTTTACATTGGATTTTTCTTTTAATAATTAACCCCATACTTCTTCAGCAATTTCCTTAACTAAAGCAAGCTTTGCCCACTGTTCTTCTTCAGTAATCTTATTACCAATCTCACATGAAGCGAAACCACACTGTGGACTTAAATATAATCTATCTAATGGAATATACTTTGCAGCAGCATGTATTCTTGCGATAACTTCTTCTTTATTCTCAAGCTCCGGTGATTTTGTTGTAATAAGACCAAGTACAACCTTTTTATCTTCTGATACCTTTGCCAGAGGTTCAAACCCGCCTGATCTTGCATCATCATACTCTAAATACAAAGCATCTACATTTTCATTTGCAAATACATAATCAGCTACTGAATCATATGGACCGCTTGTAAAGAATGTTGAATGATAGTTACCTCTGCAAATATGTGACGCAATAACCATATCATCCGGTTTTCCTTCTACTGCAAGGTTATTTACTTCAAGAAGACGAGCCTTTACATCGTCAAGTTCGACTC
Source organism: uncultured Lachnospiraceae bacterium (assembly GCA_934330725.1). Taxonomy (GTDB): domain Bacteria; phylum Bacillota; class Clostridia; order Lachnospirales; family Lachnospiraceae; genus Lachnospira. The sequence continues at coordinate 5,326 of CAKRGM010000044.1, read as the reverse complement.
CAAGAGCCTTATATCTTTGCTTTGCTGCATCTCCCACAATAGCGCCCCATGTACAGTCATCAAGCTGTAAATTACGGCATCCTGCATCATAAAACTGCTTAATAACCTCCTGATATGCCTTTCCAATATCCTTTATAAGCTCATCATCTGTTGCGTAGTACTTTCTTGTTTCTTCGATATTCTGAGGGACAATCATCTGCTGATACATCTGTGCAGGAGCAGGTATAGTATATTTTGCTATAGTGTTCTCATCTTCAAACTGCTTCAAAAACTTAAAATATTCCACAAACGGGTGTTTCTTTGCTTTTATCTTTCCAACAAGAAATGTAGCTTCAAGTGCAGCCACCTCTCCGTTAAACTGTACTCCGCCACCCATCTGTGAATGTTCTACGCCTTCAAATCCCCACATAAAATCCAGATGCCAGAAAGTTCTCCTGAATTCTCCATCTGAATCACATGATATCCCAATGATTTCTGCTTTGCTACTACATCACGAACCGCATCATCAATAACTGTATCAAGTTCCTCTTTTGTTATTTTACCATCTGTATAAGCCTGCTTTGCCTCCTTAAGCTTTTGTGGACGTAAAAAACTACCTACAAAATCGTATCTAAATGATATATGTAATGTACTCATGTCTTATTTCTTCCCGAATGTTAGTATAGTGTAATTTGTCTGTAACTACATATTATGTGGCTATTCTATCAACACAAATTATACTTTTAAAATATATTTTGCATATACTTTGCCATAGCCTTTAGCTATATCAAATATATTTACCATTCAAAAACAGGGCAATGTCTGAATGCATTACTCATCCAGATATTGCCCTGTAAATAATTAATTTAATTACATCATATTATAATCAGCTTCCCGATTTATTGTTTCGTAACGGATTGTAAAGAATAGCCGACTGCACCGGTTATCTTACTTTATTCTTTATATCATTATCCAGTTTTTCAACAAATTCATCTAATGGAAGAACTGTTGTATCTGCTTCACCATGAAGTCTGTAAGATACTGTTTTGTTTTCCTGTTCATTAAATCCAATGACAAGAATATACTTAACTTTCTGCATCTGACCTTCACGCATACGATAACCTAACTTTTCAGCTCTGTCATCAAGTTCTACTCTGATATCCCTCTTTTCAAGAGCATCATATACTTCATGTGCATATGCCATGATTTCTTCATTATCTGTCTTAACAGGCATGATTCTTACCTGAACAGGTGCAAGCCATGTTGGAAGATCACCCTTTGTTTCCTCAAGAATATAAGCCATAAATCTGTCAAGAGAACCAAGGATAGCTCTATGAAGAACAACAGGTGTCTTCTTCTCGCCATCTTTGTCTATATATGAAAGGTTAAACTTAGCCGGAAGGCAGAAGTCAAGCTGACATGTTGATAATGTGATTTCATTACCTACAGCAGGTTTAACATTTACATCGAGCTTAGGACCATAGAATGCTGCTTCACCGATTTCTTCTGTATATTCAATTCCAAGACTGTTCATAACATCTCTTAAAGCATTTTCAGCCTTATTCCACATTTCATCATCATCATGATATTTTTCTTTATCTGCAGGATCTCTAAGTGATAATACGCAACGATAATCTGTTATTCCAAAATCCTTATATGTGCTGAATATCAGATCTACAACTCTTGAAAATTCGTCTTTTATCTGCTCAGGTGTAACAAAAATATGAGCATCATTCTGGCAGAAATGTCTTCCTCTTTCAATACCCTTTAATGTTCCACTTGATTCATATCTGAAATCATGTGCTATCTCACCGATTCTAATTGGCAAATCTCTGTATGAATGCATTCTGTTTGCATAAATCATCATATGATGTGGACAGTTCATTGGTCTTAATACAAATCCCTCGCCATCGACTTCCATTGCCGGGAACATATTTTCCTTATAATGATCCCAGTGGCCTGATGTCTTATAAAGGTTAATCGTACCAACACATGGTGTCATAACATGCTGATAACCAAGTTTTCTTTCCTTTGTCTTAATATAATTCTCAAGTTCCTGCCATACAATATATCCTTTTGGTAAAAACATCGGCAAACCACGTCCAACGAGGTCATCTACCATGAAAAGCTGCATATCTTTACCAATCTTTCTATGATCTCTTTCTTTAGCTTCTTCAAGAAGTTTTAAATGATCTTCAAGTTCTTCAGGTGTCGGGAAACATACACCGTAAATTCTCTGAAGCACTTTGTTCTTACTGTCGCCCTTCCAGTATGCACCTGAATGTCTTAAAAGCTTAAAATTGCGGCATAACTTGACATTATCTACATGAGGTCCTCTGCAAAGATCAGTAAAATCGCCCTGCTCATAACATGAAATAGTTCCATCCTCAAGATTAGAGATGAGGTCTAACTTATATTCATCATTCTTGAACATTTCCATAGCTTCATCCTTGGAAATTTCCTTACGAATAATCTTTTTACCTGATTTGGCAATTTTTTTCATTTCTTTTTCAATCTTAGGAATGTCCTCATCCTTTATAACATCATCACCAAGATCCACGTCATAATAAAAACCTTCTTCAACTACAGGTCCTACCCAGAACTTTGCCTGTGGGTAAAGATGCTTGATAGCCTGTGCCATAAGATGTGCACATGAATGATTCAATGTTTTTAACTGTTCATCTTCTTTAAAATTAACCATTTTCTTAATTCCTCCATCTTGATTCTTAAGTATATTGAAAAAAAAGCACCCATAGGTACACTTTAATACATACCTAAGGGTGCTTGCACACGGTTCCACCTTAAATTTCACTCTTTGCCTGTAACGCAGCTATGCGGTAACGCTTCAAAATCAAAGATTCCTTATACGCCACACTCGAGAATGGTTTTCATGTATTATCTCCATAAACAGCTTTCACCATATGCTGTTCTCTCTGAATGGTTCTGATACACTACTCTTTCTGTCATCGTTTTTCAATATCGGTCTTTATTGTACCACGACATTATTTATTAAACAATAGTTTTTTTATTCCATTTTTGTTTTTAAATTATACAAAAGTCTTCTGGCATATCATTCTGTGCGTCTTGCGGAAATTATTACTTTTGGCATATGGGCTTATAAAAAGCTTTATTAAGGCCATTGCTCCAGCATGACCTTAACTACTCTCCCCAGAAACTGTATCCATAATCTGCTTTCATCATTGTGCTCTGCTTACTCAGCCATTGGTCTGCATCCGGCTTTTTTTCTATTAATCTATTATGTTTTTCCCTTAAACGATTAGCAAATATACTTATTATTTCACCAAAATTTACTTTAAAAGGGGATATTCTTTTTTTCTCTTTTGACATTTCATAACTGTAAACATCAATAGCACCTTGTATATTGTCATTTTCATTCCACCGCTTAACAGTTCGCCTCCTGCTACTGCAAGTTCTATTGTTCCTACAGCTACCGCTTCAGCTGATATTGCAATTGCTGGCGCACCTTCTACTACTCCTGTTGTACACAACGCTGCTTCTCCGCTCACAAGTGTTGTTCTACCAGATATAGTTGCAGCTCCAGGTGTCATCCCGGCTATTCCCTCCACTGTTGAAACAGCATCACCTAAAGTCTTTATAATTATTTTTAGTGACATAATTATAAACTAATGGTATAATTCAAACTAAAGCATTACATTTCTAACAGATATGTATTTATGTGCAATAATTCAACAATAATTTCATTGCAGTAATTACATATATAATCTAATTATGGCATATAAGCCATTCTGCATTTCAGTAGGATATTAATCAACAGGAATTTTCAATGCTTTAAATCACAAACAGTCAAAGCAGGGAGAATTCTTACAGGTGGATTTAGCCATGACTTATAAAGCATGCTTTGTGTGTAGCATATATATCACATGCTTATAAAATTGGTATCTGAAAATGCAGTATTCTCCCGATACATCAAAGGAGGATAATGGATGTTAGAAAACGAAAACACAATTAAAACTAAAAAAGGTAATGGCGCAGGTAACGGAATATCAAGGGAGCAGCTTGAACAGTCAGTCCAGAATATAATCCAGATACTCGCAGAACCGGACAGGGCATACAAAGATCATGTATTCAGGATGCTGCTTAAAGACAGAAAAGTTGCACTGGAAGTATATAATGCAATGAATGATACGTCTTATGACAACCCGGATGAACTCATTATTACAACACTTGAGAATGCAATATATATGGGCATGAAAAATGATGTTTCATTTATAATAGGTTCTCAGCTGGTTCTATATGAGCACCAGTCAACGGTAAATTTAAATATGCCGCTTAGGAATCTGTTTTATGTATCATGCGTATATTCTGCACTGACAATGAATGAGAACATTTATGGTGAGAAGCTTATAAAAATACCTGAACCAAAGTTTGTAGTATTTTATAATGGACTAAAAAAGCTTCCGGAGAAACAGCTTCTAAAACTGTCAGATGCATATGAGAAGAAGTCAGAAAATATTTCTATGGAGCTTACTATTGAGGTTGTGAATATAAATCCGGGATACAATAAAGACCTGATGAAGAAAAGCCCGACACTGCAGCAGTATATGCACTTTATAGATATAACAAGAAAATACCAAAAGACATTACCTTTTAAGTCAGCAATTGAAAAAGCAATAGATGAATGCATAGATGAAGGGATTCTAAAAGAATTCCTTAAAAAGAATCGAGCCGAGGTGTTGAGAATGAGTATATTTGAATATGACCAGGAAAAGCATATGCAACAGGAGAGGGATGCCTCCAGAGAAGCCGGTCGTGAAGAAGGTCGTGAGGAAGGTCGTGAGGAAGGACTTAAAACAGGTCGTGAAGAAGGTCAACTTTTAAAGCTGATTAATCTTGTAATTAAAAAGATTAACAAAGGAAATACGCCTGAACAGACAGCAGATATGCTTGAAGAGGATATCAGAATAATAAAAAATATATATGAAGCAGCGGAGTCTATGGCCCCGGATTATGACGCTGAAAAGATTATGAAAGCTGTTGTTAAAAAGTAAACGAAGCCTATACCACAGTTGTTTTCCATATGGCGATGCAGTGCTGTTTTGCACTAATTCCAGAACTTGCAAACTTGAAAAAATGCCACACAACGTGAGAAGCCAGCAGAAAATCAGTGCGATTACTCTTGCTGGCTTTAATCACCCACTAATCCAATTTTGATATGGATCCAAGATTGGTATGCCTGAGATGTTCTTGTATTTAATATCAATGTATTTCCATCTCTAACAATATACTCTATGTCTTATAAATTTATAGTATCGGCTCCGTAATCTCGTGTTCGCTTTGTCTGCATACGCAATTACCTCTGCCGTAT
>CAKRGM010000043.1 GCA_934330725.1 uncultured Lachnospiraceae bacterium | reverse complement strand
ATTTTACCTTATCGCAAAGAAATCAGCTTAAATTTTAGTACTATTAGTGCGAATTATTTTTACCTTTCAAAGCTGATAAATAACTCATTTTTCATGCATACAATCAGCTCATTTTCCATTCAGAGCTTTGCAGCTGCAGCTTAGTCATATGCCTGTATACTCCGTCTTTTTCCATCAATTCACCGGGAGTTCCCTGCTCTGCTGCTTTCCCATCTTTTAATACAACTATATAATCTGCATTTGCAATAGTTCTCATTCTATGTGCAATAATAAGCACGGTCTTATCTTTTATAAGATGCGATAATGCCTGCTGTATCTTAGTTTCATTTTCAACATCAAGCGATGCCGTTGCCTCATCAAGTAAAATTATCGGTGCATTCTTTAAAAATGCTCTGGCTATTGATATTCTCTGGCGCTCACCACCGGAAAGCTCACTTCCGTTTTCTCCAATATCCGTCTGATATCCCTGTGGCAGTCTTTGTATAAATTCCTCACAATTTGCCATGCGTGCCGCCTGCATAACTTCTTCATCACTTGCATCCTTTTTTCCTACTCTGATGTTTTCCATAACAGAGTTGTTAAACAATGTTACATCCTGAAATACTATAGAATAAAGTGACATAAGCTTTTCCGGATCAATTTTACTGATATCCATCCCTCCGATAGTAATTTTTCCTCCATCGATATCCCAGAATCTTGCAGCCAGACGTGAAACTGTAGTTTTCCCGCCGCCACTTGGACCTATAAGTGCAGTAACTTCGCCCTGTTTTGCAGTAAAACTTACATCTTCTAATACCTTTGTGTCATCTGAATATGAGAACTTAACATGCTCAAATGAAATGTCATATCCATTATTTGTAAGCTTTTCGCTGCCTGTCTGAACTTCATGTGAAAGCACCTCGTCCAGTCTTTCGCACTGAACTCCTGTAGCAATTATTGCAGTAAAATTCTGTAATGCAATCTGCATAGGATCATACAATCTGGATGCAATCATAAGGAACATGAAAAATGTCAGTATTGTAATATCTCCTGACGCAAACATCGCTCCGCCAGCTAATGCCGTCGTTGCTATTCCAAGCTTTAATACCATCTGTGCTGATGATACATACACTGACATCTTAAGTTCTGTAAAAAGTGCCTGCTTCTCTACTGCTTTAATTTTATCTTCAAGCCCTGCCATATATCTGTCCTGGGCATTATTAGACCGAAGGTCCCTTACTGCCTCAAGACATTCCTGGACTCCGTCACTAAGTTTTAGCTTTACGTCTACATTTTTCTTTACAGCCCTTTTTTGTGCTCCTGATGAAGTCATTAAAACAACAAAAGAAACCGGAATTACCCAGAAGCTTGCAAGTGCAAGCCGCCAGTCAAATATAACAAACATACAGATGCCTATAATAAATGTTGATATAACTGAACCTATAAGTTCCGGAATCCAGTGGCTTGAAGCAGTTTCCATTCTCGCACAGTCTGACATGATATTAGTAGTCAGATCACTTAAATCTTTTTTCCCGAAATATGAAAGTGGAAGTTTTCTCAGTTTTTCTGCTATGGCAGTTCTTCTGATTCCACTCTCTTTATATGTAGAAAGAAATGTTGCATTATACTGTATATGCTGTGTAACAACTATTAATATAAGTACAATGACTGTTCCTGCCACATACATCAGAATTCTGCTGCTATCAAGTTTTTTATCCAAAAGATCACCTATAAGCAGATAAAGTATTCCTGCCTGAAACATAAATACAATATCTGAAAGGCACACTGCTATACATGCCTTTATCATATCTATTGCACCCTGCCGTGATAATGCAAACTTATGCTGTAACTTTTCTACCATCTCTAAGCACCTACTTTCCAATCAACCGATTTTGTATATTCATCATACATTTGTCTGTAAAGGCCATCTTCATGCATAAGTTCTTCATGACTTCCGCTCTCTTTACATCTGCCATCCTTTAAAACAAATATACGGTCAGCATTCGTTACTGTTGTAAGCCTGTGTGCAATCATAATAAGCGTCTTGCCTTCTGCCAGCGCCTCAAAAGCCTTTTGTACCTTTGCCTCATTGTCCGGATCTGCAAATGCTGTTGCCTCATCAAGTATAAGTACAGGTGCATCCTTTAGAAATGCTCTGGCTATGGCAATTCTTTGCTGCTCACCGCCTGACAGATAAATTCCTTTGGAACCGATAACAGTATGTATTTTATCAGGCAGTTTTTCGATAATATCCATACATTGTGCCTTTTTAAGTGCATCCATAACTTCTGCCTCAGAAGCGTCCGGCTTTGCAAGACGTACATTGTCAAGAATTGTTCCCTTTAATAGTCTGCTGTTTTAAAATACAAATGAAACCATATTCATAAGTTTTTTCTGAGGAATATCCTTTACATTTACTCCTCCTATGCTGATTGCTCCCTTTGTCACATCGAAAAATCTTGCTATAAGCGCTGCGGTTGTACTTTTCCCGCCGCCACTTGGTCCTACAAATGCAACATGCTGCCCTGCTTTGATTGAAATACTAAGATCATTTACTGCATCATCTGTGGCACCATCATAACGGTAACTTACATGATCTAATACAATCGAACTGTCATTTAAAGTCATATTTTTATGGTGTACGTCATTTTTATCACCCGGAGTACCGCTCTTTTCATTATTTTCTTCAAATGGTTTCATGGCAAGCACTCCATCAATACGCTTAATTGAATCTATGACCTGCATTTCCTGCTCTCCTGAATATGCTGTCTTTGTCAGTGTAACGGTAATCAGTGGAGTTATTATTATATAATACATCATATTTAAGATAAACTCAGGCGTAATACCGGTCCCTGAAAACATATATGCAGAGAATATAAGTGCAACAAAAACTGCATTAATTCCGGTTATAAAACCTACCATTGATTTTCTCATGGATATGGTATAGTCTACGCACCATTTCTCATAATCGTCCAATGCTTTTTTAAATCTCTTAAATGAAAACACCGTCTGTCCAAATGTCTTTACAACCGGAACGCCTCTTACATATTCTGTTGCTTCATTTGACATAACCTCAAGTGAATTCTGATACTCAGCCATCTTTTTCTGCGTTTCTTTTCCCATCATCGTCATAAGAAACACAAAACCAACAACTGCAGGTATCAGACATATAAGCCCTATCCTCCAGTCAAATGCGACCATCAGTACCACCAGACCAGCCGGTGTTGCTGCTGCTACTGCTTTATCCGGCAGATTATGCGCAATATATGTTTCTGTTGCTGCTGATGACTCATTTACTATACGCCTTATTTTTCCGGTTCCTTCTTTATCAAATACGCCAAGTGGCAATGTAATAACGTGTCTCATCAGTCTGCTTCTCATATTTGCCTGAACCCTGAACGCTGAAATATGTGTACACATCAAAGCGGCCACATACATAAGCATTGAACCTGCCATTATTCCAAATGCCTGCCATGCAAGACCTGAAATCTGTTCCATGTTATTTCCACTTATCGCAATCTTTATAATCTTCCACAAATTATAATATGGAATCATGCCAACGAGTGCACTTAAAGCCGCAAGTACTCTTCCTGCTGCTATAAGATAACGAAAACCTCCGGCATATTCATTTATAACATTCATAATATTTTCTTTCTTCATGATTTTTACATCCTTCTATTAACTTAACTTTCGTCAGGCATGTCTCCTTAACACTACCGGTTTGACTAAAAATTTATACCTGGTAGTTTTTCAATTAACCTGATGGGAAATGCAGTACCAGCATGCACCGGTTTACAATCTGAGCACATAGTCACAGCAATTTTCAATAAGCTCCATATCGTGGGTTACTATAAAAATTATTTTCCCTTCCTGCACTGAACGAAACAGCTGTGCTGTCTGTTTCATTTTCTTATAATCCAGCCCACTTGTCGGTTCATCAAATACAAATATTTTCTTATCTGCAAGAATTGCTGAAGCTATTGCAACCCTCTGTTTTTGTCCTCCGGAAAGTGACATTGGATGACACTCTTTAAGTTCATTAAGCTCAAGCTTTTTAAGGACTTCATCCACTCTGTCCTGATTTTCCTGCGGCATTCCTATGGATACCTCATCTTCAACATCTTCTGCAAACAGTTGATGATTTACATCCTGCATCACTATGTAACTGATTTTCTTTATATTTTTTCTGGAATATTTTTTTTCATCAATAAAAGTCTTTCCTTTAAAATCTTTCATAAGACCACACAGGCACTTTGAAAAAGTGCTTTTACCTGCACCATTACGTCCGACCACTGCAACAATCGAATTCATTGGAATGCTCATATCGCAAAGCTCAAATGCCTTCTTTTTCCCATAACTGTATGAAAAACTTTCCAGACTGATACTGCTTTTACTATGCATATCTGATTCGCATTTTATATCTGTATATGCATTTCTTCTGCTTTCCTGGTTTACCTCATATCTGCTGTCTCCTATATAATGGAGGCCCTTTGGAAATGTCATATAACTGTCTTTAAGTTCATTCCTTACATCTCTTAGTCCCTTATTATTAAGACATTCCTTTGACATTGAAAAGAATTCTGCTCCACTGTATTCTTTTTTTATTCTTCCATCTGTCATATGAATCACACGATCACATATACCATTCAGCCATGACAGTCTGTGTTCTGCAATAACAATCGTCTTTTTTTCCTTTTTCCACTCTTTAACTATTTCTGCGAGATCTGAAATAGCATAAAGATCAAGATTTGACGTTGGTTCATCCATTACAATAATTTCCGGCAGGCTTGCCGCCACGCCTGCGCATGCTATCTTTTGCTTTTCACCGCCGGAAAGGTTGAATATATTACGTCCAAGAAGATTTTCTATTGACATGGCGCGGCTTACGTCATCGATTCTTTTTAATATCCGCGCTTCTTCTATTCCCTGATTTTCACAGCTAAATGCAATTTCACTTGTAGTATCAACACAAAAGAACTGACTTCTGGGGTTCTGAAATATACTTCCAACGTTCCTGGATATCCTTTCAATTGGTGTATCCTGATTATCCTGTCCACAGATATTTATTTTTCCAGAAAGCTGGCCTTCATAATAATGTGGTATCAGGCCATTAATCAGCCTTGTTACTGTGGTCTTTCCACATCCTGACTCACCACATATAAGAATACATTCTCCCTGCTGCACTTTTAATGAGAAATCATGCAAAGCACCTTCCCGATTTTTTCCCTGTTCCTGATTATATGTAAAATTTACATTTTCAATGTCAATCATGCAAACACCCCCAGTCTGTTAAGTATCAGCATGATAACCGGGAGCATACCGGCTATAAATAAAAGTACATCCTGAATATGGAATCCCACTCTGCAGACATTTGTCCTTTTAACTCCGGTGCCAAGCCCCCTAGTTAATGCTGCCGCCGATAATTCATTACCTATATTTACTGAACATACAATCAGTGGTATAAGACGATACTCTACTATTTTACCTGCATTTTTTCCTCCAAAACGGATATCTCTCATGCCCATTGCTGCATTTATTGATTTGAATTCTTCCATAACTGTTGGAAAAAATCTGAACATTACTGCAAATGGAATGGATATCTGCTGCGGCACATGCATTTTTTCCATGGACGCAATAAATTCACTTACGGTTGTAGTTCCCATAATATACGCTCCCATAACAAGTGATGGCATGATACGAAGAATAAACATTGCAAATATGGCTATAATTGTTCTTGGTACTCCTGATACCGAGCCTGCAATCCAGCCATTGAAAAAATATACCAGAACATAAGCCATTGAATATATAGCAAACGACTTCCACTGATTTGCCGTAAGAAACAGAATAAATGGAATAAAACTTAAAAACGCCTGAATCCATCCCATCTTATATCCTCCGGCACCACCTATTACAAATATACAAAGAATAAGCATATAATAGATTTTCGTTCTTGGATCAATTACAACTCCTCTGTTTTCAACATCCGCCTGAAGAATTCCTCTCATTATGCTATCCCCGCTTTTTTCAGGTGTTTCTTAAGCATTGATGTTCCTAATAGTCCACCCACAATTCCGCTTACTATACATATGACAAGAAGAAGCGGACACGTCCATAATGGAAGCAGGCTGTTTATTGCATCTGTGAAGCCTGTTCCCATGGATTCCGCTCTTGATGCTAAAAATTCGTCTCTGTTAAAATACAAAAGGAAGTAGTTTCCCCAAACCCATATAAAGAATGTTCCATTTGCCACAACTGATTTTACTTTGCTCGAGTAATTACCGCTTTTTACTATCAGCTCTGTAATAAGCCCGGAAAATATACTTATTATAAATGGATAATATCCCATTCCTGTAAGCAGCATCAGTGCTCCCATTATGAGACTCATAATCCAGATCATCCCAAATTTCTTTACCTTTGTAAGAAACAGAATAAATATAATTCCACCTATAACCGGAACAATTATAGTAAGTGCCGGATAACCTATCGGTATCATCCCCAGCATTGCCGACGCAAATACGACCACAAATAATATGGCTGAATAAATACCTACATTAATAAGATCTTTTCCTGTTAGCTTTCCTGTTTTTTCTTTCATTATACTTTCTCTCCTTTTTATAATTTATTTAGATAATTGCGAAACTCATAAATTTGAGCCATAGTTATGCAAATTTAACAAATTCATAAGCAGGTGCTTTAGTGCGGCCGGTACTTAGGCGGTGTATTTTACCGCCTTATGTACCGCTGCCAACACTAAGCAGCGCGAGCGTGCCTGCGGTGAATTGTTAATTTTGCCAGACAATACCTGAAAACCTGAAAGTTTCGCAATTAACTAATTCATATATTTGTTAGCCAACACTAATTCATTTTTGTTCGCTAACATAAATAAAAAGGAGCCTTTCGGCTCCTTTCTATAATCCCATGATGTCCATCCAGCCCGGCATAAAAAACCGGCTCAATGTATCAAGACAATGTTCCATTTTTTCCTGTGAATACCCATGTATAATGGGTTCAAATACTGCTGTAGTATATGCACTAAGTAACATATGCAGTTCCTCCTGTGTTGGCACCTTTACACCATACCCGTGTGCTTCCATATATTCAAATGCCCTTATCATATCCTTTTGCTGCTCTTTTACAAAATCATGAATAAAATTCTCATACTTCGTTCCACGCGCTCCACTAAGCAAAAGCTTAAATTCTTCTCTGCGTGGATATAACACATCTTTTACAAGATCTATAAATGACTCACCAAAAAGTGTATCCTTGTCTGCACCGCCCCTGTCGACCATGCCATACTTCATACTTCTGTGATGATTAAGCCATCCATCAATTTCCTTGATAAGCGGCTGCATAAGAGCATCAAACATATCTTCTTTGTTTTTATAGTGTCTGTATAATCCTGCTGCAGACATTCCTGCGCGTGCTGCAATACTTCTGACTGACGCATTCTCAAATCCTTTCTCAAGAAATTCAGCTCTCATAGCTGCCACCACCTGAATATGGCTTGCAGTTTTGTCTTTTGGCATATTAGTCTCCATTCCGCTCAATATTTTATTTTTTGTTAACATTGTACGCTAACAGTGATAACATATCACATTCATTTGTTAGTGTCAACTAATATTAGTTGTTTTTATATAATTAAACACAAAAAGCTGCCACCATAATGATTTTCATCATCATGGCGACAGCCTGTAGCCTAACCTCTATTTAGCAGACAAATTCTTTATTCGGATCATTATTTATATATCTTAGCGCCCCGATAATTGAATTCTCAACCATATTTGATACTGCTTCATCTGTATAAAATGCTGTATGTGGTGAAACAAGCACATTCGAATATGACTTAAGAATCGCAAGCCTTGCATTGCCAAGTGGCTCTCCCGATCTGTCAAAGTAATACAGTCCGCTTTCGTGTTCAACAACATCAAGTCCGGCAAATCCTACCTTCCGGCTTTCTATACCTTCTATAAGTGCATCTGTATCAATCAGGGCACCTCGTGCACAATTTATAATCACAACACCATCCTTCATATTACCTATAGCCTTTTTATCTATCATATGATAATTATCGTCCGTAGCCGGTGCATGAAGTGTAATTACATCTGACTGTTTTATAAGAGTTTCCAGATCCGTATACTGCGCATATTCTTTAACTGCATCGTTAGGATATATATCATATGCAAGTATTTTGCTACCGAATCCCGACAAATGCTTTATAACCGTACGTCCTATTTTTCCGGTTCCAATTACTCCGACAGTACAGTTTGGAAGCTCCTTTCCCATTTTCCCATTTAATGTAAAGTCCTGTACGTCCGCTTTCTGCATAATATAGTTTATTTTTCTAAGTCCCATAAGAATAAGCATTATTGTATAGTCAGCAACACTCGAAGGTGAATACGTTACATGTGTTACGCCGACTCCAACTTCCCTTGCATGCTTTATATCAATATGGTCAAATCCAATTGTTCTTGTTGTTATACACTTTACACCAAGCTCCTTGAATCTGTCTATTAACTGTGCATCTGTTATTGTTGTTATAATGTCAACACAGTCATATCCTTTTGCCATATCTGCATTTTCAAGACATGGTGACTGTGTTGTATACGCATATTCAACACCATACTCTACTGAAAATTTATCAAAAAATGCCTTTTCATCAAATTCTCTCATGTTATAAACAAATATTTTCATACTAATCCCCATTCCGCAGACGCTTTGCGTCGGAGGAACCGCGAGCTGAATTTTAAGATTCAGCTCTGCGATCATGGCTACTTTGTGGCGCCTGCGGCACAAATAGCCGTGTGAAATCAATCGCATCAGCATGATTTTTCACACTAATCTCCATTCCTTAACAACTTTACATCGCATCATCAGTCATTAAATTTCTGCAAAAAAGCCTTTGTTCTTTCATTATCAGGATTATCTATTACCTCCGATGGTGTTCCTTCCTCAACTATGACACCACCATCCATAAAAATAACTCTGTCTGCAACCTTTGCAGCAAACTGTATCTCATGTGTAACAATTATCATTGTCATCTTGCTCGCTGCAAGTTCTTTTAATATTTTTAATATTTCTGCTGTAATCTCAGGATCAAGTGCAGATGTAGGCTCATCAAATATCAATATCTTAGGATGCATCGCAAGTGCTCTTACTATGGCCACACGCTGCTTTTGTCCACCTGATAACTGACATGGATAATCATTAAATTTATCTCCCAGTCCTACTTTTTCAAGAAGTTCCTTTGCTTCTTTTATTACATCTTCTTTGTTACGTTTAAGCACATGAACCGGGGCATCAATTACATTTTTTAAAACCGTATAATGCGGAAACAGATTAAACTGCTGAAAAACAAGTCCGAAATTTTCTTTTACTTTCTGCAGTTCTTTTTTGTCTGCATACTGTGTCTTTTGTGTTTCCTCATTAACTGTTGCACTGTTGCCACAATATGAAAGCGTTCCGTAATCCATATCCTCAAGCAGAGTCGCACATCTTAAAAGTGTCGATTTACCTGAACCTGACGGACCAAGAATTGCAAGAACCTCTCCTTCGTTTACTTCAATAGATATATCCTTTAAAACACATACATTATTAAAACTTTTCTGTACGTGATGCATTTGTAATACTTTCATACTAATCCTCATTTCTAAACAAATGGTTCAAAAAACTGTCTGCTTTAGTCATGTCATTTCCAAAACTATGTACCGGCAGTCTGTTATTCATAATAACGCATACTTTTTTCGATTTTCTCCATTACAAATGCAACTATAAAATTGAATATATAATAGAAAAGTCCTGCTGTAAAAAGCGGCATTATACTTGCAGATGCTGCTGCAACCTGCTTTGCAACAGTAAACATTTCTGTATATGCAAGTGCAAATGCCAGTGATGTATCCTTAACAAGTGTGATTACCTCATTAGTTACCGGAGGTATGATTTTCTTTAACATCTGTGGAAATACTATTCTAATAAAAGTCTGTGCTTTGGTGTATCCAAGTATCTTTGCTGCCTCATACTGGCCGGTAGGAATTGCTTCGATACCTGCACGATATATTTCTGCAAAATACGCTGCATAATTTAACGAAAATCCAATTATTACTGCATAGAACCTGTACGCTCCTGGAAGTGATACTCCAAACAGGTAATATGGACCAAAAAATACTACCAGCAGCTGAAGCATCAACGGCGTACCCCTGAGCACTGATATGTATATCTTTGCAAGCCACCTGAGTACTCTGCTCTTAGACATCCTTATAAATGCTATTAACAACCCAAGTGGTAATGAAAACAGCAACGTCAGAAAAAATATGGCAAGTGATGATATTATACCTGAAGAAAGCTGTTTTGCAGTATCCGCAAACTGCTCCATGGCATTTGAACTGCTATTATCTTCAACTTCAGCCTTCATAACATCATCTGCACCGGACTTACCGAGACACACACTCTCACCAAGTCCCCATTTTTCTGCAATTTTTTCGAATGAGCCATCAGCAAGCATCTCATTTAAAGCTTCCTGCACCTCATCCCTGAGCTTCGTATTTCCTTTTTTAAATCCAATGCCATATTCTTCAGAAGATACATACTCATCAAGTTTTACAAACCCATTGCCACGTTTTGACATCTCATAATCTGCAACTCCTGTATCCATGCAGATTGCATCAACCGAACCGGCTTCAAGATTCATAAACGCACTATTATAATCCTGAATCTGCTGAAGCTGGCTAAACTGTGCCGCAAGAGCCTTATTTTCATCAGTTGCATTATCACCTGTAAAAGCTGCAAGCGCTGATGAATCCGTCTGCACTGCAACTACCTTTCCCTTAAGGTCGTCCAGTTTTTTTATACCTGACCCCGCCTTAACAATAACAACCTGTGAATTATCAATATATGCTGATGACCATGTATAATCATTTTCTCTACCATTTATTGTAAATCCATTCCATATACAGCTTATTGTCCCTGAATTTAGCTCCATATCCTTGCTGTCCCAGTCAATAGCCTGCTTTACCAGTGTCCAGCCATTCCTGTCACATACCTCCTGTGCAAGATCCAGATCAAATCCTACATACTCACCATTATCGTCTTTGTAACCATACGGTGGAAACTGTGCATCAAACCCAACAACAAATCTGTTGTTTTTGATCATATCATCTTCATTTTCTTTTTTACCACACCCTGCAAATGCAGAAACTGTCATAATAAGTATGAGCATCAGTGCGATAAGTCTGAATCTTTTAACTCCAAACTTTTTAGGTTCTCTATTCATCACCTGTTCTCCTCAGATTTTCTTCAATACAAAAGGACTTCTGTCACACACAAAAGTCCCTTTCTAACAGCCAGACACGTCAGGCTTTTTCTCCCAGCGCCTTCTTTGCTTTTTCAAATGAATCCATATGGATATATAAATCACATTTTGAATTTTCACTCTTATTTAAAAATTTCAATAGCCCTCTATGATATTTCCATTTCTCGAAGTAAGAAATATTATTCTGCCTAAGCACCTTTTCTATCTTCTTACTTTCCTCCCTTGTAACATCTGAACGCAATAACCGTTCATTTGTTCCTATTCCCTCTATCATTTATGCAACGCCTCTTTTCCGTCGTTTGTTAACGACATATATACTAGTATATTATCATATTTTCTATGATTTATCTATATTATGTATTTTTGCAAAATATAATAAAGTTGTTCATATTTATGAGTTTATTTTTTTAATCTTTTTGCAATTTCATCCTTAACTGCGCCACTTATGATAAGATTTTCGCCAAGTGGATTTATTACTATTCCATTATCCTTTGCAAACATAAAGACTTCATTTGCATCAACTATAAGACCGCTCCACTTTGTTTTATCATAAACTTTTCCGAATTCTGTCCAGTCAGTAAATGCAGCCTGGAAATTTTCACCCTGTTTATTTGTTATCTGCGGAATCATTATATTGCTATCCTTTTTAATTACCTCAACATTACGGTCTTTCTTTTCTGTATCACCATCTATCTTCATTGCAACAAGGAACTTGGCTTTAAGGATTCCCTCAACCATTGTCCCATTTTTTTCAGCAAATACTTTCTCACGTTCCTCGTATTCAACCGGCCATCTCGCTTCTGAAAGACATCTGTTAATGGCAAAACGAAGCTTTGGATTCTCAACCGGAGTCTCAACATAAGTTGCCTTTGAATAGTCAGGCTTTGAAAGAATATCATTTCTGTTGACCGCAACCTTATACTGTCCATTATCAATAACAATATTTTCTGCGCCAAGATAGTAAAACCATGCAAAAAGTCCCAACCCATCCGGAAGTCCTGACTTACCTTTTGGAATACCTACAACCATGAGATCTCTGTACTCTTTTAAGTAATGATTTGCAGCATCAATAGCAAATGATTTTTTTGAATAAACATCTACAGTGTCATTGTTTATAAATGGCATGTTTGTTGTTCTGTCAATTGTAATATAGAGTTCATCTGCCCCCAGAAGTTTCTTATATAGAGCTTTATACAAAAGCTTTTTCTTGTCTTCATAGTTAGCAACTGCCTTTACTTTATTAAAATGCTCTGCTGTACAGATCAGGAAACACAACTCCTGTATTGTAATATCATCCAGCTGGTCTTCGTTTATATTTTCAGCAAGAACCATAGGTCCTATTTCATCTTTTCGCTTGTCTGATACAGCATCCTTACCGGAAGCCTTACCTGCATCCGCACCGTCAGCTGCACTGTCCGTACCCGCTGCAGCCTTAGCTTCTTTTTCCTTCTCATCTGCTATTGCATCATCACCTATTTCAATATTATCATTTTCTTTAAAATGTAAAAGATAACTGCTTTTCTTTAACTGATCAAATGTTACACCTTTAAGATGAATTCCAAATCTGCTTAAATCTATTGATCCCGGATCATACGCAGCTTCATCCATCTGTGTCATAACAGCATTTACCGGTCTTTCCATACCTGATACCACACAACAAAGTGTAATTTTTCCCTTATCATCTATCTGATATACTTTATCACCTTTATGGAATACCCCTTTTGCCATAAGGCCTGCAACTACAGCTCCATCCTTTTGTTCCTCGTTAAGACGGAATACATCTTCAATATAAAATGCTGCATCTGCTTCAAGCTTTTCTTTTTTATCAGCTGCATCTGCATTTATATCTGCAGATTTCTTATTTGTATCTTCTTTGTCCTTCTTTTTATTAAATATTCCCATTACAGTCTCCATTTCCAAACTTTTTATAAAATACCTGTTTATACGTTTTAACCTTATCTTATAATTAAAACAAACTATTTTTATTTTAACTTATATACATGGTTAATGGCAATAGTGAATAACAAGATTTTGTGCTTATCTTAATTTTGTGTACGGTTCACCTGTAAATCATAAAAAGCCTGAAACATACCATTAATACCTGGCATGTTTCAGACTTCTTACTTTAATACATTTAATACATCTAATACCGCATCTGTTCTAAATTAAATGCATATCTTTTATATTAAACATTTTTTATTTTATTCTACAGTATAAATCCATCCCTTAGGTGGCTCAATTCTACCCATCTGGATACCTGTTAATGTATCATAGATCTTCTTTGTAACAGGACCCATCTCATCCTTGCTGTTTTCAAATACAATTTCCCTGCCATGGTCATTAATCTTGGCAACCGGTGAAATAACTGCTGCAGTACCACAAAGACCACATTCAGCAAAATCGCCTAATTCCTTAAAGTATACTTCTCTTTCTTCAACCTCAAGTCCAAGATATTCCTTAGCAACGTATTCGATTGAACGACGTGTTATTGATGGTAAGATACTTGATGACTTAGGTGTAACAAGCTTTCCGTCCTTTGTAATAAAGATGAAGTTAGCTCCACCTGTTTCTTCTACCTTAGTTCTTGTTGCAGCATCAAGATACATATTCTCTGCAAATCCTTCATTATGTGCTGTAACAATAGCATGTAAACTCATGGCATAGTTAAGACCGGCCTTGATATGACCTGTACCATTAGGTGCTGCTCTGTCAAAATCAGATACTTTAATTGTAATAGGCTTAGCACCACCCTTGAAATATGGACCAACAGGTGTTGTAAATATTCTGAACTGATACTCATCAGCAGGCTTTACACCGATAACAGGGTTGCTTCCAAACATATATGGACGAATATATAATGTAGCACCTGAACCATAAGGTGGTACCCATGCTGCATTTGCTTTGATTGTCTTTAAAACTGCATCAACAAACTTTTCTTTTGGGAATACAGGCATTTCGAGTCTCTTTGCAGAGTTCTCAAGTCTTTCACCATTAAGATCAGGTCTGAATGTTACAATTCTTCCATCCTCTGTAGTATATGCTTTCATTCCTTCAAAACATGTCTGAGCATACTGTAAAACACCTGCACACTCACTGATAACAACCTTATCATCGTCGGTAATGACACCGTCATCCCACGCACCATTCTTATAGTTTGCTACAAATCTCTTGTCTGTTTTTATGTAGCCAAAGCCAAGATTTGCCCAGTCAAGATTTTTCTTTTCCATTGTAATTACTTCCTTCCTTTATGATAATTTGATTGTTAAGAAATGTGCATTAAAAATACATTCCACGCAATGCTTATACGTTATTTTACTGCTATGCCTTTATAAAGTCAATATTATATTATGATGCAATTTACGATGCAAATAACGATGTATCATCTGCCTGCACGGCCAGTAGCGCGGTACTGCAGATTTTTGCAGAATTTTTAAATAATAGTTCTGACATCAGTTGCAGAATCAGTCATTTAATATTGACTGATAAAACGCATCATAGTCTTCGCGCCTGTCTTTTGTAAATGCAATTGCAGTACGCGGATGCTGGTTCTGCTGTCCTGTTATCATATACTGGACATCACAGCCCCATACAACACCATCTTTTTTTAATGGAAGTATATGATTCTGGACAAACTTAAGAACCGGATCTAATCTGTACTTTGGATTACGTAAAAATCCCATAAGAAGTTCCATATAGCAGTTACCTGCACCTCTTCCCATACCGCTCATTGTTGCATCAAGGTAACTTACACCGATACGACAGGCCTCAATTGTATTTGCAAATGCCAGCTGCTGGTTATTATGTGCATGAATTCCAATATGCTTGCCATACTTTTCTGCAACACCAAGGTATTTTTCAGAAAGACGTCTTACCTGTTCAGGATAAAGTGAACCATAACTGTCTACCAGATATATTGTTCCAACCTTACTTTTTCCAAGAAGATCAAGAGCAATGTCAAGTTCACTTTCATTAGCAGTAGAAACCGCCATTACGTTTACAGTTGTTTCATATCCTAAATCAGCACAGTATTCAATCATCTCAACTGCTGCCGGTATTGTATTTACGTATGTTGCAATTCTTATAAGATCTATAACACTGTCTTTTTTTGGAATAATATCCTTTTTAAAATCTGTTCGTCCCACATCTGCCATAACTGATATTTTAAGATCTGTGTTATTTTCACCAACTATATCTCTTATATCCTGTTCATCACAGAACTTCCATTTTCCAAACTTATTAACATCGAACTGGTCTTTTGATGCCTTATATCCAAATTCCATATAATCAACGCCAGCCTCTATATTAGACTTATACAGATCTCTTACAAATTCATCTGTAAAATAAAAATCGTTAACGAGACCACCATCACGAATTGTACAATCAACCACTTTAATATCTGATCTGTACGATATAAGTTCACCTTTTTGTTCCATAATAATCCTCCATTCCTACGCCTTATTAATTTATTTAATTAAAGCGTTTTTGTTTTTCGCTTTAAAGTGTTAAACTTTAAAGTATTATAGCATAGTACTGCACATAACTTCAAGCATGTGTTTTAATCCTTCTAAATATTCTTTTGCATTGCTGAATTTCTTTTTTGTTACTTTCCATGTAAATACAGGATCTGTATTTACTTTAAATGTCATTGCCCCGCCAAAACTATCCACAAATTCCGGTATTTTTTCGGATTTTATTTCGGCTTTTGGAGATATCTTCAGGAATGTCCTGTATACTGAAGGAAATACTGATGTATCAAGACCACCCTTTACTTCTGTAATTCCTATTTTGTGTGCAATCGCCTTTATGAGTGCAATCTGTAAAAGATTAGCTGCACAATCCGGTATGCTTCCATATCTGTCCATAAGTTCATCCGACATATCTGCAAGTTCTTCTTCCGATGATATCGAAGCGATACGCTTATATATATCCAGTTTCTGGTATTCATTTTTTATATACATTGATGGAATATATGCATCAACATCAAGATCTACATTTGTTTCAAACGCATACTCATTCTTTATTCCCTTAAGTTCATTGACTGCCTGGTTAAGCATTTTACAGTACAAATCATAACCGACTGCTGCCATATGTCCATGCTGGCTCTTTCCAAGCACATTTCCGGCACCTCTTATCTCAAGATCCTTCATTGCAATCTTAAAGCCTGAACCCAGGTCGGAAAATTCCCTGATAGCACTCAGACGCTTCTGCGCTACTTCTGAGAGCATCCCGTTCCTTCTATATAGAAGGAATGCATAAGCTGTCCTGTTGCTTCTTCCAACACGTCCCCTCAGCTGATATAACTGAGACAATCCAAATTTATCTGCATCCTCAATAATCATTGTATTTACATTTGATATATCCATTCCCGTCTCAATTATAGTCGTCGAAACAAGTACGTCTATCTCTCCATTTATAAAATCAAACATAATTTTTTCAAGCTGACGCTTATCCATCTGTCCATGTGCAAATTCAACATTTGCATCCGGAACAAGCTGCTTAATATGTGCCGCTGCTTCATCAATATTTCTTACTTTATTGTATACATAATAGACCTGTCCTTTTCTGGCAAGTTCTCTGTTTATCGCTTCACGTATCATTTCATCATTATGCTCAGTTACAAATGTCTGAATAGGTACCCTGTCAACCGGCGGCTCTTCAAGTACACTCATATCCCTGATTCCAACAAGACTCATATGCAGTGTTCTTGGAATAGGAGTCGCACTCAGTGTAAGTACATCAATATCATTTTTAAGCTTCTTTATTTTTTCTTTGTGCGTTACACCGAATCGCTGCTCCTCATCGATTATCAAAAGCCCCAGATCTTTAAATTGAACATCCTTTGACAACAGCCTGTGTGTTCCGATTACTATGTCAACCATACCATTTTTTAAGCCCTTTATTGTCTCCTTTATCTGCGAGGCAGTTCTAAAACTTGACAACTGGCTTACATTGACTGGAAAATTCTTCATTCGATGCATAAATGTTGAATAATGCTGCTGCGCAAGTATCGTAGTCGGAACGAGGTATGCAACTTGTTTCCCGTCCTGTACGGCTTTAAATGCCGCACGTATTGCAACTTCCGTCTTACCATATCCTACATCGCCACAGACAAGTCTGTCCATAACACGTTTGCTCTGCATATCTGTTTTGGTATCTTCAATAGCATTAAGCTGGTCTTTTGTCTCCTCATATGGAAACATTTCTTCAAACTCCCGCTGCCAGACCGTGTCCGGTCCAAACTGGAATCCCGTTTTTTGCTGTCTTACTGCATAAAGCTCCACAAGGTCCTTTGCAACTTCTTCAACCGCTGTATGAACCTTACTTTTTGTCTTGTTCCATTCCTGACCGCCAAGCTTATTGAGCTTAGGCTTTTTATCAGTATCTGCCGCCGCATATTTTTGCAGGCGGTCTAACTGTGTCGCAAGTACGAACAGGTTGCTGTTATCACCATATTCGATTTTTATATAGTCCTTTTCAACACCCTCAACACGTATTTTCTCAATACCTTTATATATACCAAGTCCATGGCTTTCATGTACAACATAATCACCTATACTAAGCTCATTAAAACCGGATATTGACTTACCTTCATATTTTTTCTTATGCGTTCTTTTCTGTCTTTTACTTGTAAATATATCATTTTCTGCTATTACAACAAATTTTATTTCCGGATACTCAAAGCCTTTATGAATATTTCCATACGTTACCATAACCGTTCCGGGAAGAATTTCCTTTTCAAAATCTTCACTAAAATATGATTCAAGACCATAATCGTCCAGATCTGAGACAATTCTTGATGCACGTGTTCTGGAGTTGCAAACCAGTATTGCCCTGTAACCATTTCTTTTATATTTTTTCAAATCGTCTGCAAGGTATTCAAAGCTGTTATTATATGAACTGATGCTCTTTACCATTATGCTGTGATTATACTCAGCTTTAATAATCTTTGGTCTGTAATCAAGTGTTGAAAGCATGAGAAGATGACCTGACTCAATTTTATTATAAATATCTGCAGTGCTTCGCATCAGCTGTGCCTGACTTGGCAGAATATATCCTCCAGCTATCCTGTTTTTCATACTTTCAGAATATTCATATTCCACCAGCTTCATGCGCTCACTCATACTGTCCGGCTCGTCAAATATAAACAGTGTGCTGTCCTTTGGAAAATATCCTGCAAAATCTGAAAGTTCCTTTGAAAATGAATTTATGCACTTCTCATAGCTTTTACTGTTTTCTATATCTGCAATACTCTGGCGCAGACGATTACATGCCTCAAGAACTGCAGCATCCTTCTTTCTTTTACCAAGTCCGAGAACTTCAAGCTGGTTTTCCATCTCTTTTTTTATCTTCTTAAGGCCATCTTCCTTTTCTTCCTCTGAAAGAAGACATTCAGTTGCAGGAAAAACTCTGTAATACGATATCTTTTCTATAGACCGCTGGCTTGCAGCGTCAAATATCTTCATTGTATCTATTTCATCATCCCACAGCTCTATTCTGACCGGCGTTTCCTCAACAAATGAAAATATATCTATTATTCCACCTCTTATTGCAAATTCACCTGGGTTTTCCACCATGCCGGTCCTGATATACCCACATGCAATGAGTTTACGCTTTAATTCTTCAAGATTGATTATTCCATCTCTCATAAACTCTATTGCATTTTTTTCATACCGTTCAACAGGAACCAAAATATCCGCAAAAGCATCTATTGTTGTTACTATTGTCAGACTGTTTTTGCTGTCTTTTCCTGCAGCATTGTCACCCTGTTGTGCCTGGTCAGCCTGAACATATTTATCATTATTTCGGTTTCCATAACTCTCAATATGCGTACCATTTATACCTTTAAGTGTATCTGCTATTCTGCTTATACATTTTATTCTCTGGCTTATCAGCTGATTTCCATGTATATTTGCACTGTAAAATATGAAATCCTTTGCAGGATAATATACCGCGGATTTGTCAAAAAAAAGGCAGTCATCAAGAATCTGCCTTGCTCTTGCCTCATCATATGTTACTATGACTTTAAATTTAAAGTCTTTTGCAATTGCTTCTGACAAATGAACCTTTTGAGTATCAAGACATCCACTTATCATTACCGGGGATTTTTCTTTTTTTAATTCATCCTGTATTTCCTGCATTCCGGCAATTTCCAGAACCGGTTCATAAAAAGTCCTCACCGCTGACTACCATACCTTTCTTTTCATCTGGTACATCTTTTTTCAAATATCATTAATTATATTGTGATGTTTTGGACAAAAGATGCCCTACGGGTTGTTAATTATATTTATTCATTGCACTTCCAACGCCCTGTGTAAGAATACACTCTACTGCATCACAGGCTTTTTTTCTGCTCTCTGAAAGCAGCGCTTCTTCCTGTTTTGGAAATCTGGCAAGCACCCAGTCTGCAAGATCCCATCCCGCCGGCTTGCTGCCAACCCCAAACTTAACCCTTTTAAATGAATCACTTCCTAAATGTGCAATTATACTTTTTATGCCATTATGTCCTCCGGCACTTCCCTTTGGTCTTATTCTTAATTTGCCGGTTTCAAGGCTTATATCATCAAATATGACAATCAGATCATCTATATCCGCTTTATAATAATCAAGCACTTCCCTTATACACTGACCTGACTCATTCATATATGTAAGCGGCTTTACAAGAATAACCTTTTCTCCTCCAATAGTTCCTTTTCCAATCAGTCCCTTATGTTTTAATGTATCTACGCTGATATTATATTTATCTGCCAATTCATCTATTACAGAAAATCCGGCATTATGTCTTGTTCCATCATACTTCTCACCTGGGTTTCCCAAACCTGCTATTATATACATTTCAATTTCCTGCCTTTCTATAATACATTTATTAAAATCAGCCATTTGAAGAATCTGTGTCTTAAATAGCTGTGTAAAAAATGCTTGTATCAGCACATAATATTTATATTGTATCCACACTTATATATCTGTTGTCAAGTGTATACCCTATATTTCAGCTTTGAAAGGTAAATTTATTTTACAGCCTGCCAATTTGGAAGATTCATATTTTTCACATTTCTTATAAAT
>CAKRGM010000042.1 GCA_934330725.1 uncultured Lachnospiraceae bacterium | reverse complement strand
CTAAATTTATAAGAAATGTGAAAAATATGAATCTTCCAAATTGGCAGGCTGTAAAATAAATTTACCTTTCAAAGCTGCAAAGAACGTTATAGGCTGGACAATATGAATTTATTGGATTAAAATTTAATCAAAGTATCTACAGATTTGTAGCAGTTATTATATGTAATGAAAAAAGAAAGGAATATTATGAAAATCAACTCAACAATTCACTATTATGATTGTAATGCTGATGAATTTTATAAAAATACCATTAATGTAGAGTTTACTTCTATACAAGAACTTTTTTTGGCAAAATTAAAAAAAGGTTCTTATATACTTGATTTTGGATGTGGTTCCGGGCGTGATACGAAGTATTTTCTTGAGCAGGGGTATATAGTAGATGCCGTTGATGGTTCCAAAGAGTTGTGCAAGCTGGCTGGCGAAAATACAGAAATTAAAGTGAAGCATATGATGTTCCAGGAATTATCAGAATTAGATAAGTATAATGGCATATGGGCATGCTCTTCTATTTTACATTTGCCTGCTGATGAACTTGCCAGTGTGATGAGAAAAATGGTAAGTGCTCTAAAATCAGAAGGTATCATTTATACATCATTTAAGTATGGAAGGTTTGAGGGCGTCAGAAATGGACGATATTTTACAGATATGACCGAGGAATTATTTAAAAATTTTTTAAAAAAAATAGATGGATTACGAATAGAAGAACAATGGATAACTTCGGATGTAAGACCAGGAAGAGGTGAAGAAAAATGGCTCAATCTGATTTTGCGGAGAATATAGAGATTGATGGGGTACAAATAGAACATACAGATGTTATGACAGGTGATAAAAATAAAAAACGTTATTTATATTATCAGCTAAAAATGAGTATGTTAAGGGCAAAGAAGATTGACATTATTGTTTCATTTTTGATGGAATCAGGGGTTAGAATGATTCTAAAAGATTTGAAGTCGGCCCTGGATCGTGGTGCACAGATACGAATTTTAACCGGAAATTATCTTGGAATTACCCAGCCCTCAGCATTATGCCTGATAAAAAAGGAATTGGGCAATCGTGTGAATTTGAGATTCTATAATGATAAAGAACGTTCATTTCATCCAAAGTCGTATATATTTCATTATGAAAGTATTGAAGAAATATACATCGGTTCTTCTAATATTTCAAGAAGTGCATTAACTTCAGGTATTGAATGGAATTATCGTTTTAGCAGTATTGAAGATAAGAAGAATTTCAATTTGTTTTATGATACATTTGTGGATTTGTTTGAGAATCATTCGGTTGTGATTAATGATGACGAGCTTAACAGATATTCAAAGAACTGGCATAAGCCTGCCGTATCTAAAGATCTGGCAAAATATGATGATTTTGAAGATAATGCCGATACTAAGGTGGAAGTGTTGTTTCAGCCAAGAGGACCACAGATAGAAGCTTTATATGCTCTGGAAGACAGTAGGGCAGAAGGAGCAACAAAAGGATTGGTACAGGCGGCTACCGGGGTAGGAAAGACTTATCTGGCGGCATTTGACTCTGCTAAGTATAAACACGTTTTATTTGTTGCACATAGAGAGGAAATATTAAAGCAGGCAGCAATATCTTTTAAAAATGTCAGACACTCAGATGATTATGGATTTTTCTATGGAAAACAGAAAGATACTGATAAATCTGTAATATTTGCATCGGTTGCCACACTTGGAAGAAATGAGTATTTGACAGAGGACTATTTTACATCCGATTATTTTGATTATATAGTCATTGATGAGTTTCATCATGCGGTAAATGATCAATACCAGAGAATAGTAGATTATTTTAAGCCACAGTTTTTGCTCGGACTTACAGCAACGCCTGAAAGAATGGATGGCAAAAATATTTATGAAATATGTGATTATAATGTGCCATATGAAATTTCGCTGAAAGAAGCAATTAATAAAGGTGTGCTTGTTCCATTTCATTATTACGGGATATATGATGAAACCGATTATTCATCATTTCACCTTGTGAAAGGCCGCTATGATGAAAAAGATTTGAATGCTGCATATATAGGAAATGATAAGCGGTACGACTTAATATATAAGTACTATATGAAATATCATTCAAAAAGAGCCCTTGGTTTTTGTTGTTCAAGACAGCATGCAGAGGAAATGGCTAGAGAGTTTTGCGCAAGAGGCATAGAGTCGGTTGCAGTATATAGTAATGCAGATGGTGAATATTCAGAAGACAGGGATAAAGCTATAGAAAAACTTAAAAAGCAGGATATAAGAGTGATTTTCTCTGTAGATATGTTTAATGAGGGTGTTGATATTGCTTCACTTGATATGGTCATGTTTTTGAGACCTACGGAATCACCGATAGTATTTTTACAACAGTTAGGCCGTGGACTTAGAACCAGTAAAGGAAAATCGTATTTAAATGTTTTGGATTTCATTGGTAATTATGAAAAGGCAGGCAGGGCTCCGTTATTATTGAGCGGAGGGAAAAGCTTTGAAAAAGATAATGCCATTGATTATTATACTGTAGAATACCCTGATGACTGTATTGTAGACTTTGATATGCGACTGATTGATTTATTCAAAGAATTGGATAAAAAATCATTAACTATTAAGGAGCGGATTAAAAATGAATTTTACAGAGTGAAAGAATTGTTGGGTGGAAAAGTTCCTTCGCGAATAGAGTTTTTTACATATATGGACGATGATATTTATCAATATTGTATTAAACATGCAAAGGAAAATCCGTTTCGAAGGTATTTAGAATTTCTAAATGAAATGCAGGCGCTGTCTGAGGATGAGAAAAAGCTATATTCAGGAATTGGAAGAGAGTTTCTGTCGTTAATTGAAACCACAGATATGCAGAAGGTCTACAAAATGCCTGTTTTATACAGTTTTTATAATCAAGGAAATATACGCTTGGCAGTTAGAGATGAAGATGTATTGGCAGCTTGGAAAAGGTTCTTTGATTATGGAAAGAATTGGAAAGATTTTGCAGCAAACATATCTTATGCTGACTATAAAGCAATGACGGACAAACAACATCTGAGTAAAGCAAAGAACATGCCTGTCAAATTCCTAAAAGCATCCGGGAAGGGCTTTTTTGTTGAGAAGGAAGGGTATGTACTTGCGATTAGAGATGATTTAAAAGAAGCTATTGAAAATGACGCTTTTAAGAAGCATATGAAAGATATCTTAGAATATCGTACTATGGAATATTATCGCAGAAGATATCTGGCAGTGGATACAGGCAGATAAATATTAGTCGTAATTATAAGATAATTGTGAAAATCTATAAGCTGGTTCGCAATTATTTAGTGTCTGGAAAAATATATGGAGTAGTGTTTGTTGAAAAAGGGTGAATAGTGGTATAATTCTATTATTGAGTAATGTATTAACTGGTATTTTTTTGTAGAACAACAGAGATGACTGAGTATGACACGGTTATTTGTGTTGCAGGCGCCACAAAGTTACCATAATCGCAGAGCTGAATCTGAAATCCAGCTTACGATTTTTCCGGCGCAAAGCGTCTGCGGAATGGAGATTATAATGGAAAGAGTAGTTAAATTTTTAAAAGAAGCAGAGACATATTATTTAGCAACAGTAGAAGGCGACCAGCCGAGAGTGAGACCATTTGGAACAGCTCACATTTTTGAAGGAAAACTTTATATTCAGACTGGTAAATCAAAGGATGTTTCTAAGCAGATTCACACTAATCCAAAAGTAGAAATCTGTGCATTTATGGATGGGGAGTGGCTTCGTGTAGCTGGGGAACTTGTAGAAGATGACCGCAGGGAAGCAAGACAGTCAATGCTTGATACTTATCCATCTTTACAGAAGATGTATTCGGCAGATGATGGAAATACAGAGGTATTTTATTTCAAGAATGCTACAGCTACATTTTCATCATTTACACATGAACCGGAAGTAGTGAAATTTTAATGACAAAAGAGGAATGGTACAGGCAATTATTTGAAAGATTAGGGAATTCTAAGTTCAGGAGCAGCTTTCATCTGAAGCAGAAAGATATTGATTACATAAATGAAAAGGGACTTGATACTATCAGGCAACACGCAAAAGATTTTATCTCAAAGAGACAAGCTCCGGCATACATACCAAATGATGGAAAACAGACACCTACAAAAGGACATCCGGTATTTATTGTCCAGCATGCGACTGCAATCTGCTGTAGAGAATGCATCCGAAAATGGCATAAAATGCAGCCCGGCAAAGAATTAAGTCAGGTACAGCAGGATTATCTTGTAGATGTAATTATGACGTGGATACAAAGAGAACTGGAGAGGCAGGGACATAAATCATGAGATTGAAAAATATTTTGATTATAGTTAATGATATTGAGGAATCAATTAAATTTTATGAGGAATTGTTTGGGCTGCGTGTGATTACAAGACTGGAAGGCAATGTGATAATGTCAGAGGGGCTTGTATTACAGGATGTAGACGTATGGCATGATAGTAAAAAAATACCTGCGATTCCACATAATAATATGATGGAACTGTATTTTGAAGATAACAATATAGAAAGCGTAATTAAAAAACTGGAGTCCGGACAGTATGTTGTAAATTATGTTACTGAATTAACCGAACTTGAAAGCAGACAGAAGCTCGTAAGATTTTATGATCCGTCAGGAAATCTTATAGAAGTGCGAACACCAGTCAATTACAATTAATGTAGGATAAGATTTGGGGATAATAATGCAGATATTAGTAGATGCAGATGCCTGCCCGGTAGTTGGCATAGTAGAGACAATTGCAGAAAAATATAATATTCCAGTTACATTGTTGTGTGATACGAACCATGTGTTATATTCTGACTACAGCGAAGTGATAGTAGTTGGTGCAGGGGCAGATGCCGTAGATTATAAGTTGATTAGTATTTGTCATAAAGGTGATGTGGTAGTATCTCAGGATTACGGAGTTGCAGCTATGGCACTTGTAAAAGGTGCGTATGCCATCCATCAATCCGGCAAGTGGTACACGAATGAAAATATAGACCAGCTGTTGATGGAGAGACACATTAACAAGAAAGCAAGGCGAAGCTCTCATAAGAATCATATTAAGGGTCCGAGAAAGCGTACAGATGAAGATGATGTACGCTTTGCCCGGTCCTTTGAAAAACTCATACTGATGGCAAAATCAAAAGATGTTGATCAGAATGGAACTGTTTAAGAAAGGATAGATAATGTATTTAATCAAGACTGTAAAAGGTGACATAACAAAGATTACAGATGTACAGGCAATCGTGAATGCTGCTAATAATTCACTTCTTGGTGGAGGTGGTGTTGATGGCGCAATTCATCGTGCAGCAGGACCAGAACTTCTTGCTGAGTGCAGAACACTTCATGGCTGTGAGACGGGAGAGGCAAAGATTACAAAGGCATATAATTTGCCATGCGCCTATGTGATACATACAGTCGGCCCGATTTGGAATGGCGGTAAGAGTAAAGAAAAGGAGCTTCTTGCAGGCTGCTATTTTAATTCTATGAAACTGGCAATGGATAATGAAATCAGATCTATTGCATTTCCGTCTATATCTACAGGCGTGTACAGATTTCCGGTAGAACTGGCAGCAAAAATTGCAGTACATACAGTTAACAGATTTTTGCAGGATAATCCTGATAGTTTTGATTTGGTGGAGTGGGTATTATTTGATGCACACACGAAGTCAGTTTATGAAACAGAGGTAGATCATTGCAGAGCGGAAATGTTATGATGAACCGCGTATGTTTGAACCGAAACAGCAAAGAAAGGAAAATGAAAAAGTGGCGATTTCCAATATAAATACAATTATCAGTGCTGATATCCATAAAGTTTGGGACATTGTTTTAGCTGTTGATAAATATAGCACATGGCGAAGTGATTTAAGCAAAACAGAAATGATTAATGACAAACAATTTATTGAGTACACAAAAGGCGGATATGCTACAACATTTATTGTTACAGTTGTAGAACCATATAAACGCTTGGAATTTGATATGGAAAATAGCAATATGAAAGGTAATTGGATTGGTATTTTTACTGCTAAAGGAACTGAAACTCAAATTAACTTTACAGAAAATGTAACACCTAAAAAGTGGTTTATGAAACCTTTTGTAAAAACTTATTTGAAAAAGCAACAAAAACAATTTATTTTCGATTTAAAGAGAGCATTGGAATAATTATTTTGACGGTATATTTTCTTCTTCATGGAGATTTTCTTCAAGATAGTCTTTCAACGAATTTATATTTTTACTAATTTCTCAACACATGATATTTGTTGGTCTGTCGATAGACTGTCCTAAGTTTACAATCACAGCATTATATTGTGGAGGAAAAGAAAGTTCCTAAGCCAGACGACTATTCAGAGAACATTAACAGAGCTTGTTAAGGCAGGAAAAATTATAAAAATAGGCGGCGGAAGATATACAAAATATGTTTGAAATTGGAAGGATGGAGAATAGTGCGAAAAATCATGCTGATGCGATGACTTTTTCACACGGCTATTTGTGTTGCAGGTGCCACAAAGTAGCCATGATCGCAGAGCTGAATCTGAAATTCAGCGCCCGATTCCTTTGACGCAAAGCATCTGCGGAATGGAGATTATTATGACACAGGTAACAATTAATCAAATTCTTAAATTCAGAGATGACAGAGAATGGAAACAATTCCATAATCCGAAGGATTTGGCAATTTCAATTTCTTTGGAAGCGTCGGAGTTGCTAGAAGTATTTCAATGGAGTGGTGCAGATATTTCATCGGATAATAAAATTGAAAAGATAAAAGAAGAACTTGCAGATGTTGTAAATTATTGTGTATTAATGGCTGACACATGTGGATTAGATCTTGATGAAATAGTTCAAGAGAAAATTAAGAAAAATAATGAAAAATATCCAGTCGAGAAGGCAAAAGGTAAAAGTGACAAGTATGATAAATTGTAATGATGCGAGGTGCTGTTATGCCAGTTATGAATGAAATTCAAGAGTTCGAATTTAATGAATGCGGATTGCAAAAACTAAAAGATACAACAAAGGGAACAAATTGGCCTGTAGTCTATCTTATTCACGATGATAACAATCTCTACATAGGTGAAACTACAAGTGCAGCTACTCGAATGAGTCAGCATTTGCAAAACGAAGAAAAGAAGAATTTGAAAGTTATAGAGATTGTTTTTGATGGACGTTTTAATAAATCAGTTATTTTAGATTATGAGCAGCGTTTGATAAAGTATTGTTCGGTTGATGGCAGATTCAAAAATATACTGAACAAAAACAAAGGTCAGCAGGCAATACATGATTATTATCAGAGAAAGTTTTATCGAAATCAGTTCAATGTTCTATGGCAGGAAATGCTTGATAAGAAACTTGCGAAAAATTCTCTTGAAATAATTGAAAATAAAAATATATTCAAGTTTTCTCCGTATAATGCGCTAACAGGAGAACAGAATGAAGTAAGTATTAATGTGATTAATGAAATTATAGACAGTTTTGCAGATGGTAACAGGGGCGTTAGTCTTGTTCATGGTTGCGCGGGTACAGGAAAGACTGTTTTGGCAATCAGTATAATTAATTCATTAGTGAATGCTGTTAACATAGATGATAGCTTGCTGGATGTAAAGGCAGAGGTGTTTGAAGATGATATTGATGAAAGCAAGCGGAATACTTTGTTAAGGCTAAAAAAATATATACAAATACAAAGAGGTGGAAAGCCTTTTAAAATAGGATTTGTATTTCCTATGCCAGGAATTAGAGGAACTGTCAAAAAAGTGTTTAAAGAGTGCGGAAATGGACTTGTGAGTGAAATGGTTATAGGACCAACAGACGTAATTAAAGAAGACTACGATATACTTTTCGTGGATGAATCACACAGATTGTCAAAACGTAAAAATCTTACGGGATATAAATCTTTTGATGATGTAAGTAGAAAATTGAATTTAGAACCAGCTGAAACGAATCAGCTTGAGTGGATATTAAAATCAGCAAGACACATTGTTCTTTTTTATGATAAAACTCAGAGCGTAAAGTCATCAGATATATCACATGAGGAATATGAAAGCACTTTAAAAAAGTATGATTATGTAATCAATGAACATATTCTTGAGACTCAGATGAGATGTGAGGGTGGCGATACTTATCTTAAGTATATTAAGGATGTAATGGCATGTAGACGAAAAAAACGCGAAAATATGGAGAACTATGATTTCCTGATTTTTGATGACGTTAATCTGCTTGTGGAAACTGTACGTAAAAAAGATGATGAAATGGGTTTGTGTAAAACAGTTGCTGGTTTCTCTTGGGAATGGAAAACAAAACAAAATAAGAAGCCTAAAGATGATATGGCATGTTATGATTTGCTTGTTCAAAATGGCGAATATGATATTCTGATTGAAAATCACAAGTATATTTGGAATTTGACCAATGAATCATGGGTTACCAGACAGGATTCGCATTGCACAATTGGATGTATCCATACTACTCAGGGATATGACATGAATTACGTTGGTGTTATATTTGGTAAAGAGATTGACTATGACTTCAAAAGTAATTCAATTGTAATTAATTTAGATGAGTATAAGGATTCAAAAGTAAAAGCTGCAACAGATGAGGAAACTTTAAAAGAACTAATTATTAATACATATACTACTATTTTAGCTCGTGGTATAAAGGGGTGTTATGTTTATGCGTATAATAAAAATATGCAGAAATATTTGAAACAATTTATAACTCCGGCAAATGAAGTTACATTAGAAGAGCACTAATATGTTCACAAATTGTCAGAGTGGTGTTCATTTGCTTTTTATGAATTATGTTATGCGCCGTAGTACGTAGTATAATTATTTTGTTGTATTGTTCCAATATGGCAAAGTCTGGCATGAATCCTAAAACACTGCAGTATTTGATGGGACATTCGGATATAGCTGTGACGCTCAATGTGTATACCCATGTAGGACTTGAGGATGCAGAAAAGGAACTTCAGAAGATACAACAATGTTTTTGCCGGAGCAGCTGGTCACAATAAATGAGGAACAGATAATACAGACTGCCGGGGTGATTGTCAGCACAGATGCAATAAAAAAGGTTGATGCGATGTTAGTCAGACAGCTGCAGATTGGAGAATATGATGGATGATGAAAATGAATTAGAGAATCAGAGTATAGATATTCCTATATGGAAGCGATATTTGCTTTCTGTAACTGAAGCGGCACAGTTTTATCACATTGGTGAAAAGAGGCTTAGACAAATTGTAGATATCCATCCAAATGGGGAGTTTTATCTGTTAGTAGGAAACAAAGTTTTATTTAAGAAAGAGCAATTTGAGCAATTTCTGGCAGAGTCAACTGCAATTTAATCTGTAAAGTAGTAGAAAAGGGGGCACAAATGTGGTACAATAACCATGCTAGGGCTCTCTTTTTTGAAAGGAGACAAAGCTATGAGTGAGAAAAGACGAGATAATCGCAATAGAATTCTTCACGAAGGAGAGTACCAGAG
Organism: uncultured Lachnospiraceae bacterium; assembly: GCA_934330725.1. GTDB lineage: Bacteria > Bacillota > Clostridia > Lachnospirales > Lachnospiraceae > Lachnospira. The sequence continues at coordinate 11,643 of CAKRGM010000042.1, read as the reverse complement.
AGCAGATGGACGTTATCGTTTTAGATATGTAGATATTCATGGAAATGAAGGAAATTTATATAGTTGGCGTTTGGACCATAATGATCCTATACCTAAAGGAAAGAAAATGGAGCTTTCTTTAAGAGAAAAGGAAAAACAGCTGGAACAGGATATGTTTAGTGGACTTGTTCTAGGAGGTGGATGGTTTACAGTTCTTGAATTAGTGGAGAAATATGTAAGTCTTAAAATAGGGGTCAGGCAGAGTACTTATGCTGGTTATAAGACGGTAATTAATCTGCTGAAAAAAGATGATTTTGGCAAAAAAAGAATCGATAAAGTGAAATTATCGGATGCAAAAGCATGGTTGATCAAGCTTCAGAGGGTAGATGGAAAAGGTTATAGTTCAATTCATACTATCCGGGGAGTATTAAGACCGGCATTTCAGATGGCAGAAGAAGATGATTTGATTCGCAAAAATCCATTTGGCTTTGAATTAGTCAATGTGATTGTGAATGATAGTGTGAGAAGAGAAGCTGTCACAAGAAAGCAGGAGAGGGAATTTCTACGATTTATAAAAGAAGATGCGCATTTTTGCAAGTACTATGATGCAATATTTATCCTCTTTAACACAGGACTTCGTATATCAGAGTTCTGTGGACTTACAAAATCAGATTTGGATTTTAAAAACAAAAGAATACGGGTAAATCATCAATTACAGAGAACAAGTCAGATGCAGTATATCATTGAAAAGCCTAAGACAGAAAGTGGCGAGAGATATGTTCCAATGTCTAGTGAGGTGATGGCTTGTTTCAAGAGAATACTTAAGGACAGGGGTAATCCCAAAGTTGAACCGATGGTTGATGGAATGACAGGATTTTTATTCCTTGATAAGAATGATATGCCTATGGTGGCATTACATTGGGAAAAGTATTTCCAGCATATTCGGGAAAAGTACAATAGCATATATAAGGTTCAGATGCCGCCAATCACACCGCATGTGTGTCGTCATACGTTTTGTTCTAATATGGCTAAGTCGGGAATGAATCCGAAGATGCTTCAGTATATTATGGGACACTCGGATATCAGTGTTACGATGAATACCTATACTCATGTTAAATTTCAGGATGCACAGGAAGATTTTCAAAAAGCAATTAATTCATAATGACCTGATGAAAATGAGAGAAAAATGGCTAAATGCCAGTATATATCTTAATCCCCAATTTCTTACCTGTCGATTCCCAATGGCAGATTTGCCTTTGGTACAGACTTGAAATTTACCAAAGTTTTTACCAAAATTGATGACAAAAATATGCAAAGATATGCCCAAATATGCCAGAATAAGTGAAAAATGAAGAAAGGTAAAAAGGCTTGAAAAGCCCGAAAATACTGGAAATATGAGAAAAATCAAGATTTTATTTGTTTGCCACGGCAATATCTGCCGTTCACCAATGGCGGAATTTATACTAAAAGATATGGTCAAGAAGCGTGGTGTTTCAGATCAGTTTGAAATTGCCTCTGCTGCCACGAGCACAGAAGAAATATGGAATGGTGTTGGTAATCCGGTTTATCCACCAGCAAGAGAAGAATTAGCAAAGCACGGAATTAGTTGTGATGGTAAGAGAGCCGTTCAGCTTAAGGCATCTGACTATGATTATTATGATTATCTTATCGGGATGGATTCCATGAACATTAAGAATATGGAGCGTATGACAGGCCATTTAAGAGGCGATAAGATTAGGTTGTTACTGGAGTATGCCGGCAGACCGGATAGTATTTCGGATCCATGGTATTCACATGCATTTGATGAAACTTATCGTGATATTGTTACAGGTTGTGCTGCATTTTTAGATTTCTTAAGAAAAGAAGGCAGGATTTGATTAAATATATATAATTCAGCTGATAATACTATGTAATCTTACGAAGTTGTGCCAGAGGGTTGCAAAAGGATTTCAAAATGTATAAAATTATATAATAAAATTTATGGCGGACGCAGATTATTATTTGCGCCGCTTTTTCACACGGTTATTTGTATTGCAGGTGTCACAAAGCAGCCATGGTCGCAGAACTGAATCTGAAGCACTGAAACCCTGAAATTCATAAATTCAGAAATTCATAAATTCAGTTTGCGATTGTGCAGATGCTTCACGTTTGCAAAATTAAGATTAGTGTAAAAAATTATGCTATGCAATAAATTTTTCGCACGCTACTTGTTTATGAATAAAACAAATAGCTCATGATGGCAGATGAGAAATTGCCTGTTCGAATGTCTCATCGCCTTTTTGCAACAAGGCTGCTGTAGAAATGAGGATTAATATGGAATTACAGGATAAAAGACCGGATGATATTAAGGGACGGCTGGATAAGGAAATAAGGGTTTATGATTTGCTGGATAAATTAGGAATATTTTATCAGCGGATTGATCACGAACCGGCATTTGATATGGAAGTGTGCAGCGAGATTGAAAAAACGCTTAAAGCAACAATATGTAAGAACCTTTTTCTATGCAACAGGCAGAAGACTGCGTTTTATCTTTTGATGCTTCCTGGTGATAAGTCATTTAAGACAAAGGAACTTTCACATCAGATTGGCAGCGCGCGTCTTTCTTTTGCCAGTTCTGATGACATGGAAAAATATCTTGATATAACGCCGGGAGCGGTAAGTATCATGGGGCTTATGAATGATACAAATAACGCAGTAAGACTTTTAGTTGATGAGGAAGTTTTAAATGGTGAGTGGCTTGGATGCCATCCTTGTGTGAACACATCAAGTATCAGGCTTAAGACGTCTGATGTATTTGGTCCGGTTCTCAAGGCAATGCATCATGATATGACGATTGTGAGTCTTAACCGTGAACCGCCTGTACAATAGAGTTTAATATAAATTATAAATAGATAATTGCAGAATACAAAGTTTTACAATTGTTTAGACTAATATGAAAATCAGAAGGAGAATAAGAAAAATGAGTTACAATGTATGTTTACCAAGTTATTCAATTGGCGCGGACTGTTATAAGGAAATTGCACATTTTGCAAGGCATTATGGAAAGAAGGTTGTTGTAATCGGAGGAAAGACTGCAATGGCTAAATCAAAGGAAGCCCTGATGGACGGACTTAAAGGCTCTGATATGGAAATCCTTGATTTTATATGGTATGGCGGCGATTCTACGTATGAGAATGGAGATGCGCTTATTGCCAATGAAACTGTTAAAAAGGCAGATATTATTTTCGGCGTGGGTGGCGGAAGAGCATGCGATACGTGTAAATATGTTGCCAATGAAATGGATAAACCATTATTTACATTTCCTACAGTCGGAAGTAACTGTGCATCTGTAACAGCTATCTGTGTTATTTATAATCCGGATGGCAGTTTTCGTGAATATTATTATCCGAAGGTAGCAGAGCATACTTTTATTAATTCAGCAATCATTGCAGATTCTCCATATGAATTGTTATGGGCAGGAATTGGAGATGCTCTTTCAAAAGAATGCGAAGCAGTTTTTTCAAGTAAGAATGATGAACTTTCACATACACCGCTCATGGGTGTGCAGCTAAGTAAAATATGTACAAAACCTTTACTTACATGTGGCGCAGATGCTTTAAAAGCATGCAGACAGAAAAAGTCAAGTGAAGCTTTGGAACAGGTCGTTCTTGATATTATTGTTTCAACAGGTCTTGTGTCAAATATGACATCAAAGATGCCTGATTACTATTATAATTCTTCTCTGGCTCATTGTGTTTATTATGGTTCTACAGTTACAAAGAATGGCCATAAGCATTTACATGGGGAGATAGTGTCATTGGGAGTTCTGTGCCTTCTTACATATGATAACCAGATAGAAATGCGTGATAATATCATGAAGTTTAATTATGAATTAGGGCTTCCAATCTGTTTTGATGATATTGATATTACTGAAGATGAATTTGCTGCGATGGCAGATAAGGCTGCAACAAGTACGGAGTGGCAGTTTAGACCCGGGGATGTTACCATTGATAAATTCATTCAGTGTATGAAAGATCAGAATAAAGCAGGTAAATTATTTAAAGAAAAAGCCGCTGTCAATAATTAATAAATTAATCATCAGCCGCTGATTATTTAATAAACATACAAACCATAAAATTCCAACATAAAATGTAAAAAAATATTGAAATTATTCTAATATTTATATAAAATTAAAACAATATCAGTATTTAAATATTTATAAAATTAACATCATTATTTAATTTTAAATTATTCATCTGACAAAAATTATGGAGGAAAGTTTTTATGGAAAAGTTCTTTAAAGTTAAAGAAAAAGGCTCAACTGTGAGAACAGAGGTAGTTGCCGGTCTAACAACATTCATGGCAATGGCTTATATCTTAATGGTTAATTCCAATATGTTCGCACAGCTGGGCGTTGTGTCATATAATGCAATGTATATTGCTACAGCGCTTTCAGCTGTTATTGGCACTATGTTGCTTGCATTTCTTGCAAATCTTCCACTTGCCATGGCGTCTGGAATGGGATTAAATGCGTTCTTTGTTTATACAGTATGTTTCTCATTCGGACTTTCTTATGCCAATGCATTGGTGCTTGTATTATTTGACGGTATTGTATTTGTTATTCTTACTGTTTCAGGAATACGTTCAAAGATTTTTGCGGCAATTCCTGATTGCGTTAGAATTGCAATCCCGGCCGGAATCGGGCTTTTTATTGCTTTTATTGGCTTACAGGATGCAAAGATAATTGTTCCTAACGAATCGACATGTGTTTCACTTGCATCATTTAATGTTTTCAGCGGAACAGCAACGTGGGAGTCAGTATTTCCAATGCTTGTAACAGTATTTTCAGTTGTAATAATAGCAGTTCTTGCTTATAAAAAAATTAAAGGTGCAGTTTTATGGGGCATTCTCAGTGGTACAGTAATTTATTATATATGTGGAATTATGGTTAGTGGCTTTTTTGACGGAATAAAAGAAACATTTAGCTTTAATCCATTTGCAGCTTTTTCAGAATGGGCAGATCAGGCATTTTTAAAGGTATTTACAGAAGGATTCGATTTTAGTGCATATCTTTCAGGACATTCTGATGCTGAACTTGTTATTCTGATTATTACGACTGCTTTAGCATTCTGTCTTGTAGATATGTTTGACACATTAGGAACATTATTCGGTGCATGTTCAAGAGGTAATCTTCTCACAAAAGATGGTGAAATTCCTAATTTTAATAAAGCAATGTTATCTGATGCTGTTGGAACTGTATGTGGTTCAATTTGCGGTACTTCAACAGTATCAACATATGTAGAGTCTTCAGCAGGTATTGCGGAGGGTGGTAAAACAGGTCTTACAGCATTTACCACAGGAGCATTGTTTTTCATTGCAATGTTTTTAAGTCCGATTTCAGCGCTTATTCCATCATGTGCAACTTCTGCTGCACTTATTTATGTAGGTGTGCTTATGATGTCATGTGTAAAGAATATTGACTGGGAAGATCCTTCAGTCGCACTTCCATCATTTATGACGATTGCAATTATGCCTTTTGCCTATAATATAAGTTACGGTATTGCACTGGGATTAATAACATTTATATTTGTAAAACTGTTTACAGGAAAAGTAAAAGAGATAAAGCCGTTTACATGGGTTATAGGAATTTTATTTGCAATTATGTTCTTTGTAACACATTAATTAAGAAAATAAACTATTTTCTTTTTCTGTATTTTAAATTTAAGATATAAGTCTTGAATTGTATTTAAAATATAAAAGAAATATAAACTCCTTGTTATTTTGCCTGAATAATGTTATATTGACTTTAGTTAAATATAGATTTAGCCAAAGGTGGCGGACATGTAATGTCTGCCATCTTTATTTTTTTAAACGGGTAATTTTAGTTTAACAAAATATATAATAATTAGAAAAGGAATGATTAAGGTGAAAACAGAATTTGCAAAATTAAATCCTGCATTTCAGCTTTTTAAACTGCAGGAAAAGGAAGTATTGGCAGATAAAGACAGTAAATCAGAAGAAGATGATTATACAGTAGCAGTGATGCTGGTATGTGTACGGCATATAGTAGAAGATGAACCTTATATTTATACGGACATTTCAGATGAAAGATTAGAAGCATTGTATGGAAAGTATAAGGTTATATTAAACAGTATTACCAGGCGTGCATCACTTTTTATTCAGAAAAATGAAATAATCATGATATTTAAAAATATGAATGAAAAGGAATGCTATTCTGTTGTAAAGAATTTTCAGAATAATGTCACAGATGAACTTGAGTCATTTGAGGTTGTGTTTACAGGTATCGGTAATACTGTAAAGGGAATACATGACATTGAGGATAGTTATATCATGGCTGGTAAGATTGCAGCATTGTTAAAGTTAAGAGAAAATGAGGATGATATTCAGAAATATGACATTTCCGATCTTGACAGTCTCTTACTGAATATTAACAATTATCAGTGCCTTGAAGGCTATTACAATAAAATGCTTAAGCCTGTTGACGATTACGACAATGCTAATGGTACAAACCTGCATTATACTTTAAAAATATATTTTGCAAATAACTGCAGTGTATACGATACTGCACAGGAGTTAATGGTACATTTAAATACTGTAAATGAAAAGCTGAAAAAAATACAAAAAATACTTGGAATTGATATAAAAAGCTTTGCAGAAAGAAATAAGCTGGCGGTTGCACTTGATATATGTCAGATAAAACAGCTGTATAGCGCTTAAAGCGTTATACAGCTGTTTTGTCTATCCGTCTGTAATAGCATATTAAGCGTATAGTGTCATTTTTTTCGTCTGGTAAAAGTTCTTGTTAAAAAAATATCATTGCCGGCATATTTACAGTTTTGTCAGGCTTAATATCTGTATCGGAATTGCTTAAAAAAATACCATTAAGTATATTAACACAACAATTAATTCACAAATCCTTGTTCATGTGTTAAAATAGCAGTTACATAAATGATATTATTAAACAGGTGGATTAAATGAATAAAGAACTTGATACAGGTAAAATTACAATTTCCGAATTTTTAAAAAAGAGTAAAATAATATGTGATGGAGCATTTGGTACTTATTTTTCTTCAATTAATAATTTTCAGAAGTTTCCGGAAGGCGCAAATATTTCTGACCCGGATATAGTGTACAGAATACATAAAGCGTATGTTGATGCCGGAGCTATGCTTATAAGAACAAATACATTTGCAAGTAATACGATAATACTTGAAAGTGAATTTTCTGATTTAAAAAGTAACATTGAAGCGGCATGCAGAATAGCGTTTAAAGCTTCCCGGAATAATGCATATGTCGCAGGAGATATTGGACCGATTCCATATGAAGATATGTCACTTAAGGCACAGGTACAGGATGAATATATAAAAATAGCCCGGATATTCATTGAGTGCGGGGTACATGTAATTGTGTTTGAAACATTTCCGGATATTGATGATATTTTGCCGGCAATTAAATATATTAAGGATAATTCAGATATATTTGTAATTACACAATTCAGTGTTACACAGTTTGGATTTAGCAGATCAGGTCTCAGTGCAAGAAAGCTGTTTGAAATGGCAAATAATGTTGATGAGATTGACGCATTGGGCTTTAACTGTGGTGTTGGTCCTGGACATATGCATCAGATTATGGCCGGAATGGATTTGTCTACTGACAAATATATAACTGCACTTCCGAATGCCGGATATCCTCAACGTATAAGTAACAGAATGATATTTGCAAATGATAATATCGAGTATTTTGTTTCAAAAGTAAATGATATTGTGAAACTTGGGGCTGATATAATTGGCGGATGCTGTGGTACAACACCTGAATATATAAAGCAGCTTGGAGAAAAAATTGATCTTGACAATGTAAGTAATCATTTTAAAAAGCAGATACATAAAACAAAGAGCGTAAAGGTTGCTGACAATGCATTTTACAGAAATAAAAAGAATGGAGAAAAGCTTATTGCCGTAGAGCTTGCACCGCCATTGGGAAGTGATGATAAAAAGCTTATGGATGCAGCCTGTATACTTGAAAACAGTGGAGTTGATGTTGTTACATTCCCGGATTCGCCATCTGGAAGAACAAGAGCTGATTCAATATTAATGGCTGAAAAAGTTGCAAAAAAGACAGGACTTTGTGTAATGCCGCATTTATGCTGCAGAGATAAAAATGCAATTGCTATTAAGTCACAGCTTTTGGGTGCACATATTAATGACATCAATAATTTCCTGGTAATAACGGGAGATCCGATTCCGGTCGTTGTAAGACAGGCGGTTAAGGCTGTGTTTAATTTTGATTCTGTAGGGCTTATGAACATTATTGATAATATGAATGAGGAGCAGTTTGCTGCTTCTCCGATAGTATATGGAGGCGCAATTAATCAGAACAGACCTAAAATTGACCATGAAATTAACCGTGTGAAGAAAAAGCAGGCAGCGGGAGCTACATTTTTTATGACACAGCCTGTTTTTGATATTAATGGGGCAAATAAGATAAAGCGTTTCAAGGATGAAACAGGCGCAAGAATACTTTGTGGAATAATGCCATTTGTAAGTCTTAAGAATGCATCATTTATGAAAAATGAAATGACAGGTATAGAGGTTCCGGATGAAATAATTGGCAGATATAAAGCTGATTTTACAAAAGAAGAAGGCGAGCAGATGGGTATTGAGATAGCCAGGGAGGTTATTGGTTTTACGAAAGATTTTGTTGATGGATACTATTTTTCATTTCCATTTAACCGAGTACATATGCTTGACAAAATTCTTAAATAAGCAGTGTAACAAGCCGACAGGAAGGTGAGAATATGAATAAAAATGGCAGTTTTTTAGAGAAATATGAATTAAATATTACACCAGAGGAATCAAGGAATTATCATGATTTTTTCCCAATGCTTAAAGTGTTGAATCTTAACAACTGGGTCAGGGCATATATTCATGCAATCATTTATTCAATATTTATATGCACATTTATTATGTTCTGCTCTACTAATACAGCGGTTTTACTTTGGTATAATGTACCATTGCCTGTAAAGGTGCTGTTATTTATGGTGATATTTATATATGCTGCACTTAAACGGTCAAAGGCAGTACAGCTTAGACAGCTGTTAAGGAAATATTTCGTACAGAATATGCAGCAGGAAGTTTTGACTGGAACAATACAGCTAAAAAAGATAAAGGTTGAAAAAGATAAGATATTAGTTTATTTTATAAGAAAATGTGCCTGATGGAGAGGTGTGATAAATAATCATGGTTAATGCAGTTCGATTTTATTCTAAGACAGGAAATACAAAAAAAGTAGCTGAAAAAATAGCTGAAGCTGCTAAATGTAAGGCAGAACCGGTTACAGCAGGTTTGAACGGAAGTGTCAATGTGCTTTTTATTGGTGCTGCAGTTTATAAGATGGGAATAGATGAATCAGTAATTAAATTTATTAATTCGTTAAATCCAAAGCATGTTAAGCGTGTTGTGATATTTTCAACATCAGGGCTTTTTAAGAAAAGAGCCTATAAGCTGGTAAAAAGAGCGTTAAAATTAAAAAACATCCGTTCAGAAAAAGAATTCTTTTATTGTAAAGGACAGCTTGCTGCTTTAAATATTGGAAAGCCGGATGAAAAAGATTTGCAGAATGCATATGATTTTGCAAAGAATATTCTTAGAAAATAAAAGATAGTAATAAACATTATTTTATATGTAGTTTGTAATTATGCAGGGGCAAAGCGCCTGAGTAATCAGAATTAAAATTCAAAATAAAAAGCTGAATTAAGATCATAATTAGAATCAGAATCAAAGCTGGGGATTAAAATGGAAGATAAGACAAATGTAATGAGAATATTAGATAAAAAGAAAATTAAATATACACCACATAATTATACAAATACAGATGCAGTTGGTGGTGTTGAAGTAGCCAGGGCTTTAAATGAGGATCCGGCCAGGGTATTTAAAACACTTGTAACAGCAGGTAAATCAAAGAATAATTATGTATTTGTTATACCTGTTGACTGTGAACTTGATTTAAAAAAGGCTGCGAAAGCGGTAGGTGAAAAATCAATTGAAATGCTTAAATCAAAGGAACTTCTTCCACTTACTGGATATATACATGGAGGGTGTTCACCAATCGGAATGAAGAAACAGTTTAAGACAGTATTTCAGAAAGAGGCTGCCGATTTTGATACTATATATTTCAGCGGTGGTAAAATTGGTTATCAGGTAGAACTGTCTCTTCAGGATGTTAACAAAGTAATCCGGTTTGAAACTGCGGATGTTATTACAGAGAGGTAATTTGGATGTTAAAACAGGTTCCACATTATTATAAAGATTTTCATTGTATTGCGTCAGAATGTAAGGATAATTGTTGTGTTGGGGGATGGCAGATTGATATTGATGATGAAACGGCTGAATATTATCTTAAGTTAAAGGGGCCGTTTGGCGACAGACTCCGTAATTCAATAACAAAAACAGATGCTTACTGTTTTAAACTTTTTAATGGAAAATGTCCTTTTTTAGATGAACGTAATCTCTGCGAGATTTATCAGGAACTCGGTGAAGATAAGATGGGGGTTGTCTGTACACAGTTTCCACGGTATTCTGAATATTTCGGACACATTAAAGAGACAGGGATTGGACTTGCCTGTGAAGAAGCAGCATCTATTATTTTAAATGATTCCCAAAAGTTATCTATTGATATGCTTAAATGTGACGAGGAGTTTGTTGATGATCCGGAATATGATAATCAGCTTGCGGAAGGACTTTTTGCAATACGTAGAAAGATTTTTGAACTTATTGAAGATGACAGCTGTACATTATTTTCCAAGTTGAATAGCATTTTATACATTTGCAATGAGATACAAAAATGTATTAATACAAATGACTATGAAAGTCTTGACAGTTTAAATATTTTTGATAATCATAACGGACTTAAAAGTCATGACACGGCTGTGTCTGATAATCCGGATAACAGCTTAGATAAAAACATAGCAGACAGTATCTGCGTACAACGAGATGATTTGAAGGAGAATATTGTAAAAATATTGTATCCGTATTCAGAGCTTGAAGTGTTAAATGATGACTGGAATAATGAAATGAACAGTATTTTTGACTCTGTCTATGAAAATGACAGCATAACAGAGGGAAAATATAAAAGTCTGTTTATAGAGTTTTATAAGGCAGATAAAGCTAATGAACGCAGATATCTTAATATAATAAAGTATTTTATTTTCAGGTATTTTATGAAAACAACCTATGATCATGACTGTTTTCATAAAGCAGTACTTACCATTTCAAATATTATTGTCCTGTATAATATGAATTTTGTAAGGTGGCTGAGTAATGATAAGCATATTGAAGATAAACATCTGTTTGATTCTGTTCATATATTTTCAAGGGAAGTTGAATATGATGAAGATAATATTGAACAACTCTATGAGGAATTTATATTCGATGAAATATTCAGATATGAAAATATTTCTGCACTTATGATTATACTTGATGAGCTGTTATCATAATAAAATATAATAAAATAAAATATAATAAATAGTAAGTATAATAAGATATAAATATTATAATAAGATATTATAATTGTGATTTTAAATATAAAAGCTAAAACAGCTTTGAAAGGTAAAAATAATTCGCACTAATAGTACTAAAATTTAAGCTGATTTCTTTGCGATAAGGTAAA
>CAKRGM010000041.1 GCA_934330725.1 uncultured Lachnospiraceae bacterium | reverse complement strand
CTAAAGAAATTATTGTAATGATTTAAAGAAATACAAATCATCTTACAGCTCTTTACGGCAGGAACGAAAAAGCTCCCGACGATGAAGAGTCTCAATTAGTGTACGGATTCCCTGAGAATTATGGAAATCCATAGACGTTCAAATGCGTCCAACCTTGCCCCGAAAGTACCACAAATCCATTGGTTTTGGATGGTTCTCTACGGAGCGCAATGGATTTAATTGAAAAAATCAACTTGCCTCTATGGATTGTCATTGACGTGGCAAAGTGAGGTTTAGCCGGTTCAATTTTGAATTTTAGGCACTCGTATTTAGTAGAAATACTGAATATGGGTGCCTTTTTTGCGTCGTGAATTCGTATAAAATTCGTATATTTCATGTGAGAAATTCGTATACGGTTTGAAATATACGAATGTGAGATGCATCTCGTATCGGGAAGGAGGCTAATATGCCAAAGACAAAATCACCGCCAGTCAATTTGGACAAGTACTTGGAGGGAAGAAAGCACAAGTACATGACCTATCAGCAGGCTGCCAGACATTACGGATTGCCCTATTGGGGATTCGTGAAAGTGGCAAAGGAAGCCAATGCTACTTGGAAGCTGAGAAAGACAGCAATTGTAGATACTGTCGTATTTGATAAATATCTGGAAGAGCATTGTGTAGTAACTGAGGACGAAAATGTAATTTATGAAACAGAGGAAATGGATATGCCAAGAGCAAGAAAAGAAATCAAAAACATGGAGGAACTAATTAAATCTAAAAAGAAAAAATATGTGAGATATGCTGAGGGTGCGGAGCTTTTTTCAATGGGGCTTCACAGCTTCCAGACGCTTGCCAAGGATGCCGGTGCAGTCAGAAAGGTAAAGGGCTGTGTATTAGTAAATTTGGAAAAGGTTGAACAGTTTGTAGAGTCATTTGGAGAGGAGGAGTTTTATTGATGGATACAGCAAGAGGTGGATGTAAGGTGATTTCAGTCTCTAACCAAAAAGGAGGAGTCGGTAAAACAGTAACTTGCGTGAACCTTGGAATCGGGCTCGCCAGAGAAGGTAAAAAGGTATTGATGATTGATGCGGACCCACAGGGTTCTCTCTCCATTAGTTTAGGAGTGCTGGAACCGGATAAGCTTTCCTATTCACTGGCTACTGTAATGATGAATATCATCAACGATGAAGCTTTTGATGTAAGGAAGGGTATTGTTCGCCATGAAGAGGGAGTAGATTTACTTCCGGGGAACATCGAATTATCAGGACTTGAGATATCATTAATTGGTGTTATCAGTAGAGAAACAATCCTTAGAGAGTATATAGAGCAGGTCAGAGAATTCTACGACTATATTATTATTGATTGTATGCCATCCTTGGGGATGCTTACGATAAATGCCCTTGCTTGTGCCGATTCTGTGTTGATACCGGTACAGGCAGCGTATTTGCCGGTAAAGGGTTTACAGCAGCTTATTAAGACTATAGGAAGGGTTAAGAGACAGCTGAATCCCGGACTTAGGTTTGAAGGTATTCTCCTAACTATGGTTGATAATAGAACGAACTATGCAAGGGATATTGCAGCACTGGTATATGGTGCCTATTCCACAAGTATCAATGTATTTGATGTGGAGATTCCAATGTCTGTCAGAGCGGCAGAGATTAGTGCAGAAGGAAGCAGTATCTATGTATATGACCCGAAAGGAAAAGCAGCTTGTGCTTATTCAGCATTGATTAAGGAGGTAATGAATAATGGCTAAGAGACCGGGACAGAAAATCACGATGACCAGTATTGATGAGCTTTTATGCGTGCCTGATACAGAGGGCACGATAGATATAGATGTGGCAGCAATTTATCCCTTTGAAAATCATCCTTTTAAGGTGCTTGATGATGAGCGAATGGAGGAACTGACAGAAAGTATCAGAGCCAATGGAATTCTTACACCGGTTCTGGTTCGTCCGGATGATGAAGGAACCTATGAAATGATTTCCGGACACAGAAGACTTCGGGCAGCTAAGAAAGCAGGTCTTAGAAAGATACCGGCAATTATAAAGGAAATGACGGATGATGAAGCTACAATAGCGATGGTGGATGGGAACATCCAAAGAGAAGAGATTCTTCCGAGCGAGAAAGCATTTGCATTAAAAATGAAAATTGCAGCTCTTAAGAAACAGGGTAAGAGAAATGATTTAACAACTTCGTCCACTGAGTGGACGAAGTCCAGAGCAGGAGATATTGTTGGTGAAGCGGAAGGAATATCAAAGTCGCAGGTACATAAATATATTCGAATCACTGAGCTTATTCCAAAACTTCTTGATATGGTAGACGAGAAGCGTCTTGCAATTGCTATGGCAGTTGAGATTTCTTACTTTAATAAGAATGTTCAGCAGTGGCTTTATGAGTATATTAATGAGAATGGCATGATTAAGCAGGAGCAGATAATGGAGCTTCGTCAGTACCGTGAGGACAAGAGCATGACGCAGGAACAACTTATTGGAATTCTAGTTAAAAGTAGGTCCACTACCGAGAAGAGAAAGAAGATTACTATTACAGAACGGAAGTTGAATAAGTATTTCCCGGCATATTATTCTCAGACAGAAATTGAAAGAGTAATAGTGGGATTATTGGAGCAGTGGAAAGCAGAGCAGGAGGCATAAGCGTATGGATATGGCATTAAAGGTAAACACAGATTATTTTTATAGAAGTGAAGCAGGGAAATTTAGTTTTATCAAGATACCTAAGCTGTTGGTGACAGGGGAGGACTTTTCCTCCCTCTCCATCTCAGTAAAGATATTGTACAGATTATTGCTGGACAGAATGGAAATAGTTTCCAAGAATCAATGGATTGATGACGAAGGACGGGTATATATCCAGTACCAATTATCAGAGATTCAAGCGGATATGAATATATCTAAGAGAAAAGCAGGCGAGTGTCTAAATGAATTGCAGGATATGGGATTGATACTGAAAAGAAAAGGTGGAAACGGATATCCGAGCAGAATATATGTGAAGAACTTTACGAAAAGAATATAAGAGCAGACATGCAAAAATTGCAACTCTGCTCCGGACGGGAGGATACTGATTTGAGTGATAGAATTACATTTGATTATTTTTATGGACAAGAAGCAGACATGCTCAGCTTTTATAGAATTCCGAAATTACTCTTTACAAATGACTTTTTCAAGGCTCTTTCTACAGATGCAAAAGTATTGTACGGATTGATGCTTGATAGAATGTCTTTATCTATCAAAAACAAGTGGATTGATGAGGGAGGCAGGGCTTATATCTACTTTTCCGTTGAGGATACGATGGAGATGTTGAATTGTAAAAAGAATAAAGCGATAGATACGATTAAGGAGCTGGATGCAGAATCTGGTCTTGGATTGATTGAAAAGAAGCGTCAGGGGCAAGGAAAGCCTACGATTATCTATGTGAAGAACTTTATGCTGGAGGGTGCAGAAACTGTTCAGAAGTTGGAAAAACAAACTTCTGAAACAGAAGAAAACTCTGTGGATAACGTTTCAGAGGTTGGGAAAACAAACTTCAAGAGGTTTGAAAATTCAACTTCAAGAAGTCCTAAAAATCAATCCCTAGAGGTTTGCAAAAAGGACACTAATAATACTAAGGTTAACAATACTGAGTATAGTGATACTTATCTAATCTCATCTGCAGATAGCGAGGTCGGATTGGATGAGTATACAACTTATGCAGAAATTATTAGAGAGAATTTGGATTGGGAAATCCTATGTGACAGGTATCCTTACGACAGAGAACTTCTTGAGGGTATCTATGACCTTATTCTTGAGACAGTGTTGTGTAAGAGCGGATCCGTCTTGATCGCCAGAAACGAATACCCGGTACAGCTGGTGAAATCGAAATTCCTTAAGCTTCATTCCGGGCATATAGAGTATGTTGTGGACTGTTTTAAGGGGAATACCTCAAAGGTTCGAAATATCAAGAAATATCTGTTGGCAGCACTGTTTAATGCTCCGACGACGATTAGTGGGTATTATCAGGCAGAGGTAAATCATGATATGCCAGAGTTGGCAATGAGACAAAAAATTATGTAGATTTAAGAAGAACGATGGTATAATGGAAGTGATGGAAATTTGATTTTTCCTCATTATGAGGAAACCAATAGAATTGAATTTCAGAGGTGAAAATAATGGATAGAATTGCATTAGTAATCGGTAATTCTGATTATTCAAATGTAGGAAAATTAAATAATCCTAAGAATGATGCTAATGATATTGAAAGTATTTTGCGCAAACTTAATTTTGACGTTACGAAAGTAATGGATGCAAGATTAATAGACATTCAACAGGCAGTTAACAATTTTTTACAGGCATTAGATGAATATGCGATAGGGTTATTTTTCTATGCGGGACATGGTATGCAAGTTGACGGCAAGAATTATATTGTTCCTGTTGATTTAAAGTTAAGTGATAAAAGCAAGACCATAGTATCTTGTTATTGTTTGAATTCTCTTCTAGAAGGTGCATCTTCATATAAAGGAAAAACATTAATTTGTATATTGGATGCGTGTCGAGATAATCCATTTGCTATGGGAAGAGGATTTTCAACGGGGTTTGCGCCATTTGATAATCCACCGAAAGGTACTATCATTGCATATTCTACAAGCGCTGATTGTAGTGCATTTGACGGACAGTGTAGTAATGGATTGTATACGCAGGTATTAAAGGATGCAATGCTAATTCCTAATTTAAAAATTGAGGAAATGTTTAAATCTGTTAGAAATAAGGTATCTGAAATATCAATTAGCCAATATGGAGAGGAACAACTATCATGGGAATATTCTTCGCTAGTGGGAGACTTCTATTTTTCTGTTACATCGCAGTCGGTTAATGAGCATGTTACGGATGGTGAAATATATGAATTTATATGTGAGCGTCAAAAAATATATGAGAATACTTGCGATGATATCTATGATATCGAATGCATGCCATATATAGATGCTTACAATAAATACCATATACCAATTATAAAAATTTTACGAGCATATTCGAGAATAGATTATCCCCAAAAAGGATTTCAGTTTTCTGACGCCACTATTGATCAGTTCAATAGCAATTACTTATCATCATGGGGATTTACACAAAATTATGGTAGATGGTACTATAAAAATCATTATGTTGAGATGGGGGATTTGTTGCCGCTGCCCGAGGAACTAGAACCTAAGCAGCCTATTAATGGCCAAGAGTTGAAGATTGAAGCATCTTTAATTTCGGAAATAAATGGTGGAAAGATAAGATTTCAAGTATCTTCTAATATTCCAGAGGGAACCCCATTATTATTCACATTGCGAGGTAAAAAATATACAGCTCAATGTACATCTGTGGCGGATAATAGTGTTTCGACAAGTGAATGGTTTAGTGATGGGGACAATCCTATAAAAAATGGATTCTATACCATAGATGTATCATGCCCGGTATATAGTGTGTTACCAGAAAAAATAAAGAAAATATTCGGGGAACGGAATAGAAATATATACGGACAATATGTGAAGTTTGAACCTATAGGAGGAAATACAATTCATTTTTCTTATGGATTGACGATTAAAAAAAATATGGTTCATGTAATTGACATGCAACAAAGAATTTCAGAATAGTAATTGATACTTTTTTTCAAGAGAACTCGACAACTTCCAGGCTTCTGGTGGGTCTAAAAGATTGTATAAATTAAGGTGTGCGGAGGTATTAAATGGCTAGAACAGAAAACGTTACTATAACAAATATGTGTATGGTATATAAGGGAAGCAAAGTTTTAGTACAAGAAAAAATTGATGATGACTATGCTGGAATCACATTCCCAGGAGGCCATGTTGAAAAAGGGGAATCCTTTACTGATGCGGTAATACGTGAAGTGTATGAAGAAACCGGTTTGAAAATATATTCGCCTATGTGGTATAAAGGATTGGTCTAATGATGACGGTTCTAGGTACATGGTATTATTTTACAAAACGGATAAATTTGAGGGGGTATTATCCTCATCTGACGAAGGTGAAGTGCGTTGGATTGAATTAGAAGAAATGTCGAATATGAATTTGGCAGATGGAATGGACAAAATGCTTCAAGTGTTTTTGGACGAGAAGATAAGCGAATATTTCTTTTATAAAGAAAATGGAGAGTGGAAAGAAGCGCTAAAATAGTACAACTGAAAATCTAAGGAGGTATTTGTGATTTGGTTGAAGTAAAGTTTTATGATAGCGTAGAGGATAGTTTATTAAAGTTTGCGGTTATTATTGCAAAATCAGATGGAAAGTGGGTATTTTGCAAACATCGGCAGCGAGATACGTACGAAGTTCCTGGCGGGCATAGAGAAGCAAATGAAACTATTACGGAGACTGCAAAGAGAGAATTGCAGGAAGAAACGGGAGCAGTTGATTTTGAAATAAAGCCAATATGCGTATATTCAGTAAAAGGCAAGACGAGAGTGAATGAAAACATTGATGATGAAACTTTTGGAATGCTGTTTGTAGCAGATATTACTTCCTTTGAAAACATAAATAGTGAGATAGAAAAAATCATTATTGTAGATGAGTTGGTTGATAATTGGACATATCCGTTAATTCAGCCTAAATTGATAGCAGAGGCAAAGAAAAGAGGTTACATATGAAGGAACTCGAATACTATTTGAAAGAAAATGAATTAACGGCAAAAGATTTTATACGATTAAAAGTTGCAACGGGATTTAGAGACAGACCAATTGAACAAGTAGAAAAAGCATTGGAAAGTAATTTGTTTGATGTGATTGCTGTATGCAATGATGAAGTGATTGGAATGGGTAGGCTTGTTGGTGATGGAGTTATGTATTGGTACCTGCAAGAAATAATAGTATTGCCAGAATTTCAAGGAAAAGGAATAGGAACGAGAATTGTTGACAGATTACTAGAATATATCAAGGATAATACAACTCCCGGAACATTTGTAAGTATTGGCTTAACTGCTGCAACTGGAAAAGATACCTTTTATGAGAAATTCGGTTTTTCGAAAAGTTTGGGAATGACCAAGTATTTGGAACTATAATAAACTAAAGGTTGTGTAAATCAATTGCTATTTGATAGTATGCACCTAAAACAGATGATATATTTTTATTATCAAATCAAGGGAGGCATTATTATGGATATGCAAAAAATGGGAAAAGGTATTATAAAATTACGAAAAGGGAAAGGGTGGACACAACAGCAGTTGGCGGAACAGTTAAGTGTGTCGCCACAGGCTGTTTCTAAATGGGAATGCGGAGAAGCTGTTCCGGATATAGATATTTTGGATAAACTCTCTGTGATTTTCAGTGTGACAATTGACTCCATTATAAAAGCACAAGATGTAGATAATTTGGTTTTTGAATTTGGTGTTGGCATTCTTCCATATATTGATATGTCAAAAGAGGATAATTTAATCCAACAAGTAAGCAAGTATCATAAAAAAGTAAAATTTCGTAAAATCCGATTTAAAGATAATACAGAATTAAAAGACATGCAGTATCGTATTATTTTAGATGGTGTCATTATGGCAGATAATGATTTGGAGTATGTGGAAGAAAACATGAGAATTGCTGAAATGCTGTCATATATAAAATTATATATAAATGAATAATTAACGAGAGAAAAACAATTTTCAGCTTTTAGAACAGGAGATAAGAAACATTTTTAAGAAAATGAATTTAAGGATGTCACTCTAAAGTTTACATTTGGCACTCATAAATGGGTTCATTCTAAACATTGAAAGAATTATAATAATTTTGAGGTGAGAACATGGCAATCGGAGAAAAATTGGGTTTACTTCGAAAGAAGAATGGAATGACACAGGAAGATTTAGCGGAAACATTAAATGTCTCACGTCAATCGGTTTCGCGCTGGGAAATAAATATAGCATTCCCGGAAACAGATAAGCTTATCAAGTTGAGCAAACTATTTGGATGTAGTATAGATTATTTATTGAAAGAAAGTAATGAAGTTGATGCGATTAGCAAATCTGTGATTTCAGTGGATACCTGTTATAATTTTTTTAAAGAGTGCGGTTATTTCTTTTTAGCGACTGCAGTACAAAATCAGCCGGGAATCAGACCATTTGGTATGATTTATGCGGATGCTGATGTATTGTATTTTGTTACAGATAAGAGAAAGAATGTATATTCGGAATTGATAAACAATTCTGAAATAGAAATGGCAAGTTATAATATAGCTACCCGAAAATGGATAAGGGTCAAGGGAACGGCAGTTGTTGAGAGTTCAGACTTAATTCGTACTGAAATTATAAGCATATATCCTGTGTTAAAGCAAAAATACACAGAAGAGGAAGAAATATATATGGTTATTTTTAAAGTGATGATTAAAGATATTTCATTAAATTGAATGAGAGGGATGTAAATGGAAAAATTAACTTTAGAGTCAAAGAGCATCATGGACGAGCGTTTTGGGAAAGATAATATCATTGCATTAGCAACGTTTAATAATGATTTTCCTAGTGTGCGCAATGTAAATGCCTACTATGAAGATGGTGCTTTCTACATAATCACATATGGGCTTTCCAACAAAATGATGCAGATTGAAAAGAATCCTAATGTTGCGATTGCAGGAGATTGGTTCACTGCGAGTGGAACAGGAATTAATCTGGGATATTTCGGGAAGGAAGAGAATAGGGCCTTAGCGGAAAAGTTGAGAAAAGCGTTTTACACTTGGATTGATAACGGACATAATAATTTTGAAGATGAGAATACCTGTATTCTGTGCATAAAATTAGTGGAAGGCGTATTATTCAATCATGGAACAAGGTTCCATATAGATTTTACGTAGAATTAAAAGGGGGCTTGTGAATTGAATATGTAGCCAGGCAGCAATGCCTGGCTTTTATAATTGTCTTTTTGCGTACACACAAAAATTGTGCTTGCAAAAATCCATTGAACGTTATAGAATGAATTTAATAATAAAGTGAGTACACAAATAAAAAGTGTAAGCAAGGAGGCGATTCTATGGATATCAGATATTTTGAGTTAAGGGCAGCTAATAAGGATTGCAAGGAGAAGTTCTCCGATGTGGCAAAGAAGAAATATGCAGGGGTTCCTATTTTTGAACATGCTTGCAATTATGTGAATAATAGTCAGAGCTATAAGAGAACCGGCAGACATTTGGAGATTATTAAAATTGGAGATTACTATATTAAAGTGAAGCTTACCAGTGAGAGCAAGTTAGAAATGGCAAGCAAGTCCTTGGCAGGTTTTACAAGAGAATTGCTTCGAGTGGATCAGGAGTTGTTTCCGGATGAGGGACAGAGATTGTTCCGGCTCTTTATCTATAACAATACCTTATTTAGAAATACGCAGTTTTCGGTGGAGGAATTAGAACATACAGACAGTGATGAGATGTCCGATGTGGAAGCACTTAAGCTTTGTGTAGAGGTTTTCTGTAACAGTATGACAGCGTCCAAGGAAGAGGCTGTTATGAATGCCAGAATGAAGAGAGAAGTCAAGAGGCTTCTTGCAGAGTATGAAAGGTTCAAGAGAATGAATACTTATCGTGACAAAATGGGGAGGGAGTAGGTTATGAAGAGTGCATTATTGTTTTTGTTTAAGCTGCCTTTTAGAATATTGGCACTTCCTATTGTTATATTATTATTTGGAGTAGAGGGGATTTTGAATGTAGCTGAGAATATCAGTGGAATCTTTATTGGATTGTATAACTTGTTGCTGGTAGCAATCTTGTGTCTCATTATTTATAACAAGGAATGGAATCAGATGTGGGGATTTAGTATCATGGTTGTAGTGGAAGGCATTTTACTTGCAGCTGTTGGTGTAGCACATGCATTCATTTCAATCGTTAAGGATAGACTCATTTCTTTTATGATTGGTCATTCCTATGGCGTTTTGGCGTGATGTCGATATTGGGTCAATATTTGGTAGATAATCGGTCAATGTTTTGTCGATATTTGGTCGATATCCGGTCACTTTTATTCTGTTTTTAGGTGTGATATTATTATCATGGGCAAACGAGAGAGGTCAAGCAAACTTCCCTCGTTTTTCTTTTGCAAATGAATTTAAAGGTTCAGCGTCAGCTTACTTGGGAGAGTAGGTCTGGCGCTTTTCTTTTGCCCGAAACTGGGTGACGACTCGGAACAACAAAATAAGAATAAGAGAGGTAGAAAGATGGATTTTGAAAATTTCAAAGAACAGTTTACAGAGGACGTAGGAAACGCTCTTTCTGATAGGGGTATTGATGCAACTGTGACTACCAATACAGTCGAAAAGATGAATGAGAGTTACGAGGCACTGACTATCACGCCGGAAGGAAGTCAGGTGGGTGTGAACCTCAACATGGACCGTTTCTTTGAAGCATATGAGAACGGTATTCCCTATGATGAAGTGGTAAATAAGGCATCTGATGTTGCAGAGCAGGGCATCAAAGAAAGCCCGGCGGTGGATATTGCAAGTCTTACGAATTACGACATTATGAAGGAGAAGCTTGCAATGGAGGTTGTTTCCATTGAAGCAAATGCAGACTTACTTAATAAGATTCCTCATCAGCAGATTGAGGATATGGCAGTGATTTACCGTTGTGTTCTTACAACCGGAGAAGAGGGCATGTCTTCCGTGGTAGTAACGAATGCAATGCTTGGAGGTTTTCTTCCTTGTTACGGATGATGATGTGATTATTTCGGATCCTGAGTCAGAATACAGTCCACTGGTGGAGCGTTTTGGCGGTCAGGTTATTAAGATTAGCCCTACTTCCACACAGTATATCAATCCGATGGATATTAACATGAATTATTCTGATGACGATAACCCGATAGCTTTAAAGGCAGACTTTATTCTTTCCCTTTGTGAGCTTATCGTAGGTGGAAGTGAAAGACGAAAGGATGCAATTAGTTCAGAGGAAATTGTAAAGAAATATGATGAAATTCTTTTAAAGGGAACGAATGAGAATACTTCGAACATTAAGCAAGTTAGATTTTTATTTGAAGAGATCTTTAATCCGGATCATACGGTATATCCGAATTATGACCATTCGGTCGTAAATATTAGCTCTCATTGGTTGGTTAAGAAGAGTGTTCCATCTGAGGCGAGAATAGGAAGATATATTTTTGAAATTCTGTCGAAAAAAATTGATGGAAAAATGTCGCCAATACTTGAACTGTTAAAAAAATCATTGGAGATTGATGATGATGACCTTACAAGGATTTTAAAGCCGATTATAGTATTTCCTTCTGATAAAGAGAAAAGAACACTTAATGGTGTAAATTACCCGGAAGACAGCGAAGTTAAATGGGATAGTTGTAAGGATACTATCAGAAAAGGTTTTGATAACCTTGCGAACACAATGGTAAAGGTACCGGTCTTATTGTTATACGTTTTGTAGACTCCTTTTCTTGTGTTTATTTCCGTTTTGAACTCCGGAAATGGAGAGAAGAATGGAAATGACAATGGGAATGAGAATTAGAGAATGCAGAGTAAAGATGGGAATGACACAGGAGGAATTGGCAGAGGCTTTGTTTACAAAGAAATGCACTATATCTGCTTATGAGACAGGGAAAATTGATGTAAAGGTAAGCATTCTCAGAGATATTGCAAAGGTACTGAATACTACAGCTGGATATTTGATGGATGGAGATGAGATGGGATTTGATGCCGATGTTATGCAGCTTGCTATGATGCTGCAGGAGATGAAGAATGAGAATGTTAGAAAAGTGGCGATTGAGCAGGTGAAGGTGCTGGTGAAGTTAAATAAAGATGCATAGGTCAAAAAAATTAAAAAAGAGTTTACTTTCTCGCTTTTAAATCATATAATTAAAGCGTAGAAGTAAAGTATAGAGGTGAAAAGAATGACAAAAAAGGAAAAAATTGAAAATTTTATTGAAAAATATAATGGTTATCTTATTACCTCTTTGGTGTGTAGTGAAGATATTTCTAAGACCTATGTTGCAAAATATATTAAGGAACACGGTATGGAGAAAGTCTCAAGAGGTGTATATATAGCGGATGATGTGTGGCCGGATGAGTTGTTCATTTTGCAACAAAGAAATGGGGCGATTATTTATTCCGGAGAAACAGCACTATATTTGCACGGTTTGACAGATAGGGAGTATTCATCTGTGTGTGTTACTGTGCCACAGGGATATAATGCGAGCCATCTTAAGGATAATGATTTTGATGTTTCGGTGAAATATGCGGCACCGGATTTATACAAAATAGGAATTTGTGAGATTGCATCCAGCAGTGGAAATTTAGTTAAGGTTTACGATAAGGAGCGTTGCATTTGCGATTTGATAATGAATCGTAATAAGTATGAAGTACAAGTATTTCAAACGGCTATCAAGGAATATATGTCATCGAAGGACAAAAAGCTATCGCAGTTGATTGTATATGCGGATATGATGGGAATTCGAGATGAAGTGATGAAGTACGTGGAGGTGTTAGTGTGATTAGTTCATCAAGACAATTAAAAGTTAAGGTGAGAAATATTTCGGATGGGAACAGTAATAAAGCGACTACGCTAATTCGAAATTTTATGATGGAAAGATTTCTGGAAAGAGTATCTATATCGTCATATCGAGATAATTTTATTCTTAAGGGTGGAATGTTGGTAGCGTCAATTGTTGGTGTGGATATGCGAGCTACGATGGATATTGATACAACAGTAAAAGCATTACCGTTAAATGAGGCTGATGTACAGAGGATAATTGAAGAAATTTGTAATATCCCGCTGGATGATAATGTTAGCTTTCAAATTAAAAGTACTAGAACTATTATGGAAGAGTTTGATTACCCGGGCATTCGTGTAATGCTGGAAGCTACGTTGGACAGAATGCGTCAACCAATTAAAATCGATATTTCTACAGATGATGTAATTACACCAAAGGCGGTAGAATACGACTATAAATTAATGTTTGAAGATAGAACAATTTCTGTTCTTACATATAACAAGGAAACGCTGTTGGCAGAGAAGATGCAGACAATCATAAATAGAGGTATTGCTAATACCAGATTGAGAGATTTTTATGATGTTTACAGTATTATGAACTTCTATGGAGAGCAGATAGAGAAGCAGGTTCTATATGATGCATTTTCTGCTACCTGCGAAAAGCGGAAAACTATTTTTAGTAAGGATGATATTAAAGATACATTACATTTGGTATCTGATGATTTACATATGGCAGAGCTTTGGGGGCAGTTTCAGAAAAGTAATTTTTATGTAGGGGACCTAGAGTGGAAAAGTGTGATTGATTATGTAGAGAATACGATGAAGAAGTATTTGATGTAATGTATTTTTTATATGAGTAGAACAAATAGATGCAAATACGAAATTATAGGTGAGATTATGACGAGTGATGAAAAAGAAGTAGACGAGAAACTTTATCGTGTTGTGCGAAAAAAAGGAAGTCATGTGAATACAAAAGTAAATCCAGATGGAACAAAATCTGCTTTACAGTTTACTGATGAGAATAATGACTTAAATGGACCACTTGATATCATTGAAGTTGATATGAGTGAATATATAAGAGCAGAAGAATTACAATCTGATTCTGTGGATGGAATGAGACCTAGAGCATGGAAACAGATTGTTGTTGAAGATATCGTTGTTCCAATAGCAAGAGAAGCGATTGAACAATTTCTGAATATTGGTTTTCAACATTTAGAAATTTGGATGGAAAAAAAAGCTGTTCCGGCGACTAGACAAAAAGCAAAGACGGTTGGAAAGGATATATCTATTTTCTTTTCAGCAGTGAAATCGGTCATCAAAGGAGAGCAACCCAAGGCATTACAAATTGTTGAAGCAGAGCGGCATTATGAAAAGAAAAATGCAAACAATTCTGCTTTAGTGGAGGGGAGTGATGATTCGACACAAGAAGAGAAAAACGTAATGGATAAAATAGAAATTACACAACCTGAATATGAACAGATAGTTGCATTGACGAAGAGAAGTGCAATAACTCTGGTAGGATGCATAAATCTTCTCAAAAATTCTGCCATATCGGATATGGATAAAAATCAGAGGATTGAGTTTGAAAATCGAATGAAAGAATTGACAACAGCGGATATGATGACAGAAATAAATCTCCTGTTAGAAGATAAAAATAAAGGAATATTGAATCCGACTTCTTTGGCAATATTGTCTGCATTTCGAGATGGGGAATTCATTGTCGATGGAAAAAGAGTGCATATTGGTAAGTATTTAGGGAAATAATGTGATTTTTACTTGAATAACATTTGGAAAGTAGTAATGATTTTGTTTTATTATATATAAAGATGAGGTAAATAATGAAATATATAGATGCGACAACACAAAACTCCTTGAAACAGGGAGTAATGGAATTATTAGATCTTTCGGCTGGCGAGATGATACAGATGTTTATGTCAATTTATGAAGATACGGAAAAGGAACCGTGGGAATGGGTTAGAGATTTTCTCTCTGAACTTGGTGTAAATGAGACTCTCGAATATATTCAAATGTTCCATCTTTCTCGAAGATTGGATGGAACTGACATAAAAGCAAACAATAATCTGGAACAACTTTTAGTAGAAGACTCTCCGTTATCTGATTTCTTTAAAAAGCATAAAGTGACTTTTAAACCACACGAAGGTCATATTGATTTGTATTATAAGGGAGAATTGCAGCCTCTGGAGGATGAGTTTAGATATGGCGGCGGAAATATTTATTATCTTAGATCCAGATTGGGATATAACAAGAGTCAAGATTACTGTGTAAATGGTTTTGCGTTTCGGTCATATTTAGAGAAGAATCAGTATTTTTCTTTATTGTCGTACTGTCCCGAATTGGTAGGAAATATTGAAAGTCTTCTTGATATACATGGGATGAGTACTGATTACTATAATAACAGTAAATATTATTGTATTGAGTACTTGATTCCTATGACGGATGTGATATTTGACATGGGATATCCACCAGAAACTGTTAATGAAAAGACCGTAGAATTTTTGCATCAGGCAATATTAAGATTATACGATGAATGGAGGGGAAGCAACTTTGAGTGTGATGAAAATCTTATACTAAGGCTTTCGGACGATGCCTGCGTCAAGCCAGAGTGGTTTGTTAAGGCAGAAGAATTATAATAATTGAGATAAGTCGGTAAACTCTTCGGAGATTGCCGACTTTTTCAATGCGTGAAAGTCTATTCCCACGATACCACAAGTCTATTCTTTGGGGAACGACTTTGTCCATAGAAAGCCGTAGAATAATACCTGTAAGAAATAAGCAACCGGTTAGCTTTTCCTTGCATCGATAAATCATTAAGCATGCTGGTCGATGGAGATCCGCAGGGATCGCTTACAATCAGTCTTGGTTATAGAGAGCCGGATAGGCTGGAGTATACTCTGGCATCTCTTTTGTCAGAGATTATGGAAGAACAGAAACCATCGGTTAGTAAAACTATAATCCATCATGAGGAAGGCGTAGATCTTATTCCTGCGAATATTGAATTATCTGCTTTGGAGATCAATCTTGTAAACGTTATGAGCAGAGAAGTGATGCTTAGAAGCCTCTTGGAGTCTATTAAATCGGAATATGACTATATCATAATCGACTGTATGCCTTCGCTTGGAATGCTTACGATAAATGCCCTGGCTTGTGCGGATAGCGTCCTGATACCGGTCCAGGCTGCATATTTACCGGTAAAAGGTTTGGAACAGCTGATAAAGACGATAGGCCGTGTGCAGCGTCGGTTAAATAAGAAACTGTCCATAGAAGGAATCCTTCTTACTATGGTGGATTTACGAACAAATTATGCCAGGGATATTTCTCAGTTGGTGGTTGATACTTATTCAGATCAACTTAGGGTCTTTGATACATTGATCCCTCTTTCGGTAAGAGCTGCAGAAATCAGCGCAGAGGGTTCCAGCATTTATCAATATGATCCAAAAGGAAAAGCAGCTACCGCATACAGAACATTGACGGAGGTGATCAGCCATGGCTAAAAGAGTAGGACAGAAAATCAAAATGACATCAATCGATGAATTGCTGGGAGTTCCAACGATCACAGGATGCGATGAAATTGAAGTAGCCCGGATCCATCCATTTAAGGATCATCCATTCAAAGTTTTGGATGATGATAAGATGCATGATCTTGTAGAAAGTATTATGATGAATGGTGTACTGGTTCCTGTCACTGTACGTCCTTTAGAAGATGGTGATTATGAGATGATCTCCGGTCACCGACGGTTATTCGCAGTAAATCAGATCGGTTTAGAGAAGATCCCGGCTATCGTAAAAGAATATGATGACGACGAAGCTGTTTTGGCCATGGTGGATTCCAATCTGCAGAGAGAGGAAATCCTACCAAGTGAGAAAGCATTTGCATATAAAATGAAGTATGATGCGATGCGAAGAAAAGCAGGACGACCTTCCAAAAATAATTCCTCCCAATTCGGGAGAAATTTTCAGACCGATATCGTTCTTGCTGATCAGGTTGGTGAAAGTCGCGTTCAACTGCATCGGTATCTTCGCCTGGTGGAGCTGATCCCTCCAATACTTGATTTGGTAGATAAGAAAGCTTTGGCACTGGCCACAGCTGTTGAGGTATCTTTTCTGAATCATAAGATTCAGGAAATGATTTATGATTATATGCTGGAAAATGATATCTGCAAGACGTTTCAGATTTTTGCAGTCAGGGACTATCTGAAGGAACACGATACGATAAGTAAGATGGAGCTGATCAGGATTCTGAATGAGAATGCTCCTTTAAATGAAAATAACAGATTTCAAAAGATAACCCTTACAAAGGATAAGTTAAGGGAGTTCTTCCCAGTCTTCTATACAAAGTCTCAGATGGAGAATGTACTGTTCAAATTACTTGAGGACTGGAAGAAAGAGAATGCAGATACGGAGGGATGATCATGTTTGTACTTCGGAAATTATTGAAGTTCATATTGTTACCGGTTTCGCTGTTGCTCTTTTTAATGAAGTGGGCTGTAGAGCTTGCACTTCACTTAACCGGAGCGGTAATCGGCCTACTCATTCTTTTAGTAGTGGGTTTCTTTGTTTATGCTCTGTTTACCCAGAGATGGACGGATTTACTCATATTTGGGATCATATTTGCAGGGATAGTAGCGGTACTCTTTTTATGTGTATTGCTGCAGGAGACTTGCGATTCCTTGAG
Organism: uncultured Lachnospiraceae bacterium; assembly: GCA_934330725.1. Taxonomy (GTDB): domain Bacteria; phylum Bacillota; class Clostridia; order Lachnospirales; family Lachnospiraceae; genus Lachnospira. Next base: position 4,020 of record CAKRGM010000041.1, on the reverse strand, counting down.
AGAGAAGATTCGAGCATTGTGATGAGTGAGACAGGATATTTTACACAGGGGGCAATGCTCCTCTGTGTAAAAATATCTTGTGTTTTGATTGGGGCTGTGATAATCTCTAATTGCAAGAGGCATAATAAGTTAAATTTGAAACATTGTTTGAGCACGTTTATCCTTGCTTATGCAAGTGGGCATCGGTAAACATTTCAAAACAAAGAATTAAATTTAATCTATCATGTCTGGTATGTAGGCGTATTTTGTGTACGTGGATTTTCTGCCAGACTATCTTTATGCCTTTTAGTAAAAACACATTACTAGGAGTTTTTTTTATGACCAAAGAAGAATTAGCAACAATTCAGGAACGTATCGATTATTATTTCCAAAACGAAGATCTACTATTACAAGCGTTCACAAGAAAATCCTATGCTATGGAAAACGGTGGATGCGACAACGAGATATTAGAATTCATAGGAGATAAGGTTTTAGATCTTATCGTTGTTAAGTACCTGTCAGATAGCTATGGCAGTTATGCTCATGATGATGAGGAGTACGATTCCAATGAGGATTTCGATGACTTTCTGTGTGAGTATGATGAAGGAGAACTGACTGATTTCAAAGCGCGTCTTGTACAAAAAAAGAAGTTGGCATATAGAATTGACCTGCTTGGCTTTGCAGACTATTTGTTTATGGGACAGGGAGATATAGATAGGCATGTAGAACGTCAGGAATCTGTCAAGGAGGATCTTTTTGAAGCAATTCTTGGTGCGGTTGCTTTGGATTCAAATTGGGATTTGGTGAAGTTGGAACGCGTGGTTGATAATATGCTTTGCCCGGACGCAGAACTTGACAATGATGACGAGTACGAGAACTTTATAGGCCAGGTGCAGGATTGGTGTACAGAGACTGCTGGGGCATTACCGCAATATCATATCGAGCAAAACAATTCATATGGATTTTATAAAGTGCTTGCGGACAGAAATGTGATCCTGGGAGAGAAAGCGCGAACACTTGGATCAGCTGAAGATCGGAAGTATGTCTGTACTCTTAAGCTCCCTGGAAGAGATGAGACTTTTAAAGAGTATGGGTATTCTGAATATGATGCAAGATTTGGTGCGGCATGGACTGCTTATAGATTTCTTGAAGATAATTCGTTGTTTCCAACAATTAAAGATGAGATAGAGAATCCCAACTACAATGATTCTATCGGACAGTTGGAAACATTATCTCGAAGAGGCTATTTCTCTTTACCTACTTATAAGTATAAGGAAACCCATGATGAGGATGGTAATCCGATCTGGGCTTGTCAGTGCAAAGTAAAAGAAGTTGATATTGTAACCAATGGAAGATCTTCGTCTAAGAAAGATGCGAAGAAACAGGCGGCATTTGATATGCTGACGTACGTTTTGGAGGAGGAATAAGCCATGGCGAAATATGCATTCAATTATGATTCCAGTGAGTATGAGTATATAGAAAGAGACGGCTTCAGTATTGATCGTGGTGAATACGCTTATAACTGGGATGACAGCGAGTATCGTCGCGAGGAAGAAGAGGAAGAAGAACGTCGCCGAGAAGAGCGAAGATTTTGGGGAGAGGAATAGAATATATAAATAGGGAGAGTTTATATATAACGGAATTCACGAAATATATAGGGTTTCACATTTTGCAAATGATGGCTCAACATTTACCGCTTTATATGATACTTCAGTTGGTATAGAGAGACTGCAAAAAATCGTCTATGTAACTGCAGCATGGAGCGATGATTCCATTGAAGCAAAAGATGCAGCTATTAAGTATTGTAGACAGCTATATCAGGAAGGTTATTCACCTATATGCCCAGTGTTATTCCAGTCAGATTTCTTAGATGATGGAGATGCTAAGGAACACAAGGATCGCCTTGATATGGCAGAGGAACTTCTTAGAAGATCAAGAGTGGTCGTAGCCTGCGGTACCAAGGTGAATGAGAATGTAAAAAATGATATTGCATTGGCAAAGAGGCTTGGGATTGTATCTACTACAATGGATGGAATTCAAAAAGCTAGTAAAAAAGCCAAGTAAGGATGGACTTCTCTTTTGAGAAGTTCTACATAGAAAAGTAGAGTCCTGGAGAAGTATAAGATCCCTATAAATGAAAATACTAACAAAGTATTTATCTCCTATAGATTGAATTATCTCCTAATACGAGATATAATTTAGGAGAAAAACGAACAATTAGGAGATGCATTATGAGAGATTTTGATTATTCATCTTTAAAAAATAAAACATGGGATAGTGAGATTATTTCACTTGTTGCGCAGATTCATGAATATAAAGGTAGGCAGGAAGTATATCTTAGGCAGAAGCCAGAAGAGTTGGAGAAGCTTGTAGAAATAGCTAAAAGGCAGAGTACAGAGGCATCAAATGCTATAGAAGGAATACGTACAACTTCAACTAGATTAAAGCAGCTGTGTGAGGAGAAGACAACTCCTAAGAACCGTGATGAGGAGGAAATCCTTGGATATAGGGATGTGTTAAATACAATTCACGAAAGCTATGAGTATATTCCAATTAGATCAAACTATATTTTGCAGCTTCATCGAGATTTGTATAAATATACGGAGAAAAGCATTGGTGGACAGTTTAAGATTTCACAGAATGTGATTGTTTCAACAGATGAAAAAGGAGAGGAGCATGTATTGTTTACTCCATTAGCTCCATTTGAAACGCCAGGAGCAATAGATTCTATATGTGAGAATTTCAATCACATTATTGAGACGGAAGAGCTTGATGCTATTCTATTAATTCCAATTTTTATTCACGATTTCCTTTGCATACATCCATTTGGCGATGGCAATGGAAGAATGAGTCGTTTGCTAACAGCTTTATTGCTTTATAGAAGCGGATATGTTGTTGGAAAATATATTTCAATAGAAAATAAAATAGCTAAAAATAAGGAGCTTTATTACAAAGCATTAGAAGAATGCCAGGAAGGCTGGCATGAAAATAAGGAAGATGTAACTCCATTTGTAAAATATATGCTGAGAGTGATTCTAGCAGCGTATAGAGATTTTGAAGAAAGAGTGGAGTTAGTAAGTGAAAAACTTCCAGCAAAAGAGATTGTCAGACGAGCTGTTTACAGTAAAATAGGTAAGCTGAGCAAGAGTGATATAGTGGAGTTATGTCCTTCTATAGGCGTAAAATCTGTGGAACTGGCACTAAAGCAACTGGTTGATGATGGAGTATTGCTAAAGAAAGGGTCAGGAAGGGCTACGTTCTACGTGAGAAGTGATTCTGAGTAGCAACTCCTAATATTAGGTTGTTTTTGGGAGCTGAGAGGTTCATTAGGAGAAAACAGAATAGAGAAAATACACATAGCAGTGGGGAAAAGTCTTCACTGCTATTATTTTGCCAATTTTTAGAGAAGGGAGGGATAAGATGCAGGAAGAAGTGGAGTAGAAAACGGTGAACCTGGCTGTCACTACAACAAAGCTCACCGGTCGAGTTGCTGTAAAGGCAATTGCCTGGTATTTGCGGCACCGCAAAGAGAAGAAGCTGGAGAAGGCTAACGAGATTCCACACGGAACTTTCCTATGAAGATGTGAAATCTTCCACAAATGGATTGATTGTCATTACACCGGATTTTGATAATTTTACTGCAAAGCTCATCGCAGCAGATAAATATTCAAAATATATGACAGAAATACCAATTTTGGAGAGAGTTACAAACAGGGAATATTATGGAAGATCAGCAACGTCTATTGAAAACAAATACAAGATAGAGTATGGAACAGAGCAAGGATTAGCGGCACTGATTTATGGAGAAAAGGGGTTAAGTTCGTTGCCAATACAGGATATTACAGGGGAGCATATAGATACCGATAATGAGTACATGTATTACTATTTGGTTGAATTCATAAAATAGCACTAATAATAAAAAGAAGAGGATGTCACGTAATCTGCTTTGATTCGGTGGCATCCTTTTTTGGCATTTGGTTTTTTACGGGCATTATAGATTTCATAACTTATTTCTTATTTTTCTGTATTCTCTTGGCGAAT
>CAKRGM010000040.1 GCA_934330725.1 uncultured Lachnospiraceae bacterium | reverse complement strand
TTGACAAATCTTAATTGTTGAGTTGATTATCTCAAATTATTATAATATCGTCTATATATGCACTATGGTGCGTTTACTATGTTACATTGACAAACTTAAAAACCACGTGTAATATCAAAAAAGGTTAGCAGATACTAACTTACAATTAAATATAAAGGAGATTATACTTATATGTCAAATGAACTTGATATACTAAGAATGCGTGTTCTCTTAAGTTTTCTTAATGAAAACCCAAATATGTGTACGGTAACAGGACTGTCAAAGATGTTAGGCGAAGGAAAGCAGAAAATAAGCAGGCAGTTGTCAGGGCTTGAAGAGGATGGACTTATAGATAAGAGCGACCCAAGACATCCTAAGCTTACACAGAAAGGTAAGAAACAGGCAGAATATTATGAGGAAAGACACAATATCGCATTAAACCATCTTTTGTATGAAGGACTGGATATGGATAATGCGCTTCACGATGCTGATGTGTGGGCAGTGTTTAATTCAGAGAAAACAATGCAGATAATAAGGAATTCTGAACAAACATACAGAGCAAAATACGAGCTGCGCAAGCAGACCGCATTTAACGGTGATGTATTCTGTAATTACCTTTCTAATGGAGAATATACATTTCCATTTCTGTTTTATCGCGAAGAAGTAAAAGATGGCAGCAATCTTTCCATGGCTAATGAGGGCTTTTTACATCCCTGCAGTCTTAGAGTAAAGGATGGGAAAGGTACAGTATGCTTAAAATCTGTCAATATGAGTGCCATATCGCCTATGACGGGAAAAGAAATGAGAGGAAAGATACGCGATCTGAAATACTATGATGGAAATACATTCATAAATGCAGAAGAGGAAGGAGACTGGTTTAGATTTCCGGCAAGTGTATTGGAATTCCTGAGCATGGGAGAGGGGATAGGGCAGATACTGCATGGAAGTGTATGCCTTAAGATGCAGTGTACGGTAGGAACTGCCCATATGCCGGAATCCACAGCAATATTTACTATAATAATCTGAAAAATACAGCAAAAATTATGCAAAATAGAGAAAAATAGAATTTTGTAACATATGCGGACAAAGTTATTGAAAATAAGTATTCAATAAAAGAAATATACAAGTCAAATCATAGAAAATGTAACACAAGTGTTACAAGCAGCTGTTTGCGCCATGAAATGAATTATGATATATTCAGCATGTTAAGAAAATATAAAGGAATTACCTGGCTGGTCAGGACGTTTTAGAGCAGAGATTATCTGTAATTAATACGTATAAAGCTATTGTATATAAAGATATAAGGTCGGAAATCCGGCCATATTTTTGGATAATGAGTTAGCATCTTCTAATTCTGGATAGCCATGTAAATCCCTAAAAGGAGGAAAGTATGAAGAAAAAGTTAAAGTTCAGTAAGCTGAAGAAAATAACAGCATTGTTCATGGCAGTTATGCTTGTACTTGGAATGACTAATTGGAGTACAATCAGTGTAAAGGCTGATGATGCAGTTACGCCACAACAGAAGTTAGAGGTATTATTAGATGAAATATATGCTCTCAATTCTTCTGATTATACAGAGGAGAGCTGGAACAAACTTAAAGAACAGGCAGATTCAGTTGTAAGGCCGGTAAAACCATATGATGAAACAACACAGGAAGGAATGCCGGACTGGGTGGCTAATTATATGATTAACAGTCTTACAGAGTTGAAAAACAATCTTGTAAAGAATCCAACACCTCAGGAAAACTTAGAGGCATTATTAGATGAAATATATGCTCTTAATCCTTCTGATTATACAGAGGAGAGCTGGAACAAACTTAAAGAACAGGCAGATTCAGTTGTAAGGCCAGTAAAACCATATGATGAAACAACACAGGAAGGAATGCCAGACTGGGTGGCTAATTATATGATTAATGCTCTTACAGATTTAAAGAACAACCTTGTCAAGGCTGATACAAAAACTATATATGAAAAGTTAGAAGAAAAATTAAAAGAAGCTGAGGTACTTAATGCATCAGATTATACAGAAGAAAGCTGGGCAGGGGTTCAGGATATAAGTGATTCAGTAGTAAGACCGGTTTCATCTTCTAATATAACAGAGAAGCTTGCAACAAAGATGTTAAGCGAACTTGAAAATGCTATGGCTGCTTTAGAATTAAAATCAGATGATGCAATATCATTAGATGATGGAACATATTATGCAGTTATTAATCATAATCATAGTACATTTTTGAGTTATGCTAAGATTGTTGCTAAGAATCATAAGTATAGTGTTACTTTATATACTAAAGTAACAAGCTTTCAGAAGTTTGATGGCGGAATGAATGACAATAATATATATACGCTTTATGATTATAGAGATTATACTTTCCCTGAAGTAGAGGTAGTGAAACCAGAATATAATTCTCAGTTTGAGAATGGGAATGAATCTTCAAAGTTTTCAATGAAGAATTTAAAGAAAGACTATAACTTACAGGAAACTTCATATAAAGATGAAATAAAGAATGCATTTAGTTCAGATAATGATTATATGTTTTTTGATTCTTCATATGAAACACTTGGCGATAATAGTGTAGCCATGACATTTGAGACAGATGAACTTGACAGCAGTTTTATTGTAAACGGTCTGTATAATTTAGATCGTCATAACAGTGACGGAACAATAAATAAAACAGGATACTATTTATTATATGATACTATAACATTTGATAAGAGTAATATAGTGTCTGTACCAGATGATTATATGAAGTTGGATGGCAGTACATATGTCAAGACCGAATCTCCATCAGACCGTAATAGAGCTGAGAGAAATCTCAGTAGAAAGCCATTCGCACAGATTAAGTCAGAAAATGGTAAATTATATGTAACGTATTCATTGGATTTGAAAGCATATATAAACTATGTAAAAGGAGCACAGAGTGCTGAAGTATATGATATTGAAGGAAATAAGTTAGATGTAGTTAATAATGAGATAACATTGGAATATAACAATTATAATGAACTTATTGCCGGAAAATCTATAATAATCAGAGCATCTATTATAGATGATTACAGAGGAGCATATATAAGAGATGATTATTATACATTTGGTGTTGATTTCACAGCAACTCCAGTAACTATATCAGATAATGCCACAGGTATTAAGTTATATTCTACTTCAAAGTTTATATCAGATAATGCTAAACTTAATGTTTCTTTAGTAAAAGATACAGGAAGTACAGATACAGATAAAGATCCGTGGGCTAATGCAATGAGTAAGCTGCCTAAGTATAATAAGATGTATTTCTTCACATTTAATGTTACTGATGGTGGAAATCAGATTGAAGATTTTGGTGGATATGTATCAATAGATGTACCAAAGGTAGAAGGATTAAATGACAGTTCAATAAGATTATTTTTGAATAAATATCTGGATGAATATAAATATACAGCATTTGGCTGGTTCAATGAGTATATTGTATCGCATGATGATAATTATGCATTACTTCTTGATAATGAGTATTTTGATGGCAACTGGTTAATATATGATGAGAAGGTAGCAGATACTGATGGCTCAGGACTTGCAGATGGTACATACACAGTTCCTATAACAACATTTAATGAGGCACAGCCAAGTCAGACATCAATGTCAGCCCAGTGCCTTGGTGATACAGCTACACTGGTTGTTAAGAATGGTGTTAAGAGACTTGAACTTGATTTCAAATCAGTTAATATAGGAGCACTTGACGGCTATCTTATTCAGATGTGGGATAAGGAAGCAGATGGTTCTTATAAAGAATTAACATATACATCTTATTATAAGAATGAAGATGGGTCATATTTTACAGATGAATTAAATGCAGGAACTAATAATTATTATCCTAAGACTGGATATATGATATTACCAACAGATGCAGCACAGTTTACCACAAAATTCAGAGTTTCAGCGATGGATGCTATTATGGGTGATAATGGAGATGCAACACGTGATGCAATATTCACAATCTATTATGATCAGGCACAGAAGATATCAGATGAAACTCCAGATCCGGCAGAAGAAGAGATTCCTAATTTTAAGGAAGCTGATAAGTCAAAGCTTAATGAGTTAATTGCAAGTGCAGAAAAGATAACAGGCGATGCATATACAGATTCATCATTTAACACATTAACAAGTGTATTAGCATCTGCAAAGACAATCAGTGGCAACAAGAAAGCTACCCAGGCAGAAGTGGATAATGCATATAACGAATTAAAGTCGGCTATTGACGGTCTGGTTAAGAAGGAACAGACAGGACTTGATTACAAGAATTTACCAGATGGAGTATATTCTTTGAACATTAATATGGTTAAGGTTGATAAGAAGACAGCATCAATGTCTGATGGTGCAGTTAATCATATTGTTAAGCTTACTGTTAAAGATGGAAAGTATTATATAACAGTTAACTTCAAGGGATTATCTATTGGTCCTGATTTTGGATATCTTAAGGAACTTAAATATTATCTGACAGGATATACATTAGACCAGTATGGAAATCCAATTGGAACACTTGCGGATACAGTAATTGAAGGATATCAGAAGAATACTGATGGAACATTAGTATCAGACAGATATGGAACAGATTATCCGAATGCACTTACATTTGAGATGATACCTGAAGCATTAGAAGATGGATATGTTCCATTACAGGTATTTGTACCAATAATGGAAGCTATTGCAGAAGGTAACGGAGACCAAAATGTGTTTATGAAGCTTGACTGGTCATCACTTGCCAGGACTACAGAAGACGATCCTGATCTTAAGCCAAATGGACCGGTAGAACAGTCACCGGCAGTTGATGTAACAGATCCGGCTACAGGTGTTAAGGTCCATGCGGATAAGGGCGTTTTTGAAGAAGGAGTTAAGCTTGTTGTTAATTCTATAACATCAGGAGATGTATATGATAAAGCTGCTAATGCGCTTAACGAAGTAGGTAAGAAGTTTAAGCTTTATGAAGTGCATTTTGTTAATGCACAGGGACAGGAAGTACAGCCAAATGGTACAGTGACAGTAAGTTATCCTGTTCCAGAGGGCTACAATGCAGATAAGCTTGTTCTTTACAGAATTAATGAAGACGGTACAAAGACGCTTGTTAAAGGAGTAGTTGAAAACGGATATTACAAGGTGGTAACTAAGAGCTTTAGTACATACGCACTTGTTGAGAAGGACAGCACTATTACTGATGCACAGAATACAGAGCAGATTAATAATACCGGCAATGCAGTTAATTCAGACAGCAGTGTGGCAACCGGTGATACAGGAAATATTGTTTTGTGGATAGCACTTTTAGTGTTAGGTGCAGCAGGAATGGCGTTCACATACGGTAAGAGAAGAAAGGTTAAAGGTGAATAAATAAAATGAAACATAATGCAATAAGAATATCTAAGGCATTGTGTGGAGTAGTTGTAATGCTCGCTATGTTTATGGCGGGCATTACTTCTATATCTGTACAGGCAGCCAGCAATGGCATATATTTAGCAACAGCAACACCTCATTACAGACATCCGCAGACGGGAGTTATAGAGGATTCAGGCGGAGATGGTTCAGCGGTGCTTGGCCAGTCTATGACAGAAAGTGCCACATATAGAAAAGCACTTGTTGAGGTTGATCCGGCAGGTAATACACATATAACAGTCAGGTTACAGCTTATGGATAATATCAAAGATCCACAGTTTCAGGTAGATGGCAGCCCTGTATCAGCTACGCTTATGCAGGAGGATTATACTAATAATACTGCTGATTATCGCATGAAGGTAAACAGTGAGAACTCTGTTATCAGATGTAGTATGTATGTTATTGCTATGGGAAGAAGTGTTGTCTTTTATATTACAGTATCAGGATTGCAGAGTGGTTCGGGAGATTTTATAACAAGTGTGGAGGTTAAGGCTCCGGTGGATAACACACCAGCAGCTCAGGCTGCGCCAAAAAAAGATAATGATACTGGTAATACACCGGCACAGAAGAGTCAGGATAATAAAGGCGCAGCACAGAAGACAGAGGCACAGACAGAGTCAGGAAACAATGCACCAGCAGACAGCCAGACACAGACAGAAAGTACATCTGAGGAGAGCACAACAGAATCATCCACAGAGGAAACAGATACACAAGACAGTTCTAATGGTTTGCAGGAGTTCGATGCATCAGGTGAACAGGTGAATGAGACAGATGCAGATAAGGAAAGTGAGTCTGATAAGAAGACTAATCCGGCACCATTTATCATAATCGGAATTGTGGTAGTAGCTGCAGCTGGCTGCGGAGTATGGTTTTATATTAAGAAGAAAAAGTAATTGTCTAAGCGGAATGAGGATCGTTATGAAAATAAAAAGATTAGTTAGCTGCATGCTTGTCAGTATGATGGTTATGTTACTTGTTGGCTGTGTGAATCAGCACTCTGATGAAAATACATCAGGGGCTGGTTCATCACAGTCAAGGTTAATAGCTACATCACCGGCAGTAGCAGATATATGTGATAAGTTAAACCTGGACCTTGTGGGTGTATGTCAGACGTCAGGATCTGTTCCTGACAGGTACAGGGATGTTACAACGGTTGGTATGGCTATGAACCCTGACCTTGAGGTACTTAAGTCACTTAATCCGGACTATGTACTCTCACCTGACAGCCTGCAGAGTGATTTACAGCCTAAGTATGCATCTATTGGGGTTAAATCTATATTTCTTAACCTTAAGAGCGTAGATGGTATGTATGCTTCTATTGAAGGACTTGGCGAAAAGTTTGACAGGAAGCAGGAGGCAGAAAAGCTGGTTAATGAATACAAGGCATATATGGATGAATACAAAAAGAAAAATGAAGGAAAGGAAAGTCCAAGAGTTTTAGTGCTTATGGGCTTGCCGGGCTCTTATATTGTAGCAACAGATAACAGCTATGTAGGAAGTCTTGTTAAGCTTGCCGGAGGAACTAATGTGTATGGTGATGGCGGTGGAGAGCAATTCCTTAATGCCAACACAGAGGATATGAAGCAGAAGAATCCTGACATCATACTTAGAGCTGCGCATGCACTTCCTGATGATGTTAAGAAGATGTTTGCGGATGAATTCTCAACTAACGACATATGGAAGCATTTTAATGCTGTGCAGAATGGAAAAGTGTATGATTTATCATATGATAAATTTGGTATGAGTGCGAAGTTTAACTATCCTGAGGCACTTGATGAGCTGCAGCCACTTCTGTATGGCGAATAAGATGGTATTAAATAATGATTATTTAAAAAAATTACAGGAAAATTAACAGAAATATCTGATTAACGTAAAGGAGGAATATCGTGACGACCAGATTAAAACAGATATTATCGTTTGCGATAACAGCACTGGCATTACTTGTGTTATTTTTATATGCTGTTAATACAGGCAGCCTTAAAGTTACACCAGGGCAGCTTTTTAAAGGATTGTTCATAGCGTATGATCCGGATGTTGCAACAGTATATGATCTGCGTTTTCCGCGAATATTTGTGGCTATGCTTGGTGGCGCAGCAACTGCTGTATCCGGTGTACTTTTACAGGCAGTTATGAAAAATCCCCTTGCTGATCCGGGAATAATAGGCGTCAGCTCAGGAGCGAGCTTTGTTGCAGTACTTATCACTGCATTTGTTCCGGCATTGTATTTCTACACACCAATACTGGCTTTTGCAGGTGGAATGATAGCATTTTTACTTGTTTACGGACTTTCGTGGAAGGGCGGTTTATCACCACTGCGTATAATTCTTGTGGGCGTTGCGGTCAATGCAATGTTTACAGGACTTATGAGTGCATTTAACAGTAGTACGGGCAGTAACTATTCAGGTGTTGCAAGTATAGTTAATGCAAATATAACCATGAAGACATGGAGTGACGTAAGCGTTCTTTTAGTATATACGGCTATCGGACTTATCGCCAGTATATTTATACTTGGACAGTGCAACTTACTGGCACTTGAAGATAAGACAGTACGCTCTATAGGTGTAAATGTGACAGGAACAAGAATAATAGTATCAGTTATTGCAGTACTTCTTGCATCTATTTCAACAGCAGTAATAGGACCGATTAGTTTTCTGGGGCTTATTGTACCACATATCGCAAGACTGCTTGTTGGAAGTAATCATAAGGTATTAGTTCCTTATGCTATAGTGCTTGGTGCATTTGTACTGTTACTTGCAGACACACTTGGGAGAACAATCGCAGCTCCGTATGAGATAAGTGCGTCAGTTATAATGTCCGTTATAGGCGGACCATTCTTTATCATACTGTTAAGGAGGTCTAAGGGTAATTATGGCGGATAATAATGTATTTAGTATACGAAATCTTACATTCGGATATGATAAGCAGGATGTTCTAAAAGATCTGAATCTTGATATAGCTAAGGGAAAGATAACAACTCTCATCGGTGCTAATGGATGTGGCAAGTCAACGCTTTTTAATCTGTGTACAAAGAATTTGAAAGCACTTTCAGGCAATATAAGCCTTGAAGGGGATGACATTACAGATATGAGACTCAGGGAATTTGCACAAAAAGTGGCTATTGTACATCAGTATAATACAGCACCAGCGGATATCACTGTTGAGAAGCTTGTTGCATATGGAAGAGCTCCTTACATGAAATTTGGAATCTCTAAAGATACTAAGCTTGATGAAGAAAAGGTCAGGTTTGCACTTGAAATAACGAATACATATAAGCGTAAGGACAAGCCGGTGGCAGAGCTTTCAGGTGGCCAGAAGCAGAGAGTATGGATAGCAATGGCTCTCGCACAGGATACCAGGATACTTTTCCTTGATGAGCCGACAACCTATCTTGATATAAGATATCAGTTACAGATACTTAAACTTATAAGAAAGTTAAACAGGGAATATGGTATGACCATCATTATGGTATTACATGACATTAATCAGTCGCTGTACTATAGTGATGAGATAGCTGCCATGAAAGAGGGAAAGATAATAGCAAAAGGTAAACCGGAAAATGTGATAACCTCAAAGCTTATAGAGGCGGTGTATGGTGTGAGCCTTAGTGTCTCAGAAGTAGACGGTAAGCCATATGTTCTGACCGTTTAGACAGGGCAATTCTTAATTATGCTACTAACAGAAAGGTTTTAATATATATGATGATTAATAAAAAGCTCATAGGTACTGTGAGTGAAAGTAAAAAGTATATTGCAGGTAATGTTGTGGCGCAGTGGTGTTCACTGGCAGCCAACATCGCCATGATGTGCAGCATAACAAAGTTGTTTTCGGATGCATATATTAATAATAATTGTACATTAGACAGGCTTGCAGTTACTGTGGCAGTAATGGTAGTAGCAGCAGTTGTCAGATTTATCTGTTCCATTGTTTCATCAAGGATGAGCTTTGAGTCATCAAAGACAGTAAAGAAGATACTCAGGGAAAAAATATATAAGAAGCTTCTTGCACTTGGTTCCTCTTATAAAGAAAGTGTGCAGACTTCAGAGATTGTACAGGTGGCAGTTGAAGGATGCGACCAGCTGGAAACATACTTTGGTGCATATCTGCCACAGTTTTTTTATGCAATGGCAGCTCCGCTTACTTTGTTTGTGGTGCTTATGTTTGTTAATGTTCCATCTGCAATCGTTCTTATTATATGTGTTCCGTTAATTCCGGTATCCATAGCATTAGTGCAGAAGTGGGCAAAGAAACTGCTCTCTAAATACTGGGGACAGTATACAGCACTTGGAGATACATTCTTAGAAAATCTTGAAGGACTTACAACACTTAAAATATATAGTGCAGACGAGTATAAGAATGAAAAAATGAATGAAGAATCTGAAAAATTCAGGAAAATAACCATGAAGGTACTGACTATGCAGCTTAACTCTATAACTGTCATGGATCTGATAGCTTATGGAGGTGCGGCATTAGGCGTTATCATGTCAGCAACACAGTTTCGCGCAGGACATGTTGATCTGTCAGGAGCATTGCTTATAATCCTTTTGTCGGCAGATTTTTTTATCCCGATGAGACAGCTGGGCTCATTTTTTCATATTGCTATGAATGGTATGGCTGCAAGTGACAAAATATTTAAATTACTTGAAATGCCTGATTCGGATGCTTCTGATAAGGAAAAGGTAACAGAATTTTCTGTGGATTCAGATATAGTGTTTGATGGACTTACATATGCATATAAGGATAATCAGGCTAATGACACGATAAAGGGTGTTGATATAACATTTGGCAGGGGAAAGCTGACTGCGCTTGTAGGTGAGAGCGGATGTGGAAAGTCTACTATATCTGCTATTCTTATGGGAAGAAATAAAGGCTATAAAGGACATGTAAGAATAGGAGAACTGGAACTGTCAGATATATCTGAAAAGACCCTTTTAAAAAATATAACCTATATAAGTCATCAGAGCTTTCTGTTTAAAGGAACTGTGAGAGATAACCTTATGATGGCGAAGCCTGATGCAACAGATGATGAGCTGTGGGCTGCACTTGATAAGGCAAATCTCAGTGAGTTTTTAAAGGGCGAGACCGGACTTGATACAAAGCTTGCAGAAGCGGCTTCTAATCTGTCAGGAGGACAAAGACAGAGACTTTCGCTTGCAAGAGCGCTTCTTCACGACAGTGCATATTATATATTCGACGAGGCTACATCTAATATAGATGCAGAGAGTGAAGATGTCATTATGCAGCAGATACATGCTCTTGCCAAAGACAGAACTGTAATTCTTATATCACACAGACTGGCAAATGTAGAAAGTGCCGATTACATATATGTTCTTGACGAAGGAAAAGTGGCAGAACACGGTACGCATAATGAACTGCTTAATAATAAAGGAGAGTATGCCAGATTATGGAATGCACAGATGTCACTTGAAAATTACAGACTGGAGGTGCCATGTAATGGATAAAAGACGAAGCGGATTTAAAGTTATGTGTGGGCTTATCGGCATGGTAAAGCCTCTTGCCGGATTTATGGTAATGGCAATAATCATGGGAGTTATCGGACATCTTACAGCTATATTTATTACAGTATTCGGGGCAATAGTTGTACTTGATGTGTCAGGCTTTGATACAGGTATCGGATCAGGGGCAGTATTTGCCTGTGTGGTAGTGTTTGCACTTGTAAGAGGTGTGTTAAGATATGCAGAACAGACCTGTAATCATTTCATAGCATTTAAGCTGCTTGCACTTATAAGAGATAAAGTATTTAAGGCATTAAGAAAGCTGTGTCCGGCCAGGCTGGAAGGCAGGGATAAGGGCGACCTTATATCAGTAATCACATCTGATATAGAACTTCTTGAAGTATTTTATGCACATACAATATCTCCAACAGTTATTGCTGTGGTAGTAAGTGTATTAATGTGCGTGTTTATAGGTCAGATTAACTGGATACTTTCTGTGGTAGCACTTGCAGCATATATAGTTATCGGTTTTTTTGTTCCTGTATACATATCAAATGCAGGTAAGGAAACCGGATTTATATTCAGAAATAAATCGGGGGAATTGAGCAGCTTCGTACTTGACAGCCTTAGAGGACTTCCCGATATACTTCAGTATAATTGTGGTAAGAAGCGCCTTGATGAGATGAATATGAGAACTGATGAACTGTCTTTAGAGGAAAAAAAGTTAAAAACTCTTACGGGACTTAATACAGCTGTTACGAATACAATAATACTTATATTTGACATAATAATGATAGTTGCAGCATGTACACTGTATAATAATGGTTATATAAATTTTACAGGTGTTATTGTATCAGTCGTTTCACTTATGAGTTCATTTGGACCGGTTGTTGCACTGGCTAATCTTGGAAGTACATTACAGAATACATTTGCTGCAGGAAACAGGGTGTTAAATATACTTGAAGAGACTCCGGTTACTAAGGATGTAACAGGTAAGAGCGAGGTAAGCTTTGAAGGTGCTGCAGCCGAAAATGTTACATTTGCATATAATAATGAAACAATCCTTTCAGATGTATCAATACCTATGCCTAAAGGAAGTATAATAGGTATACAGGGAAGGAGTGGAAGTGGTAAATCAACACTTCTTAAACTGATTATGAGGTTCTGGAGTACAGATAGTGGAAGAATAAGCATATCAGGTAAGTCTGTTGATGATATTAATACAGATAATCTCCGTCAGATGGAGAGTTTTGTTACACAGGATACTCATCTGTTTAACGATACAATAAAAAACAATATCCGTATAGCGAAGCTTGATGCAACTGATGATGAGATAGAAGAGGCATGCAGGAAAGCCTCTATACATGATTTTATATCAAAGCTTCCTGATGGTTATGATACTAATACAGGCGAGCTTGGTGATATGTTATCAGGTGGTCAGAAACAGCGTATAGGACTTGCAAGGGCATTCCTGCATGATGCACCTTTCGTATTACTTGATGAACCAACAAGTAATCTTGACAGCTTAAATGAGGCTGTTATTTTAAAAGCTCTTAAGGAAGAAGGAAAAGGAAGGACAGTGGCACTTGTGTCACACAGACGGTCAACCATGCGTATTGCAGATACGGTATATTCTATTGAAAATGGAAGAATGAGTTGATATGTACATAGAAATGGAGAATATAGATGAAATTAAAGAAAGCATTATTGATTGTAATTGGTTGTATAAGCCTTGGTTTAGGTGCAGTCGGAGCAGTACTTCCGATATTGCCGACTGTGCCATTTCTTATGCTGTCAGCATTATGTTTTGCAAAAAGCTCAGAAAAACTGCATAACTGGTTTATATCTACGAAGCTGTATAAAAAGAATCTGGAAAGCTTCATGCAGGGCAAGGGCATGACAGTTGGAACTAAAGTAAGGATAATGGGTACGGTAACTATACTTATGCTGATTGGCTTCATAATGATGTCGGGAGTGCTGGTTGGCAGAATAGTGCTTGCAATCGTCTGGGTATGCCATGTGATTTACTTTATCTTTAGAGTTAAGACATTGAAGATGGAGAAGGATGTACAGAATATATAGATAATGGAACAGTACAAACAGGAATTTATAGATTTTCCTGCGGCTTCATTTAAAACATCCTTGAAAATGCCATTAATGCTTGAATTTACTGGGCATGAGTATGATTTATAAAATTGACGCAAATATCATAATTTATCGTGAAATGATATAATTTGATATAAAAAGTGCGTAGTAAAGTGTGTAGCAGATGTTGGAAGGATATACCAGATATCAGATATTTTGAATAATAATCCATGTGTTTGTAATTAAGCAAATGCATGGATTTTTTTATATTGGATTTTGAAGTATCTATCTTTCGGAATATAGATAATTAAGGTTGATAAAATTATGAAAACTGGATATAATTATATTGTAAGGAAAGTAAGGAATTTATTACCTAAGAATGGAGGTTTTTATATGGAATTAGCAAAAGTAACATCAAAAGGTCAGGTTACTATACCTATCGAAATAAGAAAAAAGCTTGGAATTAAGAATGGTGATAAAATACTGTTTGTGGAGGAGTCAGGAAGAATATATATGATGAATTCTTCGATGGATGCACTTCGGGAAGCACAGAAAGCATTTGCAGGAGAGGCAGAAAGGCTTGGACTTAAAGATGATGATGATGTGATGGCAATGATAAAGGAACTCAGGGAAGAAAGCGTGGTGAAGTAGATGAGAATTATGCTTGATACTAATGTACTGATATCAGTATTGCTTTTTCCTGGAGCTAAAATGAATGCGATGATGAATTATATATTCACACACCATCAGCTTGTATTGTCATCTTATGTTGTAGATGAATTAAAGAGTGTCGTAAGGAGAAAGTTTCCTAGTAAGGAGATTGCAATTAACAAATTACTTATGATGATGAGTTTTGAATATGTTTATACGCCGGAGACGATAGAAAGCGGACTCTTTGATATTAGGGATGTAAAGGACTACCCGGTTCTTTACACAGCAATTATTGAAGATGTTGATATTCTTGTAACAGGAGATAAGGATTTTTCAGATATAGATGTTGAGAAGCCTGAGATAATGTCTCCTGCACAGTTTATGGAAAAATTTTTATAAGAATCTCAGAGAACTTAAAAAATCCATGTGTTTGTAATTAAGCAGATACATGGATTTTTTTATGTTTAAATTTGGAGAAAAAAGAAAAGAACAGGTGATTATATGAATAAGAATCAGAATATAAGATTTAATATGGAAAAGGAATCAGATATTAAGGCTTGGGAGAGTCTTCACAGCAATGAGGTAGGAGAAAAATTTAAGTCACAAAACCGGTTTGTGATTGAGGCAATTAACTATTATTATGAGAGAGTTATGCGAATGCAGGAAGATCCATATCTGGAAACAAGAGAAAAAGAAGATGCATTTGCAGACAGGATAGTTGGCAAGGTGGAAAGAAAAGTACTTTCCAATCTTCCTGCCTTATTGAGATTATATGTAAAGAGAGATTATGAGGAGGAATAATTATGGCGATAGACAGGACAGTTAAGTTTACAGTGAGATTGAATATGCTGAACCCAGCTCATGTAACTATTAATAAGGTTCTGAATGAGTTGAATTTGGATATATTTAAGTCAAAGAATCAGTTTTTTATAGATGCGGCAACTTATTATATTGAGAATTATGGGCAGGAGGAATTAACGCAGCCTAAGAAAAAGAAGACACCGCAATATGTATCAACAGAAGATATGGATGCAATTGAGCTAAGAATCAGGCAGGCTGCAAAAGAAGAAGCACGACAGGAAGCCAATAAGGAAGTTATGACTATGGTGGGAAGTATGTTAGCTGCAATTCAGGCTGGTGGAGGCACTATGCAAGTGATGAATAAAACTGATGTTGCGGTGGGTGTTGGAATGAAAAGCATTTCTGATGATGAGTCGGAAAAATATGAGGAAGATGAGGCATTAGTACAGAATGCATTGAGCTGGATGGAAAGGAATTAACAATAGAATATAGGTTATTGATACAGGGACTGTGTAGAAATACATGGTCCTTATTTTTTATCTGTAAATATTGTAATACATGCAGGCATAAAACGATGGCAGAAACAAAAAGAGATTGAACAATCTGACGGCAGTTACTTAAAATGCCCTAATAATTCGACGGCATGGAATTTGAATGAAAGAAAGTTGGAAAAAGAACAAAGGAAAAGTGATGGCACAAAGCGACGGCATAAAGTGAAGTCAGCTATGAAAAGTGCTGTAACAAAGTGCCGTCAATTTATGTGAAAATACATTTTTTTAAGATTTTAGATATTTATCAGAGCAAAAGATGATGTAAACAAGGGAGAAGAGAAGTTCCAATACAGCCCTCGGCGTTTGAGCGCGCGTGAAATACACCCTCCGCACAAAACTTCGTTTTGTACTCCGGGGATTTCGCGATTGCATCGAGCTGGAAAATAAATATTACTATGTCTGCATTTGAAGAATTAAATGTAGCTGATGAAAAGAAGGAGATGATTGCAATGCCAAGACATTCATTTATACAGATGACGAAACTTCATAATGTCATGGGGAGAATTGATTATATAACAAGCACAGTAAAACAGGAGAATTTATATGCCGTATATGCAACACAGCCACTTCGGTATTTCTGGAAAGGACTTGCAAAATACAATAGGGAAGAATTTGCTAAAAGTGGAACGACAGGAAAATGTATTGAAGCAAGGGAACTGATTATAGCATTACCGGAAGGCTTGTATCATTATGAGCATGATTACCTTATCAAACATTTTGCTACGGATTTCAAGAAAAAGTATGGTGTGGACTGCTATGCAGCCCTGCACCATAACAAGAGAAAGACGAACTTTCATATCCACCTGATATTTGCGGAGAGGACGAAGCTGGAAAAGCCGGTTGTAAAGGTAGCATCAAGAAATATGTTTTATGATGAGAATGGAAAGCATGTGCGTACTAAGAAAGAGATATTGGATGAAAGTGGTGACATCCGTAATGGCTGTAAGATTATCAGAAAAGGCGAGGTCTATGAGAAAAAAGAGTTTTCTATAAAAGACGACAGATTTAAACAGGATTCATTTCTTGATGAGGCAAAGGTGTTTTTTACAAACGAAATAAATCAGCTTGTGCTGCATGAAGAGGATAAACTTAAAGTCTTTGATAAGAACAGTCCGTATCTTGCTACTAAAAAAATAGGCAAAAACAATCCGATGGAAGAGCAGATAAAAGCTGACAATGAGGTACGGCAGGAATGGAACAGGACTGTTGACAGAGCAATTGTAAGTGGAGTGTCAGAAGAGGATATATCAAAGATAAGGAAAGATGAGATAACAAAAAAGGTAAGGGATTCCATAGATTTATATGGAGACAGACCGGATCTTCTTGCAAGTATTATAAAGCTTGCTATTGCAGTGCTTGAACTTCTTATTAATCGCATTATGCTTGCAGCGGTTGGTGTGGCAGAAAAGATGCTGGATATTGTGCCAGCAGAAAGTAGAAATATTGAGACTAAGACTTATCCGACAATGTCGCCACTTGCAGAAAAATACCTAAGTCTTCATAGTATCTATGATGAATTGCAAAAGCAAAATGAAGCAATATTTGTGCAGGAGCACAAACGCAGCGAGCTGGAGATAGAATTGTCAGAATGTAATGGCGCATTTAAGGCACGAAAGCGTAAAGGGTTGCAGAATCAGATATATGAACTGGACAAACAGATTGATAATATGAAATGCGATTTGTCTGCTATTGTGCAACAACATGGGTATGATAATGTAAGGGATTTTTACAGTACTTATTATGAGTCTAAAGCGGAATATGTTGATTATATGAAAGAAGTTGAGGAATGGAAAGTCAATCATGGTAAAAAGAATGATAATATTCCAACTGAAGAGAATAGGACAGATAGATATCAGATTGGCGAGGAACTGGATGAAAACGGATATATGGATAGAAAATATGTAGAGAAGAAAAGATAAAAGAAGATAGAATATTGGGTGATGGAGTGAAATTCCTCACCCTTTGTTTTTGTGTCGCTGAATGTAGAACTAGTAAATTTGGATAATGAAATTTTATTTAATTTTACTCTTGAATATGCTATAATAATATCGGTTTTTATGCGATGTGACAAATTACACTGTTCAATTTAACTTCCGATAATTTTAACTATCAGGAAGTAAAAATATCAAAGGGGTTAATGATATGTTACCTGAAGAAAAAGCAAGAGTAAAAATAGATAAACAACTTACGGATTCCGGTTGGAACATTGTCTCACGAGATGAATATATTCCTAATCTTTCTTTAGCAGTCAAAGAAGCACTTATGCAAGGTGGCAAAGAAAGTGATTATCTTCTTTTTATTGATAATAAAGCAATTGCAGTTATAGAAGCAAAGAAAGAAGAAAATTCTCTTGGAATAGATGTAGCTAAACAGGCAGAAAATTATGCTGTGACTCCAGAGAATTGGTATGGTACTTGGTTTGATAATTTGATTCCTCTTGTTTATCTTGCAAATGGCAAAAAAATTCTATTTAAAAATATGTTAACTGATCCTGATGGAGATTATATTGAACTTACAGAGATGCATTCGCCTAAAAAAATGTTGCAGCTTATAGAAATGAAATCCGAATATGGTGCCTTACCTCGAATTGAAGAAAAGGGACTTCGCAATTGTCAATATGAAGCAGAAGTTAATTTTGAAAATTCAATTAGAAAAGGTCAAAAAAAAGCACTTGCTGTACTTGCAACCGGTTCGGGTAAAACATATCTTGCTTGCCTTGCGGCATATAGACAGTTGAATTATACACAAACAGGAAGAGTTTTGTTTTTAGCTGACAGAAATAACCTCGCTCGTCAAGCAGAAACAGAATTTAAATTATTTGACAGAACAGAGAAACAACAACCATTAAATGATTTATATACAATAAACAGACTGACTAAACCGGATAAAATTAACAGTGATATAGTTATATCTACTATTCAAAAGTTGTTTGCGGTTTTAACAGGTCAAAAGATAGATGATATTGATGAAGATGAAGAAGATGAAAAATCTTTTATTTCTGACGAAAAAAATGAACCTGAAGTTAAATTAGGTAATAACCTCAAATTGTCTCAGGACCATTTTCAATTTATTATTGTTGACGAATGCCATCGCTCCATTTATGGGAAGTGGCAATCTGTCCTTAAATATTTTAAAGGGGCAAAAATACTTGGATTGACAGCAACACCAACACCGGAAGCATATGCATTTTTTAATGACAATATCATTGAAGAATACACTTATGAAGATTCTATTGTTGATGGCGTTAATGTTCCAAATCGTGTTTATAGAATAAAGACTGAACAGACAGAGCACGGCGGTGCTATTGAAAAAGGAGCCACTGTTATTGAAACAACTCGTAATGGTAAAAAAGTGGACTTTTATATTTCAAATAAACGTATCGATTACACGAAAGCACAACTTGACCGTTCAATTGTAAGTCCGGAACAAATTCAGTTAAATTTAGAAGAATTTAAAAAATCTATTTATACAGATTTATTTCCAGAGCGTAAAGTGTCTTGGAATTATATACCGAAAACTCTTATCTTTGCAAAAGATGACCATCACGCTACTGAAATAGTGAATATTGTAAAAGAAGTATTTGCCGAGAATTTTGATGATAATATCGTTCCTGAAAAATTTGTGCAGAAAATAACATATTCTGCCGGAGACACTGATGCACTTATTAGAGAGTTCCGAACAAATAAAGAGTTTAGAATTGCCGTTACTGTAACTTTAGTAGCAACCGGTACAGATGTTAAACCTTTGGAAGTTGTTTTCTTTATGAGAGATGTCAATTCCGATGTTCTTTATACTCAGATGAAAGGCAGAGGTTGCCGTGTAATAAGTGATGATAAGTTGGGAGAAGTTACTCCAAATGCTACAACAAAAGATTGTTTTTATATTGTTGATGCTATTGGTGTAACCGAACACGATAAACAAATTCCAAAAGCAGGAAACGGAAATGGTGGACAGAAGAATAAAACTCCAAAATTAGAACAACTTCTGGAATATCTTTCTCATGGTTATGTTAGTGATGATAATTTGGCATTATTGCGTGATTATTGTGCAACTATAAATCATAGATACGAAGAAAATGCTTTATTTGGACATCATCTAAAGACATTTATTTTAAATTACAATTTTTCGCCAAAGGAACTTGCATTCAATATAAATGAGGCATTATCAAAAAATATGTTGCCGCCATTTGAAAGTGTATCAAGTAAAAACGGTGCAAGAAATAACCTCATTTCTTGTTTGATTATCAATCTTGGTGCAAGAAAAAAATTGCTTGAATTACATAGAGGATATTATGCGGTTTCACCAGACGAGGATAAGTTAATTGAAAAAGGCTTTTCAAAAGAACAAGCACTTTCGTTTATTGAAAATTTTGAAAAATATATTACTGAAAACGCCGACAGCATAGAAGCACTTCGTATCATTTATAATTCTGAAGATACTGTTATTACTCATTCAATGCTTTCGGAACTTCAAGAAAGATTACTGTCTGAAAATCGTTCATTTACCCCAGCAAAAATATGGGGGAACTATAAGCTCTTGGATACAGACAGTAATGTTGATGAATTGGATATTAGCCAAAATGCAAACGCATTAACGAACTTAATTCAGATCGTTCGCTATGCATATAAAAAGAATCCTAAACTCATCAGCTTGCTTAAAGGATATTCACAAAGATTTACTCTTTATTGCGGGCAAGCTCAGCGTACTCTTACAGAAGACCAGAAAGATATTATGAAGCATATTGCGGATTATATAATAAATGATGGTTATATCAGTATCAATGAATTGAATGAAATTGATACTGATTTATGGAGAAAAGCAATAAAAACTTTTGGAGCTCCGCCACTTAAAACGGAACTTGTTACTTTATCTAAATTTTTATTAAAGGTGGCTTAAATTATGACAGAAAATCAAATCAAAACTGAATCGGCTCTTGTCAAAAAGGTTGGAGACATAGCAAATGTTATGGCTGCTGCCGGTGTCGGTTTTACAGATTATATTACTCAGCTCACATATATACTTTTTCTTAAAATGGATGAAGAAAAAGAGGAAATGGGGCTTGAAAGCACCATTCCGGATGGATACAAGTGGAAAGACCTTGTTAATCTAAACGGAACAGATTTAATTGAAAAATATGAAGAAATTTTAAGGGAACTGGCAAAAGAAGAAGGATTAATAGGCACTATCTTTACAAAGGCTGCAAACAAAATTGATAGCCCTGTAAAACTTGCAAAAATTATTGAAATGGTAAAGAGTGAAAACTGGTATATGATGGAAGGCGATTTAAAAGGTGCTATCTATGAATCTATTCTTGAAAAGAATGGACAAGATAAGAAAAGTGGTGCCGGTCAGTATTTCACTCCACGTGCTCTTATTCAAGCAATGGTTGATGTAACAGACCCGCAAATTACAGAAACTGTTGCAGACCCTGCTTGCGGTACAGCCGGATTTTTACTTGCAGCTTATGAACATATGAAGAAACAGGCTAAAAATTCTAATCAATTAACAAATTTGAAAAACAATGCATTATTTGGAGCTGATAATACTCCGCTTGTTGTAACGCTTGCGTCTATGAACTTATATTTACACGATATAGGTACTCATACCAGTCCAATTGTGTGCCAAGATTCGTTGCTCGATACATCGGATAAAATGTATGATGTTATTCTTGCGAATCCGCCTTTTGGTACAAGACCGCAAGGAAGCGGTGAAGTCTCTGCTGTTCGCAGTGATTTTATAAAAACATCGGACAATCAGGTTAATTTTTTACAGCATATTATGTCAATCGTTAAAACCGGTGGAAGAGTAGCTGTTGTTCTTCCTGATAATGTTCTTACCGATGGAAATGCAACTGCAAAGGTTAGAGAAAAATTACTTAAAGATTTTAACCTTCACACGATATTGCGACTTCCTACAGGAATTTTCTATGCAAATGGAGTTAAGACGAATGTCCTTTTCTTTGAAAAAGGAAGTCCGACCGAGGATATATGGGTTTATGACTATCGTATTGGAATTAAGCATACTTTAGTTCAAAAGCCTCTTACAAGGGAACATCTTGAAGATTTTGTCTCTTGCTATTGTTCCGGTCATATGCAAGACCGTGTACCTACATATTCTGAAGAAAATCCAAACGGAAGATGGAGAAAATTCACAAAAGATGAGGTCTATTCTCGTGACCAGTTGAAATTAGACTTTAAATGGATTGTCAGTGAAGAAGATGATGACCGCACATTAGCCGAAATGATTTCACAAATAAAAGAGGAATCAGCAAATATTGCAAAAGCAGTTGCTGAACTTGAAAAACTTATAGGAGAGGTGGACGAGTAATGGATACCAAAGCATTAAGACAAAAAATCTTGGATTTGGCTATCCGTGGTAAACTTGTGCCGCAAGACCAGAATGATGAGCCGGCTTCTGTTCTCCTTGAGCGTATTCGTGCTGAAAAATTACAAATGGTCAAAGACGGAAAACTAAAACCTAAGGACATTAAAAATGATACTATCATCTTCAAAGGTGATGATAATTTACATTATGAGAAGTTCTCCGATGGCACTGTAAAATGTATCGAAGATGAAATACCGTTTGAAGTGCCAGAA
>CAKRGM010000039.1 GCA_934330725.1 uncultured Lachnospiraceae bacterium | reverse complement strand
CTTTGTTCTTATCAAACTCTAGTATACAGGTAAATCCACGTTGCTACAAATGTGAGGTCACTTCATATTATCTAATATATTTTAGTCTAAAATTGAAAGCGCAGGACTTCATGAAAAAGTCCCACGCTTTTATATTATTGCCTCATATAACAGCTTCCCTATTATTCTATAAAATCAACACACGATACCCAATGCCCAGGCTTAACTTCCTGTAGTGTTGGCTTTATGTCTGAACATATTGGTTTAGCATATTGACATCTGTTATGAAATACACAACCAGAAGGTGGATTTAATGGAGAAGGAATATCTCCCTGCAACATAATCTGCTCTTTCTTAATCCTTGGATCGATTTCTGGCACGGCTGATAACAATGCCTGTGTATATGGATGAAGTGGATTATTATAAAGCTCCTCTGTAGACGCTACCTCTACTAAATTTCCAAGATACATAACACCAATACGATCTGAAATATATCTAACAACGCTCATATTATGTGAAATAAATAAATAAGTAATACCAAGCTCTTCTTTCATTTCCGAAAGAAGGTTCAACACCTGTGACTGGATTGAAACATCCAAAGCAGATACCGGTTCATCGCACACAATAAATTTAGGTTTTAGTATAAGTGCTCTCGCTATACCTATTCTTTGCTTCTGTCCACCAGAAAATTCATGAGGGAATCTATAATACTGATCTTCTCTCAATCCTACTCTCTTTAACATCGCCATAGCTCTTTCCATTCTATCCTGCTTTTTATTGCATATTTTATGAATAAGTAATGGTTCTTCAATAATCTCTCCAATAGTCATTCTTGGGTCTAAAGAGGAATATGGATCCTGAAAAATCATCTGTAACTCACTTGTCATCATTCTTCTTTCATGATTATTCAATTTAGTAATATCTTTTCCTTCATATAATACTTCACCTGATGTAGATGGTAATAATCCTATTATACATCTTCCTGTTGTACTTTTTCCACATCCTGATTCACCAACTAAACTAAAAGTTTCTCCCTTGAACATTGAAAATGAAACATTATCAACTGCTTTTACTGATTTAGGTACAGCTCTCATGACTGAACTTTGTACCATAAAATATTTTTTCAGGTTTTTTACCTCTAATATCTTTTCTTCTGACATAATAGCCTCCAATCCGCCACTTAACAGCTCTCGCCATTTTCTATGCTTTTTTCATACTCAATATCCTTATCGGCCATTTCGCTTATATGTCCTGCATAATGACACCTGACTTTTTGTGTATCATTTACTGTTACCAACTCAGGATCTTCTTCTTTACATTTATCAGTTGCATATGGGCATCTTCCACAAAAACGACATCCCTTTTGAACCTCTGAAAGTGGTGGAACCGTTCCTTTTATCATATACAATTTTTCACCCTTCTTAGTTTCAAGAGTTGGTATTGATTTTATAAGACCAATTGTATATGGATGCAATGGTCTTTCAAAAATATCAGTAACAAGTCCTTCCTCAACTATATGTCCAAGATACATAATTATTACTCTCTGGCATGTTTGTGCAACAACTCCAAGATCATGCGTAATAAGCATTATTCCCATTCCTAATTCTTTATTTAAATCAACAATAAGCTTCATAATCTGTGCCTGAATTGTAACATCCAGTGCTGTTGTAGGCTCATCGGCAATCAATAATTTAGGTTCATTTGCAAGTGCCATAGCAATCATCGCCCTCTGTCTCATACCTCCTGACATCTCATGAGGATATGAATTTACTCTTTCTTCAGGAGCTGGTATACCTGTAAGCTTAAGCATCTTTTCAGCAATTTTGTATGCCTCTTTTTTAGTTTTTACTTTTCCATGTCTAAGTACAACTTCTGCAATCTGATTTCCCACTGTATATAATGGATTAAGAGAACTTAAGGCATCCTGAAATACCATTGCAATTCCATCGCCTCTTATTGACTCCATTTCCTTTTCACTTTTTTTAAAAATATTTTCTCCTTCAAAAAGAATCTCGCCTTCATATGTAACGAGCTCCTTTTCATCATAAAGACGCATAATTGATTGTGATGTAACACTCTTACCACATCCTGATTCGCCAACTACTCCAACAATTTCACCTTTTCTTATTGAAAAACTTACACCGTCAACAGCTGTAACCTTGCCTCTTATTGTCTTAAATGATGTCTTTAGATTTTTTAACTCTAATAATTCTTCCATATTCATATCCTCCTTGCTCTTGCTAAGGAAAAGTCTTATCCATAAACTCTTTCCCCAGCCAGATATGTACTTTCTACATATAAATCTTTTAACTCCTCTGGAGAAATTTTAAATATATCTTTTGGTAATACTACAAAATCTGCAACTTTCCCATTTGAGAGTGTTCCCTTTATATTCTCTTCATGTGCACAATATGAAGCATATTTAGTATACATACAAACTGCCTGATATGTACTTACAGCCTCATTTTTATTAAGATACTCTCCATTTCCAATATACCTTGTAATTGCATAATACATACTGAGAAATGGATTACTTGAATATATTGGTCCATCTTCTCCGGCACCAACTATAAGTCCATTATCAATCCATGATTTATATGCCATGAGATGGTTGCCTCTTTCCGTTCCAAGTCTGTTCTTTTTAGAATTTAACATGTCAGGTAAAAAAATAGGCTGTGTAGCAATTACTACCGGATACTTCTTTAGTCGCTTCCACTGACTTTCATTTGTAAGCGACACATGAATTAATTCGAACTGCTGCTTTCTTGATGGATCATATATTTCATCCATTACTTTTATAACCCATTCCATACCACCATCTCCAATGACATGTATCGCAATATCATCGCCTATGTCATATGCATGTTTTATAATATCTCTGAATTCTTCAAATGAATGCGCTGTCTTGCCTTTATTACCAGGAGTATTAATATAATCATCTATTACCAAAGCTGATCTTCCTGAAAATGAACCATCAGTAAATATTTTTAAAGCACCATATTTTATCATATCGTTTCCAGCACCTGATATAGCTCCAACCTCATTATCTACAGCATACTGTTTATTAAGAATGACTCTCATCTTTAATTCACCCTTACGCAACAGCTCCTGATAAACACTCATCTTATCAATTTCGCTTTCACTAAAGCCATCACAACTATGAAGTGTTGTATAACCATATGAACTCCAATCCATAAGTTTTTTCTTAAGCATTTCAAGCATATGTTCCTTTGACTTGAAAACTGATGGACGTCCTTTATTTAAATACTTAAGCATTGCATGTTCTCTAAATATTCCAGTAGGAAATCCATCACCGTCAACTTCCATACCCTGATATCCCGGTTCACTAAATCCTTTCCCGATTTCCAAAACCTCTAAAAGTTTTGTATTTCCAATAAAACTGTGAAGACCATTGTCACTTATAAAAACAGGTATATCTGTAGATATCTTATCAAGTACATGTATGTCTGGAAGACCATTCAATCCCCATTCAGATATCTGATATCCAAATAAATACTTACCAGGTTCAACATATGGTAAAGCTTTTTTCATTCTTTCAACAACTTCATCAAATGAAGCACATCCGCTTAAATCCACCTTTAATTGACCTTCAACTGCCTCTGCAATATGACAATGAGTATCAATAAATCCAGGCAATACAGTTTTTCCTTTAAGATCAATTTTTTCTTTATAATTATATTTAAGCATTTCTTCATCGGTACCAGTATCGATAATCTTACCATCGTATACTACCATCGCAGAAACTGTTTTGCCTTCATTCTCCATTGTATATATATTTCCATCATAAAAAACTTTATCAACTTGAAACATACAACATCCCCTCCTTAGTTAGATTTTGGATCGAGTACATCTCTTAAACCATCACCAAATAAATTAAGTCCAAGAACAATAAGTACTGTAAATATTGCTGGATACACTGTCATCCACCAGGCAGAATATATATATGATTTTGCCTCATAAAGCATATTTCCAAGTGATGGTGTTGGTGCTGGAACACCTGCACCAAGAAAACTTAATGATGCTTCAATAATAATTGCTAATGCAAATATATATGTAGTCTGTACGATTACCGGCGATAGAATATTAGGTGCAATATGTTTAAAAACAATTCTGAAATTTGTTGCTCCCTGTGCTCTTTCTGCCTCAATATAAGTCATTTCTTTTACCGAAAGTGTTGATGCTCTTGCAACTCTTGCTATACTTGGTATATATACAATTGCAAGTGCTACTACAATATTGTTTGTTGCCGTTCCAAGTGCTGCTACTAAAGAAATAGCAATAAGAATAGGCGGTATTGCATTAAGTGCTTCACATATTCTCATAATAATATTATCAAGGAACTTAACATATCCAGCAAGGAGTCCTAAAATAATTCCTATAACAAAAGACGCAAGTGCAGTAAGTAACCCAACCTGCATTGATATTCTTACCCCATAAATAACTCTGGAAAAGATATCTCTTCCAAGATGATCTGTTCCAAAAATATGTCCATTTCCTGGTGGAGAAAGTTTATTAACAACATCAACTGCATATATATCATATGTTGCAATACGTGGTGCAAATATTGCTATTAACGCCATTATTATAGTAATAAAAAAGCCTGCCACAACTAATTTTTTCTTGAAGAAATTTTTTAATACAAGTTTTCTATATTCATGCAGGCCAGCCTTAGAAACTTTAGTCTTATTTTCTGACATATGATCACTCCTCTCTAATTTGATTTACCTGATACTCTGATACGAGGATCTATTACACCATAAAGTAAATCTATTATGAAATTGACAATAATGTATATAAGACTCACAACTAAAACTATTCCCTGTATCATAGGATAATCTCTTTTAGTTACAGAACTTACTATAAGTTCGCCAACTCCTGGAATTCCAAATACTGTTTCAACAACAGCCGCACCAGAAAGTAATGTTGCAAATGATTGTCCTATTGATGTAAGAATAGGAATCATCGCGTTTCTTAATGCATGTTTATACATTATTGTATTTGCTTTACATCCTTTAGCCTTAGCTGTTTTTATATAATCATTGTTAATAACATCTATCATCGACGCTCTTGTCATACGTGTAAGCATTGCACATTGCATCATAGCAAGTGATATAACAGGAAGCACTAAATATCTAAGATGCGTTCCAAATCCTACTGCCCCGATTGTTTTATACCCCGCAACCGGAAAGATTTTTATATTAATAGAAAAAGCAAGAACCAAAAGAAGACTCATTAAAAATGATGGTATAGATATACCTATCATAGCAAATGATATAATTCCTGAATCAGCCACTTTTCCTTTTTTCTTTGATGCCAGTATTCCAAGCGGAATAGCAATAACTGTTGCTAATACCTGTGCCAGCAAAGACAATTCAATTGTTGGTCCAAGTGCAGTTCCAATTTCACTTACAACAGATCCTTTTCGTGAATAGCTGCTTCCAAGATCACCTCTTACTGCACCTCCAATCCAATCAAAATACTGACTAATCAAAGGTTTATTAAGACCTAACTGCTCTGTTAATGAATCGACCTGATCCTGTGAAGCATCTGCTCCAAGCATAATTCTTGCAGGATCACCTGGTGTAATATGGATAAGAGCAAACACAAATATCGAAAGAATAAATAATGTAATAACAATAGCTCCTAATCTTTTCAATATATACTTAACCATATTTCTTTCCTCCTTTTTCTTTTTAATAAATGCATTTCCTGCATAGCAATAAAAAAAGACGCCTGTCAGGCATGCTGCCTAACAAACGTCTTTGTTTGCCGTAATTAAATTTAACTCCAAATTAATTACTTTTTGTAATTTTATATTAACATACGGCCTCTTTTAAAAATTGTAAAAAATGAACTTATTGTACTTTTTTTTTCGAAATATTAATATTAACTAATAATATGCCTGCACTAACAAGTACTAATGATATAAAACATCTTAGAATATTAATATGCTCATTTAGCAAAAACAGTGAGCATACTGTTCCAAATATAGGAATTAAAAAATTATATATTGCTATTGAACTCAATTTATTATTTCCTAGTAATAAGAACCACAATACCAATGCAATAGCTGATGCAAACCCTAAAAATAAAAGACATACTACACCTTCAAATGTCACTTTAAGATTTGTACCTCCCATAATTACTCCAGTAACTATAAGTGCAAGGCTCCCAATCAGCATTTGGATTCCTGTCAGCAAAACTGGATTAAGTCCCTTTCCCATCAATTTTGTCAATAAGGAAGCTACTGCAAAACTGATTGCTGCTAATACAATCATTAACTCTCCATTCAAATTAAATGTAAACATTCCACTACCACTGCTGGTATTGATATTAATAAGTACTAATCCACAAAAACCAATTATACAACCTATGCATTTATTAATATTTAATTTATCATTTTTAAAGAAAAAATGAGCAAGTATTACATTAATAAATGTACCTACTCCGTTTATTATTGATGCCTTTGTTCCTTCAACATGTGCCAATCCTGTATAAAATGTAATTGCCTGAAAAAAAGTCTGTATAAATGCTAATAATAAAATTAAGTCTAAATGATTTGTTAACCCAGTAAGTTCACGCCTTATACCGCCTTTATAAAGAAAGCCAAAAAATATTAATGCCACAATGCCGCCTATTAAAAACCGCAAACCGGCAAAAAATATTGCTTTACTTATTTCATCACTTCGGATATCAAACAAACTATATCCCACTTTTACAATGGGAAAAACAGAGCCCCACAGCAAAGGACATAATATACACCCCAGTATAACAAATCTCCTGTTGCTGCATATACAATTTATTTCTTTCATTCGTATTTCATATGTACTATTTACATTTACCTCTTTACTGCTCATAAACAACCTTTCCGTTGACTATAGTAAGCATTGCTTTTGTGCCAACTAACTTATCATAAGAAACCTTAGTTATATTCTTATCTAAAACAGTTATGTCAGCATACTTTCCCTTATCTAAGGTACCAAGTTCTTTTTCTCTGTTTACAACTGCTGCCGATCCATAAGTATATATACTCAAAGCCTGATATATACTTATTTTCTGATCTGGATTCCATCCTCCTTCCGGCCATCCATCTTTACCACAACGTGCACACATTGCATGCATTGTTAGCATCGGATCAAATGGAACTACTGAAAAATCTGTTCCAGTTCCAACAATCGCTCCATTATCAAGAAAGCTCTTTACCGGCCATGTTCTTTTACACCTGTCCTCTCCAAGAATTTTAAGCATAGGATTATCTGGTGTCATATAATTTTCCAATGCTGTGGGATGTGTTGATATAGCAACTCCAAGTTCTTTAAATCTTGGATAATCCATTTCCTTTATATAATTCACATGTTCCATACAATGCCGTCTGGCTATACTGCCATACTTTTTATTTGCTTCTTCAAAGCAATCAAGCACATATGTAACAGCCTTATCACCAATAGTATGTATTCTTACATTTATCCCCTCGCTATGTGCTCTTAAAATTTCATTTTTCATATAGTCCGGATCAACTGCTGGTTCTCCACTTGTATGTGGTGCATTTGCATATGGTTCATGCATCCATGCAGTATGTGGAATTATAACACCATCCATAAGTGCTTTAAGACCACTAAATAATAACATTCCCGAATTATACTTATTTCTATATTCTTCAATTTCTTCCTTTTTATATCCTAATAAAGGAGGATAAAAAGTCAGTCTTGCTGTTAACTCTTCATCTGTTTCAATTTCTTTCCATATACTATACGGATCACTTCTTCCTGATGGAAATACTTCTGATGCTGATGTTATACCAGACATATTCATTTTATGTAATAATTTTTTCATACTGCTTTTCTTTTGCTCTTTAGATACTCTGGTAGCGTAATCCTGCATTTCAAATGCAGCTGAATCATTAAATTCACCTGTTGGCTCACCATTTTTATCCCTTTCAATTCCATTAATGCCAGGGATATCAAGAATACCTGACAGTTTTATTGCCAATGTGTTAGCATAAATAGTATGAAAACTCCAATTCATAATAATGACAGGCCTGTCCTTAATATAATTATCGATAAGATTTTTGTCCGGAGAAGTTCCTCCTGGAATATTAAGATTGTTAAATCCACCACCAACTACTATTTCATTAGTTTTATATTTATTTCCAAATTCTACAAGTACATTCATGCATTCTTCAAGTGAATGTACATTCCCAAGTTCGGCGCAATATGTTTCGTCAGTAAACAGGCTGCCAATTGCCATATGAATATGTGAATCATGAAATCCTGGCATAACCAGTTTATTTTCATATACATATACTTTCGTATTATCACTTATTAAATCCTGTAATAAATCTCTCTTATATATTCCAAGGATTTTGTTTCCTTTTATAGCAAGTATTCCATCTTTAAGATTATCATTAATACCATCAAATATACAATTACTTATAATTACAATATCAGCTTTTTCAACAAGCTTATTATTATCTTCCATTATAATCCACCTCGTACTCCTATATAATTAACAACATTTATATGTAGTAAATCCTGATGTTTTTCATCAATATAATGCCATTTCTGACCACTGGTCCCATTAGGATCTCCATGTATAATGTAGTTAATATAAATATTAAAAATAGTCATTCCCATAGGACATGTTCTAATTAACTCTTCTTTACCAGCCACGTCACTCTTATCTGCTTCATTCCACAATAATAAATAATCAAGGCCTTTAACATATGGCATATAATCAAAACTATATTCCCACACTTTTCCTCCTGCCTGCACCACTTTATTAGTAAGAACGTAATTTGCATATTGAATTTTATTTCCACCAATAATTATAGACCCATTGTAATTTCCAATCCTTTCAACTATCTCTTTGTTAATATAATTACTGGCACATGGTAATATAACTTTATTTACAATATTATTCACCTGCTGACAGCATAATAATTCAATTATGCTTTTCTCTAAATCTGCACTACCAATAATTGTAATATTATTTGAATTACCCTTTAAAAATTTTGAATTACTTTTTATCCAATATAAAGCATCTAATATTTTATCTATAGCACTACTACTATCATTACCAATACAAACTGAAACAAACGTTATAGGCAAATTCCCAACCAATTGATTCCCAGTATGTTTTCTATGTTCCAATATATTATTTTCTATATTACATAACTCAACCACAATTGGACTATATAAAGCACTCTTAGGTCTCCATATCTCAATCATGTTTCTTATTTCAGACTCTCCCATAACAGTTCCCCTTTCTTTTATAACCAGAATGTTCCTATATAGCCCTACATTCATTACTACAATTTACTTTGTTTTAACAGAACTTCTATTAAATAAAAGAATAGGGGCAGAACTTTTAAAGTCCTGCCCCAGGTTATGAAAGTATTTACTTTCTTAACTATAGTTAAGTGCATCTTTGCACACCAGCAAACTTATACTATAGTATTATAATTTGTACTGTATCTTTGCATTATTATTGTGCTACTTTTACACCCCATAATCTTAATCCATAATAAGGAGTAAATCCTGTAACTTTATCTGACGCACCATATATGTAATCATAATCACCTAGGTTAATAATAAATGTTTCTTCCTGACAATATGGCTGAATAGTATCTTTCCAGAAACTCTGTGCCTCTTCTACTGTTGCCTTTGCATTCATTTCCTTTATATATGAATCAAGCTGAGCATCATTTGTAAATCCAGAAGCATTTGCCTTTCTGATATAGTTGATGCTTGCAGGGTTATCATCAAGTGGATAATTCATAGGATATAAATCATAAGCATCTGTCTGTGCAAGCTTTGTAAGCATTGTACCCCAGTCATATACATTAAGTGTTACATTAACACCAACTGCCTCAAGTTCCTGTTTCATAATAAGGCAGGCATTGTAGAATTCAGGATATGCTTCAGTTGTCATCATTACAAGTGGTGTTCCATCATAATTAAGTTCCTTAAGTAACTGCTTAGCCTTTTCTGTATCCTGCTTAGATGCCTGTTCAAGGTCGGTGTACCAGTCTGAATCCTTAGCGAAATATCCTGCATTAGCTTCATATGCCTTATAACCTGAAACTGTTGGAATAGAACCTTCCATAATATCATTAAGGTTAACAGCATATGAAATAACCTGTCTCCACTTAGGATCGCTGAGTCTTGAATCCTTTGATTTATTCATTGTAATTGTTAAACCATTAAACATTGATGTATACATGCTAACGCCATCCATTGTCTTTAATCTGTCAACATCTGAATATGCAATACTAGCTGATATATCATACTCTCCTGTCTGAAGACCATTTAATCTTGTTGTAGTATCTGTTATAAAGTAAATCATTGCTGTTTTGAAATTAACTGATCTGTCACCATATGATCCGCTGCTTTCAGAAGTAAAAGGCTTATAATCATCAAATTTTTCAAGTTTTACATAGTTATCAACTGACCACTCAGCAAACTTAAGTGAACTTGTTCCTATAAGCTGATCTGCTGAAATATTATTTGAACCGGCGGCCTCAATAACTGATGCCGGCATAATATAAGCTGCCTGTGCAAAATTAGCAAGAATGTATGTCATCATTATACATGGATTTTCAAGACTAATTTTTACTGTATAATCATCAACTTTTTCGAACTGTTCATTATTTGTCTGGATTGCTTTTGCTGCAATAGCACTTTTTGAAAGCCATCTGTTAAGTGATGCAACAACATCATCAGCTTTCATTTCCTCTCCATTGTGGAACTTAACTCCCTGTCTTAATTTAAATGTCCATTCCTTATTATCTTCGCTTACAGTATAACTTTCTGCTAACTGTGGATGAGGAACACCTTTATCATCGAGTTCAAATAACCTTTCAAATACAAGTCTATCAATTTCAGCAGTTGCTGTAGCTCCAGTTATATGTGGATCAAATGTCGAAGGCTGTGCATTATACGAAACATTAATCGTATCTTTTAATTGTTCAGATCCACTATCTGATCCTGAGCCACCACCGCATGCTGCTAAAGAGGCTGTTGTCATAACTGCAAGTATAAGAGCTGTCATTTTTCTTAATAATTTGTTTTTTCTCATAAGCTTTCCTCCCTTTTTTCGGAATACTATTTCTTCAGAATGATATATTAAATTTTATTTAATATTATATCTGTTCATCAGCCCAGCTAAGAGCTTTATCTAATGTTTCAAACATTTCTTTCATCTCATCATCAGTAATAATAAGTGCTGGTGCAACCATAATTGAACTGCCATGTCCAAAAGTAGCAAGTCCATACTTATAAAGAGTCTGAATCAATGCGCCAAGGAATGGTTTACCATCTTTTGTCGTAGCTAACTGTTTATTTGTTCCTGGCTGAGAGAATTCTATTGCTCCATAAATTCCTATATATCTAACATCTCCAATTGAAGGATGTTTTGCCTTTAAGTCCTCCATATACTTTCCAAATAAAGGAGCCTGTGAATTAACTTTTCCTTTAATATCCAATCTCTGATATTCACGTATACATGCAATAGCTGCTGCAACACCTAAAGAATGTGAATTATATGTAAGTCCACTTGGAAGTGAATGTGTATCAAAGAATTTTGCTATTTTTTCACTTATGATAACACCTCCAAGAGGAGCATAACCACTGTTAACGCCCTTAGCAAAAGTTATAATATCAGGCTCAACTCCTTCTAACTGACAAGCAAACCAATCTCCACATCTTAAGAAACCTGCCATAACTTCATCGCATACCATAACAATATTATATTTATCACACAATGCTCTGACGCCTTTAAGATATCCCTTTGGATAAAGATAAACACCATTACTTCCTGTTACAGATTCGATAAATAATGCTGCTATGCTATCAGCACCTTCCATTTTAATCTGATACTCAAGTCTGTTAAGAAAATGTTCTGTTGCTTCTTCCTCTGAGTCAAATTTAATATCATATGTATATAAATGTGGAGCAGCAAATTTAATAAAGCCAGGAATAGTTGGGAATGGTGATGATCTTTCTGCTTCACCTGTCAGATTTGCTGAGCCATATGTTGAACCATGATATGATTCATATTTTGAAAATATCTTATCCTTCCCTGTAAATGCTTTTGCAAGTCTGATTGCATACTCATTTGAATCAGCTCCACCTAATGTAAACAATACCTTTGACATATTCTTAGGTGCAATTTCTTCAATAAGAATTTTTCCTAATTCAGCACGCTTATCATATGTATGCTTTGGTGCAATATATGGTAAAGCTGCTGCCTGATCCTGAATGGCTTTTATAACTGCCTGATTGTTAAAACCAATATTCACATTAACAAGCTGTGAGCATATATCGGTATATCTTTTTCCTTCATAATCCCACATATAAATACCGTCGGCTTTTTCTATGCACAATGGCTTGAAATTATCCTGTGCAACCCATGTAAACATTGTATACTTTTTAGAATCTTCAATGATTTCATTACTTGTCATCATATTTTCCTCCTTTTTATTTAAACAAAAAAGGCGTCTTGACTATTTCTCTTTGTCAAAACGCCTTCGTTTTCTTACGATATATTTATACTACCATGCATATTTATTATATAATTGTAAAAAATGAACTTCTTTTTTTATTATAATTCAGCCAAAACACTATCAACTATCTCAATACACTTATCAATTTCTTTTTCTGTAACAATAAGTGGTGCAATAAATCTTACAACATTCTTGTAGCAGCCACATGTAAGTATAAATAAGTCCTTTTCCAGACACTTCTTCTGAAGATTAGCTGTAAGTTCTGTAAGTGGATTCCCATCCTTATCAAGGAATTCAACTCCAATCATAAGTCCAATTCCTCTTACTTCAGCAATATACTGAGGATACTTTTCCTGTAATGCTTTAAGCTTTGTCATAAAGTAGTCGCCCATCTTTGCACCATTATCAATTGCCCATCCTTCAAGTTCCTTAATAGTTGCATTTGCTGCTGCACAGGCAACCGGATTTCCTCCAAATGTACCACCATGTGCTCCAGCCGGCCACTGCTCCATCACTTCTTTCTTAGCTACAATTGCACTAAGAGGAAATCCATTTGCAATGCCTTTTGCACATGTCATAATATCAGGTCTTACGCCAAAATGTTCCTGCGCAAACATTTTTCCAGTACGTCCGAATCCAGATTGAACTTCATCATATATAAGCATTATGCCATATTTATCACAAAGTTCTCTTACATAAACCATCCAGTCCTTAGGTGGAACAATATATCCACCTTCACCCTGTACAGGCTCCATTATGATACATGCAACTTCTTCAGGAGCAATAATTTTTGAAAACAATTCATCGAACTGTGTAAAATATGCTTCTGGTGTATGTTCTCCATCATATGGATATGGTGTATGTAACAGATATGGATAATCCAAATGAAATACATTTGGGCAAAGGCCTGATGCCAGATGCTTTCTATACTTTGAATTAGAAGCTGTAAGTGTTGCAGCCATATGTGTACGTCCATGGAAAGATCCCTTAAATGCAATTACTCCTGGTCTGTTTGTAACATACTTGGCAAGCTTAATAGCACCATCATTTGCTTCAGCTCCAGAATTAGAGAAATAACACATTCTGTCTCCACCTGCAATCTCAACCAATTTTTCCGCAAGCTTAACATACTCTTCATAATATGTAAGATTGTGACAGCTATGTACGAGCTTATCCATCTGTGCTTTTGCAGCATCAACTACTGTCTGATAATTATGTCCAAGATTACAAACTGCAATTCCACTTGCAAAATCAAGTATTTCCCTTCCGTCATCTGTAAACATATAACAACCCTTTGCATGGTCAATTCCTAAATCTGTTACTCTGTTTGCCATAGGTGGCATAACCTTTTTACATC
This sequence comes from uncultured Lachnospiraceae bacterium, assembly GCA_934330725.1. Lineage (GTDB taxonomy): Bacteria > Bacillota > Clostridia > Lachnospirales > Lachnospiraceae > Lachnospira. The sequence goes on along the minus strand of CAKRGM010000039.1, from coordinate 7,866 downwards.
TTTCTGCTAATGTCATAATTTTCATCCTTTCTTAATTCACTTTACGAATTAAACTACAAAACCTAAAAGTTACTTACAATTGTTTTATTTAATAAGATATTTATTTATTGTCATCAATATAAGTTCTGGCAATTTTTCAAATGAATAACTTATTTTTACTCTTTCAGTCCATTTGTGAGCATCTCGCCCAAATGTTCCATAATTAATCCCCGGTATATTAAGTTTTCTTATCTTTTCATAAGGCACCGGATATAATATATCCTGTTTAGGGAAATTACTTTCAAGTGTTTTTATGTCATCAATACTATCATCTATCTTTAAATAGCTGCTGTCTGTAAGACTTGGGAAGAAATGCATAAGCTGCATCTTTTCACCATATTTATCACCAAACTCCTGAAGTATCTCATCAATTTCATCTGCCAGTTTCTTCTCTTCTGGTATCTCATCTTTTAATGTATTATGTGGACAATGTGGTGTAGCAAAATAAACAACAGCCGTTGGATTTTTTATTCCTGCAATATCTGTGAGCTTCTCAACTATATGAAGTGAAACTAACCTTGCATCAATATCCTTTGCCACTTCTTTTTCTGCCAGTTCATCTATAAACTTATCTATATCCGCATCATATTCATTCTTAGCAATATTATATAGTTCCCTATAATCCATAACTGTTAACTTATGCTCTATTTTACTAAATGGTACATTAATCTTATTGCAATACTCCTTATAATTCTTATTTATTTCATTAGATACTGTAACCATTGCCTTTTTCGCCACTGTCTTAAAATCTTCCAGAATTTCCCCGGCACCTTTACTATGTGCCATATAATTGAAATAAACAAAACTTGAAAGTGGCGTCTGCACATTATAATAAGGCTTAAGATCCATCATCTTAAGTGCTATTGGCGGTGCTGGATACTCACCATTATAGCCATCCATCATATCGCAATTTAAATTAACCAGTTTTACTAATTCGCCTGCAACGCGACACGCATCAAATCCTTCAAACGCCTGTCCAACATGTGTTTCTTTTCCTCTTACATATATACATGGAAGTAGTTTTCCCACACTTCCTGTATAAGCATACCTCGTCTCATCACCTGCAAATGCACTTGTTATAAAATCATTATTAATAGCAAACAGATAATTAAGATTAAACTCTTCCTTTAATTCAATAAGTGTATCAATACCATCAATAAATCCCTTATGTAAAGTTTCCTCTACCGGATTTAATGAAACAAGAATATTTCCATCCAATTCCTCAGGATGCTTACTGAGCTCTTCCAATACAATTGTGTGTACAGCACTACCACCTTTCATATCACCAGCTCCGCGGCCAAACATATAATCACCAGACAATAAATCTTCCCTGACGCCTGGTTCCAGTGTGTCTTTTATCTTTAAAAGCTCCTGCTCCAATTTGTCACAATCATATGCAAATGGCTGTAATTTTCCATAATCTTCTGTAGGAACCGTGTCAATATGTCCATGTAAAAGAATCGTATCCTGGCAATCACTTTTTTCTCCAATCAAAAGACCATAAACATTATATCTGTGAAGCGGATCATCTTTTAACTCTACTTTTAATACTTGATTTGGATGTTCTTTAAAATATGGAATATTGCTTATGTAATCATACATAAACTCACCTATGGCACGCTCTCCGGGAGTTTTATTTACAGATGGAATAGATACCATTTTTTTTGTCAACTCTACACATTTCTGTTTTAAACTCATAATTACCACCTCTCTGATTCTATGAAAAAACATTTGTTATATTTCTAAAAGTCCACTTCTTCCCCATAATAAATGCAGTTAAGAAACTTCTTCATATCATCTTCTGAAACCTTAATTGGATTTACAACTGTAGAACCCTTCATTGAAAATCCCAGTAACTGGTCAAAATCCTTTTTGAAATCTTCTTCTGAAACTCCAGCATCCATCATTCTACTCGGAATTCCTACTCGTTTTGATGTTTCTTTAACTGCCTCTATAATGTCTCTTCCAATAATTCTTGACAGCTTTGAATATTTTGCCGCAACCTCTGGATCCTTTTTGTTATAATCCATTGAATATGGAAGAATTACCGCATTAGCCAAACCGTGTGCTATATTATATTTACCGCCGAATGCATGAGATACTCCATGCACCATTCCAAGTCCACTATTAGCAAATGCCATTCCTGCCATACACTGAAAATTATGTACCTTTTCACGAGCTTCTGGCGTTGCTTCATTTACAGAAACAGGCAGCCATTCAATAATTCCCTCAATTGCCTCTTTCGCTAAAGCATCTGTAAAATCATTACCGTTTTTATTAATATAAGATTCAAGTGCATGTGTCAGTGCATCCATTCCTGTCTCTGCAGCAATATGAGCCGGAAGTGTACATGGTAATGATGGATCAAGAATTGCTACATTAGGAAAAATATTTTTTGAATGAATTGCCTTTTTAAACTGCTCTTCCTCAAAAGTAATTACACTTACCTTTGTAACTTCTGATGCTGTTCCTGAAGTAGATGGAACAGCTATAAACTTGGTATTGAAACATAATTTATCAATATCTTCTGTAAACACATTATCGAAATTCAACTCCGGATGTTCATAGAATATAAGCATAACCTTTGCAGCATCAATAGATGAACCTCCCCCGACTGCAATAATACAATCAGGCTTTTCCTTATTTAAAAATGCAAGACCATCCAGAACCATTTTTGTTGTAGGATTCTTTCCTATTCCACTATATATAGCAACTTCAGCTCCTGCACTTTCAAGTATATCTGTCGCTCTGTCAAGCACACCGGTTTTTTTCATTGAACTACCACCTGTTACTATGACAGCCTTTTTACAACCTATCTCTGACAAATATTCCAAAGCATTCTCGCCTGTGACAAGCATGTCTCTTGTAAGTGTTATTCTTTTCATCTTTCTACCTCCATATATGAATTAATTACTTTCTGACCCATGTTAATCTTTTTCTATATTGGCTAATATCTTAAAACATTTTTTATAATCATCCTGACATCCATCTGTAAGATACGCCTTAATTAAGTTATCCGTATGCTCATAGTATGTAGGCGACACTTTTTTAACTGTATCATTCTCCCAATGTGAACCTATCCATGCTACACGGACTATTTTTCTTAGCACAATAAATGTCATAATCTGCTTATAATCTTCCTGACTTAAACTTCTTATACTTTCATATCCCTTAAGCCATGACTCTAGCATTTCCTCAAGGTTATCCTCATACTCAAGTAATGTCGTTGACATATCATATAAAAACCATCCATATCCGCAATCATCAAAATCAAATATTTGTACCTTACTGCCATCAACTATTACATTATTTAAATTTAAATCCGTATGAATCAATCCATATCTGTCATTTTCTTTTCCATATTCTATAAGCCGCTTTTTTATTAACTTTTCAGCCTTATCGTATAGATTTCTTTCTTCATCAGTAAGATTAGGAAAATCTCTCCATACTCCCCATCTTGCACTCTGTGAAAAGAAATCTTCAAAATTCCATGTAAATCTTTTAAGTTTTTTACTTAATGCCGGTTCCCATTTTAGAACCTGGTTATGAAGTGTTGCTGTAATCTGTCCGATTTTTTCAATAGATTTGTTAAGTTCCTCTCCTCTAAGATTACGAAGATTCTCACCTTTAAGAAATAAAAATAAGCAACAATAAAACTCAATCTCATATTCATTTCCCAATAATAACGTTACCTGTTGAACTCTATCACCATTAATACCCGGATATGAATCTGCTATATAAAGATCCGTTGTCTCTTTAATTGTATTTATCCATAGCATTTCGCTCTCGAGTTCTTCTTTATCATGGTATTCAGGTCTGCAAAGCCGAAGTACATACTTTGCTTTTTTTTCATCATCTTCAATAAGATAAGTAATATTCTCTGAATACTTAATAATCTTAATTTTTATGTTATTATTAAAACCATACAGAGCAGCGACTTTTTTCCTTAAATCATCTTCAGGAATTGCACTTACATCCATATTTTTATCCTCCATTAGCCGTACTTATAAATTTCATATGATATAAAATATTACTTATGTTCCTTAAAGTACTTTTCTCTTGCCTCTCTAACACTTTTTTCTGTTTTTTCGAGAAGTTCATCACAATATTCCTTCGTGCATAACAGACCCGGCTTAAACTGAACTACCTGTGTATCAAATCTAGCATATATTGCCCATATACCATTATTATAGAATGACTGCATAGCTGCTATTCCTCCGTCTGGAACGCCAAATCTCAATCCAAAAATAATGCCTCTCTGCGTATAGCCTGTAAAGAAATCCGGATACATATTATGAATTTTATCAAGACCTTCCTTTAAATATTCAGCCATAAACTGAACATTCTTAACTGTACTTTCTCTTGTAACAATATCAAGAACCTTCATCGCAACAGCACATCCAAGTTCTGAACCACCAAATGTATCTGTATGTGAACGTCCTGTTTCCTCAACCCATTTACCAGCTTCCTTAGTCATTATAGTTGCAGCAAACGGATAGATGCCACCGCTTAATCCCTTTCCAGTTACAATTACATCCGGGTTAACGCCTTCCCATTCTATTCCCCACATTTTTCCGGTTCTCATTAAACCTGTCTGAACTTCATCAGCAATATATAATGTTCCATACTTCTCACATAATTCTTTTACAGCTTTAAGATATCCCTCTTTCGGCAATGGAAAACCAAATGTTGCCGGAATCGTTTCTATTATTACTCCTGCTACATCTTCACCCTTTAAAGCATTCTCCATAGCATCAATGTCATTCATAGGAACCTGTACAAAATCCGGGTCATCCAATCCTGTCAGAAATGTCTTTTTGTAAAAATCATCACCAGCCTCAAGTGCAAGTCCTGAATGTCCATGAAAGCACTTCTCTAATGAAACGATTTTCTTTCTCTTTGTTGCATATCTTACAGCCTTTATCGCTACATCATTAGCCATGCCGCCACTAGTAGAAAAAATAGCATATTGCATGCCAGGTGTTGAAAGTTTAACGATTTTTTCAGCCAAATATCCGCGTAATGCTGAACCGAAATGGTGATTGCCAACATCCAGCTCCTGCGTTGCATCAATTAATGCCTGTATAACCTCTGGATTACGATGACCTACGTTATACGTTCCACCATTAAGATGAAGATTCATGTATTTTTTTCCATCTATATCCCAAAAATAATATCCTTCACGTTTGCCAATCATAATATCGATTCCTACATTAATCCAATAATCAGTTCTGCTTGGATTCCAGTATGTACGGCATTTTTCCAGTGCATCTTCTTTGTTAAATTCATCATCAAAATACATAGCATTTAACCTCCATTTTTCTGATTTTCTCTTATACATTAAAATAAACAACAAACAGTAAGCCTTAGATAAATATTAACTTACAAAAAAAGACGCCATTTACTGTATGTAAATGACGTCTTTGTCCTTCTTTCAAATTAATCATATTCTTGCCTGCTAAATATTTATTGGAAATTTTGGACCTTAATATTAAATTATATGTACAAACACTTTCTATATACGCTAAACAACCTTCTTTTCATTTCCAAGTTTGGAAAATGCATTCGGTGTAAACGTCGTAAATTTCTTAAAATCATGTATAAAATGTGACTGGTCATAATATCCCAAAATATTATACACATCATCAACGCGCTTGTTGTTAACTATCCTTATAGCCTCCTGCAATCTTATGATACTAGCATATTTTTTTATTGAAAATCCTATTGCCTCTTTAAATACTCTATCACTATACCTATGGCTATATCCAATCATGTCAACCATATCCGAAATACTGATATATCCATGATATTGTTCTATTATATCAATAACATTTTCAACTATTTCATGCTGTTTTGAAATCTGTTCTTCTCCAAAACTCTTTTTAAAAAATTCTATTCTATCATCAACTGTCGCCGCATCACTTACCAACCACTTTAATTTCTTTTCATCAAACATATCTGTTATATCTACTCTATTTGATATAATATCACCCATACGGTTTTCAAGCATTACAGGAATTTGTCCCGGATTAAACTTTATTGCTACTATTTTTTCATAGTCCGAAGATACAGCACAACCTGCATTATCAAAACTTCCAGCCAGCTGCAATGACACTTTTCCCATTTTTACACATAACTGAATATCTATACATCCATCCGGAAATGCAATCATTTTAACATGATCTGGATTCTCAAATTCATAATATTTATAATATAATCCTTCATTTAATTTAACTTCACTATATATTATATTCTGATCCATACAAAATGTTACCAGTCTCATATGTATCTCCTCCTATTCAAAAGTATTTTATAAGCAATATTTACTTATTGTACTTTCCCCTTCATTTTTAAGGTCATGATGTTATTTATATACTAATATATAAAATTTATCAATACCGCTTAACGATTTCCTAATATTATAAATAATATTCTTAATAATATTAAGTATTACATTAATAATATTAAGTGTGTCACAAATACAATTGTCTAATGTCCACACATTAATGCTTAAACTTTCCCTGCATACTTTCAATTTCAATGCAATAAACCGAAGCATTTCCCATTGCCTTATCAATATAAATCTGCCCTTCCTTTTCAAATCCTTTAGAATACTTTTCAATGAACTTATGAAAAATCTTTTCTGGTTTTTCATATTCATGTACTGTTCCAAATGCTATAGCACTTTCAAATTTCGTGTTAAAACTGGCTGATATTGTTTCTACACTGTCTACAACTGTAAAGCAGACTTTATTACAAAATGTAATATTTTCATATTTATGTCCTACATCTTTTGCACAATGAAAATAAATACATCCATCATCATAAACATAACTAAGCGGAACCGCATATGGATATCCATCCTCACCATACGTTCCAAGTACGCCGTATAATGCCCTGTTTAAAAGCGCTTCAACTGATGACTTATCCATTAATTTATTACTTTTTCTCATTTTTCTTTCCATAACAGTGTCCTCCTTTATTACATTTATTTACTACCATTGTCTTATATTGTAAAATGTTACCTGTAACATAAAGTAACACAAGGGCATCCGGTCAAGCCAGACGCCCTTGTCTAATAAGTTATTAAATATTTCTTTTTGTCAAAATAGCATATATTTTCAACTGAAAATTGTAAATTTTTCACTTTATAAATTATCTGTAGTACTTTTACATAATTAAATTTAATATCTTCTTTATTTTTCTTTTGCCTTATAAAATTTTCCGGTTATTTGAACTACTTCAACCTTAATCACCATCACTGATTCTATCATTTTATCCAGCATTTCATATGGAATATCTGTATAATGATTCATAATAGATTCTAAGTATTCTCTTTTTTTATTTTCCTCAATGATTTCTGCATTTCCAGTTCCACATACGCTTTCATACTCCATATAACTATTGCATGCAATTTCACGAATCTCTACGTTTCCATGAATATCCATTTCAAATCCAACTCTTCCATCCTTTTCTATCAGTGCTTTCTTTGTTCCGGCATTGGCTCCATGAAAAAACAAAAATAGTTTTTCTTTGCCTTTTTTATATCCAAAATTCATAGGAACAACATATGGATACCCATTATTATTTATGGCAAGTCTACAGACACTACATTTATCTAAAATTTGGCAGATTTCATTAATACTTTTGATTTCATTCTGTTCTCTTCTCATAGCTTATATTCTCCTTTTCATCTCTTATTTTTTAGTTGCAGGAGCCATACCTGCATTTAACTGTTAATTTGTAAACACACCATAGCCGGTACTGTTTTATAATACTGCCGCTCGAAAGAGCGGCTTATTTTTACCCTTTTCTGCATTTAGCTGG
>CAKRGM010000038.1 GCA_934330725.1 uncultured Lachnospiraceae bacterium | reverse complement strand
AAGTTTTTTCTTTTATTTTACCTTATCGCAAAGAAATCAGCTTAAATTTTAGTACTATTAGTGCGAATTATTTTTACCTTTCAAAGCTGCATGAAATTTATATGAAACGTATCAGCCAAGTACCCTTTTAGCGATATCAACAGACTCCTTTGCATCCTTTGCATAATAATCAGCGTGTATTTCTTTTGCATATTCCGGTGTAAGCACTGCACCGCCAACCATTATCTTACAGTCCAGACCATTTTCGTGTATAAGTTCGATGGTTTCTTTCATTGAAACAAGAGTTGTTGTCATAAGTGCCGAAAGTCCAACAAGCTTTACATCATTTTCACGAACTGCATCAACAACTGCCTGATACTCAACATCTTTACCTAGATCAATTACATCATATCCATAATTTTCAAGAAGGACTTTGACAATATTCTTTCCAATATCATGTACATCCCCTTTAACAGTTGCTATTACTATCTTTCCCTTGCTTACAGGTGCTGAATCACTCTTTATCATATGATTTCTTATCACTTCAAATGCTGCCTGTGTAACCGATGCCGACATGATAAGCTGAGGAAGGAACAGTGTTCCTTTTTCAAAATCAGCTCCAACTTTATCAAGTGCAGGGATGAGTACTTTATTTACTATTTCCATTGAATCTGTTGTCTTAAGCATCTCTTCCGTAATTCTTGCGCCTTCACTTACAAGTCCGTTAATTACGGCATCATATAGTCCGCCGTTTTCTGACTGGCCTGCTGTCTGGGCTCCAGCAGCATCCAAAGCATTGCCTGAACCTGCCTGGCCACCTGCCTGGCCATTCTTGTCATTTCCTTCCTGTACATATATTTTTTTAACTTTTGGCATGTTGGCATAGTTTTTTATAAAGTCTACTGAATTCTTATCAATATTTGCCAAAAGCTTATATGCCCTTACAGCTCCTGTCATTTCAGGAATATTCGGATTTATTATCGGAAGGTCAAGTCCTGCCATCAGTGCCATTGTAAGAAATGTTCTGTTTACAAGTACTCTGTTAGGAAGTCCGAATGAAATATTTGAAACGCCAAGTCCCGTATGCAGTCCAAGTCTTGTCTTTACCATATTTACTGCCTTTATTGTTTCCATTACACCTTCCTGCTCAGCTGACGCTGTAAGTGTAAGACAGTCAATAAATATATCTTCCTTTGGGATTCCGATTGCAAGTGCTCTGTTCATAATTTTTTCAGCTATTGCAAAACGTTCTTCTGCCTTCTTTGGAATTCCGTTTTTATCAAGTGTAAGTCCGATTACTGCTGCACCATACTTTTTTACAAGCGGTAAAATATTGTTCAGAGAATCCTCTTCACCGTTTACTGAATTAATTATAGGTTTTCCATTATAGACCCTGAGTGCTGCATCAAGTACTTCAGGAATGGTTGAATCAATCTGAAGCGGGACATCAACTACTGACTGCAGTGATTTTACAGTAGTAATCATCATTTCTCTTTCATCAATTCCAGGAAGGCCTACATTTACGTCAAGGATATCTGCTCCTGCATGTATCTGTTCTAATGCCTGGTTAAGTATATAATCAACATCATGGCGTCTTAGTGCTTCCTGAAATATCTTTTTCCCAGTAGGATTAATTCTTTCCCCGATTATTCTCGGCTCCGTAATTGTTACCGTTCTTGTTGCTGAACAGACTGCTGACGGAACAACCTTTTTTGAAGTATCAAAATCATTTCCATTATTCGCAAGCATTTCGTGGACACATTTTATAAATTCAGGATCAGTTCCACAGCATCCGCCAAACACTTTAATACCATATTTTCTAAGTTCCTTCATAAGCTCAGCAAATTCCTGTGGCTTAACATTATATTCATTTGTTTTCGGGTCTGGAAGCCCTGCGTTTGGCTTTACAACTACGGGCAGTTTTGTCCACTTTGTAAGCTCTGCAACTACAGGCTCAAGTTCTTTTGGTCCAAGTGAACAGTTTACTCCGAGTGCATCAACACCAAGTCCGCTAAGTGTAATTGCCATTGAAGGAATTGAACATCCTGTAAATGTTCTTAAATTCATTTCAAATGTCATTGTACAGACAATTGGAAGATCTGAGTTTTCCTTTGCTGCAAGAATTGCCGCCTTACACTCAAGAAGATCTGTCATTGTTTCAAATACAATAAGATCAGCATCTTTTCCTGCCAGAATGATTTCCTTGTAAATGTCATATGCCTCTTCAAAGCTCAATGTTCCCGCCGGCTCTAAAAGCTGACCTATAGGTCCGATATCAAGTGCAACACATGCGTTTTTATTTACATTTTCACATGCTTTTTTAGCATTGGTTATCCCCGCTTTTATTACTTCTTCAACGGTTTTTCCACATCCATCAAGTTTATAGCTGTTAGCGCCAAATGTATTTGCATACACGACGTCTGCTCCGGCTCTTAAGTACTGTTCATGTATTGACACAAGAAGTTCCGGCCTTGTAATGCTGAGCAGTTCTGGTATTTCTCCCATTTTAAGCCCTGCTGCCTGCAGCATTGTTCCCATTGCTCCATCAAATATAACATAATCTTTTTTCAAAAGTTCTCTGAATTTGTTATCCAAAACAATGTCCTCCTTTTGCTCTGAAACGACACCTTTTATTCATATTGCAGGTCTGGCAGCCTCTTGCCTGCCCTTTAATCTCATTTTCAGACAGTCCGATTACCGCTGTTACAGACTTGGTTGGAACAAGCATGCAGGAATCTGTAACATTTAATCCTATAAGCTTTGGTGCATTAAGTACATTCAAAAAATCCTTCTGCAAATGTATTGGCAAGTCGCCATAACCTATCCCAAATCTGAATGTCTGATACATATCCGGATATTCTGATTTTATAATCTGCTCTGTCTTATCGCATGCCTGCTCAACCGCAACACTTGCAAGGCTGTCAAGAACTACTGCCTTAACCATATTGCTCACCTTCGCTATTCTTATAAGCCTGTCTGCCTGTTCTGATATCGTAACCGCCATAAGAACAGCGCTGTGACAGCCCATAAGATGCTTTTTTATTGAATTGCCAGGTAATATAAGATTCGTTTTGCACACGCTTATTCCTTTATATTCTTCTGTATGTTTTTCATATACCGGCTCAATATCAAACCGCCTGTAAATATATCGTGGTCTGGCATTCTCGATGATTTCCTGTTCGCATTCGTTTAAAATGTTACTTATCTTCTCGTCAGCCTTGCTGCTGCCATAACCTAAATAGCGCAATGCTTCACTTTTATTTAAATTCTCAAGTTTAATATTTTCCATACAGTTCCTTTTTCATACCATGCACAATTAATATGATATAAGAGGCATAATTTCTAAAAGCCGTTCGTTCCTGCATGATATTTATATATTATCTTCTGCGGCGTTTGCGTCTCTTTCCTGATGCTCTTTCAATACTTATGCTTCTTCCCTTTATCTTTACATTCTGCATTGCTTTTAATACTTTATCTGCATGCTTTCCAGGTACCTCAACAAATGTATAGTTATCATACATATCAATTGATCCCACAAGATTTCCGGGAATTCCTGATTCTCCCGCTATTGCTCCCAAAATATTGGCTGGTTTTATCTTATCCTTCTTGCCGACATTTATAAAGAGTCTTGCCATTCTGTTATCACTTCCGGCCTCAAAGTGATATTCCTCAACATCATCTGTTCTGTCAAGTGTATCACCCATTACCATCTTTAATAATGCTGCTGCAACGTCCATAGCAGTATAATCTTCCTGATTAAGATGCTCCTGTACGATTTCAATCATATCAATAAGACCGCCCTCATCGATTGTGTCTTTTACCTTTTCAAACATTTTATCGATTTTTGTGTTCTTGACATCATCAAGTGATGGAATCGGCTTAGCCTTTATTTTAGTCTTACAGTAATGCTCTATATCCTTTAACTTATACACTTCTTTTCCGGATATAAACGACAATGCAAGTCCTGCTCTTCCTGCTCTTCCTGTCCTTCCGATTCTGTGTACATAATATTCCTCATCCTGTGGAAGATCATAGTTAAATACTACATCTACATCATCAACGTCAATTCCACGTGCTGCAACGTCTGTCGCGATAAGTATTTCTGTCTTTCCGCTTCTGAAATCATTCATAACTCTGTCACGCTGTGCCTGTTTCATATCACCATGAATACCGTCTGCGAAATAACCTCTGCCCTTAAGTTCAGATATAAGTTCATCGACCTGTCTCTTTGTATTACAGAATACCACTGAAAGCCTTGGATTGTAAATATCTATAAGTCTGCAAAGTACTTCATCTTTATTTTTTGGTCTTACTTCATAATAATACTGTTCAATATTTTCAACTGTAAGCTGCTTTCTTACAACCTTTATAATCTGTGCATCATTCTGAAATCTTGTCGCTATTTCCATAATATCCTTTGCCATTGTTGCAGAAAACATTACCGTCTGTCTTTCCTGCGGCGTATCTGTAAGTATTGTCTCAATGTCGTCACGGAATCCCATATCAAGCATTTCATCAGCTTCATCAAGAATCACCATTGAAATATGCTCAAATCTTATTGTTTTTCTTCTCATGTGATCCATTACACGTCCCGGAGTTCCAACTACTATCTGAACGCCATTCTTTAATGAACGTATCTGTCTTTCAATCTCCTGGCCTCCATACACCGGCAGAACCTTGATATCACTCATATATTTTGCAAGCTTTCTGATTTCTTCTGCCACCTGCACTGCAAGTTCTCTTGTAGGGCAAAGCACAACTGCCTGGATTTTCTTTAACTGTGGATCTATCTTCTGAAGAAGTGGTATTGCATAAGCAGCTGTCTTTCCTGTTCCGGTCTGGGCCTGTCCAACCACATCTTTTCCTTCCATAACAACAGGAATTGACTTTGCCTGGATAGGTGATGCCTCTTCAAATCCCATATCTTCAACAGCCCTTAAAATTCTTTCGTCTATCTTTAACTCTTCAAACTTCATATAACTTTCCTTTTCTACAAACCTTATAAATGTGCAACTTATAAAGCATACATGAATTATCTTGTATTGTCAAAATATATTTTTACGTATCCACGTATTGTATCCACGTATCCTGGCTGCTGCCCGCATTTAATATCACTCTGACTGTGGCGTACACTTATATACCCTTGCAAGCGCCTCTTCCAGCTTTGAAAGAACCCTTTCAACCTGTGCCAGCATGTCTGCAATATTATCATGCACTTCAAGTTCATGCATCACACAGTCGCAAAACACATCTGCATCCTTCGCATATTCATCAATACTGTCATAGAATTCATAATATACGTCCGCATCCTTTACTCTTTTTTGAAAAGTACGAAGATAATTCTGTGCAACCTGCATATTGGTAGACGCCTTAAAAACTTTTCCATACTTTATAGTATTCACGATCATACTATCACTGAACAGATCTACTCTGCTCCATCTTAATGCGCTTCTTAACTTTTTTCTTGCAAGACGCAGGCAATACTTTGCATTTTCACCGCTTTCTATAGCTTCATTAATCTCTCTTTGTGTCAAACCCATTCTGCCTTTAACCATACCTTTCCATAGAAATATATATAATTATACATTTAATTTACTCTGATTGTAAACCGCAGCGCCGCTGATTTTCATTTTTTAATAAGCAATATCTGCATTGCATTTCCATGTACTTCACATTATAATATATTCTGTATGTCTACATATTTGTTTGCGAAATTTGCTATTTTCCAGGTAATGCCCGGCAGAATTAAAAATATCGCAATCACCTGACTTAAAGATATTTTAGAAAGGGGTTTAATCATGATTTTATCCTGTAATAACCTGTGTAAATCATTCGGAACTGATGAAATTGTAAATAATTGTTCCATTAATATTGAAGACCATGAAAAAGCCGCAATCGTAGGAATAAATGGTGCCGGTAAATCTACTCTTTTAAAAATGATAATAGGGGAGCTTCCTGCTGACAAGGGCAGTGTTACTCTTGCTAAAGATAAAACAATGGGCTACCTTGCCCAGCACCAGAACCTTGATACAAATAATACAATTTATGACGAATTGTACAATGTACGACAGGACATTTTAAAAATGGAAGAACGCATCCGCACAATGGAAGCTGATATGAAAATCCTTGCAGGTGATGCCCTTGATAATCTTTTAGAGCAGTATACTCAGCTCACACATAAATTTGACCTTATGAATGGCTATGCATACAAAAGTGAAGTTGTTGGTATTTTAAAAGGTCTTGGATTTTCAGAAGATGATTTTTCACTCCATGTAAATACACTATCAGGTGGTCAGAAGACCCGTGTATCACTTGGTAAACTACTTCTTTCAAAGCCTGATATAATTCTTTTGGACGAACCTACAAACCATCTTGACATGGAATCTATCGCATGGCTTGAAAACTATCTTCTTTCCTATAAAGGAAGTGTTATTATAGTTGCCCATGACCGGTATTTTCTTGATAAGATTGTCACAAAGATTATTGAGATAGATAATGCAAAAGTAACCGTATTCAGCGGCAACTACTCAGACTATTCCAATAAAAAACAGATTTTACGTAATATGCAGATGAAAGAATATCTGAATCAGCAACGCAATATAAAACACCAGGAAGAAGTAATAACAAAATTAAAGCAATTTAACCGTGAAAAATCCATAAAACGTGCTGAAAGCCGTGAAAAAATGCTTGATAAAATACAAAAAGTCGATAAGCCTGAAGAATTAAACGACAAAATGCATATCAGCCTTGAGCCGGACGTTATCAGTGGAAATGATGTACTTACCGTAGACTCCCTGACTAAATCGTTTGACGGCGTAACTCTTTTTAACAACATTTCTTTTGAAATAAAACGTGGTGAAAGGGTTGCAATACTTGGTAATAACGGTACAGGAAAAACTACCATTCTTAAACTTATCAATAAAATAATCGAACCTGATAATGGTTCAATCCGTCTGGGTTCGAAAGTTTCAATTGGCTACTACGACCAGGAACATCATGTGCTTGACCCTGATAAAACTCTTTTTGAAGAGATTCAGGATTCATATCCTGACCTTAATAATACCAGAATAAGAAATACCCTTGCAGCATTTCTTTTTACTGATGATGATGTCTTTAAATATATACGTGATTTAAGCGGTGGCGAAAAAGGACGTGTAAGCCTTGCAAAGCTGATGCTTTCAAATGCTAATTTCCTTATTCTTGATGAGCCTACAAACCACCTTGATATGGTTTCAAAAGAAATACTTGAAAATGCACTGAATAATTATACAGGCACTGTCCTTTATGTATCACACGACAGATACTTTATAAACACTACTGCAACACGCATAATTGAACTTACCAATAAGACAATCGTAAATTATATTGGAAATTATGATTATTATCTGGAAAAAAGGGATATACTTGCACCAAAGGCAATAAATGAAGCTTTAAAGCTTACGGATGATAATACAGCCGCAGGTGGAGCAGGCATTTCAAAGGAAGCTGTCAAAGACGTCTCCAAAGAAGCCGCAAAGGCCAGCTGGAAACAGTCCAGGGAAGAACAGGCACTGCTTAAGAAAAGAAAAAATGAACTAAAACGTACAGAGGACCGCATTGATGAACTTGAAAAACGTCTTCAGGTAATAGATGAAGAATCTGCTCTTCCTGAAGTCTGCACAAATAATGCACGTCTTATGGAGCTGCATAATGAAAGGACTTCTTTGTCTGCCGAGCTTGATGAGCTGTATGAAAAATGGGAAGAGCTTTCATAGACACTAAATTACAACAGATGCGGTCTGTCATGTCAATTACCGCCTGCCACACAATTATACAAAACAGTATAAAATAACACAAAATGTGGCATAATATGTCATTTGTGGTGCTTTTTTTATTGACAAAACAACGTATACAAGGTATAAATGTAGTATATGTACATCGAATTTTTATGGGAGGATTATTTAAATGAACAAAACAGAATTAATTGCTGCAATTGCAGAAAAAGCTGAATTATCAAAAAAAGATTCAGAAAAGGCTTTAAAGGCTTTTATTGACACAGTAACAGAAGCTTTAAAGAATGAAGATAAGGTTGCTTTAGTTGGATTTGGTTCTTTTGAAGTAAGCAAAAGAGCTGAAAGAACTGGCAAGAACCCACAGACAGGTAAAGAAATTACAATTCCTGCTGCTACAGTTCCTAAATTCAAGGCTGGTAAAGCTTTAAAGGATGCTGTAAATAACTAATCAACAGCTCATATTCAAACTATTTAATTTTTCGATTTTAATATTTGAGTTCTAAGGCAGATAAGGGTATTCTTATTTGCCTTTTTAAATATTCGCAAATTCATATGCAGAAATGAGGATTAAAATGGAGATTGAACGTAAATTTCTCGTATCTACAATACCTGAAAACCTGGATAGCTACAAATGCCACATTATTGAACAGGGATATCTTAATACTTCCCCTGTTGTCAGAGTAAGAAAGGATAATGACAACTATTACATGACATACAAAGGCGGCGGCATGATGGCAAGAGAAGAATATAACCTTCCCCTTAATAAAGATGCCTACAAACACTTAATAAAAAAAGCCGATGGTAATGTAATATCAAAGCATCGTTATGAAATTCCTGATGGAAAAGGATTTACCATTGACCTTGACATATTTGACGGATTATTTAAAGGTGCAGTTCTTGCTGAAGTTGAATTTGCATCAATTGATGAAGCAACTTCTTATACTCCTCCGGACTGGTTTACAAAAGATGTAACTTCCGACAAAAGGTATCATAACAGCTGTATGAGCAGAATGAATAAGGACGAGATTTCTGAAATAACCGGCAGAAGCTGAACAGAAACAAATAAGAAATTTCTGAAATAACCGGCAGAAATTGAACAGAAATGATTGAATCAGGAAGGATTTATACTTGTAATGAATGAGAATACGTTTAAAAAGTACTTTGACTTTTACTTTCATAAGTTAAAAGTCACAATAGGAACTTTAACCAAATGGGTTATATGTGCTGTTTTTTCGGGAATTATTATTGGTTTTATCGGTGCATGTTTTAATTTACTGCTTTCCTATGTAACACATTTCAGAATATCACATGATTACATGCTGTTTTTACTGCCAGTTGCTGGTCTTATCATTGTTGCTGCATATAAACTGTCTGGTGAAGCTGCAAATACGGGAACAAATCTTGTTATCGATGCTATCCAGTCTGACAAAAATGTTCCGGCAAGAGTAACGCCTTTAATTATTTTTTCTACTTTGCTGACTCATCTTTGTGGTGGTTCTGCCGGTCGTGAAGGCGCTGCGCTTCAGGTCGGAGGCTCTTTGGGTAATCTTCTTGGTAAAATCATGAAATTTGATGAAAAAGACTGCCATATTGCAATTATGTGTGGTATGAGTGCATGCTTTTCAGCACTTTTTGGAACGCCTATAGCTGCAGCCATATTTTCAATGGAAGTCATAAGCGTTGGTGTAATGTACTATGCAGCTTTGGTTCCATGTGTAATATCAGCACTTATTGCACAGATGATAGATAAAGCACTTAACATATCCTTCTCAAAATATCCACTTACTGATGTAATACCGGAACTTGATGTAATAACCGGATTAAAAGCCATACTTATTTCAATTCTATTTGCTCTTGCAAGTATATTATTCTGTATGGCTTTAAAGAAAGGTGCAGCGGCATATTCAAAAATATTTACAAACCAGTACCTGAGAATTGTCGTTGCCGGTTTTCTTGTTATAACAATGAGATTTGTATTTAATACTACCGATTATCTTGGTGCCGGTGCAGATATAATCAGCCGCAGTTTTATAACTAACTGTGCATGGTATGTATTCCTGCTAAAAATCCTTTTCACAGCAGTAACATTAGGTGGCGGATTCAAAGGCGGCGAAATCGTTCCATCACTTTTTATAGGCGCTACATTCGGAAGTTTTCTGTCAACCATTGTCGGCCTGCCAACAGGTCTGTGTGCCGCATGTGGAATGGTCAGCGTATTCTGCGGTGTCACAAACTGCCCTATAACATCATTTCTGCTTGCTGTAGAGCTGTTTGATCCATCCTGCTTAAAATATTGTGCCCTGTGTATTGCACTTACATTCTTTCTGTCAGGTTATTACAGCTTATATAACAGCCAGCGTATAGTGTACTCCAAGTACAAGACTACATTCATAAACCGGAACTCAAAGTAAGCCTGAATTATAATAGCTTATTTATCATTTTAGAATCCCTGGCAAAATGATAAATAAACTATTTTATATATCACGCCTGGTTTATTTCGAGTATTATAAACTGCAGGCTTCGTCTGCCTTTGTATTCGTTTATATCCGGATAATATACGACTGAAATTTTATCACCTTTAAGTGGTATATAATCCATTGAGGCATTGAATTTTACTGCATCTACTAACATACCACTCTGGGTTTCAAGTTTCATCTTAAGCACGTTGCTGTTTTTCCCTATAAGGCCGGCGTATCTTACTGTCAGATTTTTATCTGCAAATACCGGCTTTTCATTTCCTTTTCCAAATGGTTCTATTACCTTTAGCTGTTCTACAAGCTTCATTGAGACGTAATCAAGAGGCATTGGAACATCTATCCACATTACCGGTGTAAGCTCTTTTGGTGTAAGTGTCTGCAGCTCATTAAGTCTCTTTCGAAATGCATCTATGTTCTCTTTCGGAAGTGACATTCCAGCTGCCATAGGATGTCCTCCAAATTTAGTAAGCAGCTCCTTACATTTTGATATTTCCTCAAACATGTTATAGCCTTCAATAGAGCGTGCGGACCCTTTTGCGCCCCCATCAGAGGCCTCTGTAAGAACTATTGTCGGTTTATAAAAATGTTCCTTTATTCTTCCTGCTATTATTCCTGCTATACTTTCATGGCACTGTGAAAGATACAGGACTATGACATTATCGTTAACAAGTTCAGAATTTTCCACCATATCAATCGCTGTCAGCGTCTCATTTTCTGTCATCTGCTTTCTTTCATCATTAAGCTGCCTCAGCTTCATTGCAAGTTTTTCAGCTTCCTTCTGATCATCTTCCAAAACAAGCTTTATTGCTGTCAGCGCCGTCTCTAAACGTCCGCTTGCATTAAGACATGGTCCTAATACGAATCCTATATGGTATGCGCTTATATTACATCTGTCAAACTCACATGCTTCTATCAATGCATTTATTCCAACATTTTTTGTTTTAGCCAGATGCCTGAGGCCATATTTGACAACCACCCTGTTTTCGTCTACAAGGTCTACAATATCTCCTACTGTTGCTATCGCCATAAGCTCTTTTAATTCATCCAGCAGCTCCTTATTTGATGCCATGATGCCCAGCTTATTAAATATAAGAATAATAAGCTTATATGCAACACCGGCACCGCATAGTAATTTGAAAGGATATTTACAATCAGCCTGTTTCGGATTAACAACTGCATCTGCCTGCGGTATAATATATTGTTTTTCCCCATTCTCCTGTGTATATGGCACGTCATGGTGATCTGTTACTATTACAGTCATATTATTATCTTTTGCATAAATGACCTGGTCTGCAGCAGCAATACCATTATCACAGGTAATAATAGTATCAACATTACTTTCAATAGCTTTATTTATAAGGTTTATATTTATCCCATATCCATCTGTTATTCTGTCCGGTACATCATAATCCACATCTGCCCCGGCAATTGTTAATCCTTTATACAATATCGATGTTGAACAGATACCATCTATATCATAATCGCCTATTATTCTGATTTTTTTCTTTTCTTTTATCTTATTTATAATTATATCTGCTGCCTTTTCACCATCTTTTAATAATGCCGGATTGTGCATATCTTTAATTGTTCCATTCAGATACATATTTATCTCATCATCACCGACAATATCACGATTTCTTATTATTCGTGCAATAACCGGATCTATTTTATATTTAGCTGATATTCCATTAAAATCAGCTTTTTTCGTATATACCATCCATTTACTCAATTTTAATACTTCTGCCCTTTCTGTACACCATGCCACCTTTTATATAATAAATATTACAAGTGCAGCTAACTATCGTCAACTGCACTTGTAAACAACTAATATTATTATACAAAACTAATAACCTGATATAAAACGAGATTTATTCTTCAGCTTTCTTAAATTTGTCTTTTTTTTCTTTTTTTGCAGGTCTGCTGGCAATTGCAGCATTCTTTCCTCTGTTCTTACCACCCATTACATACCATAATGCACTTGTAATAAAGATTGATGATAATGCACCGCATACGATACCTACCATAAGAGGAAGCGCAAATTCTCTTACTGATGTTACGCCTAATATGAACAATGCAACAAGCATTATAAATGATGTGAAGTTAGTGTTGATTGTTCTTGCAAGTGTATGTGTAATTGATGAGTTAACAAGCTCTTCAATATCAGTCTTTGAATTAGCTGTCTTTAAGTTATCTCTTATACGGTCAAAGATAATAATTGTACCATTAATCGAATAACCTACTATTGTAAGCATACATGCAATAAATGTTGTTCCCGCAGTAACTCTTGCCAGTGCATAGAATGCAAGTACAACAAGTACGTCATTAAGAAGTGCTGCAACTGCTGCTGTCGCAAACTTGATATCCCTGAATCTGAACCATATGTATATAAGCATACATATAGCTGCGATTACAACTGAGCCAATTGCATTTTTCTTCATTGTTGAACTTACTGATGAGCTTATTGTATCAGACTCAACAATTGTTCCATCTTTAATAGGGAATTTAGCCTTAACAGCTTCTTCCACTTTTTCTCTCTGGTCAAGACTTAAATCAGATGTCTTAAATACAACCTGTGTACTGTCCTTTACCTTCTGCTGCTGTACTTCTGTAATTCCGGCTGCATCTCTTATTACAGGAATGATATCTTTATCAACCTCTTCCTGTGAATATTCCCTGTCAAATGTAAATGTAGTACTTGTACCACCTGCAAACTCAAGGCTGTAATTAAGTATATTTCCATTCACCTTGCTGTGTACTCCCATTCCGATAAATCCTGAAACAATAACTACAATTGACACTATAAATGCAATCTTTCTGTATTTAAGGAAATTGATTGTTTTATTGTATACAGATTTTCCATAGAATTTAGGATCTTTAATACCAAAATTATAAAGAAGTTTGATTATTACTCTTGTAATTACAAGCGCTGTAAACATTGAAACAACAATACCTACAGCAAGTGTTGTAGCAAATCCCTTTACAGGACCTGTACCAAATATGTAAAGCACCGCCGCTGCGATAAGTGTTGTTACGTTACCATCGACAATAGCTGATGTAGCCTTGCTGTAACCGGCTGTTATCGCAACATCCACGCTTCTTCCAAGACCAATTTCTTCTTTAATACGTGAGTAAATGATAACATTGGCATCAACCGCCATACCAATACCAAGTATGATACCTGCAATACCAGGAAGTGTAAGTGTAAGGTCATATACACTTATAAGTATAAGAACCATTGCTGTGTAGAGCCATAATGCAAATGTAGCAACTACACCAAGAATCCTGTACATTGCAATCATAAATATGCAAAGAATTATAAGACCTATGACAGCTGCCATAAGACTTGTACTGATTGCTTCTTTGCCCAGCTGTGCACCAACTATATTTGAGCTTACTTCTTTAAGTTCAAGCGGAATAGAACCAACTCTTATGTATGTTGCAAGATTATCCGCTGCCTCATATGATTCCATACCGGTAATAGATGCTGTACCACCTGTTATCTCTGACTGTACTGTTGGGTAACTTACAACATTTCCATCGTATACAATGTAAATTATCTGTCCCAAATTAGCCTTTGTTGCATCTGCAAACTTCTGTGAACCATCATCTGTAAATGTTAGCTGGACTCCATACTTTGAACTGTCTTTTGAGCCTGAATCAGAATAAGCCTGTGCTGTCTTGACATCAGAACCTGTTAAAAGCGGTGTATAATCCTGACCCTGTGATTTTGCTGCCATTCCGGTTGAATCAAGGAATTCCAAAGAACCCGGTGTTCCTAATTCTTCAAGAATCGCATTGGCATCTGTTACACCCGGAATTTCAACTGTAATTCTGTTTGTTCCGGACTTATAAACCTGTGATTCTGTACTCTTACCCTCAACACGCTTCTGCAGTTTATAGATTGTATCATCCATATCCTGATCACTTGGATTGCTGTCGCTGGTTTCATATGTGATACTTACACCACCGGCAATATCAAGGCCAAGGTCAATATCCTTAGCACTTCCTGACCCCTGTGGATCAATGCCAAATATAGCTATCAGTGTACATGATGCAATCATTGCAACTACAATGATAGTATAAATGACTCTCTTTTTAATGCTGTACTTCATCGAAATAAACTCCCTTCCCAATTTAATCCTGTGCTAATGCTGCTTTAATCATTAATGCGCATTCAACACGCTTTCTTTGCAATTCGCAGCCAATTTCATAACAATCGTTAATATCGTTATGGAAATTGTATGAATTTGCTGCACATCCTCCGCTACAGAAGAACTTTGCAAAGCAGTCCTTACATTTTTTCTTTGAATATACATTACTATTTTTAAACATGTCTCTTATGTCAGTATTTACAATACCTTCATCTACATTTCCCATTATAAATTTTTCATTACCGACAAACTGATGACATGGATAAAAATCACCCCAAGGAGTTACTGCAAGATATTCACATCCTGAGCCACATCCTGTAAGCCTTTTTACTACACAAGGCCCGCCATTTATATCTATCATGAAATGGAAGAAGTTAAATCCATTTCCGGCTTTTTTACGTTTAACAAGCTCTTTGGCAAGATAATCATACTGTTCGCAAAGGAACGGAACATCCTCCTGCCTTATAGCATATGAATCCGTTGGCTGCGCTACAACAGGCTCAACCGAAATCTGCTCAAAGCCTTCATCAGCAAGATGAAGAACATCATTTGCAAAATCAAGATTATTATGCGTAAATGTACCCCTTACATAATAGTTGTTCTGATGTCTGCTTTCTGCTACCTTCTTAAACTTTGGCATTATTATATCATATGAGCTGCCGTGTCCGTTTCTTGTAGGACGCATCATATCATTAACTTCCTTACGTCCGTCAATACTTAATACTATATTTGACATCTCTTTATTGGCAAATTCAAGAATATCCTCATTAAGAAGGATTCCATTAGTAGTCAGGGTAAACCTGAACTTCTTATTATTAGCCTCTTCAAGGCTTCTTCCATATTCTACAAGCTGTTTTACAACCCCAAAATTCATTGTTGGCTCACCGCCGAAGAAATCGACCTCAAGATTCTTTCTTGAACCTGAATTAGCAACAAGAAAATCAAGTGCCTTTTTACCGACCTCAAAGCTCATCATAGCTCTTCTGCCATGATATTCGCCCTCTTCGGCAAAGCAATACTTACAGGCGAGGTTGCAGTCATGTGCTATATGAAGACAAAGTGCCTTTACGACTGTAGGTCTGTCCTTAAATTTATCTATAAAATTCTCATAAATATCTTCTGTGAAAAGCTGTCCGGCCTCTTTTAATTCTGTAATTTCACCATAAGCCTCTGTAATATCATCCCTGCTGTACTTCCCCTCAAGCTTACTGATAATCTCTTCAAGACTATTATTTTCAAAAAGTTCTATGATATCGTAAACCATATCATCCACTACGTGAACTGAACCACTGTTCACATCAAGGACTATATTATATCCATTGTTCTTATACTGATGTACCATTTTAACTCCAATTAATTTTTTCTTAAAAATTCTTAAAATATAAAATGTTCTTATGCAATCCAGGTTACATAAGAACATTTAAAGTAAACTATTTTAGAAAACGCCAGTCTCCACTACATTTTCTTTACGCGAAAATAAGAGAGTGTCAAGTTTTTAACACTCCCCCATTGCTTTATTAGTTATTCTTATTTTCACAACTCTGGTTACCAACTGTGCAAGATGTCTTGCATGCTGACTGACATGATGTCTGGCATTCTCCACATCCGCCGTTTTTCATAGTATCTTTTAATACGCGGTTGCTGATTGTCTTAATATGTTTCACGACAATACCTCCTTCTGTTCATAGATTATCAAAATTATAACATAGACTCTTGTCCATTTCAATACTTATGTGCCTTATATCAATGCAAAATATCTAAGTGCAAATATCCAGGCGGTTAGTGTTATCGAAGATAAAAAAGTCGTAAGTACTACTATGCTCGATGCCAGTATATCATCATTATCCATATTTTTTGCCATAATATATGTACTTACTGTTGTCGGCGATGCAACCATTATAAGGATTGCAACCATTTCCTGATTTCTAAAGCCCATCCATACTGCAACAGGAAGCGCTATTGCAGCTATGCCTATAAGCTTCAAAAATGAAGCGATAACTGTAGGCCTGATCTTTTTAATTGCCTTTCTGCCTTCAAATCCGGCTCCTATAACAATAAGTGCTATAGGCGTTGCTGTCTGTGCCACACTTGATATCGTCTTATCTATTATTACCGGGAACTGAACATGCATAAGAGAAAATGGAAATCCTAAAAATATTCCGATTATAATTGGATTTTTCAATATATTTATACATGCTGATTTTATATTATCACTTTTACTTATAACTTTTGTATTCCCATTTTCACTCACAGGATGTGCTTTAAAGGTAAGCACTATAACCGAAAAAATATTATACAATGGTACAGCTGAAACAATCATCAGCGGCGCCATTCCTGTCGATGAGTAGATATTCTGTATAAATGCCATTCCAAGTATTGCCGCACTGCTCCTGAATGACCCCTGCACAAAGCTTCCCTTCATCGTATCATCTTTCATAAATACTTCTGTTGCAATCCATATAAGGGCAAAACTTACTGTTGTAACTATCATACAATACAACACAAATCTTATATCAAACTGAGTTGTTATATCTGCTGATGCTATATTTTTAAACAGCATAAAAGGCAGTGCAACGTTAAATACATATTTATTCGCTTTATTTACAAATGCATCATCAATAACCCCGAGTCGTTTTATTACCCATCCGATTATCATTACAAGAAATATAGGTACTGTTGAATTAAGGCTGAATATAAAACTATCCACTATCCAGTTCTCCTTTCGCAATTTTATACAGATTATCAGAAGTTATCAAAATCATTGAAAACGTAAAAACCCTCAAAGCCTTGTTACTATCAGCTTTGAGGGTTTTTCCTGTAGTGCAGTCGGCGGGACTTGAACCCGCACCCAAGCAATATGGACTAGATCCTTAGTCTAGCGCGTATGCCAATTCCGCCACGACTGCTTATTTAATATTTTTTACTGTCGCTCGCGACGACTTCATTATAATATCACCAGTACTTTACTTTGTCAACACCTTTTTTTATTTTTTTTTACATTTTTCGAATTATAACAAATATTAGAATCAAAGCTATTTAAGTATGGCTCTCAAATAGCTTTGATAAAAGATTTACATATGGCTGAAAACAACCATCTGACTGCAGGCATCCCATGATTACATCTTCATGTAAATGCTGTAGCATATTTCATTTCTATGCCTTGACAATTTTATAATATGACTTTGCTGTTATTGAAAATACAATTGCATATATAACACTGAAAGCTGCTAATGATATTACTGTACATAAAAGGAACATTCCTGTACTGCCGCCAAGTGACATTATTGCAAGTATCTTTTTTACAATTCTGAATGCTACTGCTACATGAATTGCAGCTGCAATAAGCGGAATAAAGAATACCATAAGCACCTGGCTTCTTATAGTCTTTTTAACCTCTTCCTGGCTCATTCCGACCTTCTGCATTATTTCAAAACGCTCTTTATCCTCATAGCCTTCTGATATCTGCTTGTAATAAACTATAAGCACCGTTGCCATCAAAAATACTATTCCGACAAATATACCAATGAATAACAGACTTCCATATGTCATGTGGAATTCATCTCTCATCTCATACTGGTCATTAGAAAATATTGTCATTCCGTCAATATCTATCTTATTGATTTCATTATTAAGTTTAATACTTTCATCTTTTGATAAATTAGTATCAAAACAATAGTAATTTGTAATACCACCGACAATTTTACCATTCTGTCTCATGAAATCATCTATTTTACCGGCTACTGACTCCAGTGTTTTTTTATCTTTAACAACCACAAGGTTCGCATCAATAATGCTTTCAATTGCTGATGAACCTAATGCCTCAGGAACAGTATCAAGTTTTTCCTTTATCTTAAAATCAACACTGTCATCCCCAAATGTAACTTTATAATCTGTCAGATTCTTTTTATTTGATGAGTGAAAGAGTATTTCATTGTCACCAAGTGTATAATCCTTACCGGCAACCTCATTATATTCATCCAGAGATACCATAATCATTCCGGTTAATTTTTCTGTATTCATAAGTTCTGTATTTGTAATAACTTCCATTCCATAATCTGTTTTTGATCCATACACTGTATAATTAGAACCTGATGTAACATTTTTTTGTTCTGCTCCATATTTTCTGCAGATATCATCAACCTGATTTTTAAATATCTGTACGTCATTATTTTCATACATTGTTGCATCGACATTTATTTCTGATGGATAAGATGATGTGACTGTATTCTCCATTCCTGCATACATACATACTGTTGTTGATACACTTATAAGCACCATTGTTGAAAGAATACAGATATTTGCAAGTCCTACCGCATTCTGTTTCATTCTGTAGAGCATACCTGAAACATTTGTAAAATGTGCTGTTTTATAGTAGTAGTTTTTGTTTTTTCTTAACATTTTAATTATGACAATGCTTCCTGCCGTAAACACAAAATATGTTCCTACAATAACAAGTACAACGGCTAATAAAAACTTTGAGATTGCTGCAAAAGGAGACTGTGTTGTAAGTGCAAAGAAATAGCCTGCACCTAAGCACACAAATCCAATTAAGGCCATTATAATCTTTGTCTTTGGTTCCTTTTCACCTATCTGTCCGCCATGCAGAAGCTCGATAGGCTTTGTAAGATGAATCTTTGCAAGATTATAAAGTAATGTTACAAAATATGTTGCTCCCATAACTATCAGTGTAGTAACTACAGCACCCGCAGGTATTTCAAAAGGTGGAAGTTTTTCAGGTGAAAGCTGCATAAGCTTTGCAAGCAGAAGGAAAACAAGTTTGCTGAATATTATTCCAAACAGCAGTCCTGATAATAATACAAATAAAGTTACATAAATAATCTCAAAAAACATCATTCTTGCAATGTGTCTTTTTTCCATTCCCAAAATGTTATATAACCCAATCTCTTTTTTTCTTCTCTTCATAACAAAGCTGTTAATATAAAACAGGAATATTATCCCAAAAAAGCCTGTTACATAAGCGCCTATCGTAAGCATGAACTTAACATTTTTATCAACTGAACTGTTAAATAGAAGTGATGCCATAATATATATCATCGTTGTTATAAATGCTCCCATAAGAATATATGGGATGTAAATTTTTCTGTTTTTTGAAATATTGGCCGCCGCCATTTTAAAATAAAATGCCTTACTCAATCTGATCACCTCCGGTTGCAAGTGCTGTAAGCGTATCTGAAATCTTGGTATACATCTGCTCATCTGTCATATTTGCCCTGTAAATCTGATGGAAAACTTCGCCATCCTTTATAAAAAGTACTCTTCCTGCACGGCTTGCAGCCTTTGTACTGTGAGTTACCATAAGTATTGTCTGTCCGTTATCATTTATCTTATTAAACATATCCAGAAGCTGGTCAGTTGACTTTGAATCAAGTGCCCCGGTAGGTTCATCAGCAAGAATTATATGCGGATCTGTAATTATTGCTCTTGCTACTGCTGCTCTTTGCTTCTGACCACCTGATACCTCATATGGATACTTGTCAAGAAGCTGGTCAATTCCAAGTTCCCTGGCAATCGGCTTAAGTTTCGCTTTCATCTGCGAATATTTTTCACCTGCAAGCACAAGTGGAAGGAATATATTGTCCTGAAGTGAAAATGTATCAAGCAGGTTAAAATCCTGAAACACAAATCCAAGGTTATTTCTTCTAAACGCTGAAAGTTCTTTTTCTTTTATTTCTACGATATTCTTTCCACCCAGATAAACCTCTCCACTTGTCGGCTTATCAAGTGCCGCAAGAATGTTAAGAAGTGTCGTCTTTCCTGATCCCGACTCACCCATTATCGCAACATACTCACCCTTCTCAACACTGAAATTAACATTACCAAGTGCCTGTACCTGATTTGTACCAAGTCTTGTTGTGTATATCTTTTTTAAATTTTTTACCTCTAATAATGACATTTTGTATCCTCCATTTAATTACTTTTATGTGAGACATTTGAATATTTATTTATTACTTGTTTTTACCTGCCCTTGCCTCATCACATGATTAAGTATATAAAAAAATGAAATGCAAAACCATTGCTTTGGCTTACATTTCATTTCCTAATCTTACATTTCTGTAAGATTGCATATCTTATTTACCATTCCTATTCATGCATCGTATGCTTCTGGGTAATATTGATATTTACCTTCGTTCCCTTATCCGGCTCAGACTCAAACTGCAACTCGCAGCCAAGCTTTCTGGATGCCTTGCTGCAAAGATACAGCCCGATTCCGGATGACTTCTTATCCATACGCCCATTATATCCTGTGTATCCACGCTCCATAATACGCGGCAGATCCTCTTTACTTATGCCTATTCCATTATCTTCAATCACAAGTATTCTGTCATTTATATTAAATGTATCCTTAAAATATATTCTGACCCTTCCACCCGGATTTGTATATTTTATTGAATTGGACAAAAGCTGCTCAATTATAAATCCAAGCCACTTTTCATCAGTAATTACCTGCTTATCAAGACTCCCAAGTTCAATTGATATGTGCTTATTGATAAACTGCTTTGAAAATTTTTTGACAGCTTTTTTTACAATTTTATCTGCTGACGCCTTAACAAACTTAAAGTCTGATGACATATCCTCAAGCCTTAAATAATTCATAACTGCATCAACATAGAAATCAATCTTAAACATTTCCTGTTTTATATCTGAAACATTTATTTCACCGGGATTATCCTGCATGACCTGAAGCATGAGATCAATTGCCGAAATAGGTGTCTTTATCTGATGTGCCCACATCGCATAATAATCCTTAAGTTCATTCTGTGACTTAACTGCCGCACTTTCAAGCTTACACCTGTCATCAATGAGCTTATTTATAACAGCAGCATATTCTTCATCGACAGGACCCGGATTATCAACCCCGCCAAACTTATAAATATGTTCCATCTTCATATATCGTTTTAAGTTCCTATGTTTTATAGCAAACTTTCTGTAATCTATAATAAAATATATAATAAGAAACACCAGACACAATTCAAATGAATAAAAGTATGCTGCCGCCGGCTCTGAATAAAGCACTGCTACTGACATAAATACTATGCAAAACAGCACCGCTATTATATAAAATGCTCTTTTTTCTTTTAAATACTTAAAAACTAATTTCATGCGTTTTCCTCTGTTTTTGTAAAATTGCAGTTTAACTGCTTATTCTATTCTAACCGCTTATTCTATCCACTTATTCTATAATGTAGCCGGTACCTTTTTTTGTGGTAATATAGCCTTTTAAGCCTGCATCTTCCAGCTTCTTACGAAGACGCGTTACATTAACAGTCAGTGTATTATCGTCTACAAAAGACTCATCTTCCCAAAGCCTTTCCATTATCTTATCACGGTTTACCACACTTCCGACACTTTCCATAAGACATGCCAAGATCCTGTATTCATTCTTGGTAAGTTCCACCGAATTGCCATCATACGTAAATGACTGGTCACTCACATTAAGTATTCCACCGTTATGCTCGATTATATTGGTGTTTTCCACAAATGAATATGTACGTCTAAGCAATGCCTGAACCTTGGCCGTTACAACATTCAGATCAAACGGCTTTGTAATAAAATCATCTCCGCCCATATTTATTGCCATAACAATATTCATGTTATCACTCATTGACGATATGAATATAACCGGCACTTTCGATATTGAACGAATCTGCGTGCACCAGTGGTATCCATTAAAAAACGGAAGTGAAATATCCATTAATACAATATGAGGCTTAAACTGTGCAAATAAAGCCATTACATTTTTAAAATCCTTTACACAGGCAGTCTTATATCCCCATTTTTCAAGATGAGCTGAAAGTGTTCTTGCAATTATCTCATCGTCTTCAACAAGCATTATATTATACATAAAAATCTCCATTTCTGATATCCATACGCTTAAAATATTTTACCTTTAAAATACACCCATGTAAATGGATTTTCCAAAAAGATTTTTGTGTTAATTTTTATATTAATTGTATATTAATAAACAGCTTTGAAAGGTAAAAATAATTCGCACTAATAGTACTAAAATTTAAGCTGATTTCTTTGCGATAAGGTAAAA
>CAKRGM010000037.1 GCA_934330725.1 uncultured Lachnospiraceae bacterium | reverse complement strand
TTTATAAGAAATGTGAAAAATATGAATCTTCCAAATTGGCAGGCTGTAAAATAAATTTACCTTTCAAAGCTGTAAAAAATAAATAGAGTTTGTGCAATAGAATAATAACTGTTAAGCTGATTTACAACATAATAAAATTTTATTACAATATATATAAATTATTCTTAGATACGAGAAAGCAGATTTAATGATTAAAGTAGCAGTATGTGATGACGAAGAAAGCGTAAGATATAAACTCAAAGAGTATATTAATGATTTTTTTAAGGAAAAGAATCAAAGTGCAGTAGTAAATGATTATGAATCAGGTAGTCAGCTTATCAGCGATAAAGAACAGTATGATGTAATATTTCTTGATATAGAGATGCCGGAACTTAATGGAATACAGACAGTTCAGCAGTTAAGAAAGTACGATACAAAAAGTAAAATAATTTATGTCACAAATTATGAAAATTATAGCCGACAGGCATATAAGGTGCATGCATTTGATTATATAAGCAAACCGGTAAGTAAAGAAAGCATATATAATGTGCTTTCTGAGCTTATGCGTTATATGAAAGATGGTTCTAAGCCTAAGCAGTATGCATTTAATACGGAAAATGGAATCGTATCATTATATTTAGACGAAATATATTATTTTGAATATTTGTCACGAAAGGCATATATTCATTCTAAAAATGGTGTGTTTAAATCGCGGTATACTTTAGGAGAACTTTATGATAAATTTACAGAAAAAGGTTTTCAGGCATCGCATCAAAGTTTTATTGTTAATATGAGTCATATAAGTTTTATCAGAGGATATGATATTTTTCTGGATAATGAAGAGAAAATTCCATTGGCACAGAAAAAAGCAGTTGAATTTAAAAAGCAATTTAATGATTTTCTACAGGGAACTTTTAATCAGGTATAAGATATACGGCTATTTGTTTTTGAGCAAAGCAAATAGACACTGAAACAAACTGCTCGGAAATGGGGATTAATATGCTTTATCTGACAGGAATAATAAGCACATGCATAATTATAGGTATTGTATTACGTGTATTTATAGAAAATATATATGAAAGAAAGTATGAAAACAGGAAAGAACTGTATATTTTAATATATGTCATTTATATATTATTGAATATTGCTGTTGCCTATCAGCATATGCTTGCAATAAATGTTGTGTATTTGTTTGCCGGATCTGCAATAATTTCTGCCTTATTTTATAAGGGTAAAAATATATTGATTAATACCACTGTGATTACAGTATATTTTATTATGACAGATTTAATAGCAAGTGTGATTTTTTCTTTATATTTACAGCATAATGATATTTTAGGTGCACTGTCAGATAATCATGGCTTTTATGGATATATACAGCCTAATGGAACCACTGTTGATGGTGTAATAATATTATGTACATATAGTGTATTAATACGATTCCTGAAAAAGTATAAAAGTAGTCAGGCTTCTTTTTTTCTGAATATTTATATGCTCTTTTTACTGGTGTTTGAGGTGCTTGTTATTGGCTTTTATATTATGGAAAATGGCAGTGAAGTAATGCTGCTTTTCCTTGGAATAGGATTTATTATATTAGATGGTGGAGTTTTATATTTATTTGGCATCTGTACAAAAAATGCAGAAGCCGAGAAATACATATAATTAGCGGAGCAGCAGCAGGCAATGACTATGAAATATAATGAGTATCTGCAAAGCAACTATATAGAGACACAGAAGCTTTTGCATGATATAAAAAAGCATATCAGGGTTATTGGTGACATGGATGACCAGCATGAGTCAATCTAGGGAATATATAAAAATGAACTGCTCAAGTCGATAGTTGATACTGAGCAGAAATTCAGGTGCAGCAATGTCGTTGTAAATGCCATAATATGGGAGAATATGCAGCTATGTAAGCAGGAAAATATTAAACTGGATATAAGCATGCAGGATATTGAGTTTGATTTTATGAATAACATGGATCTTACTTCTCTTTTTGCAAATATGTTTGATAATGCGGTAGATGCATGCAAAAAGTGTGATAATAACAAGCGGAGGATTGTATTGCATATTCATAAATATAATAATTATGTTGTTATTAATCTGGTTAATTCCATAAAACAAAAGCCCGAGATAAGGGAAGGAAAACTTGTATCTACAAAGCAGAACCATATAGGGCTTGGAATGACGATATTAACAGATGTAGTTGAAAGATATAATGGAAATATTGATTACAGTTATACAGATAATGAATTTGAAACAAAGATAATAATTAGTACAATAAAATAATAATCAATTGACTTTAAAAGGCAGAAAAAACATATTACAGGTATGTTTTTTCTGCCTTTTTGGCATGCTATATTAAAGGATAGAAGTACCAAAGTAAAGAATAAAAGTATCACGGAAAAATAGGTGAACATATTTATCAACAAAGCATTTTTATAAAATTACCAGTTGACAAATACCCCAAGGGGGTATATCTTAAAACAGAAGTAAAAATTTAATGTAAAGCATTTGTGAAATGAGGAAAATATGCATAATAAAAAAACAGATAAAGATGAAAATGGATGTGGATGCTGCTGTAAAACTACTAAGCGGCCACAGGACCAGAAGAAAAAGCTTATTAACCGCTTAAGCCGGATTGAAGGGCAGATAAGAGGAATTAAGGGTATGGTTGAGAATGACGCATACTGTAATGATGTATTAATACAGTCAGCGGCAGTCAGTGCTGCAATCAATGCATTTAACAGAGAATTACTTTCAAGTCATATTCATTCCTGTGTAGTCCGCGACATAAAAGAAGGCAAAGAGGAGGTTGTTGATGAACTTGTTGCAACCTTACAGAAGCTTATGAAGTAGTCTGGTAACTGCCAGATGCAGAAAGGAGAATAAATGTAATGGAACAATATAAAGTTACAGGTATGAGCTGTGCGGCCTGCAGTGCAAGGGTTGAAAAGGCCGTTTCAAAAGTGCCGGGTGTAACGTCCTGTTCGGTCAGTCTTCTGACGAATTCAATGGGAGTAGAGGGAAGTGCTGATTCAGCGGCAGTAATATCAGCTGTTGAACAGGCAGGATATGGAGCATCTCTTAAGAATTCAGATGAGACGGTTCATAATATGTCAGCAGATGAAGAGGCGCTTGAGGATAAGGAAACGCCGGTATTAAAGAAGAGGCTTATAGCAAGTGTTATATTTCTTGTTATATTAATGTATTTTTCAATGGGACATATGATGTGGAACTGGCCGCTTCCATCGTGGTTTAATGGTAACCATGTAGCAATGGGACTTGTGCAGCTTATCCTGTCGGCAATTATTATGGTTATAAACCAGAAGTTTTTTATCAGTGGATTTAAGAGTCTTTGGCACAGATCACCTAACATGGATACACTGGTAGCCATGGGATCAATGGCATCATTTCTTTGGAGTGTGTATTGCCTTTTTGCAATGACAAGAGCCCAGGTAGACGGCGATTCACAGGCAGTCATGGATTATATGATGAATTTTTACTTTGAATCGGCGGCCATGATATTAACACTTATTACGGTTGGTAAAATGCTTGAAGCAAGATCTAAGGGAAAGACAACAGACGCTTTAAAGAGTCTTATGAAACTTTCGCCTAAAACGGCTGTTGTTGAGCGGGATGGAAAAGAAGTGACGGTTTCAATTGATCAGGTTCAAAAGAATGATATATTTGTTGTACGTCCCGGGGAAAATATTCCTGTTGATGGGAAAATAATAGAGGGAAGCAGTGCAGTTAATGAAGCAGCCCTTACAGGTGAGAGTATTCCGGTAGACAAATCAGTTGGAGATTTAGTATCAGCTGCAACAATAAACCAGTCAGGATTTATAAGATGTGAAGCTACTAGAGTCGGCGAAGATACAACATTGTCGCAGATTATAAAAATGGTAAGTGATGCGGCAGCAACAAAGGCACCAATCGCAAAGATTGCCGATAAGGTGTCAGGTGTATTTGTTCCAATAGTAATTGCAATTGCAGTTATTACTACTATTGTATGGCTGCTTACGGGACATGCATTTGGATATGCTCTTGCACGTGGTATATCGGTGCTTGTAATAAGCTGTCCTTGTGCACTTGGACTTGCGACACCGGTGGCAATTATGGTTGGAAATGGCATGGGTGCAAAAAACGGTATACTGTTTAAGACGGCAGTATCACTTGAAGAGGCAGGAAGAGTACAGATAGTTGCACTTGATAAGACAGGAACCATAACAAATGGTGAGCCGGTAGTTACAGATATTATTCCTGCAGAAGCGTATTCTGAGATGGAACTTTTAACACAGGCGGCATCGCTTGAAATAAAGAGTGAACATCCGCTTGCGAAGGCAATCACCGGTAAAGCACAGCAGATGAATATACAGACATTTGATGTTAATGATTTTAATGCGCTTGTTGGAAATGGGCTTGAGGCATTTTATGAAGGAGAAAAACTGATTGGTGGAAGTGTGAAGTATATAAGTTCACAGACACAGGTTCCACAGGAGTTTATTGAAAAAGCACAGCAGCTTGCAGAAAGTGGAAAAACTCCGCTGATGTTTGCAAGGGGTGGAAAACTTTCAGGTATAATAGCTGTTGCGGATGTTATAAAGCAGGACAGCCCGAAGGCCGTAAGGCAGCTTCAGGAAATGGGAATCCATGTTGTGATGCTTACAGGTGATAATGAGCGTACGGCAAAGGCGATAGGTGCACAGGCAGGTGTGGATGAAGTTATTGCCGGAGTGCTTCCTGATGGAAAGGAAAGTGTAATACGTTCATTAAAGAGCAAAGGAAAGACCGCAATGGTTGGAGATGGAATAAATGATGCACCTGCACTTACAAGGGCAGATGTGGGAATTGCAATCGGAGCCGGTACAGATATTGCAATTGATGCAGCAGATGTGGTGCTTATGAAGAGCAGACTTAGTGATGTTCCGGCAGCAATCAGGTTAAGCCGTGCAACATTAAGAAATATACATGAGAATCTGTTCTGGGCATTTTTCTATAATGTTATTGGAATTCCACTGGCAGCAGGTGTATGGATACCACTGTTTGGATGGACACTGAACCCTATGTTTGGCGCATTTGCCATGAGCCTTTCAAGCTTTTGTGTTGTGTCTAATGCATTGAGACTTAATCTATTTAAAATGTATAAAGACACAGGAAGCAAATCAGATAAGGAAAGCAAGGAAAGAGTCACTGAAGAAGAAAAGCATGGTGATGAAGAGCATATAAGAACATTAAAGATAAAAGGAATGATGTGCGGACATTGTGAGGCAACCGTTAAAAAAGCACTTGAAGCACTTCCACAGATAAATGAGGCAAAGGTAAGTTACAAGGATAAAACAGCAGTTGTAACACTAAATTCATCGTTAGATAATTCTAAGATGATAAAAGCAGTTGAAGAACAGGGCTACAAAGTTCTTAAAATAAAATAATTTAAAGTAATTTACGCAAAGCAGCGCAAGAATGGAGGATAATTATGATAAAGACAACACTTGGAATTGATGGTATGATGTGTGGAATGTGTGAAAGCCACGTAAATGATGCGATAAGAAAAGAATTTAATGTTAAAAAGGTTTCATCTTCCCACAGTAAAAACAAAACTGAGATAATATCAGAGGATCCGTTGGATGAAACAAAATTAAAGAGTGCAATAGATGCAACAGGATATAAGGTAGTATCTGTTGAAACAGAGCCTTATGAAAAGAAGGGATTTTCATTATTTCATAAAAAATAATGACATGGCTGTTAATCAGTGATATAATCCAGTTAAAGTATTGATTTTTAGTGTATATGGCTATTTAAGAATGAGAGATTCACAATATTTATATCAGATTAGATTGATCAAAAGTGTGTGAAAGCTGCATTACTTAAACAGCCATATATTTTTATATTGAAATAAAGCACTTTACGTCTGGTCGGTTTATGAATTGGGGGACATAAGATGAATGGTTTAAAAGAAACGCTAAAAAATAACTTAAATAAAATGGATGTATCATTCTTAAGCGATGTTATTGCGACAATTACGGAAGGGGCATTATATACCTATGAGTTTGATGTTACGGATGGAATTGTAGAGCAGGATATAATCAGTAATAAAGGTGTAAATGTTTCAGCCGCACTTGGTCTTGTACCACCATTTTCATTTGATGAATTAATAAAGCGTTCGGTTGAAAATGGACTGGATAATTCTTATGAATATATGCATCGCTCACGAAAGGCTTTACTTGTGGCATTTGATAAAGGAAATCACATATATGAAATGGTAGTTCATTCTAAAAAGGGTGATATGCTGTATAAGGTTACATACATTTTAGTGAGAAATACGAATACGGGACATGTGCGTGCACTTGTAGTAGCGCGTGATTATTCAGAATTGAAGAACAAGGAAGAAAGCTTTATCATTGAGAAAGAAAGGTATGAGAAAGAAGCACAGGGATTCTTAGATGAGCAATTAGAAATCGTGCAGGCATTAAGCTGTGATTATATGAATGTTTATCTGGTTGAACCATTTGAGAACAGAGGCAGGATAATTAAATTAAATGGATATGTGACACGGGGAATCCAAAGCAGGGATAAGTATTTTGAATATTATAAATTCTGTTTGAGATATATTGAAGACAGGGTATATCCTGATGATAAGGAAATGCTTAAAGAAAAAATGAAACCGGAATCTATTATAGAAGCGTTGGGAACGCGCCGGGAATATACTATATCGTATCGTGTTCTTGATAATAATGAGGTTCACTATTATCAGGCAAAATATATATGTTTAGAAACAAACAGGCATATTGTTGCAGGGTTTCAGAATATTGACAGTGCAGTTATGTTTGAAAAACAGCAGAAGGATAAGCTGGAGAAAGCTTTAGCAGCTGCTAAAGAGGCTAATAAGGCAAAATCAACGTTTTTATTTAACATGTCACATGATATCAGGACGCCAATGAATGCAATCATTGGGTTTACGGAACTTTTAAGTTCTCATAGAGACGATCCTGAGAAAGTATCAGATTATATATCAAAAATCAGAAGTTCAAGTGAGTATCTGCTTTCACTGATAAATAATGTATTAGAGATGGCACGTATTGAGAGTGGTAAGAGTGTTTTGGATGAAACAATCATAGATGCAAGAGAATTTAATGATTCTATATTTTATGTTTTTGAAAACCAGATGGCAGAGAAGAACATTAATTTTACCAGATCCCTTAATGTTCATCATAATAAGATATATTGCGATACTGTTAAAGTGAAGGAAGTTCTTTTAAATATATTAGGTAATGCGTATAAATATACATTGCCCGGTGGTACTGTTGATTTTCGTGTTGATGAACTTCCTGCTGCAAAAGAGGGACATGTATTGTATCGTACGCAGATTGAGGATACAGGAATTGGAATGTCAAAAGATTTTCTTGACCATATATTTGAAGATTTTTCAAGGGAAAGAACATCGACGGACAGCGGTCAGCGGGGAACCGGTCTTGGTATGGCTATAGCAAAACAGCTGGTAGATATAATGAATGGCAAAATATATGTAGAAAGTAAGCAGGGCAAAGGATCCAGGTTTACAGTGATTATTCCGCACAGAATAGTTGATGAGAAAATACAGCCAGAGAAATGCAACACAAACAGCCAGATGGTTTGTGATTCTTTTAAGGGAAAGCGCCTGCTTATTGCGGAGGACAATGATTTAAATGCTGAGATTGCAATGACAATTTTAAGTGAGGCAGGTTTTGAAGTTGACAGGGCAAGAGATGGCATAGAATGTTTAGGAAAGCTTGAAAAAGCAGCTCCGGGATATTACGACCTGATTCTTATGGATATACAAATGCCTAATATGAATGGTTACAAGGCGACTAAAATCATCAGGTCACTTGATGATGACAGACTTTCTAAAATTCCTATTATTGCCATGACAGCCAATGCCTTTGCTGAGGACAAAAAGAAGGCACTGGAGATTGGAATGGATGCTCACATAGCTAAACCCGTAAGTGTAGAGGTACTTAAAAGAGCTCTTGCACAGATATTAATATAAGGGAAGGGTACAGCCAGTGTATTAAAATCAGACTAAAGGGAGTTGCAGATTCATAAGCCGGAATACCTGCTCTGCTGTAGCAGCCATATTCATGGCTGCATTTTCAGGAGCCATGGCTTCTGAAAGTGTTACTACATTCTGAAGAATCGGAAAATATGCATCAATGCCTGCCTGATTGCATTTTACAGCATCACGGCTTACACATCCGGAAAAAGCAATCACAGGTTTGTTGTACTGTTTT
This sequence comes from uncultured Lachnospiraceae bacterium, assembly GCA_934330725.1. Taxonomy (GTDB): domain Bacteria; phylum Bacillota; class Clostridia; order Lachnospirales; family Lachnospiraceae; genus Lachnospira. Next base: position 16,423 of record CAKRGM010000037.1, on the reverse strand, counting down.
GCAATCCGGGCAACACCGATAGGGGCTTTACCCATTACAGTCTGTCCGTCAAGACGGCCTTCACCGGTTATACATATATCAGCCTCTTTAATGTAATCACTCAGGCGGGTTTCATTGAGAATTATTTTAACTCCTGATTCTAAGCTGGCATTTAAAAATGTATGAAATGCAAATCCCATACCACCGGCAGCGCCGCTTCCCGGATATTCAGGGTCTGCCAGCGGGTATTTCTTTTTTGCAATGGAAGCATATGAGTGCAGCCAGCTGTCCATGCAGGCAATCATGTCTTTATCGGCACCTTTCTGAGGACCAAAAACAGCACTGCATCCGTTTTCCCCGCAAAGTGGATTGGTGACATCACATGCTATTTTAAATGAGCATTCTTTAAGTTCTTTAATTATATTGTTGTCTGTTATATGGTCTAATTTACTAAGCCCCTGTGCACCAGGTGATATCTGTTTTCCGTCTTTGTCAAGGAAGCCGAATCCGAGGGCCTGAAGCATTCCACCACCACCATCATTTGTCGCACTTCCACCAATTCCTATAATAAAATTACGGCAGTTATTTTTTATTGCGTCTTTGATTACTTCGCCAACACCATAGGTTGTTGTCATAAGAGGATTGCGTTCTTTTTCAGAAAGCAGGGTTATACCGGCGGCACCGGACATTTCAATTACGGCGGTACGGTTATGAGGAATAATGCAGTATCTGCAGCTTACCTTTTTATTAAGTGGACCGGTTACAGATATTGTATGTATTGTGCCATTGCAGCCTGAAGCCAGTGCATCTACGGTGCCTTCACCGCCATCTGCCAATGGGCGTACTGCTATATCAGCATCAGGGAACACACGCCTGATACCGGCAGCAGCAGCATTTCCAGCTTCCATTGAAGATAAACTTCCTTTAAAAGAATCAATTGCAATTAGAATTTTTTTCATATTATTCCCCATTCCATAGTGTGTGAAATCAATTGCATCAAAATGATTTTTCACACTATCCGCCATTTTATTTACAAAGATTTTTACGTTTACGTATTATGTAGTATAATTCATTTTCCATTGCCATAACTTTTTCAAGAGGGATACTCTTAAATACCGGAATTTTCATCTTAAATTTAATCCAGAAAAATGAGTATATAAATAATGCAAGGAAAGTGATTCCTGTTACCAGCCAGATCATCATGCGTTCATGTGGATCTGTGGAAATATTGAGTATCATATATACAGTGCCGGCAATACCAATAACAGGCAGAACCGGACCAAATGGAACTTTAAAGTTCCGGGGCGCTTTAGGAAGGCGTTTCCTTAACACAAGCACATCGATATGTGCAAAAATGTAGCTTACCATCCAGAATACTGATCCAACCAGAATCAGGAAGCTGATTATATCAGATGAATCATTACTGACATAACCAAAGATAAGAATCAATATGCTGACAAACCATACACCTATATAAGGAACTTTCTTATTATTCGTTTTTGCAAATATCTGAGGCATCATATTCATTTTTGCCATACCCTGACATATATTGGCAAGACCCTGAACGCTGGAGTTTTGTGTGCTTATAACGGCAAGTGCAGCAACCAGTGTCATCCACATTTTTCCCGGAGTGCCAAGCAGATTCATGCCGTAAAGCAGGTGAGGGGCAGGAGAGTCGGCCAGTTCGCCCCATTCTGTATAGTTGTGGAAACCAAAAATAAGCACAGACTGTACAACGCACATTATTGCAAGACCGATAAACATGCCAAGAGGAACATTTCGTTTTGCATTCTTAACATCTTTAGAGATTGGAATTGAATATTCAGCACCAATGAATAGCCAGAAAGCGACTGCAACCATTGGAATAACATCCGATATACCTGTGGCCATTGAGTAAGGCTGGTCGACAGGTGTGCCGGTTCCAAGTTTAAATACACCAATTAATCCCATAATCAGCATTGATCCCAATAAAAGATATGCGACAAGATCCTGTATTTTAGCAAACATATCGACGCCGCGCAGATTGGCTATTAAAAGGATAACAGTTACAATAAATGTATACCAGAAATTAGATATTGGCAAGTGAAGTATTTCACCCATTGCATATGAGAAGATGGATGCTTCTACGCCAGCAGACATAACATTACAAAGAATATAACCACCTACCATTGAAACCATTGTTGGGACAGGTCCAAGGCTTGTCAGGGTATATTGCGCCAGACCGCCGGTGGTATTTGGCATCAGGGCATTTAATTCTGACATTGATGCAATAGAAATCATGTTTAGTATACAGGCGATAATCATTGCGAATATAAATGAGACACCGATACTTCCGGCGCCTTGTCCAAGAGAGACAAGGCAGCTGGTAGCAATGACAAGGCCTACTGAAACGGAGATAACATTTCTTACTCCCAGTTTTTTTTCTTCCATAGGCGGCCTCCTTTATAGTGCATCGATTCCTTCGTCACCAGTACGGATACGAATAGCGTTGTCAATATGATAAACAAATATTTTTCCGTCACCGATATGTCCTGTATATAATTCTTTTTTTATCAGATCCAGAATTTCATCCAGACGTGCATCATCTACTACGACATTGATTTGTTGTTTTGGAAGAAGTTCCATTTCATAATTTTCATCAACTTCATACTCTCTTGTACCTTTTTCACGTCCACATCCAAGTACCTGGATAAATGTCATACCGCCGACTCCGGCTTCGCTGAGTATACGCTTCAGTGTAACGAATTTTTGCATGCCGGTTATAATTTCAATTTTACTAAGTCCCATAAGTGCCTCCATTTCTTTGCATGTTGTAAGGTTATAATGTAAATATTAGCCGAAACTAATTATAGCATGATTTTTAGTGTTCATACCAGCCTACAATACCAGGATTTAAGTTGATGTTAATCTGTTTTATTTCCTGATATTCTTCAAGCCCATGTACACCTAATTCCCTGCCAATGCCTGACATTTTGTAGCCACCCCATGGAGCCTCATTAAAGCAGGGATTGTAACAGTTAATCCATGTTATTCCGGCACGGATTTCTTTTATAACACGCAGTGCTCTCGAACCATCAGATGTAAATACGGCTCCGGCCAGACCATATGGTGTGTTGTTTGCCATTCTTATAGCCTCTTCTTCTGTCTTAAAGGTCTGTATTGTAACGACAGGACCAAATATTTCTTCTTTTACAATTGTCATATCGTCAGTACAGTTGTCAAATACAGTAGGGCGTACAAAGAATCCCTTATCACATCCATTTTCAGTATATCGTTTTCCTCCGCATACAAGTGTAGCACCTTCTTTTATACCTGTTTCAATATAAGAAAGAACCTTATTCATATGGCTTTCGGATACAAGCGGTCCCATATCAGTGTTGTCAAGAGGATTGCCAATAGTGATTGCATTGGCGCGTTCTGCAAGACGCTTTACAAATTTATCTTTTATGCTTTCCTGAATGATAATGCGGGAGCCAGCAGAACAGATTTCACCCTGATTTAAGAATATACCGATCATGGTCCATTCTACAGCACCTTCAAGGTCAGCATCCTCAAATATAACATTTGGTGATTTACCGCCAAGTTCAAGCCCGATTTTTTTAACATTAGAAGCAGCAGCACGCATGATGCTCTGACCGACGGATGTGCTTCCTGTAAATGTTATCATATCAACATCTTTATTTTCAGCAAGTTCGTTTCCTACAACACCGCCCGGACCCAGAACAAGATTGGCACAGCCTTTAGGAAGACCGACCTTTTCAAAGATCTCAAACAGGCGTATGCTTGATAAGACGCAGTTTGAACTTGGCTTATAAACGACACTGTTACCGGCTGCTAAAGCGGGAGCGAGTTTCCATACACCCATAAGAAGAGGGTAGTTCCATGGAGTAATAAGTGCACATACACCTGTAGGTTCGTGTACTGTATAAGAATGCATTTTGCCAAAACCATCATTGACTTCATATACGCCGCCCTGAGGTGTTTTAATAAGACTTGAATAATAACGGAATGTATGAATGGCATCATCGACATCTGCCTGCGCCTCACGCAGTGGCTTGCCATGATCCAGTGTATCAATGCGGGCAAGCTCATCACGGATGGCATCCATTTCGTCAGCAATCTTTAAAAGAATATCTCCACGTGTCTGTGAATCCATATCGCGCCATTGCCTTGTTTCATAAAATGATTTCTTTGCTGCGGCAACTGCTTTGCGTACATCGTTTACATCACCTTCTGTAATTGTTGCAAGGACCTGTCCGTTTGATGGATTGATAGTAGTTGTAGTTTTGCCTGATTCACTTTCAACCCAGGCACCGTCTATATACATTTTTTTGATTTCCATAGTAATCCTCCATTCCGCAGACGCTTTGCGTCGCTAATTCTTCATTTCTGCATATAAAAGCTATTTGTTTTTGCTTAGAAACAAATAGCTTTTATTAACTGTATTACAGATTCATTACTTTCTTTGTGTCGGCTAAAGATTCGTCCATACGGCTTAAGACGTCCTCCATATCCTGCTGGGAGATAACTGCTGTTGGCTCAAAACGGATTGTTTTTGCATTAACCAAAGTACCGGCAGTCATAACTCTTCTTGCAAAAAGTCCCTTTGCACATTCGTAACCAATATCAGATGTATGGAATTCTACGGCAAGCATAAGACCTGTACCACGTACTTCTGCGATAACTTCAGGATATTTTTCAGCAAGTTTAATAAGACCGGCTTTTAAGAATTCGCCTTTCTTTTTGCAAACGCCCGGAATATCATTTTCAAGCATATACTTAATAGTAGCAAGAGCAGCAGAGCAGCATACAGGATTGCCTCCGAATGTAGGAGAACCAAGAAGCCATGGATTATCAATAAGTTCCTGTGTCCACATTTTTGGCTTGCATATAATACCTGTGATTGGCATGATGCCGCCGCCGAATGCTTTACCAAATGTCATTATATCAGGAGTAACGCCTTCAGCTTCGCAACGCCACATAGTACCTGTACGTCCCATTCCAGTCTGAATTTCATCAAAAATCAATGCAACACCTGTTTCATCGCAGATTTTACGAACCTCTGTAAGATATCCGTCTGGTGGAATGATAACACCTGCTTCACCCTGAATAGGCTCTAAGATAACACCGGCAACCTTTTCACCAACTGCCTGCAGATTAAGTATTGCTTTACGGATATCTTCTGCTACGCCATACTGTACATGCTGTACCTGCTGTACCATTGGTATGTATGGTGTACGGTAAGTACTCTTACCACCCATTGAAATAGCACCCATTGATTTGCCATGGAAAGCACCTACAGTAGAAATGTACCATCTTCCGCCTGTTGCAATACGTGCAAGCTTTAAAGACATTTCAACGGCTTCGGCACCACCATTTGTAAAGAAGCAGTACTGAAGGTCTCCAGGAGTAATATCAGCAACAGCTTTTGCAAGGTAACCACGAAGTGGATCGAGAAGCTCCTGTGAATGAAGTGCCTGATGATCAAGCTGGGCTTTTACGACATCAAGTATTTCAGGATTTCTGTGTCCGCATGTATAAATACCGAAACCGCCGAGGCAGTCTATGAATTTTTCACCATTTAGTCCATAGCAGTAGGCACCTTCGTCCTGCCATTCAAGAACTGCTCCGTTTTCTGAATCAGAAGAAACTGATTTACGATATTTTAACCATCCCGGACTTACATAATTATCAAAATAATTCAGTGTATCCTTTACCATTGTTTTCTTGTCTTCTGGTGAGATTTCGCTGCTGTCTGTACGAATAAGAGAAATGATTTTGTCTAAATCCTTAATTACCTGTGTTTTGTCTGCCATAATATTATCCTCCTTTTGATAGAAAAAAGACGTATTTATTTCTTTTGCTTCCTGTATAATGGAAAGTGAAGCATTTTGAATAAATACGTCTTTGTATTTGTAATTGTATTTGTTATTTGTTTCGTTGAATTAATCATATCAGAGATAATACTTGAAAACAATTACATTTTATGAGCAATTTATACCAGATATAAAGTATAACTACTTGAAAATGAGTAGAAAATATACTAAAATACTGGTGAATTGCTTTTTCGAAATAAAGTTACCCAGCAACAAAGTTGCTCAGAAAAGAGGGTTAAAATGGATAAAAACCAGTTTCTTATATATAATGATATAGTAAATCATTTATATGACTGTAAAACAGTTGAAGAATTAAAGAATAATTTTTTAAAGCCGGTAAAAATGCTGATTCCATATAGTTATTCAAGTATTCTGCTGGCACGAAAGGATTTAGACAGTAGTGACAGCCTTGCAGAGGCTAAGCATTTATATCAGGAAGAGCCAATATGTGTTCCGGATACATTTACACAGGCTGAGCGCAGATATATTGAGAAGGCAGATGAGGATCCGATACTCTGGATGATGCATGGAAATGAGTCAACACTAATACGTGAAAGCGATATTCTGGAGGAAAAGGACAGATTGGGAAGCTCACTGTATCGCTATTGTTATCAGAAATACGATATATATGATACGATGCAGTACAGTATTGTATATAATAGAAAGCTTCTTGGAATTCTTACATTATTCAGGACAAGGATAGACGGTCTTTTTCAGAATGATGATATGTTTTTCCTGCGTTCTGTCGGTGTACATTTAAATAAAGTCTTTTTTAATATTCTGTCTGAAAAAAATAATGAGACATTTTGTCCTGATATAGGAAAGATAAAGGAAGATTATGGACTTACCGGGCGTGAAGCTGAGATATTAGAGTGTATTTTTAAGTTTAAGGGTAATGATGAGATTGCAAAGAAATTTGATATCAGTATACTGACGGTACAAAAGCACATACAGAATCTTTTGCGTAAACTGGATGCTGATTCAAAATGGGGAATACTTAATAAGTTTTTACAATGTCAAAATGATACACCTTGAATTATGTAACGGCCTGATATACAATTGTATACATGCTTTTTAAAGGATTAAATATAGTATAAGGATGAATTAAATGATTAAAATTATAGATGCATTGAGCAGTGGAAAAAGGATATCACAGGTGAAGGAGCTTTATATGGAGGCATTTCCACCGGAGGAAAGAATTCCGTTTTTTTTCATAAAGAAAAAAGCAAAAACTAAAGATGCAGATATATTTAGTGTGTATGATGATGGAAAGTTTATAGGTATTGTACATTGTGTATATTACCTGGATATTGTTTATATATATTATCTTGCAATTAAAAAAAGTGAGCGTGCAAATGGATATGGTACGAAGCTTTTAAGGGCTTTATCACATAAGTTTGCAGATAAAAGAATTACACTTAACATAGAAGTTATTACACAGGATTGTGATAACAGGGAGTTAAGAGTTAAACGGAAAGAATTTTACATGAAGAATGGTTATAAGGAATGTGGCTATTATGTAAAGGAAAAAGATGTCCCATTTGAAATGCTGTATTGTGGCAGATATGTCTGCATGGAAGAATATGAAGAACTTATTGCCAACTATTTTGGAAAGTTTCTGTTTAAGCGATATTATAAACGTGTCAGTGATGATGGGGTTAGTGAAACGAATATCAATTGTACTGATACATCGATTTCTAAATAACTTGTGTTCAGGAAAGGAATAATATTTTCATGAAAAAACTTATAGTAGGAAGCCGTGAAAGTTCTCTTGCAGTAATGCAGACGGAGCTTGTAATGCGGGAAATAAAAAAGCATAATCCTACAATAGAATTAGAATTAAAGACCTTTAAGACTACGGGAGATAAAATACTTAATAAGTCACTTGATAAAATTGGCGGAAAAGGTTTATTTGTAAAAGAGCTTGACCAGGCATTAATGGATGGAACTATTGATATCGCAGTTCACAGCTTAAAGGATGTACCTATGGAGGTAAATGAGGAACTTCCGATTGTGGCAGTTATTAAAAGGGGAGACCCAAGAGATGTGCTTTGTCTTCCACAGTCAGCCGGGGTAAATTCTGAACAGAATCCAGATATGGATATGAATCTTAATGGAAAAGTTATTGGATCATCCAGTCTTAGACGCGCACTGCAGTTAAAAAAATTATATAAAGATGCTGATGTTGAAAGTGTAAGAGGAAATATTCAGACCAGGCTAAGAAAACTTGACGAAGGTCAGTTTGACGCAATCATGTTAGCTGCAGCCGGACTTAAAAGAGCCGGACTTGATGATCGTATTAGCAGAGTATTTTCTGTGGATGAAATACTTCCGGCAGCCGGACAGGGAACTCTTGTAATTCAGGCAGGGAAAAATTTTGACAGAAGCATTTTAAAAAGTGTTAATGATGATGATACAATGGCAGCAGCCATGGCAGAGAGGGCATTTGTAAAAAGGCTAAATGGAGGGTGCTCCTCGCCGGTTGCGGCTTATGCGGAGATTAAAGATGAAAAGTTACATTTAACAGGCCTTTATTATAACGAATGTACAAAGGAAATCTTTAAAGACTCGCTTACAGGAAATATTGATAATGCAGAAAAAACAGGGATAGAACTTGCAGACAGCATGAAAAAAAGATATGGAAAAAGTGGTAAGGTGTGGCTTGTGGGAGCAGGACCTTCCGATGTGAGTCTTCTTACGGTAAAGGCAAAGAGACTGATAAGTGAGGCTGAGGTTGTTGTATATGACCAGCTTGTCGATATTTCAATACTTCAGCTTATACCGGATGGCGCGGAAAGCTTTGATGCCGGCAAACATGCAGGAAATCATACAATGAAGCAGGAAGATATAAATGAACTCCTGGTAAAAAAGGCGCTTGAAGGAAAGAGCGTAGTCCGGCTAAAGGGCGGAGATCCATTTGTATTTGGACGCGGTGGCGAAGAGATAGAGGCACTTATAAAGGAAAATATTGAGTATGAAGAAGTGCCGGGAATCCCATCGCCGGTTGCTGTATGTGCATATGCCGGAATTCCGGTTACACACAGGGATTATGCACCTTCATTTCATGTTGTAACAGCTCACAGAAAGCGCGGGAACAGCGATGGCATTGATTATAAAGGACTGGCAGCATTAGGAGATGTAACACTTATTTTTCTCATGGGAATCGGGAAACTTAAAAATATTTGTCAGGGGCTTATTGAAGCCGGAATGAGTGCTGATACACCTGCGGCAGTAATTCAGAATGGAACGAGATATAATCAGAAAAAGGTGATTTCTGATCTGGGAAATCTTTATCAAAAGGCAGTGAAAGCAGACATCGGAACGCCGGGAATTATAGTTGTAGGGCGTGTATGTCAGCTGGCTGATACATTTGAGTGGGTAAGTAAGAATCCACTTGCAGGTAAAAGGGTTATCGTAACAAGACCGAAAGAAAAATCAAGTACACTTGGGGCTGTTTTAAAAGATAAAGGAGCACAGGTCCTTGAGATACCGGTGACAAGAATTGAGCCGGTTAACAGTAAAGCAGTTTTAAATGTGCTTACAAAGGATATATCAGGATATGACTGGATAGTGTTTACAAGTGCTGCCGGAGTCAGGCTGTTTTTCAGTCAGCTAATGAAATTAGGAAATGATATAAGAAGTATTGCAGCTGCAAAGTTTGCCGTTGTAGGTGACGCCACTGCGAAAGAACTTGCCGGGTTTGGTATAAATGCTGATTATGAACCACAAAAGCATTATGGAAATGAACTTGCAAATGGTCTTGTAAAACAGATAAATAAAGATGAAAAGGTGATCATAGTAACACCGCAGAATAAGGAAAGCAGCTGTGCAAAGGCTTTACAGGAATATTCCCGGAAATATGGTTTTACCTGTGACAGCCTGCCACTGTACCGGACAGAAATCTGTAAGCCAGGATTTTTTGACTGGAATGAGGATGATATTGTTACATTTGCAAGCAGCTCAGCGGTTGAGGGATTTGCACAAAATCTTAATAAAGCTGACATGCGTAAGGTGAATGCGGTGTGTATAGGAAAGCTTACGTATAAGACGGCAACAGGCTACGGCATGAAGGCTGTTATGTCAGATGATACATCAATTGACAGTCTTGCACAGAAAGTAATAGAGGTAGTACAGTAATTGTGATTTCTAAATAATTATTTAAAATCTAAGATAAATTTGAAAGAAACATTTGAAAGTAACAGTTCAAAGAAACAAAAAAATATTTTAAGAATATTTTGAAAATATTTAAAAGAAACATTTAAGAGAAAGAGAGTGGATTAACATGGAATTAGTGCATAGATCAAGACGTTTAAGAACTACGCCGGTACTTAGAAAAATGGTAAGGGAAACAAGAATGGATGCATCGTCTTTGATTTACCCGATGTTTGTAAAGGAAGGAAAGAATATTAAAGAGGAGATTCCGACTATGCCGGGGCAGTATCGTTATAGCATAGATATGCTTCCTGCCGCACTTGAAGAGGTGGCAAAGGCAGGAGTTCCATCGGTAATGTTGTTTGGAATACCTGACCATAAGGACAGCGTTGGCAGTGAAAGCTGGAGTGAAGACGGAATCATTCAGAAAGCGTTGCGTGCTGCAAAGGCAGAAGTACCTGAACTTTACTACATTGCGGATACTTGTATGTGTGAATATACATCACACGGACACTGCGGAATACTTGACGGCGAATATGTTGATAATGATAAAACTCTTGAATACATTGCAAGAATTGCACTTTCACAGGTTGAGGCAGGTGCTGATATGATTGCACCTTCTGATATGATGGACGGAAGAGTTGCAAAGATACGTCAGATACTTGATAAAAACGGACATGTGACGGTTCCAATTATGTCATATGCTGCAAAATATGCATCTTCATTTTATGGTCCGTTCCGTGATGCAGCAGGCTCTGCACCTGCATTTGGCGACAGAAAGAGTTATCAGATGGATTATCACAACAGAAAAGAGGCATTAAAAGAAGTGCTTCAGGATGTTGATGAAGGCGCTGATATCATTATGATTAAACCGGCTCTTTCATATCTTGATATTGTGCGCGAAGCCGCTGATCTTGTAAATGTGCCTATTGCAACATACAGTGTAAGCGGTGAATATGCAATGATAAAAGCGGCTGCAAAGCTTGGGTATATTGATGAGGACAATATGATATGCGAAACGGCTGCAAGTATGTATCGTGCAGGAAGTAATATGATTCTTTCTTATTATGCAAAGGAAATTGCAGGATTTATTAAGGAAGGAAGGATTGGGTAATCTCTCCCGTGGAGAAAAATATGTTTTGCATTAGTATTAGTCATAAAAGAGCACCGGCACAGATACGTGAAAAATACGCACTTGGACCGGAAAAACGCGAAGAATTTACGAAATATCTTACGGACAAAGGCTTGTGGAATGGTGGAGTCGTGTTATGTACATGTAACCGGACAGAACTTTATTTTAGCACGGATACATCATCAGATGGGGCGGCAGATATAACAGTTTTAGAACAGGTTCAGAAGGAATTTGCGTTATTTCTTGGAACTTCATACAGGCAGATGCTTTCATATCTTAATGTATATGAAGGAAATATGGCTGTCACTCATCTTTTCAAAGTATGCGGTGGGCTTGAATCTAAAATATTAGGCGAGGATGAGATACTGCGTCAGGTAAAGGAAGCATATGAGCAGTCAGAGGAATGGCATGCAGCTGATTATGAGATAAATATGGTATTTCAGCGTGCCATTGGTTGTGCCAAAAAGATAAAGACAGATACAAAAATATCCAGTGTTCCGGTTTCAATTACAACAATTGTTGCAAATGAGGCAGCTGATTTTAATATTGGTGGAAAAAATGAAGCTAAAGCATCTGGTGATTGCGATGAAACTGCAAAAAAAGATTTTATTAAAAAAAATGTCCTTATACTTGGGCTTTCAGGAAAAATTGGTGGTACAATCGCAAAAAATCTGATGTGTAAGCAGGGCATTAATATAATTGGAACAATCAGGAATTATAATGATGCAATAGATTATGCATCGGTCTATGAACAAGTGCAAATAATTCCATTCTCAAGCCGTTATGACTGGCTTGATAAGGCTGATGTTGTTATAAGTGCAACGTCAAGCCCGCATTATACATTATGTGCAGATGAGGTATGTGAATCCATCCATGAGGAAAAAAACAGACTGTTTATTGATCTTGCAATGCCAAGGGATATTGATCCGGATATTGCAGATATAGATAAAATAACACTTTATAACATTGATTATTTTGAGACTGTTTCAAAAGAGAATACGTCACATAAACTTGCAAAGGTTGAGCGTGCTGAATTTATAATGAAAGAAGAAATACAGGATCTTTTAAAAGAACTGACATTTCATAAATATTATAGTCATATTGGTGAGTGGAAAGATGCTTTTGGAAGGGTCTCTTTTGAAAAGATGATATTCACACTAAAAAAAGAGCTTGATGTTGATAGTATGAAGACAGTTTTTGATACATTTGATAATCTTAAAAAATGGATTTAGATAACAGGAGGAAAAAACAGATGGAAAACTTTCAGTCAGAAAAGTTATTTAGTGAATCAGTAAAATATATGCCGGGTGGTGTAAACAGTCCTGTCCGTGCGTATGGTTCGGTTGGTGGAACACCTGTATTTATTAAGCGTGCAAAAGGATCTCATGTATATGATGTCGATGGAAATGAATACATTGACTATGTTAATTCATGGGGACCTGCAATTCTTGGACATGCCGATGATGATGTAATAAATGCTGTTAAACAGGCATGTGATAACGGCCTTTCATTTGGAGCTCCTACAGGTAAGGAGCTTGAGCTTGCCAGGCTGATCACGAAAAATATTCCTTCAGTTGAGATGCTTAGACTCGTAAGTTCAGGTACAGAGGCTGTAATGAGTGCAATTCGTGCAGCAAGAGGATACACAAAGCGTGATTATATTATAAAATTCAAGGGCTGTTACCATGGCCATTCCGATGGACTTTTAGTAAAGGCGGGGTCAGGAGCAATGACTGAAAGTGCACCTGACAGTGCAGGAGTACCGGCAGGTTATACAAAGACTACACTTCTGGCAAATTATAATGATACAGAGTCAGTTAAAGCTTTATTTGAGGCATATCCTGAACAGATTGCAGCAGTAGTTGTTGAGCCTGTTGCAGCCAATATGGGATGCGTGCCTCCAAAAGAAGGTTTTCTTAAATTTTTAAGAGATATTACAGAAAAAAACGGAACAGTATTAATATTTGATGAGGTTATTACAGGCTTCAGAATGGGACTTGGCGGAGCACAGGGATATTATGGCATTAAGCCCGATATGACAACCCTTGGAAAGATTATTGGCGGAGGTATGCCAATGGGAATGTACGGTGGAAAAAGAGAAATCATGGAAATGGTTTCACCGGTCGGAAGCGTTTATCAGGCAGGAACCTTGTCAGGAAATCCTGTTGCAACAGCAGCCGGAATCATAACACTTACAAAACTTATGGAAAACAAAGATAAATATGCAAAGCTTGAAGAAAATGCAATAAAGATAACAACTGCATTAAAAGAGGCATTTCCAAATGCATGTGTTAACCGTGCTGGTTCACTTTACAGCATATTCTTTACAGATAAAGAGGTTATAGATTTTAAAACAGCATCAACATCAGATACAGAAATGTTTGCAAAATACTTCCATTATCTGTTAAATCATGGAATCTACGTTGCACCGTCACAGTACGAAATACAATTTTTGTCAATGCAGCATACCGATGAAGAAATTGAGCATACATGTGAAGTAATACGCAGTGCGGGTAAAGAGTTGTAAGTGGGAAAATAACAAATTTAACGCAGGCACGCTCTCGCTGCTTATAAATTTGTTATTTTCCAGCCTCCGTCTATGTGATATCTATGTGAATAGCGGCTGGCAGGGTGCAAAAAAAGGAAGTTGAAGAACGACTAAACAAACGGAGATTGTGAAGCTTGCTTATCTATGCGAATAGCGGCTGGCAGGGTGTAAAAAAAGAAAGTTGAAGAACGACTAAACAAACAGAGATTGTGAAGCTTGCTTATCTATGCGAATAGCGGCTGGCAGAGTGCAAAAAAAGAAAGTTGAAGAACGACTAAACAAGCGGAGATTGTGAAGCTTGCTTATCTATGCAAATAGAGGCTGGCAGGGTGCAAAAAAAGAAAGTTGAAGTACGACTAAATAAACGGAGTACTGAAACTTTCTTTTTTTGCACCTACCCCCCTATTTTCTAACGTTCTGGAAACTCCTTAACAAGCATCCCTTTCATTATAACTGTAATTACCAGGGCACATATTGTTATAATTGCATATGTAAACCATAGTGCTGATGAAAATATATTATATAATCCGCCAATGAAAATCTGACCTAAAGGATAAAGTGAATTTGACATTGCAATTGTAAGTGCCATTGCTTTTCCCATATATTTTATATCGATTTCTTTCTGAAGGTATGTCATGCATAGTATATTAACGATAGAGATTGCTACGGAAAGTATAAATGCACTTGCGGTAAACATTACGTATGAAGTATAGCTTGGACCGGTTGCAGACATTATAACTGGTAAAGTGCATGCACCCATTATTACAATTGAAAAAGTTACCGCATAAAAATATTTATACAGTTTTTCAAATGGAATCTTTTTGGATATCACACCGGTAATAAGAGCACCGATAATCATTCCTGCACCAACCAGGCCTTCTGCAAATCCGTAGAGCTGATCTGATACTCCAAAAACAATCTTTTCCATATAAGGCATGCCTACTGAATAGACAGGAGTCAGGAACAGATTCAGACTGCTGGATATTACAATCATTTTAAAGATTATTGGTTTTGTATGTATAAGAAAGAAACCGGCATCTTTAATATCATTTACAAATACTTTTAATACATTGTCAGTCATAGCTGTTTTATTAAATGGAAGTATGATAAACAGTTCCATAATGGCAGAAACAAGAAAACTTATTGTATTAATAAGAAGAATCGTTTTTATTCCGTATAATCCATATAAAAATCCTGCAGCAACGGGACCAAGCATATTTGTTAAAGCCGATATGATGCTGACTACACTGTTTGCGCCAGACAGATTAGATTCAGAAGTTACACAGGGAATTGAAGCACGAACATCCGGGTCATAAATGCTTTGTATAATTGTCATTAAAAACATAAGAATTCCTATCATAAGGCATGATATATTCTGTGTGTTTGAAAAATAAAAGTAAAAGGCCAGAAGCATCAGTCCTGATATGCTGTCTAAAATTACCATAATCCATTTTTTACTAAAACGGTCGGCAATGGCACCACCAAATGGTGAAAACAGAATCTGTGGTAAAAATGTAACTGCGACAATAATCGAAAATATCATTGCAGAGCCTGTAAGATCCAGAATAAAAAGTGAAAAAGCAAAACGCTGCAGACTGTTGCCAAGCAGTGAAATAAATTGCCCCACAGCAATAATTGTAAAATTCCGGTTGAATAATTTTTGGGAATTCATGACATAATCTCCTTAGGATAAAAATGAACTTTAGTTCAGATTCGATTATATGCGTATAGTTTTATGATGTCAACAGAAAAATGAACTTTAATTCATTTTTTGACAAATGTATAGTTATGAATTAAAATTATAATAAGTAAATTCAGGTGAGGAATATATAAATATGGCGGAAAGAAAGGTTCAGAAGCGTACCATTGAAAGTAAAAAGAAAATTGATACGGCGGCATGGAAGTTATTTTGCGAAAAGGGTTATTTTAATACGAATACTA
This sequence comes from uncultured Lachnospiraceae bacterium, assembly GCA_934330725.1. Lineage (GTDB taxonomy): Bacteria > Bacillota > Clostridia > Lachnospirales > Lachnospiraceae > Lachnospira. The sequence goes on along the minus strand of CAKRGM010000037.1, from coordinate 795 downwards.
AGGAAATAGCAAAGCTTGCGGGGATATCTGTCGGGAATTTTTATAATTATTATAAAGATAAAATGGCAGTGTATTATGAGCTCACACGGCAATATCATAATGGTTCAGCCGATGGAGTCATACAGCTTGGAAAGGCACTTGAGGAGTCTAAAGACAAAGACAGTGCAATAAGAGAATATATCCGGTCGCAGATGGAAAGATCTGTAAATACAGGACGTTTTTTTAGTGAATGCCAGCTGCTTGCACAGGATAATAAAAAACTGGGAGAACTATATATTAAGAATACGGATAAGGTGATAGACAATATTGAACTGGTATTAAAGAAGGTCCAGGGAGTGAAAAAAAGAGCCAGTTACAAAGTAATGGCGAGGATTCTTTTTACAATGGTAGATAAGATGTCAGAAGATGCATGTCTGCCATCAAATAAAGATGTTTTTGATGAATACATGCAGCAGATTGAGGAAGTTGTACAGAGTTATTTGTTTGGTGAAAAATGAAATTACTGCAGGGGGCTGACCTGTAAGGTGATTTTGTTTTTTGTATGTTTGTTAAGAAAAAGTGAGAACAAAAAATGAAGAAACAATCGAAAGTAAAGGCAAAGTTATCTAATATTGCATGCATATATATTGTTGTAATGATAATTCTTGTTTTAACAGTAGCTTATGCAATATTCAAGTATATTACATTTATGCAGAATACGTCAACCCAGCAGTGTTTTAGTCAGCTTTGAAAGGTAAAAATAATTCGCACTAATAGTACTAAAATTTAAGCTGATTTCTTTGCGATAAGGTAAAA
>CAKRGM010000036.1 GCA_934330725.1 uncultured Lachnospiraceae bacterium | reverse complement strand
ATAATGTACAGGCAGGAATGAATAATCAGCCACAGTACAATAATATACAGGCAGGAATGAATAATCAGCCACAGTATAATAATGTACAGGCAGGAATGAATAATCAGCCACAGTACAATAATATACAGGCAGGAATGAATAATCAGCCACAGTATGATAATAGTCAGGTGGGGATGAATAATCAGCCACAGTATGATAATGGACAGGCAGACATGAATGCACAGCCACAATATCAGAGTAACAATTCATATGGTAATGAAAGAAAGATAATCGGTTATAATCCACAGACGGGAGAGCCGGTTTACAGTGATACACAAAATGAAAATTAGGACACCACAATATTATTCAAAATTTAAATGCATCGCCGGAGCCTGCACAGATACATGCTGTGCGGGCTGGGATGTTGATGTCGATGCAGATTCGTACAAATATTATAAGACGGTTAAAGGACAGTTTGGCAAGCGACTTAAGGGTGTAATGGTTCCATCAGATGATGGTGGGTGTACATTCACATTAAACAATGGCCGGTGTCCTTTTTTAAATAACCGCAATCTGTGTGATCTTTATACAGAGCTGGGGGAAGACCGGCTCTGTGATACATGTGCAGAATTTCCAAGGTTTATAAATGAATATGGAAGTGTGAGAGAAATAGGTATTGCACCGTCCTGTATAACTGCAGGTGAGATAATATTTAATTATAAAGATAAGCTGGAATTTGTTGTGAATGAAGATGATAAACCGGTATCTATGTATAATGACATAGATCCAATGCTTTATATGGGACTTATTACGGCAAGAAATACAGCATATAAAATAGCACAGGACAGAGATCTTAAAATTGAGGACAGACTCATGCTTCTGCTTGATTTTTCAAAAAAACTCCAGATAAAAATTGATAATGACAGGACAGATCTTATAGTTGGAATTTCAAAAAGATATAAATCCGGCGAATATATAAAAAGAAGACTGATTTCACTATATAAAGCTTATTCGGATGAGAATAATTATGCCGCATATAATGCAGTTTTTAAGTATTTTGATGAATTTACAGGTATGGAGGTCATTAATTCAGAGTGGCTTAAATACTGTGATATCATAAAGAAATTTAAGGCAGGTCTTGATAATCGTGGAAAAGCTGGTGATATGACAGATATAACCAGAGAATTCAATAAGTATTATAAGGACAGGCAGTTTGAATATGAACAGATAATAGTCTATTATATATACAGGTATTTTCTTGATGCTGTAAATGACTATGATGTGCTGTTAAAAATGAAAAATGCAGTTGTGGGATTTGCCATACTTAAATGTGCTGATATAGCTGTATGGAATGAGAACGGCGGAGAACTTTCAAAAAAGGAACAGATAAATATTGCACATCTGTATTCGCGTCAGTTTGAGCACTCATATACGAATTTCTCAAAATATAGTGAGATGTTTGAGAGCAGAAGAATTTATTCATTTACCAATATGATGAAAATATTGCAGTTAACACAAATTTAGTGCGTGTCTTAAAAGAGACGCCGGAATGGAGATTAGTATGAAACGCATATGGATATATTTAAGGGATTATAAAAAAGAATGTGTTCTGGCACCACTGTTTAAGATGCTGGAAGCACTTTTTGAATTGTTTGTACCACTTGTGGTAGCACAGATAATTGATATTGGTATTGCAACAAGAGATACAGGATATATTGCAAAGATGAGTCTTATGCTTGTAGGACTTGCAGTCATAGGTCTTACATGTTCTATAACAGCACAGTATTTTTCGGCTAAGGCAGCGGTGGGATGTACAACCGGAATGAGACATCACCTTTTTAAACATATTCAGGGACTGTCATTTACTGAAATGGATGTTACAGGAATGTCTACACTTATTACAAGAATGACGAGTGATATCAATCAGGTACAAAACGGTGTCAATCTTGTATTAAGACTTTTTCTTCGTTCACCTTTTATTGTATTTGGTGCCATGATAATGGCATTTATGATAGACTGGAAAGCTGCACTTGTATTTGTTGCAACTATCCCGGTTCTTAGCATAATCGTTTTTGGAATAATGCTTTCAACAAAACCCATGTACAGAAATGTACAAAACAGCCTTGATAAGATACTTGGAATAACACATGAAAATTTGTCAGGTGTACGTGTTATAAGGGCATTTAATAAACAGCAGGATGAGGTAAGACAGTTTAAGGAAGAGAATAAAAAGCTTAATCATCTGCAGAAGTTTGTTGGTAAAATATCAGGTCTTATGAATCCGCTTACGTATGTTGTTGTAAATGTAGCAATTATAGCTCTTATATGGACAGGGGCAATCCGTGTAAATGAAGGTTCACTTACACAGGGACAGGTTGTTGCATTATATAATTATATGACGCAGATACTTGTTGAACTTATAAAGCTTGCCAATCTTATCATCAATATTACAAAATCTCTCGCCTGTGCTAACAGAATTGACAGTATATTTAAGATTGAAAACAGTATGAAATCGGGAACATGCGATGGAAACGATATCAGCAGTTTTCAGGCAGCAGCAAATGAAAAAAATATTCCCGCTGTTGAATTTAAAAATGTAAGCATACGTTACAAAGGTGCCGGAGATGAGTCCTTAAGTAATGTAAACTTTACAGTTATGAAGGGTGAGACAATTGGTATCATAGGCGGAACCGGTTCAGGAAAGTCAACGCTTGTAAATATGATTCCACGTTTTTATGATGCTACGGATGGGGAAGTGCTGATTGATGGAAAAAATATAAAAGATTATCAGATACCATATATCCGCAATAAAGTAGGCGTTGTTATGCAGAAAGCATTGCTGTTTAAAGGAACCATAAGGCAGAATATGTGCTGGGGTAAAAAGGATGCAACGGATGAAGAAATAATGCAGGCATTAGAAACGGCCCAGGCAAAGGATTTTGTTATGGAAGAGAATGGCGTGCTTGACGCATATGTTGACCAGGGCGGTAAAAATTTCTCAGGTGGACAAAGGCAGAGACTTACAATTGCAAGAGCACTTGTAGGAAAACCGGATATACTTATACTTGATGATAGTGCGTCTGCACTCGATCTGGTGACAGATGCCAATTTAAGAAAAGCCATTGCACATATGAATCCTAAACCAACCCTGTTTATAGTATCCCAAAGGGCAGCATCACTTATGAATGCAGATAAGATAGTTGTGCTTGATGATGGTAAAGTGGCTGGAATCGGAACTCATAAGGAACTTCTTGAAAGCTGTGAAGTTTATCAGGAAATTTACTATTCACAGTATAAGAAGGAGGCGTAAGACATGGCAGATAATAAGAATACAAAATCAATAAGTAAAAATAAACATATCGCCGGGAAGGTACTGCTTAGAATCAAAAAGTACTGGCTGTTTTTAGCACTTTCACTTGTTATGGCGGCTATTACGGTTGCATCCTCATTATATGTGCCGATTCTTATTGGTCGTGCAATTGATAAAATAGTGGGACCTGGAAATGTATTATTTAGTGATATTTCAAAGATACTTATACAGATAGGTACTGTTATAGGAATAACGGCACTTTCACAGTGGATAATGAATATATGCAATAATAAAATAACCTATCACGTATCAATGGATATAAGAGATGAAGCAATTGAAAAAATACAGATACTTCCTTTAAAATACATTGACGGACATTCTTATGGTGAAATTGTAAGTCGTGTAATCGCTGATGTTGATCAGTTTTCAGATGGTCTTCTCATGGGATTTACACAGTTTTTTTCAGGAGTGCTTACAATATTTGGAACACTTGGATTCATGTTTTCCATAAATGTAAAAATAACATTTGCAGTTATAGTTCTTACACCGCTTTCAATGTTTGTTGCCAACTTTATTGCAAAACACACTTATGTTATGTTCAGACAACAGTCAGAAATACGAGGTGAACAGACTGCAATAATAGATGAAATGATTGGTGGACAGAAAGTAGTTCAGGCATTTGGATATGAAAATGAATCGCTTGCGAGATTTGACGAAATAAATGACAGGCTCCAGAAATGTTCGGTAAAAGCAATATTTTATTCATCAATAACAAATCCATCTACACGTTTTATAAATAACCTTGTATATGCAGGTGTTGCCGTATTTGGTGCTATATCAGTAATTAATGACGGTATTACAGTTGGACAGCTTTCGTGTTTTTTAAGCTATGCAAATCAGTATACCAAACCATTTAACGAAATATCAGGCGTTGTTACGGAACTTCAGAACGCACTGGCATGTGCAGGCAGGGTGTTTGAACTTATTGAAGAAAAACCTGAGGTGCCTGAGCCGGAGCATGCTGTAGATTTAAAACAGTGCAATGGCAGGGTAAAACTTGAAGACGTAAGTTTTTCATATGATCCCGACAGGGAACTTATAAAGGAACTTAATCTTGATGTTAAGAGTGGACAGAGGATTGCAATTGTTGGTCCTACAGGATGTGGAAAAACTACAATAATTAATCTGTTGATGCGTTTTTATGATGTAAATGCAGGTTCAATCAGTGTTTCGGATATAGATATAAGAGACCTGACAAGATATTCACTCAGATCATCATATGGAATGGTTCTTCAGGATACGTGGCTGAAAGCAGGAACAATCAAAGAAAATATTGCTATGGGTAAGCCGGATGCAACAGATGAGGAGATTATTGAAGCTGCTAAAGCATCGTATGCACACGGCTTTATAAAGAGGCTGCCAAATGGTTATGATACAGTGATTGCAGAGGATGGAGGAAGCCTTTCACAGGGACAGAAGCAGCTTTTGTGTATTGCAAGGGTAATGCTTTGTAACCCTGCAATGCTTATTCTTGATGAGGCTACATCATCCATCGATACAAGAACTGAGTTAAAAATACAGGATGCATTTGCAAAACTTATGCAGGGTAAGACAAGTTTTATTGTTGCACACAGACTTTCAACAATTCAGAATGCCGACAGGATACTTGTCATGAAGGATGGAAAAATAATAGAGCAGGGTAATCATGATGAATTACTTAAGATGAACGGATTTTATACAAAGCTTTATAACAGTACATTTGCAAGTGCAGAAAGCGCAGAATAAAAAGTACAGATAAGAATGTGCAGAATTGAAAGTACGCAATAAGAAAGTGCTGTATTATTTATTATATGAATATGAAAGAGAAAGAAGGTTGACAGATGCCTTTTATTGAGGTTAGAGATATTGCAAAAAAGTACAGAAAGCAGGTTGTTTTATCTGACGTGTCTTTTTATGCTGACAGAGGTGAGTGTATCGGGATAGTTGGGGCTAACGGCTGCGGAAAATCCACACTTCTTGGAATACTTTCAGGAAGTCATAAGCCTACATCAGGCGAGGTCATATATGATGGTGAAAATGCACTTAATAAAAGAAAGCTTTTTACAGACAAGGTGGGGTATGTACCACAGGAAAATCCACTTATGGAAGAACTTTCAGTAAGGGATAATCTGAGATTCTGGTATGCACAGTCAGACAGAAGGTTAGAGGAAGACCTTATAAGTGGAGCACCTGCAGCATTTGGCGTCACAGCATTTATTGATAAGACTGTAAAAAAATTATCAGGTGGTATGAAGAAGCGTCTGAGTATTGCCTGTGCTGTTGCAAATAATCCCGAGATTCTTATAATGGACGAACCGGGAGCATCGCTTGATATTGTCTGTAAACAGGATATAAAGCGTTATTTAAAGAATTATATAGCCCAGGGCGGGACAGTTATCATAACAAGTCATGAGGAAACAGAACTTGAACTTTGCGACAGGATGTATCTTTTAAAGGATGGAAAACTCGCTGAACTTGCAGGACATCCTGATATCGATGAGCTTATGGAAGTTATAGGTGGTGGCGTATGCAGAAATATTTAATGCTTGCGAAGCTTCAGATAAAGGGAATATTTAAATCACTGCCTAAGATATTACTTGGAACTGTACTTTTTGCGGTAATAGTTGTCCTCGCTGGTATATGTTCATCAATGATGTTTGAAAATACGGATGATGCATCACGAATGCGTGTAGCTGTTGTAGTTCCGGAAACGAACAGTGATTGGGAAAATGAACAGACGAACCTTACATTTAATTTTCTTGGGGATATTGATACAGTTAAAAATGTCTGCGAATTTGAGCAGACATATGATAAAGAAGGCTCATTAAGGAGACTGCGGAATGGTGAATTAACCGCAGTTATACTTCTGCCTGAAGAATTTGTAGGTGGAATTTTAAATGGAACAAATAATCCGGCTAAGATAGTATTTGCAAAGAGTGGTGTGAATACAGAATCTGCACTTTTCAGGGAAATGATTATGGCCGGAGCTTCAGATCTTAGTACGGCACAGGCCGGAGTATATGCACTGGATGATGCCAGCTGGAAATACCTGAAAACAAAGGATAAAGTCATTGAGGTGGAAAATCAGATAAATAATGAATATTTTTTATATGCTTTAAACAGAGGTATATATTTCAAGGCTGAGAAACAGGATGGAATAAGTCAGCTGTCGACAACACAGTTTTATATTTGTACAGGAATTGTAATGTTTTTTATACTCAGCGGAATAACATGTGTTTCATTACTACACAATAAAAACAGGACACTTAATACGGCATTATACAGAAGAGGTATAAAATATGGTACATTAAATTTGTTTAATATACTTGGAATTACAATTGTGTATTTTTGTATACTGGGATTTGTATATATAATGTCAGGACTTGCCTCAATAAGATTTCCGTATGTTTCACAAATCTTAAAAACAGATATAAAAACGGTCTTTACAGGCCTGTTTGGAATCTTTGTCCTCATTTTTTCGTTATTTTCAATGGTAAGTGTTATATTTAAGGCTACGAACAGCCAGGTTGCAGGAATTCTGGTTCTTTTTATTCTTTCAATGGTAATGATGTTTGCGTCAGGCTGCTTTATGCCGGCTTCCATGCTTCCATCAATAGTGGCAGATGCAGGAAAAGTATTGCCTACAGCATATTTCTTTAAATTGTGCGGGCAGATACTGACAGGCTGCATTACATTTTCATGTATAATTATTAATGTTATATATAGTTTGGTATTTTTGGGAATTACTGCAGTGATAGAAAGGGTAAACAGATGAAAAAGATAATGGTTTGGTTGTATTTGCTAACTAAGCGTCAGCTCAAAAACCCGGCAATTATTATATTCCTTATAGGGCTGCCTTTGATTTCAGCAATTCTGGTAAATATACCGCAAATGTCAGAAAATGGTAAACCAAGGGTCGGACTGACAGCGTATGATAATGATGAAACTACTGTTAAAACTATAGAGCAGCTTGTCAATGGTGATTACAGTGTGGAATTTTATAAAGAGGAATCACACGATAAGCTGGTACAGGATATATCAAAAGGCGATTCAGAATGTGGCTATGTGTTTTCACAGGATATAACAAAGAAACTTGACAGGAAATCCTATGAGGGCTGTATTATCCGTGTAAATGATACAGCAGGCTATGTATCTTCAATGGCAGATGAAATTGTATTTGCATCGATGTTTAAGGCTTATGGAAAAAATATAGCAGTCAATTATGCAGCTTCAAGTAAAATGTTTAAAAATATTAATTCTGATGCGGTTGAAGTAGTTAAAAAAAGTTATGAAAAATATGCGGATTCGGATATAACTTTTCATCTGGAATTTGAAATGTTAAATGATGATCTGGAATCCGGTGATGAAACGGTTGCAATGAAAGAGGCAGCAGTAACATTTCCAATTCGTGGAATACTTATAATATTTGTTTATATTGCGGGACTGTTTGGTGCAGTTATGTGGAAAAGTGACTATGATAAGGGCGTTCTTGTTACAGTTCCATATAACATGAGAATTCCAGTGAGGATGATGTATGTATTTATACCGACATTTTTATTTGCAGCTGATGCACTTATTACGATGGGAGTAACTAAAACAGCTGTATTTCCGGCAGAACTCCTGAATATGATTCTGTACATACTGGCAATTACTATATTTGGAACAATACTTTGCCTTATAATAAAGAATATCAATATTATGATATCACTTATTCCGGTACTTGTTATATTATCGCTTGTAATATGCCCTGTATTTGTAAATATAACAACTGTTGTTCCATTTGCAAAATATATAGGAAGACTTCTGCTTCCGTATTATTATCTTGGATATTAATTATTTGGAAAATGATATAGAATTATTTTCAGAAAGCATATAGCAATTTTCAGATTAGATATTATTTATTTAGAAACGGTGATTGTTATGATTATACTTGCAGCTGATATTGAACAGTTTACGGATGCTTTGTATGATAAGGCTTATGGACTTGTTCCGGCGTATAGAAGAAAAAAGACAGATAAAATGAAAATGCCTGCTGATAAGAAGCGCAGTATTGCAGCCGGTATTATCCTTAACAGGGCATTAAAAATGTTTGATTCTGCGACAGATACAACAAAGACAGCTGATGAGATAGAATATACAGAGCTTAAATCAGCAGTATATCAATATGAACAGAAATATGATTATAACGTTGAAATATCAGAAAAAGGGAAGCCATATTTTACAGATTATCCACAGATACATTACAATATAGCTCACTCAGGGCAGTATGCAGTCTGTGTGGTATCTGACCATAATGTTGGGATTGATATAGAGGGTTTAAGAAAGAGTAAAGATGCGATTGGCATTGCAAAGCATTTCTTTTCACCAGATGAATGCAGCTGGCTTAATATTGCAGATTCCGGTTCCGTATATAGTGTTAAAAATCTCAGTGAGGAAGAGTTCCATAGCAGATTTTTAAGACTCTGGACTCTCAAAGAAGCTTATGCGAAAGTTACCGGAGATGGAATATCAAAAGGTATGTCTAAGGGGAAATTTATATATAAAGATAATAGACTGCAGTTTGAAGACGAATCTCTTAATTTAATGTACGATATAAAGGAGTATACATTAGGAAAAAATAAAATGCGTATGGCTGTAATCACTGAAAATTAAAAAATATAAAAATAAAATAAGACTGCCGCCTAAACAGGTTTAATTGTTTAGGCGGCAGTTTTATTTTTAAGATGGGCCTTATGGCACACCTTAAAAATAAATAATTTATTTATCTTTATCCTGATATTTTAATGAAGCAGCAATAAAGCCTCTGAATAATGGATGTGGTCTGTTTGGTCTTGATTTAAGTTCAGGATGAGCCTGAGTCGCAACAAACCAAGGATGATCTTTGATTTCAATCATTTCAACAATACGGCCATCTGGTGATATACCTGAAAGACGCATGCCATTTTCTGTAAGAACATTACGATAATCATTATTTACTTCATAACGATGACGATGTCTTTCGTGTATTGTTTCTTCTCCATATAATTCATATGCAATACTGTCTTTATCAAGTGTACATGGGTAAGAACCAAGTCTTAATGTACCACCGATATCGTCAATGCCTTCCTGGTCAGGCATAAGGTGAATTACAGGATGAGTAGTTTCAGGCATTAACTCTGTACTGTGTGCATCATCATATCCAATAACGTCACGTGCAAATTCAACAATTGATAACTGCATTCCAAGGCACAGACCAAGGAATGGTACTTTGTGCTCACGTGCATATTTTATAGACTGTATCATTCCTTCAATGCCTCTGTCGCCAAAGCCACCTGGAACAATTATACCTGATACATCGCCTAATATTTCATCTACATTATCAGCTGTAACTGTCTCTGAGTCAACCCATTTGATATTTACAGCAGCTGAATTGATTACACCGCCATGCTTAAGAGCTTCGACAACACTGATATATGCATCATGAAGCTGAGTATATTTACCTACTAAAGCAACCTCAACATTCTTTGTCGGATTCTTCCATGCTTTACACATAGCTTTCCACTCTTCAAGATCCGGCTGTGGACACTCAAGGTTAAGACATTCACAGGCAACCTGGGCTAAATGTTCTTCTTCCATTGCAAGTGGAGCATCATAAAGAATTTCAACGTCAAGATTCTGCAAAACATGTGATTTAGGAACATTACAAAACAGTGCAATCTTATCTTTTATGCCTTTTTCCATAGGAAGCTCTGTACGGCATACGATAATATCAGGCTGGATACCCATACCCTGAAGTTCCTTGACACTTGCCTGTGTAGGTTTGGTCTTCATTTCTCCCGATGCTTTAAGGTAAGGAATAAGTGTTACATGAATCAGAATCGCATTTTCCCTTCCAACTTCGTGCTGGAACTGTCTTATTGCTTCAAGGAATGGCTGGCTTTCTATATCACCGACTGTACCACCTACTTCAATGATGGCGATTTTAGTATCATTTGAAGAATAATCACGGTAGAAACGGCTCTTTATTTCATTAGTGATATGAGGAATTACCTGAACAGTGCCTCCACCAAAATCACCACGTCTTTCTTTCTGAAGAACTGACCAGTAGACTTTACCGGTAGTTACATTTGAGTTCTTATTAAGACTTTCATCAATAAATCTTTCATAATGACCAAGGTCAAGGTCTGTTTCAGCTCCGTCATCAGTTACGAAAACTTCACCGTGCTGGATTGGATTCATTGTACCTGGATCAATGTTTATATAAGGATCAAATTTCTGCATGGTTACTGAAAAACCACGAGCTTTAAGAAGACGTCCAAGAGATGCAGCAGTGATACCTTTTCCAAGGCCTGATACGACACCACCTGTTACAAATACGTATTTTACGGGCATTGTTTCCTCCATTCTGCCTGTTAGGCTGTTTGAAATTACTTTTATTTTGATTATTTTGTAATAAAATGATGTCAGGGTAAAAACTCATATAGTGCAAGCATAAACGGCTTTAGACCTTTAGACCCTGATATCATAAAATGCTATTATCACAAATGATAAAAAACAAAATATATTGCAGCAATATGCTGTAAAAACAAATATCCGGCAGCATATTAATTCACTACCGGCTATGATTCTTTGCAATATTAATAATATTATACAACTAAATATAATTAATTTCCACACATATTTTAAAAATATTTTTACATAAATAATAATGGATGTTTAATTTTAGTTTTAGGCTTTTTTTATTGATTTATGCAAACATAATATTTATAATTAAATTTAAGTTAGTTTAAGATAATAATAATTATCTCATACGGAAATATAATTCTGACAATGTTATACGGTATGATGTGGTATGTTATATGATACTGTTATATATAAGTGAGATATTTCCGGTTTATACTTAATATAAATACGACCGCAGACGGGAGGAGACAATGGACAACAACTACGGTAATAACAATAACAGGAATAATCTGAATAATGGTAATAATTCCAATAATGACAAAAAGCCTAAAAACATTAATACGGTGATTATAATTATTGTTGCAGCCATAATTACAATGCTGGGAATTTCATTTTTGAATTCAATGTATAAGGATGCAACTAATAAGGAAATAACGTATACAGAATTTATGGAAATGCTTGATAAGGATGAGGTATCAGAGGTTGAGCTTGATTCTGACAGAATACTTATAAAGCCAAAGAATGAGACATCATCTGATAATAAGGATATTACTAATATCACAGGGGTTTCTTATACGTATTATACAGGCTATGTAAATGACACACAGCTTGTTCAGACACTTAAGGATAAGAAAATAAAGTTCTCCGGGGATATACCTGCACAGGGGGCATCAATTATTGAGTTTATTTTTGTATATGTGCTTCCATTTGTGCTGATAGCAGTAATGTTTACATTTGTTTACAGAAAGATTTCACAGGGTGGTGGAATGATGGGCGGAATGGGTGTTGGCAAGTCCAATGCCAAGGTATATGTCCAGAAGGAAACAGGTGTTACATTCAAGGATGTTGCAGGACAGGATGAAGCGAAAGAATCTCTTACCGAAATAGTTGATTTCCTTCATAATCCTGATAAATATACAAACATTGGTGCAAAGCTTCCAAAGGGTGCATTGCTTGTAGGTCCTCCGGGAACAGGTAAAACACTTCTTGCAAAAGCAGTAGCAGGTGAGGCAAAAGTACCATTCTTTTCTCTTGCAGGTTCAGATTTCGTCGAAATGTTTGTTGGTGTAGGTGCATCAAGAGTAAGGGATTTATTTAAAGAAGCGCAGAAACAGGCACCATGTATTATTTTCATAGATGAGATTGATGCAATAGGTAAGAGTCGTGATTCAAGATATGGCGGTGGAAATGATGAACGTGAGCAGACACTTAACCAGCTGCTTGCCGAGATGGATGGTTTCGATTCATCAAAGGGCTTGTTTATCCTTGCAGCTACAAACAGACCTGAAGTACTTGATAAGGCACTTTTAAGACCTGGTCGTTTCGACAGAAGAATTATTGTAGATAAGCCTGATCTTAAGGGAAGAATTGATACATTAAAGGTTCATTCAAAGGATGTTCTTATGGATGACACAGTAGATCTTGAGGCTATAGCACTTGCAACAAGCGGAGCAGTAGGTTCAGATCTTGCCAATATGATTAATGAGGCAGCAATAGCAGCTGTTAAGGACGGAAGAAAGGTCGTTTCACAAAAAGACCTGTTTGAAGCCGTTGAAGTTGTTATAGCAGGTAAGGAAAAGAAGGACAGAATATTAAGTAAAGAAGAAAAACGTACAGTTGCATATCATGAAGTTGGTCATGCGCTTATTACAGCATTAAAGAAGAATTCAGAGCCTGTACAGAAGATTACAATCGTTCCAAGAACAATGGGTTCATTAGGTTATGTAATGCAGGTTCCGGAAGAAGAAAAATATCTTATGACAAAAGATGAGCTTCTTACACGTCTTGTTACACTTCTTGGCGGACGTGCAGCGGAAGAAGTGGTATTTGATACGGTTACAACCGGTGCTTCAAATGATATAGAGAAGGCAACGCAGATTGCAAGGGCAATGATCACACAGTATGGTATGTCAGATGAATTCGGACTTATGAGTCTTGAGACTGTAGAAAGTAAGTATCTTGATGGAAGTGCACGTCTTAACTGCTCAGATAAGACAGCTGCGATGATTGATACAGAGGTTAAACTGCTTCTTAAAAAATGCTTTGAAGAGGCAAAGAAATTGTTATGTGAAAACAGAAGCGTGCTTGATGCAATCGCCAGGTACTTATATGATAAAGAAACGATTACCGGAAAAGAATTTATGAAGATATACAGAAGAGAAAAGGGAATTCCGGAACCGGTTGATACAGATAACATGACCAAGTCAGAGAAAGTCGCAGAGAGTGTTTCATTTAATGAAGATGGAACATATTCATCAACAGTTAATAAGGAAGCAGTTGAAGATGATAATTTCTGGAAGAGCATAGAGGAAAAAGATAAGAGCCTTAAAGGAACTGTTAATCTAAAAAAAGAAGACTCACCACAACCGGTGGCAGAACAACAGACTTTAGATAATGAAACATCAGACAATGAAACATCAGATAATGAAGTTTCGGATAATCAGGTTTCAGAAAAAGAAACATCAGAAAATAAAGAATTAGAAAATGAAGATACGGATACTGATTCCAGATAAGAAGTACGTATATTTACAACAGAACACAATAACAGGAAAAGTCAAAGGGTTTAAATGCACTCTTTGACTTTTCAAGGCTTAAATAAAGAAAGGCGTGAGGTTAAAAGGTATGGAATTTACTCATCTGCATGTCCATACAGAGTATTCATTACTGGATGGTTCGAGTAAAATAAAAGAGATAACAGCAAGGGCAAAAGAACTTGGAATGGATAGTATGGCAATAACAGACCATGGTGTCATGTATGGTGTAATTGATTTCTACAGGGCCTGCAAAGATAATGGAATAAAGCCAATTCTTGGATGCGAGGTATATGTGGCACCGGGTTCAAGATTTGAGAAAGAAGCAGGTGATAATTCTGACAGATATTACCATCTTGTACTCCTTGCTGAGAATAACAAAGGTTATTCAAACCTTATGAAGATAGTGTCACGTGGCTTTACGGAAGGTTTTTATTACAAACCAAGAGTAGATTACGAAGTGTTAGAACAATACCATGAGGGAATAATAGCGTTAAGTGCATGTCTTGCAGGTGAAGTGCAGAGAAATCTTGCAAGAGGGTTATACGAAAATGGATGCGAGGCTGCTAAAAAATATGAGAAGATATTCGGAAAAGGCAATTTCTTTCTCGAACTGCAGGATCATGGAATACCGGAGCAGACCTATGTAAACCAGCAGCTTGTTAAGATGTCACATGAGCTTGATATAGAACTGGTTGCAACAAATGATATTCATTATACATATGCCGAGGATGCTGATGCCCATGATATTCTCCTGTGTATACAGACCGGAAAAAAGGTTACAGATGAGAACCGTATGCGCTATGAAGGTGGACAGTATTACTGTAAGTCACCGGAAGAGATGGCACAACTGTTTAAATATGCACCACAGGCAATTACGAACACACATAAGATTGCTGAGCGCTGTAATGTTGAAATAGAATTTGGTGTAACGAAGCTTCCAAAATATGAGGTGCCTGAAGGATTTGATTCATGGACATATCTTAATTACCTTTGTGATAATGGCATGAAAAAAAGGTATGAAGGTGATGCCGATATTGAGGAAAAGAAGAAACGTCTTGAGTATGAACTTTCAGTAATAAAAACAATGGGATACGTCGATTATTTCCTTATTGTATGGGACTACATTAATTTTGCAAAAACAAATGATATTGCAGTAGGACCGGGAAGAGGTTCAGCAGCCGGAAGCATTGTTTCATACTGCCTTGGTATTACAGATATAGATCCGATAAAATATAATCTTATTTTTGAGCGTTTCCTGAATCCCGAACGAGTTTCCATGCCCGATATCGACGTTGATTTCTGCTATGAAAGACGCCAGGAGGTCATAGATTACGTAGTAAGAAAATATGGTAAGGACAGAGTGGTACAGATCGTAACATTTGGAACAATGGCAGCAAGAGCTGTAATTAAGGATGTTGGAAGGGTGCTTGATCTTCCTTATGCCATGGTTGATACAATAGCCAAAATGATTCCAAGAGAACTTGGAATTACAATAGATAAGGCATTAAAGCTTAACCCGGATCTTAAAAGTATATATGATACAGATCCGCAGGTTAAAGATCTTATAGATAAGAGTAAAAGACTTGAAGGCCTTCCGCGTCATGCATCGATGCATGCGGCCGGAGTACTTATAAGCCAGAAAGCTGTAGACGAGTATGTGCCATTGTCAGTTGGCTCAGATGGAGCAGTAGTAGCCCAGTTTGTAATGACAACGCTTGAAGAACTTGGACTTTTAAAGATGGATTTCTTAGGGCTTAGAACTCTTACGGTTATTCGCGATGCATCTGATCTTGTTAAACGTAAAAATCCGGATTTTGATATTAATAAGATAGATTATGCAGATCCAAAAGTATATGACTATATAAGTTCAGGTAAATGTGAGGGTATATTCCAGCTTGAAAGTGCAGGTATGAAAAACTTCATGAAGGAATTAAAGCCACGAAATATTGAAGACCTGATAGCCGGCATATCGCTTTACAGACCGGGTCCAATGGATTTTATACCTCAGTATATAGAAGGAAAAAACAACCAGAGTAATATTGTTTATGATTGTCCGCAGCTTGAGCCTATACTTAAACCTACATATGGATGTATTGTATATCAGGAGCAGGTAATGCAGATAGTAAGAGATCTGGCAGGATATTCATGGGGACGAAGCGATCTGGTGCGAAGGGCCATGTCAAAGAAAAAGGCTTACGTAATGGAACAGGAACGTAAGAATTTTATCTATGGAAATGAAGAGGAAGGCGTAAAGGGCTGTATTAATAATGGAATAGATGAAAAAGTGGCAGGAAAGATATATGATAACATGATTGATTTTGCAAAGTATGCATTTAACAAATCACATGCGGCATGTTATGCAGTTGTATCATTCCAGACAGCATTTTTAAAGACATACTATCCGGCTGAATTTATGGCAGCGCTTATGACATCAGTTGTTGATAATACAGATAAGGTAGCCGGTTATATATATGCGTGCCGCCAGATGAATATAAAAATACTTCCACCTGATGTAAATGAGTCTGATATGGGATTTTCAGTATCAGATAATGCAATAAGATTTGGACTTTCAGCAATAAAAAGCCTTGGAAGACCTACAATTGAGGCTCTTATAAAAGAACGCAATGCTAATGGTAAATTTACAAGTCTGTCTGATTTTATAAACAGAATGATAAATGAGTTAAACAAAAGAACACTTGAAAATCTTATAAAATCAGGAGCATTTGATACATTTGGCAATAAACGCCGTCAGATGATGTTTATATATACACGGCTGCTTGATGATGCAGCAAAACAAAGCAAGGATGCCATATCAGGACAGATGTCTTTATTTGATTTTGCAGATGAAGAAACAAAAGCAGAATTTGAAGTAAAGATGCCGGACGTAAGCGAGTATACAAAGGGAGAAATCCTTTCGTTTGAGAAGGATGTACTTGGTGTGTATGTAAGTGGACATCCTCTCGATGAATATGCTGCAATGTGGAAAAAGCATGTTTCTGCAGTTTCAACTGATTTTGAGATTGATGAGGAGACAGGCGAGCCAAAGGTAAAGGACAAACAGTCTGAGACTATCGGCGGGATGATAATGGATAAGACGGTTAAGTCTACCAAAACCGGACAGCTTATGGCATTTCTTACACTGGAGGATCTTGTGGGAACTGTGGAAGTCGTTGTATTTCCAAGGGTATATAATACTTACAGGAGTGTTATTGATAATGCAGGCAAAATATTTATAACAGGAAAAGTAAATGCAAATGCTGATGAGGATGCAAAAATTATTGCAGACAGAATTATAGATTTTAATGATGTTCCAAGAAAATTGTGGATAAGATTTAAAGATAAATCAGAGTATGAACAAAACAGTCATAAGTTATTTGATATGTTGAAGGATTCTGACGGACATGATAAAGTTATTATATACTGTACAAAAGAGGATGTAAGAACTATGCTTCCAGACAGTAGAAATGTACAGATTACAGAAGAACTCTTAAGTGATTTGAGAAATATTTTTGGGGATAAGAATGTGGTTACAACCTAGTACAGTGTACAAAGATTCAGGCAGGTTTTGAGTCAGGTTATTTGCAGAACAATGTATCAGGTGACATGCCAATATAAGGAGAAAAGATGGAAAATAAGGTTAAGACTATAGCGGTTATGACGAGTGGCGGCGATTCCAGTGGAATGAATGCAGCAGTCCGTTCAGTTGTGCGTACAGCACTTGACAAGGGAATAAAGGTAAAAGGAATACGAAGCGGATATAAAGGCCTTATAAATAACGATATTATCGATATGGATTATAAAAGTGTATCAGATATAATAAACCGCGGTGGAACAATACTTTATGCGGGAAGATGTCTTGAATATATGGAAAAGGAAGGTCAGATAAAGGCAGTTAACAACTGCAGGGCCAATAATATTGACGGAGTCGTTGTAATAGGCGGTGATGGTTCTTTCAGAGGTGCAAAGGAACTCTCCCATGAGGGCATTAATACAATAGGGGTTCCGGGAACCATAGATCTTGATATTCCATGCACGGATTATACAATAGGATTTGACACTGCAATTAATACATGTATGGAGGCTATTGATAAGATTCGTGATAACTCAACGTCCCATGAGCGCTGCGGCATTATAGAAGTAATGGGAAGACATGCCGGGTATATTGCTTTATACAGCGGAATCGCGTCAGGCGCAGAGGATATAATTATTCCGGAAAAGTATGATAATGACATAAATAAAATAGTAGAACATGTGCTTGCAAGCCAGAAAAAGGGAAAGAAACATCATATTATCGTAAATGCAGAAGGTATTGGTAACTCAGAAGAAATGGCACATATAATTCAGGAAAGAACAGGGATTGAGGCCAGAGCCAATATACTTGGATTTATACAAAGAGGCGGAGTACCTACATGCAAGGACAGGGTATATGCATCAATAATGGGCGCATATGCGGTAGATCTTCTGGCAGAAGGTAAAAGCAACAGAATTGTAGCACATCAGAATGGTAAGTTTGTTGACTATGATATAGATGAGGCACTTGCCATGGAAAAGACAGTTGATGATTACATGTATAATGTAGGAGTCTGTATTTCAAAGTAAATAGTGCAACAAAGTTGTTGTAGAAACGAGGAGTAGTATGATTACGAGTACGGGTAGCAGCCAGGTTAAAAATGTGGTGAATCTGCAGAAAAAGGCCAGATATAGAAAAGAAAAGAGTCAGTTTATTGTTGAAGGTATAAAAATGGTGTCTGAAGTGCCGGATGACCAGCTGGTTAAGGTATATGTTTCAGAGACATTTAACAATATACATGACTACCATATTAAAATTAAAGAGATAGAAACTGAAGTTGTAAGTGACAATGTTTTTGCACAGATGTCAGATACAAAGACACCACAGGGGATACTTGCAATTGTGAGAATGAAAAAATATTCACTTGATCAGATGCTTCATGACAATCCACTGATACTTGCAATTGAAAATCTGCAGGATCCGGGAAATCTTGGAACAATTGTAAGAATGGGTGAAGGAGCAGGTGTCACGGGAGTTGTGATGAGCAGTAATACTGTAGACATTTATAACCCCAAGACAATAAGATCAACCATGGGATCAATATACAGAGTGCCTTTTGTTTATGAAGAGGATTTGCTGTCGGCTGTAGACAGAATGAAGGAAGCAGGTGTTAAGGTGTATGCCGCTCATCTTGCCGGGGAAAATATATATACAGATGAAAATTATAAAGAAGCGTCAGCATTTCTTATTGGAAATGAAGGAAACGGACTTACCGATGCTATTACCCAAAAGGCGGATCATCTTATTCGAATACCTATGGAAGGAAAAGTAGAGTCACTTAATGCGGCAATGGCATGTACAATACTTACATATGAGGCAGTAAGACAGCGCAGAAATGGGAATTAGTGTGGACAATCATCGCAACAAAGTTGATTAGAAATGAGGGTTAGTGTGAAAGAAAGATCAGAAGCTTTAGAATATGCATTAAAATTTCCTGATACATATCAGGAGGCACCATTCCATGATTCAAACTGGCAGCTTGTCAGAGTAAAAGGCAGTAAAAAAGCTTTTTTGTGGACATATGAGAAAGATGGATTTATTAATCTGAATGTCAAAGTAACGCATGAATGGAGAGATTTCTGGCGTGATGCATTTAAATCCGTAATTCCGGGATGGCACCAGAATAAGGACAATTGGAATACAATTATTCTTGACGGAACTGTACCTGACAGTGCAATAAAAAATATGATAGCAGACAGCTATGCCATTGTGACAGACAGCCCGACAAAGCGTATATATGAAGCTGTAAAAAAGATACCGAAGGGAAAAGTAGCTACATACAGTCAGGTGGCTGAACTTGCCGGAAATAAGAAAATGTGCCGTGCAGTTGGTAATGCTCTGCATAAAAACCCGGATCCATCTGAAATACCGTGCTATAGAGTGGTAAATGCAAAAGGAGAATTGTCCGGGGCATTTGCTTTTGGAGGAGCAGATGAGCAGGCAAAACGTCTTATGGCAGATGGAATTGAGGTTGTTGATGGAAAGGTCAACCTGGAGAAGTATGCCATAAATCTTGAGAAGAATTAAAGATTTGCATAAAAAATAACCATCTAAAGCAACCGGATGGTTGTTTTTTTTCACAAATTAAAAAAATAACCATATCAAAGGCATTTGAAATAAAAAAACTGCAATAAATTTGACAAATGAGTGTAACTTTGCTAAAATACATCCGTAACAAATTGTAATAATTCTGTAACAATTTGACAAGGTATTGTAACAATGCCGGAAAGGAATGACTTAATGAAACTTAGAAGTAGCAAGTCTGCATTGAGCGCAGGTATAGCTATGGTGATGTGTCTTATGCCAGTTATGCCGGTCGTTGTAGATGCGGGGCCTACCTATGAGCAACAGCAAAGTACAACAAAAAGAACAGAAACACTAACAGCGTCTTATGATGAATATTCAACGGACGCAGTTGCAACAGGTTACGCAAATAAAAAGGAAAATGAGAATATTGGAAAGGCTATTGCAATAGCTGATCCATATACTTTTGTTTATTCATCAGCAGATGAGAATTCTGAAGCAGTTGGAAGACTTTACAACGGAAATGCAGCAGAGGTTGTTGAATTAGCAGATGGATGGACAAAGATAACATCAGGTAATGTATCTGGATATGTTAAAAGTGAAGTTTTGTGTTTTGGAGAGGAAGCAGATGAGCTTGCTCTTGAACAGGATGCAAACGGTGTGAATTACGGAACCCAGAACGGGTATACAAATGAAGAGGCAGAGGCGAAGGAAGCTGCAGAAAAAGCAGCAGCTGAGGAAGCCGCAAGAAAAGCTGAAGAAGCAAGAAAGGCTGCAGAAGCCGCAAAAGCTGCACAGGAAAAGGCAGCAGCCGAGGCAGCAGCAAAAGCTGCACAGGCATCAAAGCAGAAGGCTGCAACAACTACTACAGGAACTGCAGTAGCAGCAGGAAGTGATGATGTACTTTTACTTGCAACTATCATTGACTGGGAATCCGGTTATGAATGCTATGAGGGTAAGCTTGCAGTTGCAAATGTAGTATTAAACAGAGTGAGAAGCTCAAAATATCCGAATTCAATTTCAGCGGTAATATATGCTAAAGGTCAGTTTTCAGGAGTTTCAGATGGCAATGGTAATCCATCTGCAAAGTTTTCACAGAGACTGGCAGCAGGCCCAAGATCACAGGATTGTATAAGGGCAGCGCAGGAAGCATTAAACGGTGTTAATAATATAGGTAGTTATACATCATTCAGAGCAACAAGAATCGCTAATTATTCAGCATACAGCAGTTATACAGTAATTGGTGGTCATTGTTTTTACTAAAATAAATGTAACAATTGAATATAATAAGACACAATGGGCTGTATATCGCAATTAACGGTATACAGCCTTTTTTATATAAAACTCTTTGAATTAGTGACCGGCCGGAAAGGAATAGGGTTGTATAAATCATTAAATTGCGATAATATAAAGACATGTGATTTATTATAGATTTTAAATGGTATGAGAAGTTAAGGAGGATTTAAGGATGAATTTAAAGGGAAGAGACTTTTTGACATTAAAAGATTTTACAGCAGACGAGATTTTATATTTTATAGATTTGGCAGCAGAATTAAAAGATAAGAAGAAAAAAGGCATTGTGGAGCAGCCTTTAAAGGGGAAGAATGTTGCACTTATATTTGAAAAAACAAGTACGAGAACACGTTGTTCATTTGAGGTGGCAGCACATGACCTTGGAATGGGAACTACATATCTTGATCCACAGGGTTCACAGATCGGTAAGAAAGAAAGCATAGCTGATACAGCAAGAGTATTGTCAACAATGTTTGAAGGTATAGAATATCGTGGATTTGAACAGAGCATAGTTGAGGAACTTGCTAAATATTCAGATGTTCCTGTATGGAATGGTCTTACAAATGAATACCATCCGACACAGATGCTTGCCGATATGCTTACAGTCCGTGAAAAGCTTGGCAGATTAAAGGGCGTAAAGTTTGTATATATGGGTGATGCAAGATATAACATGGGTAATTCACTTATGATAGTATGCGCAAAGCTTGGACTTCATTATACAGCATGCACTAACAAAGAATATTTCCCAAATGCAGAGCTGGTTGCACAGTGTAAGGAATGGGCCATGGAAAGCGGTGGTTCTGTAACACTTTCTGAGGATGTAAAGGAAGCTACAAAGGATGCTGATGTATTATATACAGATGTGTGGGTATCAATGGGTGAGCCTGATGAAGTATGGGAAAAGAGAATCAGGGATTTAACACCATATCAGATTAATAAGGCTGTTATGGAAAATGCGTCAGATAATGCAATATTTATGCATTGCCTCCCTGCATTCCATGATTTAAAGACAAAGATTGGTAAGCAGATTCATGATAAATATAGTCTTGATGAGATGGAAGTTACAGATGAAGTGTTTGAATCAGTCCAGTCAGTAGTATTTGATGAAGCTGAAAACCGTATGCATACAATAAAAGCCGTTATGGCAGCAACACTTGGCGCATATTAAAATGTATTAAGGTATATAAAAAGATAGAAGGGTGAAATAGATGTATTACACTACAGGGTCATACAGGAAATCAAAGATGTTCATTGATTATGCCAATATAGTGCTTACAGCAGGTATATGTGTTGTATTTATTCTGCTGCTTTTTTTCAGAAGTAAGCTTGCCTGCCTTTTCCCTGTTATATTTTATATGGGAGCATTGATGAACGGCCTTACGGCTGCTAAGAATTTTATGAACAAAAAGAAAGCTTCAGGTATAGTGCTTACAGTTGTAGCAGTAGTGCTTCTGGTTATGGGAACATTCAGCTGGGCGATAATTACGAGGTAGGTACAGATTCTATATGCACTTAAGATACAGCATAAAAGTGCGGTGTAAAAAAATTTTATGTGTAGCATAAAAAGACATATAAGGCCTGAAAAAGTGCGAGAAGTCTGAAGAAGACATGGAAAAGAGGATAATTTGAAAACTGAAATTTTAAAAAAAATCAGGACGGCGGACGATTATGTATCAGGACAGGTTATCTGCGATGAGCTTGGGGTATCAAGAACTGCCGTATGGAAATATATAAAGCAGTATAAGGAAGAAGGCTACGAATTTGATGCAGTTCCTAACAAGGGATATAAAATCATAAAGTACCCGGATATCCTTACAGCAAGTGAACTTGAGAGTCAGTTGGATTTCACTGATGGAATTATTAAAAAGGTTGTATATTTTGATGAGACCGGTTCTACAAACAGTGAGGCAAAAAAGTATGCTGACAGCGATGACTCACATGAATGTACATTGTTTATTACAGAATGCCAGACAGCAGGAAGAGGAAGGCGTGGCAGAAACTGGGTATCTCCGGCTGGAAGCGGTATATGGATGACTTTGCTTCTTTATCCTGACATACAGCCTAAAAGTGCGTCCATGCTTACAATTGTAGCAGCAATGGCCATGACAAATGCTATCAATGATGTGCTGGGTGAAGATGGACACTGTTATATAAAGTGGCCAAATGATATTGTAATAAATAAAAAGAAAGTCTGTGGTATATTGACGGAAATGAGTGCTGAACCTGATTATATTAATTACGTTGTCACAGGTATTGGCCTTAATGTAAATACAACAGATTTTGATGATGAGATAAAGGATAAAGCGTCATCATTATATAAAGAAACCGGAAAGCATATAAAAAGAAGTGACGTGGTTGTTGCATTTTCACTGGAATTCAATAAGTATTATAAGAAATTTTTAGAGACCGGTGATTTAAGCAGTATTCGTGATGAATATAATAAGATGCTTATAAATGCCGGAAAGCAGGTAATAATAAGCGGTAAAAATGACAATTTCACCGGTATTGCAAAATATATCAATGAAAAAGGCGAACTTGTAGTTGAGAAAGATGACAAGACAATAGTCAATGTTATTTCCGGAGAAGTATCAGTGAGAGGATTATATGGATATGTCTAATGAAAATATAGTTTTATGTGCATCAAGTGCTTATGAAAAGAAATTCTATCTCAATCAGAATTTTGACAGGCTTCCAGACCACGTGAAAGATGAGTTAAAAATCATGTGTGTGCTTTTTACAGAGGAGGTTGGCGGAATACTGACACTGGAGTATGACGAAGATGGAACACTTTTATTTAAAACAGAAGCAGATGAAAATGACCTTTTATATGATGATATAGCATGTGGAATGTTGATAAAGAAAATGCAGTATGAAAAACGTGAACTTTTAGAGTCACTTGAAATGTTTTATAAAGTATTTTATCTTGACCAATAGTATGAAAGGTTTATTTAATATATGCAGATAGGAAATGTTAATATAGAAAACAATATAGCATTGGCGCCAATGGCAGGTATAACTGACCTGCCATTTCGTCTGTTATGCAAAGAAATGGGCTGCGGAATGCTGTATACGGAAATGGTCAGCGCCAAGGCCATTTTATATAAAAACAAAAATACGGAAGAATTACTAAAGGTAACAAAGGATGAGAATCCTATATCAGTGCAGCTGTTCGGTTCGGACCCGCAGATAATGGCGGATATTGCAAAACGCATGGAAGAGCGGGAATTTGACATAATAGATGTAAATATGGGCTGCCCTGTTCCAAAGATAGTAAATAATGGCGAAGGCTCTGCCCTTATGAAGGATCCGGTGCTTGCCGGAAGGATTATCGAAGCAATGGCTAATGCAGTAAAAAAGCCGGTTACTGTAAAAATAAGAGCAGGATTTTATGACGAAAACATAGTGGCACCTGAATTTGCACATGTACTTGAAGAGTCAGGGGCAGCAGCAGTAGCTGTGCATGCAAGAACACGGATGCAGTATTATTCGGGACATGCAGACTGGGATATAATAAGAAGAGTTAAAGAAAATGTAAAGATACCGGTTATAGGCAATGGCGATATCCTGACAGGTGAGGATGCAATACGCATGTTTAAAGAGACAGGCTGCGATGCAGTAATGATTGGCCGTGGTGCAAAAGGAAATCCATGGATATTTAAGCAGGTAAGTGAATATCTTAAAACAGGTAAGATAATAAGCCGTCCTGGGGCTGATGAAGTATGTGACATGATACTAAGACATGCCCGTATGCTTGTTGAGATAAAAGGCGAATATACAGGCATGCGTGAAATGCGTAAACATTTTGCATGGTATACAACAGGAATGAAGCATGCAGCATCACTCAGGAATGATGTAAATGCTGTGGAAAAATATGTCCAGATTGAGGAGCTGGTGGAAAAGATGCGTCAGATGGCAGGTTGATTTCAGATTGATGGTAGATGTTCAGCTTTGAAATGTAAAAATAATTCGCACTAATAGTACTAAAATTTAAGCTGATTTCTTTGCGATAAGGTAAAATA
>CAKRGM010000035.1 GCA_934330725.1 uncultured Lachnospiraceae bacterium | reverse complement strand
TCATAGCCTAGTACTTACCAACTCAATAAAGCCAGAGGCTTATTAAAGTGCACCTAAAACTTACGATTATCTACTTTGTTTTCAATCAAGATTACGAACGAGCTAAGCGAGTTTCGCAATTACCTAATAAAAATAAAGTCTTTAATACCACCTCGTCATCGGAAGGTCATTATTCACATCATTTGTAAATATAATCTGATGAAGATCTATTATGCCATTCATAAATGTTGCTGCGCATGCACACAGGTACATCTCCCACATACGTGCAAAGCGCTCATCAAACATTTTAACCACCTCTGCCCTGTGCTCCTGAAAATTCTTATTCCAGCACAGAAGTGTCTTATTGTAATGACGACGCAGACTTTCGACATCAATAGTATAAAATCTCTGCTCAGCTGCAATATCAATAATTTCCCTGAGGCTCGGTACAACTCCACCAGGAAAAATGTATTTCTTTATCCATGCATCACCGGGATACTCTTTTAATGCACTTATATAATGAAGCACAAAAACTCCACCCGGCTTAAGAACACTCTTTACGCAGCCTAAAAATTCTTCATAATTGCCTCGTCCGACATGTTCAATCATACCAACACTTACAACACGGTCAAACTTTTTATCAATAGTAGGAAGATCACGATAATCAAGAAGTTTTACCTCAAGCAGATCTTCAAGATGTTCTTCCTTAATTCTTTCTTCAAATTTTTTCTTCTGTTCCTTACTTAAAGTAATACCAACGCCATGTACCTTGTACAGCTTTGCAGCTTCAATAAGCAAAAATCCCCATCCGCAGCCAATATCACAAAGAGTCATGCCCTCTTTTAAATACAGCTTTTTTAATATACGGTGTACCTTATTGCACTGCGCCTCATAAAGAGTTGTATCTTCTCTGTCAAAATATCCACATGAATAACTCATTGTCTTATCAAGCCACATTGAATAAAAATCATTTCCAATATCATAATGCGATGAAACTTCTTCCTTCTGGTTTTTCTTAGATAATGAAGAAAAAATCAGCTTTTTAAGCTTCTTATGATCTGTTGAAAATTTGCCAAGCTGTCCTAAAAACAGATTCAATGTCTCATACAGGTCTCCTTCAATCTCAATGTCACCATTCATATAGCCCTCGCCAAGTGCAATGGATGTACTTGTCAAAAGATCACTAAGACCTGGTACCTTGTTAAACTTAACTGTAAACTGAGGCTCTCCCTCTCCTATTAAATGTTCGGTGTCACCTAATATAATTCTAAACGGACAGGCATCAAACTTTTCCATAAACTTAAGAAATTCATTTTCAACTAAAGACATCAGATTACCTTCTTTCATTTAACTTCTTTAATATTAACTTTTTAAACAAGCTGTCAGGCTTATTAATTATAATACTCCATCTGTTTTGTCAAATTCAAGTTTTTCACAAATGTACGATAAAAATTATCATAGTTTTTATAAGAAGAAACTATTGTGATCTTTTTATCAGGAAACACCAGTCTTATACCATTATTTGCATATACTGCCATATTCTTAAGATCGTTCAGGTCATATACCCTTGAGCGGCCAAAAATATTTGTACAGGTAAGCTTATTGCCGCATATTGAAACCTTGCGGCCTCTCCTTCGGCATATCACCTCATCTGAGACATCACGTGTCATCACATTTTGTATTTCAGGATTGTGGTAAACTATCATCTGCCTTAGCTTTTCAGCATTTTTATATTTGCCGGAAACCTTAAATAACACTTTATTATACTTATCCATATACTCATATCCGTATTTACTCCTGAAAATCTTTGCAACCTGCGCCACAGGATACTTCTTTTCAGCGGCAAACACCCTTGCAACACTTACGTATTCACTATCAGCTATAATATAGTTCCTTCTTGTGCTGTAAAAATTATATAGAGAAAAATATAATAGAATAAATCCTATCACAAGCAGCCCTATCCAGCTTATGTCGTTTTCATTTCTACATGATATTGTCTGAAAAATATCAGCCACATACAGAGCAGCTAATACAAAGCCACGTATATTTGATGCATCTTTTTTTACTGCAATCGCATCTGCCTTAGAAATATCTTTTTTGTGCCTTCTGCCAATATTTATCAGACATATTCCTGACAGTATCAATGCAATAAAGCACACACTAAAAATAATAATGGCAGCGTAATCAGGACTTTTAACCACCGGGCTGGTAAACAATAAAAAATACAAAAAGCCAAGAACTACTATTCCAATAATAACCTCTAATATCCCTGTAACAAACGCACTTACATTTACTGCATTTATATCAGGTATGGATGCCATTTTGCCTTGAACATCTGAATCCTGTTGCTCATTACCAAGCTTTAAATTTGTATAAAATACAGCCTGTTTAACCCTCGGCAGCTTCCATTTATAATCACAACTGTTGCAGGCAATCTTAATATTTGTATATATCCGGTTATTATCAAGCGCCTTATAACTTTCTACCCTTATATCATCACTGCCACAATGCGGACATAATATCGTTTCCCTGTTTATCATATAATAATCTCCATCTGTGTTTCCTTAACAAACATTCCCATCTTCTCATAAAATGCCCGGGCATTGTCATTACCTTCCCATACATTTAATGTAACATCATAACATCCCTGCTTTCTTGCATACTCTAAAACATACTTATAAAGGCTCGTACCGACATGCTTTCCACGACATTTTTCATCAATACAGATATCATCAATATAAAGAGTTTTAAATTCTTTCATAACCGTTGTGAATGGCTGATTTTTTAACACACAAAATGCATATCCCGAAATATCATCATTTTTATCTACTGCCACAAAAACAGGCGTTTCATCATTCTTAAAAATATTTTTCAACTCTTCTTTTGTATACTTTGCTGTCCCAGTTTTAAAAATATCAGGTCTGAGTTTAGCATGTAACTCAAGCACCTGATTTAACAGCAAAGTAACTTTATCTATGTCTTTTTCTTCTGCACGTCTGATATTCATGTTCTCATTCTCCTTGTCCGATTTTTTCAATTTGTTGTTATATTTCAATAAAAGCCATGTGTTTTTGCAAACTGCCTTAAACCGTATAACTGTATTATCTCTTAATACAGTTAGTTTATATAATAAATATACTAATGTCAATTGAATGTAATATATGCATATATCATATAATATATATAAACACCTCATCGGAGTCTTTAGTGAATAATCCCACTAACAACTGCACCAGTCTTTATATTCTGTCAACAATTGCATGTCAGTTATCCCAATGTCTTTCAGATGACGAACTTGCCATTCTTGCAGCTGATCTTGTTGTATTAAGTGACATGCTTGCAAATATTGCAGCAAGACAAAGCATATGTGACAATAAGGACGATAAACAATAATAAAAGATGATGCCACAAAGCAATAAAAGATGATGACTGAGCGACTAACAAAACGTAACTCAGACATCATCTTTTATTGACTCTTTAAAACACCACCACTACAAATTCATATTCGTTCTTTTTGCCGTGATAAGTTTTCACTTCAAACTTTAAAAGTTTCGCATTAACATTGTTAATACATCCTGTCAGGTTATCTTTTGTGTATCTGCCGCACATATTAAACCAGAATGCGTCTCTTCCATTTATACGGAAGGTCATTACATCTTTATCTATTGTTCCGGTTTCTATGCCTTGCATGCTTAAAACTTTGTATCCTACCGGCTCAATATCCATCACTTCATACATATTGTTTTTTAGTGCCTTTTTAAGCTGGCGGCCTTTGCCTCCGACAAATACATTCACAAGGAGCGCTATAAACATGACATCAAAGAATATAAGAACTATGGCCAGTATTATTATAAGCGGCAGCATTCCCATATTATCGGGTGATTCTTCAAGAAATGAAGGAACTGCTGCAGCTGCTTTAAACGACAGGCATAAGCAGACTAATGCTGCAAACACAGTCATAACACGAAAGAATATACTGTTATCCCTGAAATCACCTATAGATTTTATGCCACTGTTATTCACTATAGCCGCCATCTCGTAAGATGGTCTTGCACCTCTGTACATGCTAAGCTCTTCCCGTGTAATTGTATTATACGAACTTTCTATTATTTTTTCTTCATTAAGAGATAATCTTCTTATCATATTCACCATATCTAAACTGCTAATTAACCTTCTGACAACCGTAACTACCCACTTTATTTTTACTTTTTCAAATGCTTTTTGGCATCAAAAAATACTTTTGTTTCTTTTACAACTACTCCACTTAAAGCAAATATTGCAATCATATTAGGCAGTGCCATGAGCCCGTTAAATATATCAGCAATAATCCATACAGCACTTACTGTCATATAAGGTCCGATAAATACTGCTAATATATATACCCAACGGAATATTTTTACCTTTTTCATATTACCACCTGTAAGGTATTCAAGGCAACGCTCACTGTAGTAATCCCATCCAAGTATCGTAGTAAATGCGAAGAAAACAAGGCACATCATAAGGATAAAAGCTGATACCCCCTGAGGAATAGGGAGTCCGTTCTGAAATGCATATGTTGTAACCTGTACACCTTCAAGACCTTCTACCTGCCATGCACCTGTAAGCACAATAGATATTCCTGTCATTGTACATATAACAATTGTATCAATAAATGTTCCTGTCATGCTGACAAGTCCCTGACGAACCGGCTCATGTGTCTGTGCTGCCGCTGCTGCGATAGGTGCACTACCAAGGCCTGCCTCATTAGAAAAGATACCACGTGCAACACCTTTCTGCATTGCAACAAGCATACTTCCGATAACGCCACCTGTTACAGCTGCAGGATTAAATGCAGCCTCAACTATTGTTGCAACTGCTGCAGGTACTTTTGTTATATTGCAGATAATAAGCATAACTGCAAATACAAAATAAATAATTGCCATGAACGGAACGATAATCTGGCTTACACTTGATATACGCTTAATACCACCGATAAGTACTGCCCCAACACAAAACGCAAGAATAAGTGAAGCAATTACAACAGTCCATGAATATGTACCGATTCCCGGTATTGTAACTGTACATGAATTCTGCGGATCAAAGAAATTCTGAATGGCACTTGATATACCATTTACCTGGCTGAATGTTCCGATACCAAATAATCCTACGCATACACCAAAGAATGCAAAAATCTTTGCAAGCCACTTAAACTTTGAACCCATGCCAAGCTCAATGTAGTAAAAAGGACCTCCAAGGCTATGATTATTTTTGTCTACAACACGATACTTTACAGCAAGAAGACCTTCTGCATACTTTGTTGCCATACCAAAAAAAGCTGCAACAATCATCCAGAACAAAGCACCGGGACCACCGGCACATACAGCTGTTGCCACACCTACTATGTTACCTGTTCCAATTGTTGCGCTCAAAGCCGTACAAAGCGCTGCAAAGCTTGAGATCTCTCCTTTTGCGCCCTCTTCATTTTTAACCATCCATTTAAGCGCCAATGGAAGTCTGCGCATCTGCAAAAGTCCAAGACGAACCGTAAGCAGAATACCACCTGCCAGAATTATTACCATCAGAGGTACGCCCCAGACAAAGTCATCAACATTCTGTAAGAATGCATTAATTGAATTCCACATAAATATATTCTCCTTTTTGTGCATATCCTTTATTTATATCTATAATTTAAAGTTTCGCAATCACCTAAATCTAAAATCAATGATACGCACATAGTAAAAATTATACGAAAAATGTCGATAACCCGCAATATTAAATTTTCACAAAAATACAAAAGCAGATAAAAAAGCTGTTCGAACTCCGTTTTTTTAGTCGTTCTCTCAGCTTTTTTATCTGCCATCAATTTAAGTATATTATAAAGCATAATACGTTCATTTCAACATTAACTCAATTTTAACAACCCATAGCGGCATCGCCACCCCGCAGGCAGATTAAAAAGCCGTGAATACGACTAATAAAACGGAGTATGAACGGCTTTTTTATCTGCCCTTTGTATTACTCAACTCCCTTTAGCACTTCAACCATATCAAGCTTCTTTATCCTCTCTGAAAACATAAAGCTTACAAGCATTGACACAATCAGAACAAATATACATGAAATAATATAGCAGTATGCCGGAAGCTCTAAATAATAATCGAAATTATCTCCGTTACTGTTCATCATTACATTCAGTGACACATTTCCAAATGGTGCTCCTATTATTATACCTATAACCGACAACCACAGGTTCTGTATGCTTAAAATTCTTCTGATACGTGATGACCTGAGGCCCATAACTTTAAGTGTTGCAAACTCCTTGACTCTTTCATTAAATGAAAGTGAACCTGAGTTATAAAGTACCACTACAATCATGATTATTGAGAATATTGCCATTCCTCCTATCATAAAGCTAATGGATTCCATACTTTTGTTATATGCCTCTATCATTTCACTTCTACTGCTGACTCCTGTCACATAACTCAAATCTGTCTTATTCGATGCATCTTCACTATTGGTTGCAAGTAAAGATGGTGTATACTGTGCACCTGTTTTATCATAATCCTCACGAAGATATGCTATTCCCTGTGTTTCGCTGCTTCTGTATAACATTCCGACTTTCGCCTGATACCATTCATTTTTTGAATACAAATGCTAGTATATTGTATCGCCAACCTTGATATTCAGATCCTGTACCAGCTTGTGGCTTACTGCCACAGTCCCTGGAATAAGGCTGGTTGCATGATTATCAAGATCTAAAATATTATATAAATGCTTTCCATCAACTACAGTTATCATTTCTTTTTTCTTCTGGTCAGATGTGGCATTTGCTACTGTTGACACTTCAACCTGATCTGTCATGACAAGCTCTCCGTCAAGATCTCCGGCAAGCTTCTCCACATCTGAAAGTGCAGCATCCGCTGAAAACTTTATCTGGTATTGTGCAACCTGTGCCTGGTTAAAGTTAATATCCATAAGCGAATCAACAAGGACATTGCAACCTACCGCATACATCATAAGCAGCATACCGAATGCTGTTCCCACAACACACATAAAAGAGCGCAGCTTTGAACGTGATATATCCCTCAAATTATACTGTGCATTAAACGAAAGTTTTTTCCAGAACGGAAGTCCTTCAAATATACACCTTTTACCGCTCTTTGGTGCCGCCGGACGTAAAGCCTGTGCCGGCTTAATACGAAGCAGCTTACGACAGCTTAAAAATGCCGCTCCGGCACAGATTACTATAATAACAAGTGCCATTACAAAGTAAAACGAATGAAATACCGATTCAATTCCCGGTACAACATACATTTCTTTAAACATATTCATGATTGCAGGGCATCCCAAAAAAGTTCCAACAAGTGTTCCTGCAACTGTTCCAAGAACTGACACAACGAGACTGAAGCTTATGTAATGAAGCATTATTTTTCTTCGTTTTAAGCCAAGAGCATTCATAGTTCCAATCTGTGTTCTTTGCTTTTCAACCATTCTTCCCATGGTTGTCGCAATAACAAGAACTGCTATTCCAACAAATATCACTGAAAATACATAAGAAAATGACTGATGCTGATCCAGCTCGCTGTCAAGTCTCGCAAGCCCTAAAACCGAACTACGGTCAATCATGGCTGAATACTCATTATTTATACTGTCAGCTATAGCCTTTTCATGTGAAAGTGACTGTCCATCATTTGTTGTGATAACCATCTGTGTATATGGCATCATTTCCATAAGCTTGTCATCACTTATGTTTTCCACCATCTTTAAAAGCATATCCTTTGAAATATCAGATGTACTTATTCCCATATTTTTAAGCTGTTCAAACTGTTTCTTTACCTGAGCATCATCATTGTCATCTATAATAGCCTGTGCTGTTATTTTTTCCTGCTCAATCATATGATTTATATAATCACGCACCGGAAATGCATTATATGACATATATGCGATCGCTATATTCTGTAAATACACATCTGCATCCCCATCAGCCTGACGGTACTCATATTCCGCACTTTCTATAAGCCCCTTTACAGTCCTTGTAAACTTAACACCATTATATTCTATTGTAAATTTATCTCCGACATTAATTCCACGTCTGCTGGCAAATGCATTTGCCAGCCATACACCATCAGCATCATCAGGATTAAATTCTTCTCCTGAAATATGATATGGCTTATTTATGCGGTTATCATCCTCAAGATATAATTCAACCTGTGAGCCGTCACAGTCAGGCGCACTTGCTGTTACTCCTGTACGAAGCTGGGCATCATTTACAAAGTCCAGAGCCTTTACCTTATCAAGATTATCTTTTGAAAAACTCTCACCATACATCCAGATATCAGACAGCACACACTGCTTATGATACTTATCTCTTGCAGTATATTGTGATAATACATGACCTTCAAATGTACAAAACATTGCCATAGCAAGAGCTGACAGTAAAAATACTGAGAAAAAAGCTCCAAAGTTTGATTTAAATTCGCGAAGCATTTTACGGAAAAGCATTACCACTCCACCTCCTTAACGTCAAGTGGATTATCATTTTCCACAATTTCGCGAATCTTACCATCCTTCATGCGGATGACCTTATCTGCACATTTTGCAATATCCGCATTGTGGGTAACAATTATAACTGTATCGTTATTTTGTCTGCTCTGTTTTAAAAGAAGTTCAAGCACTATAACACCTGTTTCTGAATCAAGTGCACCTGTCGGTTCATCACCAAGTATAATTCTTGGATTTTTTGATAATGCTCTTGCAATTGACACTCTCTGCTGTTCACCACCTGATAACTGGGATGGAAATCTATCCTTATGATCCGCAAGCCCTACTGCCTCTAACATACTAAGTGGATCTTTTGCATCCTTTACAATACTTTTTGTTAATGCAATATTTTCATATGCTGTAAGACTCGGCAAAAGATTATAGAACTGAAAAATAAAACCAATCTTGTCCGCTCTGAAATCTGACAGCTGCTTATCATTCATCGCTGAAACTTCTTCACCGTCTATCATGACCTTTCCGCTGGTCGGCTGATCCATACCTCCAAGCATATTTAAAACTGTTGATTTTCCGGCACCTGACTGGCCAAGTATTACAACAAATTCTCCCTCATAAACATCAAAATCAATATGATTTACCGCATACTGTAATGCCTCTCCCTCTCCGTATGTACGCACTACATCACGGAATTCTACTATTTTCTTTTTTTCACTGCTACTCATTTATTCACCATGCCTTTCTGTTATATGCATATTGTATATGCTTTCTTCTATATATACCTTGTTCTATATAGTTTTCTGTAAATGTAATCCACGTATATTATAAAAGCATGGTATATGCACTTTAAAAGGGGTTCATGATAAACTTTCTCAATGAATTAACAGATAAAAAAGCTGCTCGAACTCCATTTTTCTAGTCGTTCTCTCAGCTTTTTTATCTGACTCCAATATTAAGTATTATAAATGCTCAAAGCACGGTACATTCATTTCAACATTGACCCCATTTTAGCAAACTATAGTGGAATCGCCACACCATGCAGGCAGATTAAAAAGCCGTGAATACGACTAACAAAACGGAGTATGAACGGCTTTTTTATCTGCTATTTTTAATCTGCCCCTTATATAACAGCTATCAGTATGGTTCCGGCCACTATACACGCCAGCCCTGCCAGTGCTTTTTTATTTAATTTCTCCTTGAATACTATCCATGCAAATGCCACGGTAACAAGTATGCTGAGTTTATCTATTGGAACTATGACGCTTGCCGGTCCCTCCTGTAGCGCACGGTAGTAACACAGCCATGATGCTCCTGTTGCAAGACCTGAAGTGCATATGAAAAAAAGTTCTTTCTTCTCTATCTTTTTTACCTCGCGTGCCTTTCCTGTTAAGAATACCATCAGCCACGCCATTAACAGTACAACTGTAGTCCTTATTGCTGTTCCAAGATTGGAGTCAATTCCTGTGATTCCGATTTTCCCAAGAATTGCTGTCAGACTGGCAAATACCGCGGATAATGCTGCATATATTAGTCCGCGTTTTCTCTGGTTTTCTCCCTGTTCTTCTTTTTTTGTTATCATAAGCGCAGTTCCCACACCAATAAGAACTATTGAAATCACTTTCCATAAAGACAATCCTTCACCTAAAAAATAAGTGCAAGCAAAATTGTAAGAACCGTGCTTGATTTATCTATGGCAACGACCTTATTTATATTTCCAATCTGGATTGCACGAAAATAACACAGCCAGGATGCTCCCGTTGCAAGCCCTGACAGCACAAGAAATACCAGTGTTTCCGTATTAATATTACCAACTGTATTCCATGCCCCTGTAATCATCACAAGAAGCCATGAAAAAATCAATACAACCACAGTTCTTATTGCAGTTGCCACATTAGAATCAGTCCTTTTAATTCCGCATTTTGCCAGAATTGATGTAATGCCTGCAAAAAAAGCAGACCCCACCGCAAATAATATCCACATAACATTCACTTCCTCTGTAAGTTTTCCACATAATTACATTTTAGTGCACCATTTATCAAAAATCCATACTAAAACCAAACTTTTTAAAACTGCAGCCCTGAAAAATATAGTTAAGATTAAAATGCTGTGAGTTCTATAAAAACGCTGTACAACACAGTGGAGATTAAAATGCTGTAAGTGCTATAAAAACGTTGTACAACACTGTAGCGATTAAAATGCTGTGAAAACGACTTAAAAAACGTTGTGCACCACTGTGGGGATTAAAATGCTGTGAAAACGACTTAAAAAACGGAGTTTGAACAGCATTTTAATCCCCACCCCTCCAACATTTTTTAAATCCCCACTTGACATTATTAATCAAAAGGACTATTCTACTTAACAAATAAATATTAACCACAAAGTAGTTGTAAAATTCTATGACGAGAATCAAAAGATTAAGATACTTGACTACAGAGAGTCAGCGGTTGGTGGAAGCTGATGTTTTAAGCCTTAACCTCTATCATCTCAGAGAATTATGGCTGAAACATTTTTAATGCAGTAAGTCATAACGTCCGCTCCACGTTACAGGAGACACGTATTATATGTACGTTTTAAGTGTCATCTTTTTAGATGGAATCAGGGTGGTAACGCGAATCAATACTTCGTCCCTCTTATTGGGGCGGAGTTTTTTTTATTTCAGAGAAAATTATTTCCGTGAAAAAAATTATTGCCTGCTTATCTGATATGACTTAATAGAATTTACAATTCAAAAAACAAGGAGGAGAATTATGAATACTCTTAAAAAAATCAGTAAAACTTTATCAAACAACACTTCAGTTTTTGTTATCGCAGTTGCAATAATAACATTTTTTGTTCCCGGCCTGTTTAAATGGGTACACGGCACAAGCCAGACCATAATCATTGGAATTATTATGTTCGGCATGGGTCTTACTCTTACAGCTGAAGACTTTAAAATACTTGCCAAACGACCACTCGATATTTTCATAGGTGCTGCTGCACAGTATACCGTTATGCCTCTTCTTGCATTTACTGTAGGAAATGTGCTTAACCTTCCGGACGGCATCAAGATTGGTCTTATCCTTGTAGGCTGCTGTCCCGGCGGTGTTTCTTCCAACATAATGTCATTTTTATGTCATGGAGATGTACCATTTTCAGTCGGTATGACAACTGCATCTACTCTACTTTCACCAATCCTTACACCAGCGCTTGTATTATTACTTGCCGGTAAGAGTATTAATGTAAATCCAACAAGTATGTTTGTTTCAATTCTTGAATCTGTTCTTATTCCTGTCGTATTAGGATTTGTCCTTAATACAGTTTTCGGAAAAAAGAAAGCATTCCAGAATATACGTGAACTAATGCCAGGTGTCTCTGTAACCGGACTTTCATTTGTTGTCGGCGGTGTAATTGCTCTTCAGGGAAGCAAATTCTTTACATCAGGTGTTGTAATATTTATAGCTGTATTCCTTCATAATTCTATAGGTTATTTAATCGGATATGGTGTTGGAAAACTTACAAGAATGAATACTGCAAAGAAACGAACACTCTCTATTGAAGTTGGTATGCAAAACGCGGGGCTTGCAACAGTTCTTGCAGGACAGCACTTTGCCGCTTATCCTGAAGCTGCTCTTATCAGCGCTGTTTCATGCGTATGGCATTCAATATCAGGCACAATACTTGCAAATCTTTATGCACGTGCTGATTTAAGAAAGTCCGAAAAGGCTACATTCAAAAATAAATCTGCCGCTTCACCAGTTGTTGGTGTGGCAAAAAGATAATGTGTTCAACCAACGAAGTGCTGGTACATCATACAAAAATTAACCGGACCAACAACAAGAAATAAGTTTTTGGTCCGGCTATTTATTATTTACAATTTACAGAATGATGTACCAGTTATCTAGTGGTTATTTAGTTATTTGTAAACCGGCGAAATGGTTATTATGGTCTCTGTCCAAGTCCACCTTCAAGTGTTATAGTCTCTCCTGTCATGAATTTAAAATCCGGAGAAGCCAGCTGGACGCATGCACGTCCTATCTCTGTTTCGACATTTCCATAATGTCCCATAGGCGGCATTTTTACATTTGCTTTAAATGCCTCAGGATATGCTTTTTCAAAATTCTCAAGCTGTGCTGTCCATGCAAGAGGACACACAATATTTACATTGATTCCGTCCGGTCCCCACTCTGTCGCTGCAACTCTTGTAAGTCCTCTGATTCCCTCTTTTGCAGCAGCATATGCACACTGTCCGAAATTACCAAACAGTCCTGCTCCTGATGCAAAATTGATAACAGTGCCCTTAGTTTCTTTTAAATAAGGATAGCATGCTTTCATATAATAGAACACTGCATAAAGTCCTGAATACACAGCAAGGTCAAACTGCTCAGTTGTATGATCTGCAAGTGTAACACCTGATGCAGAGGCCTGTGCATTATTAATCAGCACATCAATATGTCCAAATT
Source organism: uncultured Lachnospiraceae bacterium (assembly GCA_934330725.1). Lineage (GTDB taxonomy): Bacteria > Bacillota > Clostridia > Lachnospirales > Lachnospiraceae > Lachnospira. The sequence goes on along the minus strand of CAKRGM010000035.1, from coordinate 13,020 downwards.
CTTTTACTGCCTGTTTAACTACATTGTTTACAACATTTTCATTATCTGAAGCAGAACTTACATCTGCCTGTACAGGAAGAACTCTTACGCAATATCTGCTTTCGAGTTCTTTCTTTGCATCTGTAAGCTTTTGCATATTACGTCCCGTTATTACAAGGTTAGCACCTTCTTTTGCATAAGCTGTAGCAATTCCATATCCAATTGAGCCACAGCTTCCATCCTGTAAAACTGCTCTTCCACCACCTGTTATAATAGCTGTTTTATCCTTTAAAAATCCCATAAATCTTGCTCCTTTTGATTATAATTTGAATTTTCTTTTATATTTTCCGCTTTGGTTAGTTAAGACTAATCGAGTTTATCACACCCATCTCCCCAAGTCAAACCATTCTTGTATATAACGAGCCATTTTATCAATATAGATATAAATAAATATATATATATGATGTTGGAAGTAAAAGCTGCCTTACAGATTGTTCCGTGCTTTGCACTCTCACAATCCTGGCATCATAAAAATATAAAAAGCATTGGAACGTGTAACTGAGAGGGGGGAGAACACAATTTCCAATGCTTTTATTCTGATTTCTTAAAATTTTTTATAGTAGAAAATCTCTTATCTTAGTTTCCTTAAATGGTACAAGTATCTTAATTTTTTATAGTACAAATATCTTAGTTTTTTAAATAGTACAAATATCTCTTAATTTTTTGTTTCCTGTATAAACACTCCTTAGTTTTCAAATTTTCTTTTAATAGTATAATTGCTTCTTAGTTTTTTTAATTTCTTTTGATAGTATAATTACTTCTTAGTTTTTTTTAATTTCTTTTAATAGTACAATCTCTTTTTAGTTTTTTAATACATATTAGTGTCCAAATGTATTGCTCTTTGATGCTGCCGGCTTTGCTGCCATTGAATTAGTAGCTGCAAAAAGTGATGACGTTGGTGCAACCGGGCTCATCAATACTCTTCCACTTCCACGATAAACATTTACAAGGCCCTCGCCGCTTACTGCAGAACCAACAAATGTTTTAGTTGTTCTTTCAACTGTAAAGTTCAGATTAGATGACCAGCATACAGCCAGATTTCCATCAATTTTCAGTTCATCGTTGTTAAGTTCTATCTCTATAAGTTCCTCATATGGCACATTGCTTTCAAGTGCTGCAATTCCATTGCCAACCAGACTTAAATTAAACAGACCTTCGCCACCAAGTACTGCTGATGATACATTCTTACGTGATACAATCCTGTGCTGCACACTTCCTGTACTTGCATAAAACATTCCATCTTCTATTGTTATACCTGCATTTCCCCAGGAACCAACATCAACTAAAATTATATACTTATATGTAGGTTCGAGTACCAGAAGCCCTGAGCCGACATATTCAGGTTTAACTGCTGACTCTTTTGTAACAGCTCCTCTGACCATCTTACCCAAAAAATCTCCAACACCTTTGACGCCGGTAGTTACGCTTACGTTACCAGCCATCCACTGCATTGCACCGGCTTGTACGATAACAGAATCTTTTCCATTCATATTGATGACTACCTGTCTTCTATGCACGCCCATTTTACTCATAAAATACTCTGTTGTCGCTGTACTGGGAGATACACTGGCGTCAGATAAATATTCAAGCACATGGAAATTCCCCATGTTATTTACAAATCTTCTTCCATTGTTCTCCAAATTTCTTATATTCATTTTCTTCCTCCATAATTATATTTTATGATATCAGAGACAAAAGTTATAAATCACTCCCGCCGGTAAGAATAATTTCTGATTTAGCAACTCTTACATCTGATTCATAAGATGTCTATATTATATTATTTATAGTATCTTCAAAAAATGATAATATCAGTGCATTAGATACTTCTATTTTCACTAAAACAGTAAAAACACTACCTGCCATTCTTCTTTTTATTATACAATTCTACATCAATTGCTCCTGTAGCCAGCATCTGCTCAGACCACAGCTGCAGAGTTTCTACCGTTGCCGAAATCTTTTCAAGCTCATTTTGTATCTCAATAAAATCTTCTACTTCATCTTCATCAATCTTTCCATCGGCAGTAATTTCAATAAATCTTTCCTGTTTCTTGTTCATTGAATTAAGTGAAGCCAGCATTTCCAGCACAATCTGCGATAAATCCTTTGCCTTTACCTCTGGTACATACTGCTGTCCTATAGGACATTCATTTGCACAGTAATGATTGCATAAATGCGGTGCCTTGTATCCTTCTGCCATTGCACGTACCTCGTCAGGATGTGGATTTGATCTTTCATTTTCTATCTTTTCAATACGCTCCGGTGTTATCGAGCCTATGAGTTCACTTGCCTTTTCTCTTGTAAGTCCCAGCTCTTCTCTTTTTATCTGATAAATATTCTTATTTACTTTTACCGATGCTCTTCCCATAAAATACCTCTTTTTCTTTCGTTCATACCCGATATATTTTAAACGTATCTATTATATTACCATGAACTTTATAAAATGTGTCATAATATTTAAATATATATATATGATTTTTAAAAAATCCCCCAAAATCTATAATGTGTATTATAATGAAAATACAGACTAAAACAAATCTTAATATAAAGATTAATACAAAATAAATCAGACAAATTATGGAGATTAAAATGAAATATGATTTTACATCTGTCCTGGACAGAAAAGGAAAAGATGCAATAGCGCTGGATGCAATAGGTGCACCTGGCGATTTTGCACCCGGAGCTCCCAAAAAAGGCTTTGATGCAATACCTATGTGGGTTGCCGATATGAATTTCCCGGTTGTGCCAACAATACAGGAAGCCATTACTGAAAGGGTATCACATCCTGCATTTGGATATTTTTCACCAAGAAAAGAGTATTTTGAAGAAATTATAAAATGGCAGGAAACAAGAAATGGTGTAAAAAATCTTACAATTAAAAATATTGGCTATGAAAATGGTGTAATTGGCGGATTAATAAGCGCAATAAATGTTTTTTGTTCAAAGGGCGATAAGGTTCTAATACACACACCAACCTATATTGGTTTTACACGTGCGTTGAAAAATAACGGCTATGAACTTGTACACAGTCCGCTAAAACCTGATGAAAATAACATATGGCGTATGGACTTTAAAGATATGGAAGAAAAGCTTGCAAAGGGAAAAATCCATGCTGCTGTTTTCTGTTCTCCTCATAATCCATGTGGACGTGTGTGGGAACGATGGGAACTTGAAAAAGCAATGGAACTGTTTAAAAAATATGATGTTTATGTAGTTTCTGATGAAATCTGGTCAGATATTATACTAAACGGATTTAAACACATACCAACCCAGTCGGTTTCCGATGATGCACGCATGAGAACAGTCGCACTTTACGCGCCTTCCAAAACATTTAATCTTGCAGGTCTTATAGGCAGCTATCATATAATTTATAACTCCTGGCTTAATGACAGAATTAAAAAAGAATCTTCTCTTTCACATTATAATGAAATGAATGTTCTTTCAATGTATGCCCTGATTGGTGCCTATAAGCCTCAAGGTTATGAATGGGTTGATGAACTTCGGCAGGTTCTTACTGAAAATGTATCATTTGCCTGCAATTATATTGCTGATAAATTTAATGGTGTCAGATGTTCAATGCCTCAGGGGACATATATGCTCTTTGCTGACTGCTCTGAATGGTGTGCAAAACACGGCAAAACTATCGATGAACTTGAACATGCACTATGGGATGTAGGCGTTGCCGTCCAGGATGGACGCATGTTTCATGGTCCATGCCATCTGCGAATGAATCTGGCACTTCCAAAATCAAGAATTGAAGAAGCCTTTGACCGCATGGACAGGTATGTATTTAATAAGTAGTACATTAAAATAAGTAGTACATTAAATACATTGAATATTAAATTTCTGATACATTGACGCAGAATGATTTTCATATACAAGCCAGAGAAATGATTCGTATCGGTGGCTGCATCGATTGGTGATAATGCCGTAGATGAAATTTAAACAAGCCAGTGTGTTGATTATTTAATTCAATGTAATAGTAATTATCTTACATTTTTGAAATACTCTATAAGGATATTTTTAATATAATTATATCTTCTGGCATATGAATTTTCCACGCGGATAAGTTCAAATCCATGCGCTTTACATATGGCATTCTTCTTTTCATCCCTTTCCATGACAAGCTTGTTTTCACGGTGTTCTTTGCCATCAAGTTCTATAGCAAGTATTGGCATGTCCTGACCTTTATAGCCCTTTTCATACACAACAAAATCAAAACGCCCTGTATAAAACAAATCATTGTATAAATCATTTTCCTGCAGAACATGTGCAATGCTTACCTCGCGCTGCACAACGCATCTGTTATTTGTATTAAGGATATTATCCAGTGCATGGTTTAATGTTGTAAGAAATGCAGCTTCCGTCTGTGTACTATATGGCTTTATCCCCAATGCCCTTGATGATGTTTCTCTGGCCGTCACCAGAGACTGCCCATTTGTCCGGACATAATTTACCAGCTCAAAAATGTCATCTTCATCATCTTTATGTAACCTTTCAAGTTCATTTATATCCGATAAAATAACAAGCTGTTCCTTCGCTCTTGAAGTCGCAACATTTATAAGCTCTTTGTTGTTTTTAAGCCAGTCATACGTTCCCCTGCCTGTCTGCTGTGTAAGTGCCAGTGAAAACAACACAATATCCTTTTCGTCACCCTGGAATGCATGAACAGTGCCACACGGAACATTTTCTATACCATTATCCTTTAACATAGAATTTATAAGATCTTTCTGATTAGAAAATGGTGTAATGATTCCAATACTCTTATCAGGATTACTCTTTACAAAATCAATAATCTCTTCTGCTTCCTTTGGAGCAGTATTCTTATATTGTGTTGTATCTGCAGCAATATTTTTAAATATAAGCGGGTTTTTTGTCTTACTCTGGCTGTTAATCACAAGTTTATCATTATAATATTTTTTATTATTGAATGCGATTATTTTCTTATTACATCTATAGTGATGGCTTAAAAGAATCTCCTCACTGACTGCGTCACATGCAAGATATGTCTTATAAATAGAATTTTTTATGTAATCGTATTCACTCGTTATTCCATATATTTTTTTCAGCTTTTCATTATCTGCAGGATTAAGAAGTATTACAGGGCTTAGCTGTTGCGGGTCTCCTACCAGCATCAGACTTCTGCCCCTTATTATCGGCACAAGTGAAACTGCAATATTCCCCTGACTGGCCTCATCCATTATCACCATATCAAAATATGTTCCCGGTTTTCCAAGTTTATGTGCTGATATTGATGTTGTTGCTATAATCGGGAATATCTTTTGAAATTTTTTAAGATTCTCCTCCTTACGAATATAATAATTAAACTGCTGAACCTTTTTATCTTCATCCTCACAGTTTACTATATCCATAAGATCCTGATTCTTAGGTTCCTGCAGTTTCTTAATATACTTTGCTGAAGTAAAGTACAAATATTTTTTAAACATTTCCTCATCTTCAACAACCAGTTTCAAAGCCTCCTCATCAGTTATATCGCCTATCATGGCAAGCTTTTTCCTGACCTGGGCGAGCTGAACGCCCTGCAACTCAGTCTGAAACGTAAGATGACTATTTACATCCAGCATCCTAAGAATTGCTTCCTGTCTTTCCTTAAGTTCTATTTTTTCTTCATGCCGCTGCAATAAATTGGTCAGCTTTTCCGTTCGTTTTATTTTATCGTCTTTATTTTTTCCCAGTGTACTGTCATATATCTTAATATCTTTAGTCCTGTTATATAAATCCTTAATATCATTTAATGCCTGTAGTACACATTTATCATTGCCAAGTCTGATTATCGGAAAAGGAATCGCTCCCCTGTTATGGTACTGTATTGACCTTAACTTCTCACATACACTATCAATTGGATGATTATTATATGAAGTAAAAAGGACTGTCTTTTCATTAAAAAAAGCTGTAACTATTGTATTGACTATCGTATTGGTCTTTCCCGTTCCAGGCGGTCCCTGTATATATGCCAGCGGGTATTTCATGGCATTATGTATAGCAAGCAGCTGATCAAGATTAATCTTCTTATCAAGAAGTGTAATGGGGTAATTCTTTCTTCTATCAACCTGTTTTATAAGTTCTCCAAAAAATGCCTTTATGGGAACTGTCACTTCTGATTTTTCATACATCTGGTTGATTGCCCCATATTCATGCTGAAGATCAACCATAACATTTCTTCCAATTGCCATAATATATGGCATATCATCTACACCATTTATCTGTGGATTGGATAAAGTTATCTTATCTTTGATAAGTTCCTTATTCTTTTCAAAATTATCAAGTAATTCATAATCATCTGCATCTAAAAACTTTCTTATACTGAATTTTGCCTCCGGTCTGTTCTTTTCCAATGCAAATTCCATACATATTGTAATTTCATCATTTTGTCTCAATGTTCTCGATTTAACATCCAGACGGAGTATCCTGTACGCCAGAACATACAGTCCCTTTGGCATGTTAATACTCATAACATTTACTGCAAGCTGTTTAATCGTCTTATTTGAAATATTATCCTTTGCCCCATACTGAAATTTAGTAACTATCTGCTGAAACTGATTCTGATTTAATCTATAACTTCCGTTCCATTCACCATCGAAGCCATCAATTAACGCATAATCAGTTTTATACGGAACCGAATCCATCTTATTGCAGTCAGCAAGGTAATTTAAAATTTTAAGATTAGCCACGTTATTAAAAATACTCTGATACTTTACAGGATTCTTTTCTATTTTATCTAAAAGAATCTTTCTGGTATTAAAATAAGAGCCATCTATTACAACAGAGGACAGTACTGAATCTATGTGTATAAATAATTCTTTTGTAGTATATTTTCCAAGGTGAAGTCCTTCTACTTTCATTAACCTTTTTTCAGGATAAATATCAATAATTCCGATCCAGTATTTAGTAATTTCTTCTTTTTCATTTCTGTACTCTATGCTAAGCCATTTACCCTCATAAACAGCTCTGAATATATCTCTGCAGACAGTGTTCATCAATCATCATCTCCATTTTATATAATATAAACAATGATTGTTTTTTTCAACTTATTTTATAGACTCACTATAAAACATATTGATTTGCCATCATCACTTTTTGCAGTTATCTTGCCCTTATGTGCCTTAACAATAGCGTATGCCACGGAAAGCCCGATACCAAATCCTCCTGTCTTTGAATTATGAGATGAATCCTTTCTGTAAAACCGTTCAAATAATATATCCTGACGGCCTTTTTCTATTTTATAATCTGCATTAACGGTGTTCCATACCGTAATAACTTTATTTTTGCCATTTATCTTCATATCCAGTTTTATATATCCATTATCCGGTGAGTATTTCATGGCATTATCGAGCAAAATCGATATCAGCTGCCTGATTGTCTTTTCATCACCCGAATAAGAAATCCCTTCCGGCACATTAATCTCAAACTCTTTTCCCTTTATTCTGGCAACTGACTTAAATGGCTCTGCAGTATCAAGTATTGCATCAGTCAATGAAAATTCTGCTATCTCAAGTTTTGTATTTTCCTCATCCATTCTTGATAAAAATACAAGTTTCTCTGTCAGGGCTGTAAGACGTGCTATCTGTTTTCTTGTACTTGTTGTCCACTCATTCTCTCCTTCAGTCATTTCCAATACCTCTGTATTGGCATCTATAATCGTAAGAGGTGTTTTTATCTCATGACTCGCATCCGTAATGAACCGCTTCTGTTTTTCATAACTTTCTGAAACCGGCTTCAGAACCTTTCCCGAAAAGAAATAAATCATGATAAATATAATAATCAGTCCCATCATTCCTATTCCAATGCTCTCAAAAATATATGCTTTTATGGTAGAAAGCTCTCTCTGACAGTTTAAAAAAATGTACATAGTAGAACCGCTTTTATCTATTGATGTATATTTAAAATCCCCGATAAATCCACTGGTTCTGCCATCTGACCACAGTTTTTCAGCATATTGCGAAGCCTTTTCAGATGAAATCGTAGCAATTTTGACTGTGTCAACTGCATCAATACTCCCATCTTTACTCACTGTTACCGTGAAATATCTTGTGTCAAACTGACTCTCCGGTGAAATTCCATACTTTTTCAGGTTATCATTTCCATTTTCAGATGGGCGCTGTGAATCATCTGGTTTTTTCGGCTCCTGAGCTGCCAGATTTGGAAATGTTCCATCATTTCCAGCTATAAGTTCAAGTCGGGCATTCAATGCATTATTCGTACTTATATAATTCGCTATATTTATTGTACCTATAATAACAATAAAAACAATCGACACTGATATCATCGCTATTAATATAAATTTACAACATAGTTTCTTTAACATATCAATCCCCATTTCATAAATACAAAACAACATGGAAAGCTTATTTATTTAATGATAGAATATCCCACGCCTCTTGTAGCCTTTATCTGTACAGCTGCTCCAACAGATGCAAGTTTTTTTCTCAAATATGATATATACACCCATACCACATTCTGTTCAGCTTCAGAATTATATCCCCATATCTTATCCATAAACTGATCTGAAGATATTATCTGTCTCGGATTTGTCATAAGCATTTCAAGCATCTGATATTCTTTGTTTGCAAGTCTTATTCCTTCCTTATTCTCAGGTCCTGTAAGTGTATATGTTGAACGGTTAAGTGCAATATCCCCAAATAAAAGCACCGCATCTGTAGTGTCGGATTTACGTCTTGTCATAGCACGTATTCTTGCAAGAAGCTCCTTCATTGAAAAAGGCTTTGTCAGATAATCATCAGCTCCACTATCCAGTCCGTCTACACGATCATCAATTTCCGACTTTGCAGTAAGTAAAATTACAGGAACACAATTACCATGACTTCGAATCGTTTTAAGGACTGTAAGTCCATCCATTTTAGGCATCATTATATCCAATATTACTCCGTCATAGTTATCACAGCTCTCGATATAATCAAGTGCTTCCATACCATCAAAGACAGCATCAACCGAATAATTATTATGTTTTAATACTGTAACAAGTGCACGGCTTAAATCCTCTTCATCTTCTGCTAGCAGCAACCTCATGGTAATCATCCTCCCTTACATTCATTTTCCTGGTGTTTGCAAAGCTCACTTTTTTAATTTTTAATAATATCTTACAAAATTAATCAATTTAAAACGGCTACGCTCTTGCGGCTTACCACTGACAGGCAGTATATAATGCAATAATATACAATGTTTAAAATCATTATAATTCAGTAAAAATTTCATGACAACATGTTTGTTTCATTTATTATCCGGATTTTGCTTTTGAGTTATCTTTCGATTTTTTTATGATAATTTTTTATAATAATTTTTTATAATGTAATCTGTTTTTCTGCCCCTGATGCATTAAGTGTATATGTCTGTCCGGACTTCAAAACGCCAGTACTTATAATGACACAGTCATACGATTTTTTTGCTGTATAACTTATTATTTCATTTCCATCGCTGTCTGTGACTTTAATATTCCCCGCCTGCTGTTGGGAATCAAGCTTTACAAACAGTACCTGCTGCTTTGATGAATCACTCATTTTCTCTGCCATACCACTGCTGCCTACTGCCACAAGTGTTCCTTCGTTTACATATGCGGATGCCCTGTCGCCGTAATCAATTGCACTATTTCCATTATCAGATGGCCCGTCAATGTAAATCTCTCCTCCATTTATTGTAAGATCTCCATTTGAATCCAAACCATCTCCTGCTGCAAGAACGTGTATTATTCCACCATTGATTTCCATCCACATATCATTATCAGATGTATCATCTGTTTGATTATCATCATCCTTTGTACCTGTGTCTGTGCGGCTGCCTGCAAATCTGTCATTTCCCGGAGCACCAAATCCACCTGAGTCAGCACCTCCTGCTGCATTTATTCCATCATCATCAGCTGTAATATCAATATTTCCGCCATTTATTTTTACTGTAAGTCCCTCAAAACCTTCATAACTTTGGTTAACTGTTATCGTACCGCCATTTATAACAAGGGCCTCATCTGAGTGGACTCCATCATCACCTGTACTGATAGTAAATGTACCATTATTTATTATTACATCTGAATTACTATGCACTGAATCATCAGCTGAATTTATTTTATATTCTCCGTTAAGAATATATATCTTTCCGTCCGCCTTAATTCCCTTTGTACTTACGGTATCCTCTGTTTCTGCTTCGCTGTCTGCATCCGGACGTTCTGCCATATCTGCATCATTCTGCCTGTTGTTATCTGTGCTTTCTGTCTGCGGTATGTCTGATATATCCTCTGGTGTTTTTTCATTGCCCTGACCACCTGGCTTCTGAGGTGGTTGTGGTCTGTTTCCATCCCCTGCTGCATCTGAATTATCTCCCGGCTTTGAATTCGGACTGCCACCTGGCGCTGCATCTGTACCTCCATCCGGCTTTGAATTCGAACTGCCATCTGGTGCTGTATCTGTATTTCCATCCGGCTTTGCAAATCCGCCTGACGGAATGCCAGCATGCTTTTTTGTTGAATTTTCCGAGCCACCGCCTGATACAATATCAAATTTACCATTGTCAACCTGTACGACACAGAATGCATCGATGCCATCTCCAGCTGCATTAACTGTAAATTCTCCGCCTGCTATATATACAAAACCTTTCTCGGTATCATCAGAATTTTCCGAATGAATTCCGTCTTTCCCCGCTGTAAGGTCAAATGTTCCATCTGCAATCCGTACACTGTCTTTTCCTGACAGTGCATGTTTTTCAGCCGTTATATTATAATTTCCACCGGTAAACTTAAGATCATCCTTTGATACTATTCCATGACCATAAGCTGCATTTACAGTAAGGCTTCCTTCCCCATTAAATGTCAAATCATCTTTTGAAAAAATAACTGCATCAATATTGTTATCATCTATTGAAGTATATCCATTCGTATTTATAACACTGTTTTGCGAATTATCTGCAAGCGTAATAAATGTTTTATCTGCATTTTTTACATATATTGCAGCGCCTGAATTACACGTTATACTGGCATTATCAAGAACCAGCTGCACCTTGGCATCATCTGCATCCACTATTATCTGCCCCTGCGATAATGTTCCTGAAATTATATATGTCTGTTCCTTTGTTATAGTAATAACATTTCCATCAACAGATACTCCACTCACACTACTGCCGCCTGATACATCTGTACTCTCTGTATTACCAGACTCTGTTACTGTTGTCGCATTATCTGCGAGTACAATATGTACAGCTTTATTTTCATCAAATTCACCAGTACGGTCTTTATCTGTAAACATATCTTCATATGTATATATACCGTTCTGGTCTGTTTTTGAATCATCCTGACTTACTGATTTTTCAGTTGTTTCTCCTGTATTCCATGAGCATGCCGTCATTGCTGACGACAGTATAACAGCACTTCCTAACAATGCGCACAACCGCTTTATTTTATAATTCATTTACATTTACCTCCTTCTGTGCAATACTGATTTCTAAATTTCCATTTCTGCATCTAAGTTCATCAATAAATTTTTTCTCTGCTGACATATCCTTTAAGCATATATGATATGTAAGTTTATAAAGACTTCCCATATTAGATGTCTTTACTGATACAACCTCACAATTAGAAAGGTATTCTGCAAAAATGTCATCAAATACATTTCCATAGTTTAAATCCTCAGGTATCGTTATTTTAAGTACTTTGTCATTTACTGCCTTTTTATGTGTTCCAAAGCCTGTTAAATTCATTACAAGCATCACTGTGCCCATGATTAATGCAAATAAAACTGCAATTGTTAAATATCCCATTCCTGAAATAAGACCTGCTGCCATTGCCATAAAAATCGTTCCGATTTCTTTTGCCGTACCCGGTACCGATCTGAATCTTACCAGTGAAAAAGCACCTGCTACAGCCACGCCTGCTCCAACATTTCCGTTTACCATCATTATAACCATGCACACTATCGCCGGAAGCATTGCAAGCGTTACTGCAAAACTCGCTGTATAACGGCTTCTAAAGGTATACACCCATGTAATAAATAAACCTGTTAAAAGTGAAATCACTATACACATAATAAAATCAGATATTGAAACTGTCACTGCTCCCGATGCATCAAAAATTCCCGCTGCTATATTATCAAACATATTTAAATCCTCCATATAAATCATTCTGTGTTATTGGTTCTGTTAATTTTTGTATGATGTACTAGTGTTCCGACTGACTGTACAATGCACGATACGCCTCACCATACTTGGTAAAAGCTGCCTTGTAAATATGATTCTCGCTCAAAAACCTTACCATCCAAAGCGGGATTGCCCCACCTGTCTTAACCTCCATTAAAACCTGTCCGTCTTTTAACAGCGGATATCCATAAGCCCCCTTTTGAAAAGATAAATCATAATTTCTCCATAATATATTGCGATCAAACGTTACCCTGAATTCATGATTATTCTTTTCATAATATGCTTCTCTTTCATATGAAAGCATCATTGCCGGGGCAATGCCATCGTAATTATCCAGGCAGTAATCAATTTCCCTGGAAATCTGTGTATCCATAACCTTTTCTTTCTTAATAAGATATCTCTCGGCATCTGCCTCTGTCATTGAAACACGTCTTTTATATACAACAGAATCATATTTCTTTTTAATTTCCACAAAAACCATTGTATCCGGCTGTGCTATTCCATAACTGCGCAACCGCAGCTTTTCCTTATACAACGGATGTTCCAGCGATCTTCTTATCATGAGAAAATGTGGTGTATCAAAATACAGGCTAAAAATTGTACTTCTTCCATGCACATCTGCAACCATATAATCATTCATAAGTTTTATAAGCTCATTAAATATTTCTTCATTAATCATGTATTTGATTTCAGTTCTTTTAAAAATCATCTGCTCTGACATTAATTTTCCTCTCCTTTCCTAATCAATCTATACTAGGCGTTTGCGAAACGCCACAGTCCGCATAAATACGGTACTTTTTTGTTGTTAAAAATAAAAATCTCCTCACGGTT
>CAKRGM010000034.1 GCA_934330725.1 uncultured Lachnospiraceae bacterium | reverse complement strand
TTTATAAGAAATGTGAAAAATATGAATCTTCCAAATTGGCAGGCTGTAAAATAAATTTACCTTTCAAAGCTGAAAAAAATAGGTACATTTATTTTAAAAGTGATGTATAATACAGTTTGGAAATGGAAAGTTATATAAAATAACATTAATGGAGGGAATTGAAAATATGGCAGTAGTAGAATTAAACAAAAATAATTTTAATACAGAAGTTCTGCAATCGGACAAGCCGGTTCTTATAGACTTCTGGGCTACATGGTGTGGACCTTGTCAGATGCAGTCACCGGTTATTGAACAGATGGCGGAGAAAAGAAGCGATGTGAAGTTTTGCAAGATAAATGTGGATGAAGAATCAGAACTTGCAATGAAATATAAGATCGTTTCAATTCCAACTCTTATTCTGGTTGATAAGGGTGAGGTGAAAAAGAAAAATATCGGATTTACGACTGAGCAGGAATTAACAGAAATGCTTGACAGGTAAAAATATGTTTTATTGAAAAAGTATTCTTAAACGATGGCTGATTAAGAAAGCATCATTTAAGAATACTTTTTTTTATCTCAATGCATACAAATATTTTACATTGATTTTACTATATTTTAATAAAAGTGGCGAAAAATGAAACATAATACATAAAAATACCGCGTACTTAGTCATAAATGGGTAATTCATAGGAAAATATATCTATTTACAATATTAGTAAATAAAACATGATACAGAAGAAAAGAGTGTTTTAGGAAGGGTATGTAGATGGATAGTGCTTATAATAGCTTTTTGGAAAGATTAAATGAAGACAGGATAAAACGAAACATAAGTCAGACTAAAATGGGAGAAATTCTTGGAATGACACAGAGTCATTACAGCAAGGTCGAAAAAGGAAAAAATCTTATTTCATTTTCTGGACTTATACGACTTTATAAGCAGTCATTTGATATAGATTATCTTGTCACCGGGTTTCCAAGAACAAAAGGAATACTTGATGATTATATTAATAATTGTGATGAAAATAAAAAAGCAGATATGCTTAATTACATGATATGGCTGGTAAAACAGGGACTGGATATTGAAAGAATTAGTTATGATGCCGATGAGATAAATACGTATTATAAGGTTATTTATTTTGTACAATACAGAAATCATATTAAGAATAATATCAATATCTGGAAAATAATAAGAAATGATAATGAAATAACCCAGCAGCAGATGGCAGACAGATTAAAAATAAACATAAAAAAATACAGGTATATTGAAAATGGGCAAAGGGAGCCTGATGCACAGATACTTGCAGAACTATACACAGAGTTTGGATATCTTCCGACGATGATGCTTCCCGAGGTTGTGATAAATATAAGTTATCTGAATATAATATGGAATAAATTTTCACATGGTTTAAAGGAAAGACTGGTTAAATATATTGATAGAGGTATTGATATTATTAATAATTAGTACTTTGCCAGGTAAATTGCCAGTGGATTGTTTCGCAGATAGCTGCTACATCGATTCCTGATAAAAGTCAGTGTACCCGGCCATTTTAGAAAAATGCCGGTATTAAAGATTAAACAAAGATATAAGTGGTTTATACCAGGGGGTGATATTATGCAGCAAAATATTATTTTACTTGGAGAGAAAATGAAGTCTGAAATAATATCCGGAATAGTATCCGAAATTATTGAAGAAACAGGTGGAAATATAAAAAAATTTATGCCGGATGATTTGTATGATATGAGTAAATGCATAATAGAAAATACGGCAGATATCTTTGTGATATCTGAAAAAGAGGCAGAGGATGAAATTAATACATATAATTATGCGCTTGCAATAAGAAAGTATGGAAAATACAAACTCACACCAATAATCATAGTTTCAGATAATACATGCAGAAAAATATATCTTTTTGAAGAATTTCATATATATGGATTTCTTAGCTATACGGAAGATAATCTGATTAAAAAAATGCTTATAAATATAATAAATTATAATAAGTATAAAGTTGAAAAGCATAAATTAAAATTAAAAAAAGATGGAATAATATATTTTATTGATATTGAATCAATAGTGTATATTGAAACCTGTAAAAGGACATTGAGCATTTATCTGGTAGATGGAAAGAAGACGGAAATCCCATACTACTCATTTAACCGTCTTATGAATGATACAGGTGCTATACAGCTTGTGCAATGCAGCAGGAATATCATGGTTAATGAGGCATACATAAAGAGCGTGGATGTTATAAACAGATACATTGAACTTACAGGAAACAGAGGAAATTTAAGCATTGGAATGGCTTACAAAAAGAACTTTTTAAGCATGGTTAAATAGAATTGTATTTTATTAAATACTTTGTGTTTTTTGTATACAATCCGCTTGATTTTATTGTCTACAAGTGTTACCATAATCTTGGTTAAAAAAGTTGTTGAAGCAAAATTATAATGCCCTATTTGTTTTGATGACTTGTGTATACAATGTACATTTTTCATTTTAAGGAGGAATTCAGATGTTACAAAAAGAACAGTGGAATGGTTTCAAAGGCAGACTCTGGAAAGAGGAAATCAATGTAAGAGATTTCATCCAGAATAACTACACACCTTATGATGGGGATTCATCATTCCTTGAAGGAACTACAGAAGCTACTGATAAGCTTTGGGGAAAACTTCAGGAATTACAGAAGGAAGAAAGAGCTAAGGGCGGTGTGCTTGATATGGAGACTGACGTAGTTACAGGTCTTACAGCATATGGTCCAGGATATATAGACGAATCATTAAAGGATCTTGAGCAGGTTGTAGGTCTTCAGACAGATAAGCCTTTAAAGAGAGCATTCATGCCATTCGGTGGTATTAAGATGGCTGAAGAAGCATGTAAGAATTATGGTTATGAACCAAATCCTGAATTACATAAGATTTTCACAGAGTATCATAAGACACATAACCAGGGTGTATTTGATGCTTACACACCAGAAATCAGAAAGGCTCGTCACAGCCATGTAATCACAGGACTTCCTGATACATATGGTCGTGGACGTATCGTAGGCGATTACAGAAGAGTTGCTCTTTATGGTATTGATTACCTTATGGAAGAAAAAGCTAAAGATCATGCTAACTGCGGTGATGGAACAATGACAGATGATGTTATCCGTCTTAGAGAAGAAATCACAGATCAGTACAAGGCTTTAGCAGGAATGAAGAAGATGGCAGAAAGCTATGGATATGATATTTCACAGCCAGCTAAGAATGCTAAGGAAGCTGTTCAGTGGTTATACTTTGGTTATCTTGCTGCTATCAAGACACAGAATGGTGCTGCTATGTCAGTTGGACGTGTATCTACTTTCCTTGATATCTACATTCAGAGAGATCTTGATAATGGTACACTTACAGAAAAAGAAGCACAGGAATTAATCGATCATTTAGTAATGAAGTTCAGAATGGTTAAGTTCGCAAGAATTCCATCATATAATGAATTATTCTCAGGAGATCCTACATGGGCTACACTTGAAGTTGGTGGTACAGGTATTGACGGACGTTCAATGGTTACAAAGAACGACTACAGATTCCTTCATACACTTGAAAACATGGGACCTTCACCAGAACCAAACCTTACAGTTCTTTACTCATCACGTTTACCAGAAAACTTCAAGGATTATGCTGCAAAGATTTCTGTTACAACAAGTTCAATCCAGTATGAGAATGATGATGTAATGAAGGTTGTATGGGGCGATGATTACTCAATCTGCTGCTGTGTATCAGCTACTCAGACAGGTAAGGAAATGCAGTTCTTCGGAGCAAGAGCAAACCTTGCTAAGTGCTTACTTTATGCTATCAACGGTGGTGTTGATGAAAAATCAGGAGCTCAGGTTGGACCTGCATACAAGGGTGTTACAACAGAATATCTTGATTATGATGATGTTATTGCTAAATATGAAGTTATGTCAGACTGGTTAGCAGGACTTTATGTTAATACTCTTAACCTTATCCAGTATATGCATGATAAGTATTATTATGAAGCAGCTGAAATGGCATTAATCGATACAGATGTAAGACGTACATTTGCTACAGGTATTGCTGGTTTCTCACATGTAGTTGATTCACTTAGTGCTATTAAGTATGCTAAGGTTAAGGCTATCCGTAATGATGATGGAATCATCGTTGATTATAAGGTTGAAGGTGACTTCCCAAGATATGGTAATGATGATGACAGAGCTGATGAAATTGCAACATATGTACTTAAGTCATTCCTTGACAAGATCAAGAAGAGACATACATATAGAAATTCAGAGCCTACAACATCAATCCTTACAATTACATCTAATGTAGTTTATGGTAAGTATACAGGAGCTATGCCAGACGGCCGTGAAGCATGGACACCACTTTCACCTGGTGCTAACCCAAGTTATGGTGCAGAACAGAATGGTTTATTAGCATCACTTAACTCTCTTACAAAGCTTCCTTACGAGTGGGCACTTGATGGTATTTCAAATACACAGACAATGAACCCAGACGCATTAGGACATAACGAAGATGAGCAGGTTAAGAACCTTGTAAATGTAATGGATGGTTACTTTGATCAGGGCGCTCATCACCTTAACGTTAACGTATTTGGCAGAGAAAAGCTTGAAGATGCTATGGCTCATCCTGAAAAACCAGAATATGCAAACTTTACAATTCGTGTATCAGGATATGCTGTTAAGTTCATTGATCTTACAAGAGAGCAGCAGCTCGATGTACTTTCAAGAACTTTCCATGACAGAATGTAATTGAATGACGAATTATAAATAATTCTATCGTATAGAATAGTGAATAGCGGGCAGAATGACTGTACAAACAGCTGATCTGCCCGCTATTATTAAACTTATCAGATAATTATTTGCAGGGGTGTGTCCTGCACACTTGACACAGCCCTTTAATGGATATAAAAGCGTGTGCAGAAATGAGGATTAAAATGGATACACACACAGTTAAGGGAAAGATTCATTCAGTTGAGAGCTTTGGTTCGGTAGACGGTCCGGGGCTTAGATATGTTTTCTTTTTACAGGGATGTCATATGAGATGTAAATATTGTCATAATCCTGATACATGGAAGCTTGAAGGTGGAGAACTCATAACTCCGCAGGAAGCTTTTGATAAAGCATATCGTTATCGCTTTTACTGGAAAGATAAGGGAGGTATTACAGTAAGTGGCGGTGAAGCACTTCTACAGATTGATTTTGTTACAGAACTGTTTAAAATTGCAAAGAAAAACGGTGTAACAACAGTACTTGATACATCAGGAAATCCATTTACACGGGAAGAGCCATTTTTCAGTAAATTCAATGAATTGATGAAGTATACAGATTTATATATGCTGGATATTAAGGAAATCAATGAGGAACATCATAAGGAATTAACTGGATGGTCTAATAAAAATATTCTTGACATGGCAGAGTATCTGTCGGAAAATAATAAAGATATGTGGATTCGTCATGTACTTGTGCCTGGTGTAACAGATTCACAGGAAGACCTTGAAGCTTTGGGAAAATACGTTAAAACATTAAAGACAGTTAAGAGATTTGAAGTACTTCCATATCATACACTCGGCGTATATAAGTGGAAGGAACTGGGAATTGAGTATTTGCTTCCAGATGTAAAACCACCTACAAAAGAAGAGATAAAGAGAGCAAATGATATTCTTGATACAGCAGGTTATACAGGATATTTAAAGTAAATTATTATAAAACAAAGGAGCATTAGTGCAATAAATTGCACTGACATGGAGGATTAGTATGTTAAATCAGTTTTCACGAACACAACTTGTAATTGGTAAAGATGCAATAGATACCCTTTCAAAAACCAGGGTTGCAATATTTGGAATCGGTGGTGTTGGAGGATATGTGGCAGAAGGACTGGCAAGGAGTGGTGTAGGAAATATTGATTTAATTGATGACGATAAGATTTGTCTGACTAATATTAACCGACAGATTATCGCAACATTTAAAACTATTGGTCAATATAAAGCCGATGTTATGAAGGAGCGTATATTATCCATCAATCCAAAGGCAAATGTAAATGTTCATAAATGTTTTTATCTGCCTGAAAATGCGGATGAATTTAACTTTAAAGATTATGATTATGTAGTTGATGCTGTAGATACAGTAACTGCAAAAATAAGTATAATAATGAAGGCGAAGGAAGAGAATGTTCCGGTTATAAGCTGTATGGGAGCGGGAAATAAAACAGATCCGACAAAACTGCAGATCGCTGATATTTATAAGACAACAATGTGTCCTTTGGCTAAGGTGATGCGGCATGAATTAAAGAAAAGAAGAGTAAAACATCTTAAGGTAGTATTTTCAACAGAAAAGCCGGTTAAAGCAGATGATGATCCATCAATAAGCTGCAGAAATCATTGTGTGTGTCCTCCGGGAACTGAAAGAACATGTGCGCAGAGACGTGATATTCCGGGAAGTATGGTATTTGTTCCAGCGGTTGCCGGACTTATGATTGCTTCTGAAATAGTAAGGTATATTATAAAACTGTAATTTCAAAACATATGATTTAACCGGAGGATAATCATGGAAAATATAAATATTACATGGAGCGGATTAGCACAATTAAACAGCGATGAATACATTGTTATTGATATACGTGACAAGATGACATTTGATTTCGGGCATGTGCCTGAAGCTGTGAATATAAGACAGGAAGAATTTGACAGTGATTTTGAAAAAGTAAAACAATCACTGTCAGATATGCAGGGCATTAACAATAAACTATTTGTAATAATGTGTGTTCGTGGTGAAATTAGTGTTGAGATTGCAAATAAGCTTAATGAAAATGGATTTAAAGCTGTCAGTTTCGAAGGCGGATATAATAAGTGGCTTGTAGACAAGCTTAACAATGAGATTGCCCAGTCACAGATAAATGAAACAGAAAAATCAGCAGGTGAAGACATTGCTGCAGACGTAGATGTACAGGAAGGAAAGCCGAATAAGAAGAAGAAAAAAGAACTTACAAGAACTGAGCAGATTGAACTTAGTATCAGAAAAAAATTCCATAAACAGCTCTTTAGTAAATTTGCAAAAGCAATTAATGAGTATGAGCTTGTTAAGGAAGGTGATTCTATTGCCGTCTGTATATCAGGAGGTAAAGATTCAATGCTTATGGCAAAGCTGTTTCAGGAGTTAAAACGCCATAATAAATTTGAGTTTGAAGTTAAATTTCTTGTCATGGATCCCGGATACAGTGAATATAACCGTCAGATTATAGAAAATAATGCGAAGATTCTTGGAATTCCTATTGAGATATATGAAAGTGATATTTTTGATGCAGTTTTTAATGTTGAGAAATCACCATGCTATCTGTGTGCAAGGATGAGAAGAGGACATCTTTATAAAAAGGCTAAGGAAATGGGCTGTAATAAGATTGCGCTTGGTCATCATTATGATGATGTTATTGAGACAATCCTTATGGGTATGTTATATGGGGCACAGGTGCAGACAATGATGCCAAAGCTTCATAGTACTAATTTTGAGGGAATGGAGCTTATTCGTCCAATGTACCTTATAAGGGAAGATGATATCAAGCATTGGCGTGATTATAACGGACTTAATTTTATCCAGTGTGCATGTAAATTCACTGATACCTGCACAACCTGTAACAGTGATGGAACAAATAAGTCGAAGAGGCAGGAAGTAAAGCAGCTTATAGCTAAAATGAAGGAAACAAATCCATTTGTTGAAAGCAATATTTTCAAAAGTGTTGAAAATGTTAATATTGATACAGTTGTTGCATATAAGAAAAAAGGTGTTAAACACACATTTCTTGAAGAATATTAGTTCTTCGCAACAAAGTTTTGATAGAATAAAAGTTAATATCATAGTATAAATTAAGCGGCTGAAAGGCCGCTTAATTTAGTTATAGGAATCAGTTGCAGACAATTAGTTATAGGTAATATCTATAACAAAACATAGTTAATACATAATTGACTTTAACCGGTGTAAATGTTTATATATTTAATATAATAATTTTGAATTGGAGATTAAGATTATGTTAAAGTTAGAAAATCTTTTTAAAGATACACAATATGTAAATGCACAGGATATGCCTCATATAAGCGAGGTTGATATAGAAGGAAATGGTTATCATTTATTTGGCTATATTCTTACGCCGGGAGCTGAGTATCAGGGTAAACATCCATGCGTTATAATGTCACATGGATTTCCAGGATATACAACTAATAATGATATTGAACATGCACTTAGAAGAATGGGATGTGTAGTTGTACACGTAAATCACAGGGGAGCCTGGGGAAGCGAGGATAATTATTTTTTCAGCAACCTTACCGGGGATATAGAGCTGATTGTAAAGTGGATATTGTCACAGGAAAGTATAGATAAATTTAATATTGATAAAGATAATTTGTTTTTAGTTGGACACAGCATGGGGGGAATGACAGTTATAAATGCGACACGTAAATTAAAAAACATTCGTGGAACAGTAGCTATTGCACCATATGATCTGGATTATGGTTTTAGAACAGGTACTGAAAATGATTTAAAAGAAATGATTCATGAGGAAGGTAATTGCCTTAAACTTACGAGTGAAGAAGAATTATTTGAAGATGCCAGAAAAAATAGTAAGGTATTGTCAATTCCGGAAGCGGCTGATGATCTTAAGGAAAGAAATATTTTATTTGTCGGTGCTGACTGTGATGATATTGCACCACCGCAAAATATGATTGAACCATTGTTTAGCAGATTAGAGCAGTCTGGAAGTGAGCCTTATCATGAATACGTACTGTTGCATACAGATCATTCTTTATGTGGGAGCAGAATACAGCTTGCCAATACGATTGGTGAGTGGATTGTAAAATTAATAAAATAGGATAAGAAGATAAAATATTATAGCTTAGTTTAAAATAAATATACTGTAACAGACCAACCACAATAGGGTGATCATGATAAGTCAACCGGCAGGATGAAAGTTTCCTGTCGGTTGATTTTATATCGTAAAGTATCGCTCGTTTCCATTGTGCTATATGATTAATGCAGATATAATTACGATGTAAGGAAAAGTAATGAATATGGTTAAAGAACTGGAGGGGAAGATGAATAGTTTAAATATTGCTGAAAATATAGTACGTTTAAGAAAAAATAAGAAACTTACGCAGGAACAGCTGGCAGATTTTATTGGGGTTACAAAGGCTTCCGTATCAAAATGGGAAAACAGCCAGAGCACACCGGATATTACAATCCTTCCTCAGCTGGCGGCTTTTTTTAATGTGACAATAGATGAACTTGTAGGATATGAACCGCAGTTATCAAAGGAGCAGATACGGAAACTGTATCAGGATTTTGCAAAAGAGTTTGCCCAAAAACCATTTGATGAGGTCATGCAAAAGACAAAAAGCTATGTTAAGCGGTATTACTCATGTTATGCTTTTCTGTTTCAGGTATGTGTGTTGTGGCTTAATCATTATACTTTGGCGGAAAACAATGAAAAAAAGGCTGATGTTCTCAAAATGATTTCTGAGTTGTGTGATCACATAAAATCAGACTGCAGCGATGTAAAAATATGCAATGATGTAATCATTATCAGGGCAATGGCAGAATTACAAAGAGGTCATGGACAGGAGGTTATAGATTCTATTGAAGATCTTGAAGATCCATTACGATTTTCAAGGCAGGGACAGACAATTCTTATTCAGGCGTATTTAATGACTGGTAACCAAAGCGAGGCAGACAGTTTTACACAGCTGAGTATGTACAACTCTGTTTTTGAACTGATTTCGGAGGCTGCATGTTATCTGACAGTAAAAGCAGATGATGCTGAAAAATGCATGGAAACAATAAAGCGCATAGAAAATGTAATAGAAACATACTGTCTTATTGAACTTAATCCCAATAGTGTTGCAGGATTTGAGTATCAGGCTGCTATATGCAGTATTTTAAATGGAAACTTTGACAAGGCGGCAGAATGTATGGAAAAATATGCAGCATGCATACTGAAGCTTTTCAAACCGGATGGAATGAAACTACATGGAGACAGTTATTTCGATAATATTATGAAATATTTTGAAATGCTTGACAGTGGAACACAGGCACCGAGGGATAGAAAAGTAGTTCTGGAGGATGTAAAAAAAACAATGGAAAATCCGGTTTTTGAACCAATAAAAGATAATGAGAAGTTTAAAAATTCTAAAAAAAGCATTGAACATTTAGAAGATATATAGTGATGTGAAATTATGATGTGAAATTGTGATGTGAAATTGTGATGTGAAATTGTCATGTAATGTATTTCATATATCATTATATTGTATATATCATCATATTGTATGGAGGCTGGTTATGAATATTAAAGAAATTATACCGTTTTTGATACCGGTTATTATTGTTGAACTTATACTTTTAGGATATACAATCTGGCATATCCTTACACATAAGCATTATAAAAGAGGAAACCGTATATTGTGGCTGGTTGTTGCAATAGCGGGCATGGAATTTATCGGACCGGTTTTATATTTTGTTTTAGGAAAAGAGGATGAGTAATGAATATACTTGAAGTTTCGCATGTTGCAAAGTCATTTGGGGGAAATGAAATAATAAAAGATCTCAGTTTTTCAATACCTGAACATTGTGTATTTGGATTTATTGGGAAAAATGGAGCCGGAAAAACAACTACAATGAAAATGATACTCGGACTTCTTAAGGCTGATAAGGGTGAGATATATGTCAATGGTGAAAGAGTAACAACCGGTGAAAATACAACAAACAGATATATCGGATATCTTCCTGATGTTCCTGAATTCTATGGATTTATGACGCCGGCGGAATATCTTAAAATGTGCGGCCAGATAACAGGAATGAAAAAAGATGATTTAGCTGACAGAGTTCAAGAGCTTTTGCAGCTTGTGGGACTTAAAGAATCAGGCAGAAAAAGAATAAAAGGATTTTCAAGGGGAATGAAACAGCGTCTGGGAATTGCACAGGCATTGTTAAACAGGCCTAAGCTTCTCATCTGTGATGAGCCGACATCAGCGCTTGATCCTATAGGAAGAAAAGAAATTCTTGATATACTTTGTGAATCAGGAAAAGAAACAACAATTATATTTTCAACGCATATATTATCTGATGTTGAAAGAATATGCGACAGAGTAGCATTTTTAAATAATGGTCAGATTGCACTTTGTGGAACACTTGATTATATAAGAGACAGTCATATTGGAAACAAAGCAGAAATCTTATTTACCAGTGCTGATGATGCAGCCCGTTTCATATCAGAATATGATGGCAGGGCCATACAGGATGATAATAAAGTAGTTATTGCCAATGGCGGAAGTAGTGAAATGCTTAAGATAACAGAGTGTCTGTCTGCTAATAAAATCGCAGTAAAAAGGCTTGAACAGCTTGAGCCGACACTTGAAGATTTGTTTTTGGAGGTGAATGCCAGATGAGTCAGTTAACAGCTTTTATTAGAAAAGAATTTACAGAGTTTGTAAGAAGCGGCAAAATAATAATATTTCTGGCGGTGTTTATCATATTTGGGATAATGAATCCTGCAACGGCTAAGCTTACACCGTGGCTTATGGATATGATGTCTAAACAGCTGGCCGAAAATGGAATGATAGTTTCTAACGTAGAGGTTACGGCAATGACATCATGGGAGCAGTTTTTTAAAAATATTCCTATGGTGCTGATAGTATTTGTTGTAATGTTTAGTGCTATAGTGACAAAAGAATACCAGAGTTCAACACTTACCAATATTATTACTAAAGGAATGAAAAGATGGAAGATTCTTGCATCTAAAGCTGTTTTGATGATAGTTGTATGGACAGTCGGATGTCTTACCGGTTATGGCATTACATACGGATATAATGCATATTTCTGGGATAATGGCGTTGCTCATAATATTTTCTTTGCATGCTTTGCGTTTTATCTGGCAGGAGTATGGCTTATATCTGTTATCATGCTTGCATCATCAGCTGGAAATACCACATCATTTGTAATGATGTCTGCGCTGGCCGCATTTGCAGCAGCTTATATTATTGGAGTGATTCCATCATTAACAAAATATGTGCCGACATATCTTATGGCTTCAACAAATCTTCTTACGGGAGCAAAAGCCGCACAGGATTATCTTGCAGCAATAGCTGTGACATTGGGACTGATAGTACTGAATGCTTTTGCAGCAGTAAAAATATTTAAGCACAAAATTCTATAAAAATATTTCTGTAAAAAAGTTCTTGTAAAAATAGTTTGAGTTTATTTTAATAAAAGTATTGACAAATTAACTATAAGAGCATATTATATAAACATAGTAATCATATAAAGTAACTATGAATTGATTTTATTTGGATTTGCGTCACATGACGCACGCATTAAAGGAGGCAGCATTATGAATAATATAATAATTGTTAATAATAATATGCATAATAGCTGTTGTTGCTGTAGCAGATAATTAAATATTGCTATAGCTGGTTTTATGCATGTATATCCAATATATCTGTAATTTATTGTGATACATTAATAGTAGACATAACCCGGAATCCAACATCTAAGGGAAAGTCTATATTTTATTACAGGGTGCATAAAGTGCACCCTTATTTTTTTACCATTGTATTTACAATGATTTCTTAAAATCCGGCACCGTCATATATTAGAAATATGACTGTGGTGCATCTTAAAATCAGCAGTTCAGCATCAAACAGCAAGTATAATAATTGTTTTATATTTTATAAGATTATAAGATTAGTTTTGAAAGGAATGAAATATGATTGCAGGAGAAGCAAGTATAACCGCTAAGATTTGTGCATTTACAAGGGCACATCATTCTCTTTTTACGAAAAAACCATTATATGATGATTACTATGCATACGAATTACTTGGTGATAACGATTACAGCAATATTAAGAATAAGATAATATCGATTCTTAATGAAAAAGCATGGGAGATACCAACACTTGATACATGGGATAAATTTATAGATGAACTTATTTCACCAATAATATTATCAAGAGTAAAGTACACAGAAGAAAAACTTAAAGAATTTGCAGGAAACAGCAATGAAACAGTGCAGTATGTTATTTGCGGTGCAGGGCTTGATAGTTTTGTTTTCAGAAATAATTTAAAGAACGTAAAAATATTTGAACTGGATCATCCTGATACTCAGACATTTAAGATTAACCGGATAAAGCAGCTTGGATGGGATATTCCTGAGAATGCAAGTTTTATAACAATTGATTTTGAAAAACAGAATATGAAAGATGTTCTTTTGAAAGCGGGCTTTAATCCTAAGGCAAAGTCGCTGTTTGCAATAATGGGAGTTACCTATTATCTTACACTTGATACATTTTCAGGTACATTAAAAGATATTTCAGAATTATCAGAAAATGAAACATGGGTTGTTTTTGATTATCCGGATAAGGAAATATTAAGGAATGGGCATAAGTACCAGCGTATGGAAGTTCTTGAAGATATAACAAGGGCGTTGGGCGAAGTAATGCATAATGGAATGTCTTTTAATGAACTGGCTGATGCATTTGCGGATGTGGGGTTTTATGTAGGCGAACACGTTACATCTCAGATAATACAGGAAATGTATTTTCAGAAAAGACATGACAATTTAAGAGCTTATGAAGATGTAAGCTTTATTCTGGCAAAAAAGCAGCGAAGCTGAATCAGAAATTCAGAATGTGAAATGTGATTTTGCAGGTGCAAAGTAAAGTACCTGTGGAATGAAGATTAATATGCATCTTAAAGTGATGCGGAAATGGAGAAAAATATGGGAAAATTCAATAATAAATCAACAGTATTAATTCATGGCGGTATAGATGGTGATGAAAGAACGGGGGCAGTCAATGTCCCGATTTATCAGACATCGACATATAAGCAGGTTCATTTGGGACAGCATAAAGGATACGAATATTCACGGACCGGGAATCCGACAAGAGAGGCTCTTGAAAAACTTATAGCAGATCTTGAAAAAGGAAAATATGGGCTTGCATTTGCATCAGGTATGGCCGCAATCACAGCAGTTCTGACACTTTTTAAGACAGGAGATAAGATTCTTATATCAGAAAATGTGTATGGTGGAACATTCAGGGTACTTGATAAAGTATTTGTTAATTTTGGAATAAAATATGAGATTGTCGATACGACGGATGAAAAAGCAATAGAGGCTGCAATAGATGATTCAGTTAAGGCTGTATATATAGAAAGTCCGGCGAATCCGCTTATGACAGTTACAGATATAGCAAAGGTGGCTAAGATTGCTCATGAACATGGAAGAATTCTGATTGTAGATAATACATTTCTTACGCCATATATACAAAGACCATTGGAACTGGGGGCCGATATAGTTGTTCACAGTGCCACAAAGTATCTTGGTGGACACAGTGACCTGATTGCAGGCCTTGTGATTGTAAATGATGATAAACTTGCAGACAGACTTTATTTTATACAGAATTCGACAGGTGGAGTACTGCAGCCTTTTGATTCATTTCTTCTTATCAGGGGAATTAAAACGCTTGGGGTAAGGCTTGACAGACATCAGGAAAATGCGCAGGCGGCTGCAGAATGGCTCTATGAGAACCCGGCAGTTAAAAACGTATATTTTCCGGGCCTGCCTGCAGATCCGGGATATGAAGTACAGAAAAAACAGGCAGATGGTCCGGGAGCAATGATATCATTTGAACTTCAAAATAATTATGATATAAGAAAATTTTTTGATGGATTAAAGCTTATTTCACTTGCTGAAAGTCTGGGGGGCGTTGAGTCTTTAGTATGCCATCCTTCGAGTATGACACATGCCTCAATTCCTGAGGATATTCGTCATAAAGTAGGCATTACAGATAATCTTATCAGACTTTCTGTTGGCATAGAGGATAAAGATGATATTATTGCAGACTTAAACAATGCAATAAACAATGCAAAAAAGTGATTTTATCAGAAATGTATAACAAGTTTTAAGCTATAAGTGGCAGAATGGAGTAGAAATGGTATATAATGATTTACGTGATATGATTGGTGATACACCGGTCTTAAAGTTGAACCATATTGGAATCAGAAAAGGTATTAATGTATACAGCAAGCTTGAAATGTATAATCCGCTTGGCAGTGTAAAGGACAGAACAGGGTTTAGCATGGTAGAAGATGCAGAGAAGAAGAATATATTAAAGAAAGGCAGTACAATTGTTGAGGCAACAGCCGGCAATACAGGAATTGGAATTGTATTTGCTGCATTAAACAAAGGATATCGTGTGATTTTTGTGGTACCGCTGAAGTTTTCCGAGGAAAAACAGACATTGATGAAGGCACTTGGGGCAGAAATAATCAATACCAGCAGGGAAAAAGGCATGCTTGGTGCTACAGAGGAAGCTGAAAAGTTAAGAAAAAGTATTCCAGGAGCTGTTTCACTTAAGCAATTTGAAAATCCGGCTAATCCATTTATACATTATGAAACAACCGGGAAAGAAATATATGATGATTTTGATGGAAAAATAGACTATTTTGTTGCGGGAGCCGGAAGCGGTGGAACATACAGCGGAATAATGAAATATTTAAAAGAAAAAAATCCTGATATAAAGGGCGTTCTTGCAGATCCGGTGGGTTCCACAATGGGTGGCGGAGCGCATGGTGATTACGATATTGAAGGAATCGGAAATGATTTTATTGCAGATACAATGGATATGAATCTCGTTGATGAGGTGATAAAAATTACGGATGAGGAAGCTTTTAAGTATTCAAGACTTTTAGCATCAAATGAAGGTGTTATTGCGGGTTCATCCTCAGGAGCTGCGCTTGCGGCAACTGTAAAGCTTGCAGACAGGATAAAGGGTAATGCCACTATTGTAACATTATTTCCTGACAGAGGAGACCGTTATTTTAGTAAAAAGCTGTATGCTTAAGATAAAAACCGGAACAAAAGACAGCTTAATAAAGACTGATGAAAGAAAAATAAATCGAAAGGTGTGGTGGGTATTATGACGTTGCAGCAGTTAAGATATGCGGTTGCCGTTGCAGACAACAAATCAATAAATAAGGCAGCAGCTGAGTTATTTATAACTCAGCCAAGCCTGTCAAGTATGATAAAAGATCTGGAAAATGAGATAAATATTGAACTTTTTATCCGTTCAAACAGAGGAATTGTTATAACCCCTGATGGTGAGGAATTTTTAGGTTATGCAAGACAGATGCTTGAACATTACAGGCTTATTGAAGACAGGTATGTTGAAAATAAATCGTCAAAAAAGAAGTTTTCAGTTTCTATGCAGCATTATACATTTGCAGTTGAGGCATTTATTGAAATGGCAAAGGAATTTGGAATGGATGGATATGAATTTGCCATTCATGAAACGAAGACACATGAGGTAATAGATAATGTAAAGAATCAGAAAAGCGAAGTGGGGATTTTATACCTTAATGATTTTAATAAAAAGGTAATAACAAAAATATTAAGAGAAAGTGATCTTGAATTCATTCCACTGTTTGACTGTAAAATATGTGTCTATATGAGCAAGACAAATCCACTTGCATCAAAGGAAAAGGTAACACTTGAGGACTTAAAGGATTACCCTTGCCTGTCATTTGAACAGGGGGATAATAATTCATTCTATTTTGCGGAAGAAGTACTTAGTACATATGACTACAATAAAATCATAAAGGCAGATGACAGGGCAACCTTCCTTAACCTTATGATTGGACTTAACGGTTTTACACTTTGCTCAGGAATTATATGTGCTAATTTAAATGGTGACGAGTATGCAGCAATTCCGCTTGATACAGATGAGACCATGACAATTGGTTATATAAAACAGAAAAAGATGCCTCTTAGTAAGCTTGGGGAAAAGTATATCAGTTTTCTCAGGGAATATGAGAAACGTGTAATGTAAAATTATTCTTATGATATTCAATAATACCGTCATCGCACATACGGAAAAATCTTTTGACAGTGCGCTTCTGTCAGAATTTAAACAGTCAGATATCTGCTGGCGTTTAAATGGAATCAGGAAGTTCGCGCTGTCATTCTATTCTTTAAATACTGTTCAATTCCTGTTTTGTTAATTAAGTCTCCCATTAAATAAAATATGATTAAAAATATGAATTTATTTATTATTCGGGTTATAGGCTATATGTATAAGTTATAAAATCTATAACTAATTATTATTTTTATGAATTAACACCTTTTTATCCAGCCGTATATAATCTAATGCATAGCAGCAAACAAACGGTAGTTATAGATGGAGGTTAGTGTGAAAAATCATGCTGATGCGATGATTTTTCACACAGCTATTTGTGCCGCAGGCGTCACAAAGTAGCCATGATCGCAGAGCTGAATCTTAAAATTCAGCTCGCGATTCCTTCGACGCAAAGCGTCTGCGGAATGGAGGTTTATATGGAAAAAGGAAAGTTAAGTAATTTGAAAAAACTAAAGAAAGCAATTACAGGTACGGTTTTAGCAGTTGTATCTGTTATGGCATTTACAGCATGCTCAGGAGCAGATGGTAATAATAATAAAACATCCGGGCAGGATACTAAAACTATCAGAGTCGGAGTATGTGCAGGACCTTACGGAGATATGTTTGAAGAGGCAGTCAAACCATCACTTGAAGAAAAAGGCTATACAGTAAAAATAGTAGAATTTTCTGATTATGTACAGCCTAATACGGCACTTGCCAATGATGAAATAGATGTAAATGTTTTTCAACATTCTACATATTTGAAAAATTTCAGTAGCCAGCATAATTTGGATCTTACATACATATCAGAGATTCCAACGGCAGGAATGGCAGTATTTTCTGATAAATTCAAATCTATTGATGAGATTGCACAGGGTTCAACAATTGCAATTCCAAATGATGATACAAATCTTTCAAGGGCATTAAGAGTGCTTGCACAGACAGGGATTATCACATTGAAATCTGATATTGATGCTTCAAAGGCAACCGTAAATGATATAGCAGATAATCCTAAAAATTTAACATTTACAGAAGTCAGTGCAGAGGTAATGACAAGTGTTCTTGATAGTACCGGAGCAGCAGTTATTAATGGAAATTATGCAATAAGCGGTGGTTTAAAGCTCTCTGAGGCACTATACAACGAAAAAATAGGTGAAGGATATTTTAATGTTATTGCAGTAAGGACAGCAGATGAGAATTCACAATTCGCGCAGGATATAAAAGAAATAGTAAAGTCTGATGCATTTAAAAAGGTGATTGAAGATAAAGATAAGCAGTATGCATCATTTTCCAGGCCGTCGGGTTATTGATTGATAACATTATGTCAGAGGTCCTGATGGATTTGGTGAAAAGGAGGCAGAGTTATATATGATAGAGTTTAAAAATGTTGAAGTTGAATTTAAAGAAAAAAATAAAAAATTTAAAGCTGTTGATAATGTTACATTTAAAATTAATGATGGAGAAATATTTGGAATAGTAGGCTCAAGCGGAGCAGGTAAGAGCACTCTTTTAAGGACAATAAACTTGTTGCAGGATGTAACTAAGGGAGAGGTATTAATTGATGGAGCTGATATTGTTGATTATAAGGGTGAAAAGCTGAGAAATTTACGCCAGAATATCGGAATGATATTCCAGCATTTTAATCTTGCGGAAAGCAGGACTGTATATAAAAATATTGAGTTTGTTTTAAAAGAAGCAAAGAAAACAAAGGAACAGACGGATAAAAAAATTATTGAACTGTTAAGGTTTGTCGGACTTGAAAATAAAGCTTCTGAGTATCCGGCAAGACTGTCGGGAGGACAGAAACAGCGTGTTGCAATTGCAAGAGCACTTGCAAATGATACAAAAATTCTTTTGTGCGATGAACCAACTTCCGCACTCGACCTTGAGACAACGGCTTCGGTCTTAAAACTGCTTAAAAAGATTAACCGTGAGCTTGGTATAACAATTGTAATAATAACGCATGAACTTGAGGTGGTTAAAGAAATATGTGACCGGGTTGCTGTTATGAATCATGGTAATGTAATTGAGCTTGGAAGTGTATATGACGTTTTTACACATCCTGAAAATGAATTTACACGTCAGCTGATAAATCATACCAATAAATTTGATATTCCACAGAGAGTGATTGATGAGGCAGATGGTTCTATTGTGAAACTTACATATCTTGATGAAAGTGCACAGGAAGCCCTTATTTCACAAGCATCTTCATTCTTTAAGGCAAAGTTTAATATCCTTCATGGGAAAATCGAATATATCGGCGAACGTCCTGTAGGAATATTATATGTAAATGTAGCCGGTGAAAACAGAGTGATAAATGATGCAATAAAATATCTTGATGAAAAAACAGAATCATTGGAGGTGATAAAGTATGCTTAATATCGGTCTTGAAATAAATTCACAGATAACTGCAAAAATAGGTGAGTCTATAGCAGAAACATTTTTTATGATTATTACAGCACTGGTGGCAGCAGTGATATTTGGCGGGATTTTAGGCCTTATATTATATATGAGTTCAAATAAGCTGTTTTTTAAGAATAAAATAATACATGGAATACTCGGAGCAGTATTAAATATTGTAAGATCGGTTCCTTTTTTAATACTTATGATATTTTTGCTTCCATTGTCTGCTCTTATTGTTGGTACAAAGATAGGCTCAAGCGCTGTAATTGTTCCATTGTCAATTGCTTCTGTAGCATTTTTTGCACGACTGTCAGAAGCTTCATTTTCAGATGTTGACAAAGGAGTTATAGAGGCTGCAGTTGCCTGCGGGGCTAAAAAAAGCCATATCGTTATTAAAATACTTTTGCCGGAGGCAGCAGTATCATTAATAAAAAATATAACTGTTACAGCAATTTCAATTTTGGGATTTTCAGCAATGGCCGGACTTGTCGGCGGTGGCGGCATTGGAGATCTTGCTTACAGATATGGCTATCAGCGATACCAGCAGGATGTGATGATTATATGTGTTGTAATTCTTATAGTACTCGTTCAGATAATACAGATTATAGGTGATGCGACGGCAAAAGCAGTACACAGAAAATAGAAGGCAGATATTAATTCGTTAGTATGGCAGGCACATATATGGGAAGTGCCTGCGAAAAGGAGGATATAAATGTTAAATAAAATCGTGAAAAAAACAGAGGAATCCAGGTTCTGGGATGAAAAAATTGAAACACAGTCAAGAGAGGAGCTGGAAAAGTATCAGTTAGAAAAATTAAAAGAAACAGTTAAGTTCGCATATGAGAATTCACCATACTACAAAAGATCGTTTGATGCGGCAGGCGTAAGTCCAAATGATATAAAGGAATTGTCGGATATAAAAAAGCTTCCGTTTATTAATAAGCAGACGGAACGAGAAACACAGGGAGTTGGAAGTTTTCTTGGAGAACTTGCAGCAGTGCCGGAAGAAGATGTTGTATTTATTTCATCGTCAAGCGGTTCTACAGGAGTACCGACAATGAGCCCGTTTACGAAAACAGACTTTGATGAATTCCAGGATGTGGAAAGCAGGTTGTTTTATCAGATTGGAATGAGAAAAAATGACAGATATGTTCATGCACTTAACTTCTCACTTTTTGTTGGAGGTCCAGATGTTATTGGTGCACAAAACCTTGGGGCATTATGTATATGGGCAGGTACAATTCCATCAGAACGACTCTTGTTTATATTAAAAACATATCAGCCAACTGTAATATGGACCACGCCATCATATGCATGGTATCTTGGTGAAACCGCAAAAAAACAGGGGATTGATCCGGCAAAGGATCTTTCAATAAATAAAATTATAGTGTGTGGAGAACCGGGCGGTTCAATAGATGAAACAAGAGAAGCAATTGAAAAACTGTGGGATGCAAAGGTTTATGACTTTTATGGAATATCGGATATATTTGGAGCATGTGCGGCAATGTGTGATGCATTTGACGGGCTGCATCTTGCAGAAGACCATATTTTTGTGGAAGTTCTTGATCTTAATACGGGAGAGCCGGTTTCTGATGGAGAAAGAGGAGAACTTGTATTTACAACTTTAAGAAAGAAAGGCCGCCCAATGATCAGGTTCCGTACAGGTGATATTGGATATGTGAACAGAAACAAATGCTCATGCGGGCGTACATCAGCAAGAATACATATTGTAGGCCGTAAGGATGATATGTTTATTGTATCCGGCGTTAATGTATTTCCAAGTGATATTGAGGTTGTTATAAGAGGCCTTAAAGGAACGACAGGTGAATATGTTGTAAGGGTATATGATAAAGATTATACAACGAAGTATAAAGTAGAAGTGGAAAAAGATGATGATAATCCGCTGTCAGACGGTGAATTTTCAGATGAAGTATCTAAGGCGCTAAAGGCAAGGATTGGAGTAAAACCGGCAGAGGTAGTTGTTCTAAAGGATGGTACGATTCCAAGAGCAACGCATAAGGCCAGGAGACTGATTGATGAGAGAATTCTTAATTATGAAATTTAATCAGCGATTGTGTATGGCTGTTTATTTATGGGTGGTGATATAACGCCGGACTGGAGGAAAAATGAAAGAGATAAGGTGGCATGGACGTGGCGGGCAGGGAGCTTTTACTGCATCAAAGATTTTAGGAGATGCAGCGGTGCTTGATGGAAAATATGCGTTGGCATTTCCGTCATTTGGCCCGGAAAGAAGAGGCGCACCGGTTATGGCATTTACAAAGGTAAGTGATAAAAGGATAACAGACAGAAGTGTCATTCACAAGTGTGATTATATAGTGTTTCTTGATGAAACGCTATATGATCCGGCTGTAAGTTCAGATCTGAAAAATGGTGGGAAGATATTAATTAATTCACATGAACCGTTAAAATATAAAGAAGATTATATAACAGCAGTTAATGCAGATAAGATATCACAGAAAATATTAAAAAGGGTGGTATCAAATACAGCAATGCTTGGACTTCTTGTGGCAGTAAGTGACACAGTTGATGCAGAAAATATTAAACAGGCTCTGTATGAGTATTTTCCACAGGAAATAGCTGACAACAATAAAAAAGTTATTGAGGAAGTGGTATATGAGGCAATACACAAAAAGCATGTATAGGAAAGAGGGATGTTATGAAACCGGAATTACAGGAATATAAAAAACCAGAAAAGCTTTCAGAGTATCCAAATGCTACATGCTATAAAGCCGGTCATCTGGTAACAAAAAATGCAGGATGGAGAAATAAAAAGCCTGTGATAAGCTGTGAAAAATGTAAGGGATGTTTCAGATGTTATATGTACTGCCCGGATGGTGCAATATGCAGGGAAAGCGGGAAAGTTGCAATTGATTACGACTTTTGCAAGGGTTGTGGGATATGTGCAAAAACATGTCCGTTTCATGCAATAAAAATGGAGGATGAATAATATTGGGACAGAAGAAATTTATATCAGGAAATGATGCCTTTGCAAATGGCGTGCGTCTGGCAAGACCGCAGGTTATTTCGGCATATCCGATAACTCCGCAGACAATAGTGGTTGAAAGGCTTTCTGAGATGGTTGAAGATAAAAGCTTAAAAAGTGAGTTTATACATGTTGAGTCAGAACATTCGGCACTGTCATGTGCAATTGGGGCATCTTCAGTTGGGGCAAGAACATTTACGGCCACATCATCACAGGGACTTTTGTATATGGCAGAATGTCTGCCATATGCATCTGGTGGACGGTTTCCCATCGTTATGATGAATGCAAACAGATCAACAGCCCTTCCATGGAATATTTATGGAGATCAAAGAGATTCACTATCGCAGCTTGACAGCGGATGGATACAGCTGTATGTAGAAGATGCACAGGAAAGCCTTGATATGGCGATACAGAGCTATTATATAGCAGAACATAAAAGAGTAAGTGTGCCGGTAATGGTCAATCTTGATGGATTTGTACTTACACATACATATGAGGCTGTTGATATACCGGACCAGAATCAGGCTGATGCGTTCCTTCCGCCTTATAAGACTGATAATAAGATGAATCTTGATAATCCGGTTAATATGGGATTTTCAGCAGGACCTGCTGATAACATGGAATTTCATCTTCTTCATCATAAGGCAATGCGCAATGTTGCTTCTGTAGTAGAAGAGGCTGATAAAAGATTTTTTGAAATTTTCGGACGCAGTCATGGCACAATGGTAAACGGATATAAAACAGAAGATGCAGATTATATTTTAATTACTTTGGGAAGTATAACAGGACTTGTCCGCGAAGTTGTTGATGATTTAAGAAAAGAGAATGTAAAGGCAGGAGTGCTTAAGATTCGGTTTATGCGTCCGTTCCCTTATGAAAAAATCGGACATGAAGTTAAAAATGCAAAAGCAATAGGTACATTTGAAAAGGATATATCATTTGGATATGAAGGAACAGTTTATACAAATGTAAATTCTGCACTTGTTAAAACAAAGATTTCACCGGATTCGTATAATTTTATCGGCGGTCTTGGAGGAAGAGATATATCATATGATGATATTAGAAAATGTTTTAATATTCTTATCAATGGGAGCAATGAGAATATACACTGGATAGGTCTGGGGGTGGAAGATGATGTCAGATAGGATAACAGCCGGGAATATAACAGATGATGAATATTTTTACGGACATAAAGCATGCGCTGGTTGTGGTGGCAGTCTTGCAGTAAGAATGGCATTAAAGACCCTTGGAGAAAGAACATTTATTACACTTCCGGCAGGCTGTATGTCAGCTGTGGGATTTAATTTCCCGCAGCTTTGTTTTTCCAATAATGCCATTATTTCAACATTTGCCGGCACGGGTTCGATGATAACAGGTATAGAGGCAGGTGCAAGAGCACTTGGACTAAAAGATTATCATGTACTTGGAATGGCAGGAGACGGTGGTACGGCTGATATTGGACTTCAGGCATTATCCGGGGCGATAGACAGAAATGATAATGTTATATACATATGCTATGATAATGAGGCATATATGAATACAGGAATCCAAAAAAGCGGACTTACTCCATTTGGCGCAAAGACAACAACAACACCGGCCGGAAAAAATATTCATGGCAATATAAAGGATAAGAAAAATATGTTTGAGATAGTTGCAGCACATGGAATATCATATGCGGCTACGGCAAGTATTTCATATATAGAAGATTTTATTGCAAAGGTGAAAAAAGCATCAGAAGTCAGGGGCACTTCATATATACATGTCATTGCACCATGTCCAACCGGCTGGGGAATAACTGCTGATGAAACTATAAATGTTGCAAAACAGGTTGTAGATTGTGGATTGTGGTATCTTGCAGAATATTATAATGGAGAGTTTCATCTTAATAAAAGACCAAAACAATTTACGGGTGTTGGAGAATATCTTAAGTCCCAGGGACGCTTTAAGCATTTGACAGATGATGATATTAAGTATATAGTTGAACAAAGAAACCAAAAATGGGAATATATAGATAAAAACTGGATTAAATAGTTGGAGGTATAAACATGCAGAAACTAAGCGACAGAACAGCAAATTTTACGGATTCGGTGATTAGAAGAATGACACGTATTGCTAACAAGTATGGAGCAGTTAATTTATCACAGGGATTTCCTGATTTTGATCCACCAAAGGAAATTACTGACAGACTGGCAGAGGTAGCACCCGTTGGCCCTCATCAGTATGCACTTACATGGGGAGCACAGAATTTCAGGGAGGCACTTGCTAAAAAACATGAGCATTTTTCAGGGATTAAAGTAGATCCTGATAAGGAAATTGTTGTTACATGCGGAAGCACTGAAGCTATGATGGCTGCTATGATGTCAGTGACAAATCCGGGTGATAAAGTAATCATCTTTTCACCATTCTATGAAAATTATGGAGCTGATACAATTCTTTCAGGAGCAGAACCAATTTATGTACCATTAGTTCCTCCAACATTTAAGTTTGATCCACAAGTACTTGAAAATGCATTTAAACAGAACGTTAAGGCAATTGTGCTGTGTAATCCTTCAAATCCATGTGGAAAAGTATTTACATATGATGAAATGAAGATTATTGCAGACCTGGCGATAAAGTATGATGCATATGTAATAACTGATGAAGTGTATGAGCATATTATATATGAACCATATAAGCATATTTATATGGCATCACTTCCGGGAATGGCAGAAAGAACAATTACATGTAACTCACTTTCAAAGACATATTCAATCACAGGATGGAGATTGGGATATGTAATTGCCAATCCGGAAATTACAGACAGAGTTAAAAAAGTTCATGATTTCCTTACGGTTGGCGCAGCTGCACCGCTTATGGAAGCAGCAGTTACAGGACTTGAGTTCGGTGATGATTATTACAAAGAGCTTCAGGCACATTATACACATATGAAGAATCTTTTTGTGGGAGGACTCAAAGACCTCGGATTTACATTTACAGAACCACAGGGTGCGTATTATGTATTAATGGATGTAAGTGAATTTGGAGTAAAGGATGATGTTAAATTCTGTGAATGGATGGCTCAGTATGTAGGTGTTGCAGCAGTTCCGGGTTCAAGCTTTTTCAGGGAAAATGTCAATAATCTCATACGTTTCCATTTCGCAAAGAAGGATGAAACATTAAAGGAAGCACTTAAGCGTCTTTCAACTTTACGTGAAAAGGCATTGAGTGCTTGTCAGTGCGAGGTTGACTGGAAGTAATCGTTTACGAGTGAATTAAATAAGGAACGGTTAGCGGGAAAAATCCGTAAAGTTACAGGACATATCGAATTTCTTAAATGGAATGAGATGTGTCCTTTTCTTTTGCGCCGATTTTGATTAAAATTAAATATATATTAAAGGCTATGGCAACAGTAAGTTGCTTTTCATAAACCCAATAAACCTTTATGATATGGATAATGGAGGTGCAATTATGGAAACTAAGAATATTATTCTAAAACTACGAACACAAAATGGAATGTCACAGGATGAGTTGGCTGAAAAAATTATGGTAACAAGGCAGGCAGTATCCCGTTGGGAAAATGGTGTTTGAGTTATAATAGGACCAAGTTAGATGAAACCCAGTAAAATCAAGGGGTTATGCCTAATTTAGTCCTTATTTTTATACCAATTTAGCGGTAGATAAGGCAGCGCTGTTATATCAAAACCGAAAATCCAAGTCAGTATCACAGATGTCCGCAATCAGTCTGAGAGTGATGAACTGTATGAGGAATTAATGAAAAAGCATTTTTATGGCAGGTCTGACGATATTCCTGCATCTGACAAAACCGAGCACTTGAAAGGGTGTGGGTAATTATATGAAATTTTGCAAAACAATAATGCAGACAATACAGAAAAGGAGTGAAAGGAACATGAATAACAAGTTAGAAGTAATCGGCATTGATCATGGTTGGTCAATGATGAAAACAATCTCTCAGGTATTTGTCACAGGAGTTAAGGAGATTACAACAATTCCGGCACTTTTCGGCGATGTACTTGAGTATGAAGGAAAGTTCTATAATTGCTTTTGTTTGCTGGCGCGTAAAAGTTATTGAAATATCCGTATCGAACGTGTCTGCCTTTGGAAGTTTTAATCTAGATGCAATACCATTACTGTTTTTATCTTTAATTCGTATAACAAATTTCCACCCTTTATTCATGGCATGAGCCATAACATTATAGTTCTCGTAACCACGATCAGCTATCAAAATGACTTTATTAAAAGAACTTCTTTCCATCATTTTTATACAAGCTCGATATTCTTGATATTCCGAAGCTGTTTGTAATACTGAATCAAGATAGATTCTATTTAATACATCATAAAAAACATTCAAGTGAAGATGGTTACTTGTATCACCATGTTGATTATGTACCCATAGCGTTTCGGTATCAGAGGGGTTATTAGCTATGCTAAGATTACTACCATCGCAGGCAATGAGTTTAAATCCTTTATAGTTATTAGTAGAAATTATATTTTCCTGTGTGAAAGAATTAAAAAGGTATTCAAACGCGTCAGGCAATACTTTTGCGCGCTGTTGTGTATAGGCAGAAACAGATGGAGTGTTGACATCAAAGTCAAAAAAATCTAATAATTCTTTACTCATTGTTCCACCGCCTGAATTCATGGTTATTCCAACAAATTTTTTGAAATTAATTTTTCGATTTCGCGAAAAATCAGTTTTAGGATTTCTAAGAAATAAACTGGGATTTTCAGACAGTTCTGAAATTAATCCAGTCAAAGATTTAGTGATTTTGTAAATATAACTACCCATGTGCAGTACCTCCTTGCAATCAAGTGTTTCTTAATTACAAGGGCCGCTTTCGCTACCTCATTATCATTCAATAGCGAAAGCGGCCGCACATTTTTTGTTTTATGTCAAGTATTTTGTTACAAAATAAAAAGACCTCAGTATCTTTTCTAATACTGAGGTTCTGATTTGTCACCTTAACTTAATGACATTGGGTAAAACGGCTGTGTTTTTCCATAATCTGCATTCTTCTGGAAGTGATTTTTATTATTACTATCGTAACACTCTTGAATGAATATGCAGAAATCATAAATTTATTTACAAGGATTTTGAGTGGAATCTTGGTTTTGGGATTGTACGCA
>CAKRGM010000033.1 GCA_934330725.1 uncultured Lachnospiraceae bacterium | reverse complement strand
CTTTTTGTGAAATATAACTACAGTTGTATTCATAAGAAAAAGGACGCATGAAAAAACTTTCGTTTTTTCACACGCCCTTTTTTCATACTAACATTTATTTATTAATCAACTTTATTTCACATTATCTGCTGATTTCTGATTTAGAATGCTGAATTTCAGATTAACCTCACGGATAAAATATTTATATCACTTCACATACATCAAAACATACATATACATAATATAAATGACATACAGTAATCCCATATATATTATATGTTTCATTAATGTATGTCATTTCTATTTATCTCTCTATATATTTATTTCTATATATCTTTATTTATCTTCTACCATCTTTTGTATATTATTATATATATATCTTTATCTATGTTTGTATCATCTTTTGTATATTTATATATATCTCTTTATTTATTTGATATCATCTTTTGCATATTCTTTTATTTATATCTTTTGTTTATTGTGTATTTTAACTCTTGTACTTTTGTCATTTATATTATTATTTTCTGCTTATCTTATCTCTGTTTTTCCACCCATATAAGGCTGTAATACCTTTGGAATTCTGATGCTTCCATCTGCCTGAAGATTATTTTCAAGAAATGCAATAAGCATTCTAGGTGGAGCAACAACCGTATTATTAAGTGTATTTGCAAAATATTTAGTTTTATCTTTACCCTGAATTCTGATTTTAAGACGTCTTGCCTGTGCATCTCCAAGATTTGAACAAGAACCAACCTCAAAGTATTTCTTCTGCCTTGGTGACCACGCCTCAACATCTAATGACTTAACCTTAAGATCTGCAAGATCTCCTGAACAACACTCGAGAGTTCTTACTGGAATATCCATAGATCTAAATAAATCTACAGTATTTCTCCACAATTTTTCAAACCACATTTTACTATCTTCCGGTTTACAAACAACAATCATTTCCTGCTTTTCAAATTGATGTATTCTGTAAATACCTCTCTCTTCAATACCATGTGCACCCTTTTCTTTTCTAAAGCATGGTGAATAACTTGTAAGAGTCTTTGGAAGTTCTTCTTCAGGAGTTATCGTATCGATAAATTTACCAATCATAGAATGCTCACTTGTTCCGATAAGGTATAAATCTTCACCTTCAATCTTATACATCATGGCATCCATTTCATCAAAACTCATAACGCCATCTACAACATTACTTCTTATCATAAATGGTGGTATACAATAAGTAAATCCTCTGTCAATCATAAAATCTCTTGCATATGCAAGTACTGCAGAATGTAATCTCGCAATATCACCCATTAAATAATAGAAACCATTTCCTGCCACTTTACCTGCAGCATCAAGATCGATTCCATTAAATTTTGCCATTATATCTGTATGATAAGGTATTTCATAATCTGGGACAACTGGTTCACCAAATTTTTCGATTTCAACATTTTGGCTGTCATCTTTACCAATTGGAACACTTGGATCGATAATATTCGGTATTACCATCATTCTTTCTCTTACCTTGGCATTAAGTTCATTTTCCTTTTCTTCTAAAGCCTTTAATCTGTCAGCATCGGCATTAACTTTAGCCTTTATTTCCTCTGCCTCTTCCTTTTTGCCCAGACCCATTAAAGCACCTATCTGCTTTGATAATTTATTCCTATTTGCTCTAAGCTCATCAGCCTCTGTTTTTACTGCTCTTGCCTGCTCATCAAATTCAATTACCTCATCAACAAGTGGCAATTTCTTATCCTGAAATTTATTTTTAATATTCTGCTTTACAATATCAGGATTTTCTCTAACAAATTTTAAGTCTAACATTTTTATCCTCCTTAATTAGTGCCAAAGATATTATGCACCATTTTTTACACATTTTCCAGTATTTTTATATAATATAATAAATAATATAACCTATAATTAAACATTTATAGAATTATATTTATATACTTGACATTATTAATAATATTAACAGATTTTTTAATTAATTTATACTTCCGGATCTACATCAGCCTGTATCATGTCATTAATCTTTTTTCCTAAATCAACATCTCCCTGACGTCCTGCAATAGCCTGTTCAAGTGCTTTCTGTTCCTCACCGCCAAGCTCAATGTATGACTTTCCATTTACAATTTCTTTTATATATGAAAAGCAGCCTGCATTACTGTGCATAACATTTAACAGATAACCGTTATCCTGTTTATCCAGCATACATAACGCATAACTTAATTTTCCACCCATTTCATTAAATGCATCATATTTAACAATTCCAATCTTCTGAAATGCACTCTGAAGCTTAACATAGATATCTTTAATCGCTTTTGTATTAGATTCACTGGTTTGCTTAAGCTTTTCAATATCGCTTATATTATCTTTTATCAGCTTTTCTATCGATTCACCATCGCTTCCCTGCAGCATCTCATTGTATTTTTTCTTCATTTTTGATGATTTACAGATTGCAACTATTGCAAGTATTATTGCTATAATTGTAATTCCTGCCATTCCAAGTATGACATATAATGCCTCTACTGAAAATAGACCAAAAAAATCAATTTTCATTTTTATCCTCATTTCTGCACACATTTTATGTATAAGAACCTGTGTCAAGTGTGCATGACACAAGTTGTTCGCATTAGCATTATCTATAATATATATAATATATATAATACATTATAGCTATATAAATATATTCATATATTATACGTGTATATGTATTTATGTATTTATAATTATATTTGTATATTTATATATATTTATAATTTAATACTTATATTTATATATTTATAATTTGATACTTATATTTATATATTTATGATTTTATAATCATATTTTATATTTATAATTTTGAATTTGTAATGTTTAAACTACAAAACAACAATTTATCAACATAGTATTAATTATTTTCAACTTTTTTTAACATTTCATATATTCTTTCCAGTTCAGCCTGTGAATAATATTCTATTTCTATCTTTCCTTTATTATTATTTCTATTTTTTATAATAACTTTTGTTCCCATTATTTTATTAATTTTTTGCTCTAAGTCTCTGTAAATAAAATCATTATCCGGCTTTTTTCTCTCTAATTTTTCAGGTCTGTCAAGTTCTTTCATTAACTTTTCAGTTTCCCTTACACTTAGTTTTTCATCAAATATTTTTTGAGCTATAAAATACTGTTTATCACCATCCTCAATTCCAATAATTGTTCTGGCATGTCCGTTACTTAATTTACCTTCCATAACCATTTCCTGAACTCTTTCATCAAGCTTTAAAAGTCTTAGAGAATTTGTGATTGCAGCTCTTGACTTTGATACTTTTTCGGCTACTTCATCCTGTTTTAGTCTATATTCTTTTATCAGACGGTCGTATGCTCTTGCTTCTTCAATAGGATTCAAATCTTCTCTCTGGATATTTTCAATAAGTGCAATTTCCATTATCTCCTGTGTTGAATAATCCTTTATTATTACAGGAACCTCTTTTACACCAGCAAGTTTTGCTGCTCTCCATCTTCTTTCACCTGCAATTATTTCATAATAATTATCTTTTTTCTGTACAAGTAATGGCTGTAAAACACCATATTGTTTTATTGATTCAGACAATTCTATTAAAGCATCCTCATCAAATGAAGTTCTTGGCTGTTCTCTGTTTGGTTCTATTTGTGATAATCTGAGTTTCGTTTCACCAGGTTCCTTT
Organism: uncultured Lachnospiraceae bacterium; assembly: GCA_934330725.1. GTDB lineage: Bacteria > Bacillota > Clostridia > Lachnospirales > Lachnospiraceae > Lachnospira. The sequence goes on along the minus strand of CAKRGM010000033.1, from coordinate 24,240 downwards.
ACAACCACTTTTTTTACTACCTCTTTAACAACAACATTATCTTTTTTATCATCACTATCTTCAGGTATTAATGCATTTAATCCTCTTCCTAAACCTTTTGAGTGTGATTTAGATGCTCTTTTTGTTGTTAATTTTGTTTTTTCACTGGAAGACTTTTCGTTTTCTTTTTTTTCTGATGATTTTAAAGGTTTTTCTTTATTTACAGTTTTATCTTCTTCTAAATCATTATTTGATTCTTTACTCATTATTAACCTCCATAATTTAATTTTCTTTTTCCATAACTTCATCTGCCAAAAGTCTATAACTTTCAGCTCCTGATGATTTTGTATCATATAGATTAATAGGCAATCCATGGCTTGGAGCCTCTGCCAATCTTATATTTCGTGGTATTATTGTCTTATAAATATTTTGATTTAAATTATCTTTAACATTTTCTACTACCTGCAATGAAAGATTTGTTCTGGAATCATACATTGTAAATACAACTCCTTCCAGTTCCAAATCCGGATTAAGTTTTTTCTTAACAAGATTAATCGTATGTATCAACTGAGTTAATCCTTCAAGAGCGTAATATTCACATTGAATAGGTACAAGGACTGTATCTGCTGCAGTCATTGCATTTACTGTTAACATGCTTAATGATGGTGGACAATCCATTATTATGTAATCATAATTATCTCTTATTTTTGATATTGCTTCTTTTAAAACATACTCTCTATTATCCACATCAATTAAATCAATTTCAGCCCCGGCAAGATTAACGTTAGATGGTATTATATCCAAATTTTCAAATACATTTTTACATATTGCTTCAGTAATATCTATTTCTTTAAGTATTACCTCATATACAGTCTTGTCCATACTATTCTTTGGAATTCCTAACCCACTTGTAGTATTACCCTGTGGATCTATATCTATTACTAATACCCTCTGTTTTTTTTCTGCTAAACATGATGATAAATTTATTGCTGTAGTTGTTTTACCAACCCCACCTTTTTGATTTGCTATTGCAATAATTCTCCCCATTCTTCTTTCCTCTTTTCTTTTAATACCGGATAATAATGGTCAACAATTTGTAAATATTATGTTTCACGTGAAACATTGAAATTGATATTTATATTATATCATTATATTATGTTTATATCTACAAAATATAAAACAAATATTGTTTTATTTTGAATTAAATATAACATTTTGTACTTTACATACATCTTATTTAAGAATATATAATACATTTTTATAATGTATATAATTTTATTTATTCTATTATCTGACTATAAATATTATATAATATAGCAAAAAATAAATTGAAATATATTAAGGAAAATACTAAGATAAATAATATCTTAGTATAAGAAATTTTATTAACATAAAGATTTCATTTCAATAAATTCATTTATTATTGTATAAAACCACATAAAAATATAGCTCTGATACATTGTTATAAAAATAATTAGTTAAATTTAAAATTTTGAATGTGTCTTTAATTGTATAAGTAAATACATATAGACTTAGCTTTATTATCTTATATTATACTATTAATGTATAATATTCTAAGTTTAAAATTGGTATTTATAATTACCAATTTAATTGCCTGCAAAGTTTCACGTGAAACATTTACAATTTAGTATAATTAAAAAAGTTCCACGTGAAACATTTATAAACTTTTATTAATAATTATTTTTATATTATTCACAAGCATACTTATATTATAACTCATTCTTATTCTATATTGTAATTCATATACATAATATAAATATATATATATAATATTTATTTATATTATTTTAATTTATAATATATATTACAATATATATATATATTTCTATTTATACATATATTAAAGTCTATATATACATTTCAATTTATATTAAAGTCTATATATACATTTCAATTTATACACATATCTCAGTTTATACATATATTTTAGTTTATATGTATATTCCCACCTTATATATATTTTTTAGTTTATATATTCATTCCAGTTACCCATATATTTTAGTCTATATTATACATCCCGGTTATACATACATCTCAATTTATACATATATTTCAGTTTATATATACATCCCGGTTTATACATACATTTTAATTTATGCATATATTTTAATATATGTTTTTCAGAATAATATAAAAAAGCATCATGTATCCTTTAATAAAATACATAATGCTTTTAACTTCAACTAATTTCAACTTAAATCTGACTTATATGCTTTGTATATATAATTTATATATATATTGCTATAATAGTTAAATTATAAGATCATTTTTTATTGCAAATATTGCTGCCTGTGTTCTATCTGTTGCCCCTATTTTTTTAAATATACTAGAAATATGATTTTTTACTGTTCGTTCACTTATTTCTAATTTAGTAGCAATTTCTCTGTTAAGCATCCCCTGTGCAATAAGTTTGAGAACCTCAACTTCTCTTCCTGTAAGATTATTTAATCTATATTTCTCAACATCTCTTTCCGCAAGATTAATATTTAGCTGTTTTGTAAGTTTAGGCTCTACAAAAATTCCATCATTATATACTTCATATATTGCTCTTTTCAAAGTATTTACATCAGAATCCTTAAGAACAAATCCATTGCATCCTAAATCTATTGAGCTTATAAGACATTCCATATCTTTATGTGTAGTCAGGAAAATAACCTTATTCTTCTTATTATTTTCTCTCATAATTGACAGCACTTTCAATCCATCAAGATTTGGCATATTAGTATCCATAAGCACAATATCCGGGTTAACCTTATCAACAAGATTTAAACATTCATATCCATCACTGGCTACTGCTATAACTCTTATATTTCTATCTAATTCAATCAGATTTTTAATGCCTTCTCTAATCATTAAATGGTCATCTGCTAATAGAACATTTATTGCCATTTTGTTTCTCCTTATGTAAAGGTATTACTACCTCTAATTTAATACTTTCATTTTTATTATTTTTAATTTTTATGTTTTCTTTTGATATAGAAGAAATGCAATTCTTTATTATATCAATATCAAAATCAATTCCATCATTGTACTCAGAAATTGAAATTGCTTTATCATCAACGGCTACATTAACATATAATTTTTCACACTTTGAATATTTACTCACACTATTACACAGTTCCTGAATAACCCTTATCGATAAAATGACACAGTCATCACTAACGATCCCTCTCCTGTTATCAACGGAACTAACATTACAGGCATCGTAATTATCGTCATTGCCGTTATTACCTTTATTTTTATTACTATACTCACTATTACAATTACTATACTTGCTATTGCTATAATTATTATTTCTACTATCCTGAAAATTAAGTAATATATCAGTCTTACTGTTACTGTTGATTATATCTATTATTTTTTTAATCTGATACTTATATCCAAGTTTTTTAAAGAAAGCTGGATTTAGAATAAAAATAATATCATTTAAAGAATTAATACTTTTATTTAATAAATCACTTTCGAAATCAATTTCAAATTTTGCACGCTGTGTATCATTATTTACCAGCTGTGATATAAATTTATTTTTCGATAATGCTGCACAGATATTCTGAAGTACATTTTCATTCATATATCCGGCTATATTTTTATTAAACTGCTCAGATTTTCTGTAAGAAATGCAGTCTATATCAGCAATATCATCACAGGCATCATTGCCAGACGTATTATTGATATTAGAAGCAACATTGCTATTGTTGTTACTATTGATAAGATAATTTAATTTATCTATTTTTAAATTATATTTTCTTAACTCTGTATTTTTGTCTGAAGCCTGTTTTGTTAAATCTGCCTGCCTCTGTTTTAAATTTTGAAGTTCTGTATCAGTAAATTTCACTTCCTTATTTACAGAGGAAAATGGATCAAATAAATTCTTTTTTTTCCTTAAAAATTTCAAAACAGCTTCGTCGATAACTTGAAGTTCAGAATTTATTTTTCTTAACTGTCCCTGAACTATTTCACATTGACTTTTCAGTTCATCAAGTTCACTAAATAAATAATCAATAATCTCACTCATTTTTATCCCAAACCATACAAACGCGGTTATAAATATCAATAGTAGTTATATTATATTTTAAATATACAATCAACGTAATATAACAAATCAACCATATTATATCACATTATACGTAAATTTGACAAAAATTTAATAAATTTATTTACCAAATTTGTTTGCTCGATTTATTTTCTTTTGTATCACAGTTAACTTATCAACCAGCACTGGCAGTTTTATTCTTGCATAAGAATACTGACATATATAGTTTCATAATGAGCTTTACTCTTATAATCAAATATAATTAAAAATAATAAAAAATAACAGCATTGGAGCAGAAAGCACTAAAATTGTATTATTCAAATAGCTAAGATGAATCATAACAATTTTATTATTACAATTTAATAAGATAAATATTTTTACAAAACAGATTATATTAAAAATATACTTTTATCAGATTGATACTTATTAATTTTTGGATTATAATTAACATACATTATTAATTATTTATAATGATATCAGGATTAATTTGTATTTTGTTCCTGACATGATATTGATGAATTGCTACGTTGCATTGCAATTTCTACAATAATATTAAGTTCCTGATTAAACAACTAATAACTGGAGGTAATTATGAATAAGTGGTCTAAAATAGGTTTATCTGTTGGAATGGGAACAGCTGTATTAACCACAGCACATATTATCAATAAATTTATTTTTAAACTATCAGTTTCAAATGACAATATAAGTAACAACTTATTAGTATACAAATGGAAATTTGGTAATATTGCATATAAGGTTTCAGGTAAGGGAAGTCCTGTATTAATGATTCATGATTTAAATTCCTATAGTTCACTTGATGAATGGAACAGCGTTATACATTTTTTTAATAAACATCACACTGTATATTCTATCGATTTGCTTGGATGTGGTCATTCTGATAAACCAAATATAACATATACAATGTATATGTATACTCAGCTGATTAACGATTTTATTTTAAATGTAATAGGTTCGAAAACTTCATTGATTGCTACTGGCACATCAACTCCTGTCGCTTTGATGACTGCATTTAATAATGAAAATATAATAGATAAAATTATTCTTGTTAATCCAATTGATATAAAAATGGCACTTTTAAGTCCAGGAAAAAAGAATAATATAAACAGAATATTACTAAATTCACCTATAATCGGAACACTTTTATATAATATATTTATGAACAGGCATCATATAAAAAATAATTTATATTCAAATGGATTTTCAAATACATCTTCAGTTACACCTGACATAGTGGATTCATGTCATACAAATGCACATTTAGGAGGCTCTTCATCAAAGTTTTTATTTACAAGCACCGAATGTCACTATACATCCGTATCAATATCAAAAGCAGTAAACCAGCTTAATAACTGCATTTATATTATTTATGGTGACAAAACAAAGAACCATACTCATATCAATAATCAGTATCTTTCTTTAAATCCGGCTATTGAAATATTTGGGATTAAGGATGCAAAAGGACTTCCTCAATTGGAAAAACCTGAAGAATTCTATAAAACCGCAAACCTTGTATTATATAATAATAAATAGCCAAATAAATAAGTAAATGAATAAATAACCATAAATAAACCAATACTTAATCAGATTAATATACCAATAATTAATCTGATTTATAAACTAATATTTAATAAGGTGTCAAAACATACAGTTTAATAAATTATTCTAATTAAACATATGCTTTAACACCTTATTTTTTACAGTAGTTATTCTACAATTATTTTTATTACAATTACTCTTTTACAGAGGTTCTTTTCCTGGAAGCCCTGATTTTCTAGGGTATTTTTTTGATGTATTTTTAATTTTCTGAATTACTACAAATGATCTGTCAATATCCGTTTCAGGCAGTCTGAAACGATGTATTTTAACAAGCTTGCCTCCTAATATATTTATGGCATTCCGTGAATTATTACATTCATCATCTATATCTCCCGATTTATATGCAATAAAATATCCACCGGTTTTTACAAAAGGAAGGCAGTATTCCACAAGTGTAGACAAATTAGCAACCGCACGCGAAACACTTAAATCAAACTGTTCACGATAATCCACATTTTTAGCTGCATCTTCTGCTCTTGAATGTATTGCATTAATACCTGTAATTCCAAGTAAATCAATTACTTCATTTAAAAACTTTACCCTTTTATTTAAAGAATCAAGAAGAACCATTTCTGTATTTTCAAATGCAATTTTTAATGGAAGCCCTGGAAATCCGGCTCCAGTCCCAACATCTATTATTTTTATATTACTGTTAAGATCAATATTTACTATATCTTTTCCAGCTTCTTTATTTATATCATCGATAGCTTTTTTTAATATAATACTGTCGGCAAAATGCTTTATCATTACATCATTATATTGCGTTATCCCTGTCAGATTCATAAACTTGTTCCACTCAACAAGTATTTCAAAGTATTTATCAAATTGTTCATACTGTTTTTCCGACAGACTTATATCAATTTTATTTAAAATGTTTTTAAATTCGAGATTTTCCACTTAAACTCCTTATTTTGTACTACTTATACACAGCTTTATAATATTATCAACTTATTGCTGTTTTCTGTTATACTGTTCCATATAAACAAGAAGCACCGATATGTCAGCAGGTGATACTCCGGATATTCTTGATGCCTGACCTATAGAACGTGGTCTGAATTTATCAAGCTTTTGCATTGCTTCTTTTCTTAATCCGGTAATTTCAAGATAATTAATTGCATCTGGTATAAGTTTATTTTCAAGTTTTTTGAAATGTTCTACCTGACGCATCTGGCGCTCAATATATCCTTCATATTTAAGATTTATATTGACCTGTTCTGCCACATTATCAGAAAGATCTGGTCTGTTTTTATCTATTGGTGCGAGATTTTCATATGTAAGTTCAGGTCTTTTTATAAGTTCAGCCAATGTTGCTCCTGTTTTTAACTCTGTACTGCCATATTGTATTAAAACATCCTGTACTTCCTGTGATGTTCCAATATTAACTGACTTTACTCTTTCAATTTCTTTCTTTATTTCCTGTTCTTTTTCTATTACTGAATCCATACGTTCTTTACTTATAAGTCCCACCCTGTATCCATACCTGGTAAGACGAAGATCAGCATTATCCTGTCTTAATAAAAGCCTGTATTCAGCTCTTGATGTCATCATACGATATGGTTCTGTTGATTCCTTTGTGACAAGGTCATCTATAAGAACTCCTATATAGCTTTCTGAACGATCAAGAATCAAAGGTTCTTCTTCTTTAACATACATTGCTGCATTAATACCTGCAATAATTCCCTGAGCTGCAGCTTCTTCATATCCTGAACTTCCATTAAACTGCCCGCCGGCAAACAATCCTCTTATTTTCTTAAATTCAAGTGATGACTTAAGCTGCACTGCACTTATACAGTCATATTCTATAGCATATGCATTTCTTACTATCTTAACGTGTTCAAGTCCCGGAACTGTTTTATACATTGCATACTGCACATCCTCCGGCATTGAACTTGACATACCGCCAAGATACATTTCATTTGTATAAAGACCTTCTGGTTCAATAAACACCTGATGTCTGTCTTTATCAGCAAATCTTACCACCTTATCTTCTATTGAAGGGCAGTATCTTGGTCCTGTGGAATGTATAACACCTGAATAAAGTGGTGATCTATCAAGATTATCCCTTATTATCTTGTGTGTATCTTCATTGGTATATGTAAGCCAGCATGATACCTGATCCTTCTGTATTGATTCAGAATCAGTTGTAAATGAAAATGGAACTATTCTTTCATCTCCGAACTGCTCTGTCATTTTGGAAAAATCGATTGATCTTTTATCAACTCTTGCCGGCGTACCGGTTTTAAATCTTCTTATTTCTATACCATTTTTTATTAAAGATTCTGTAAGATGATTTGCGGCCTGCAGTCCATTTGGTCCGGTATAATAACTTATATCACCAAATATACATCTGGCTTTAAGATATACACCTGTACATAATACAACTGCCTTAGCCTTATATTCAGCTCCGGATACAGTCTTTACTCCTCCAATTATGCCATCATTTACAATAATCTCAGAAACTTCTGCCTGTCTCACAAGAAGATTATCAGTATTTTCCATAACCTTTCTCATTCTTCTGCTGTAATCCGATTTATCAGCCTGTGCACGAAGTGAATGCACTGCCGGTCCTTTTGACTTATTAAGCATTTTAGACTGTATAAATGTAGCATCAATATTCTTACCCATTTCTCCGCCTAATGCATCAACCTCGCGTACCAGATGTCCCTTTGAACTTCCACCGATATTTGGATTACATGGCATCATTGCTATACTTTCACAGCTTACCGTAAAACATATTGTATTTAATCCAAGTCTTGCACATGCAAGAGCGGCTTCACATCCTGCATGTCCTGCTCCAACAACTACAACATCATACTCTTCACTTATATTAGGCATATCTATTCTCCATTCTTACGTATTTATTAAAATAAATATTTAACAAAACTATATTATTATATTAGAATTTATTTTCCCATACAGAATTCTTTAAATATTTTATCTGCCAGATCATCTTCGACAGCTTCTCCTATTATAAGCCCTAACTTTTCATATGCTGTCATCATATCTATAGTAAGGAAATCTTCACTCATTCCTGAATCTATTCCTTCTTTTACAAGTTTTAACGCATCAAGAGACTCTTTTAAAAGGCTCTTATGCCTTGCATTTGTTATATATACTTCATCATTTACAGAAATTTTTCCTTTAAAGAACATTTCCTTGATTGTTTCCTGTAAATCTTCAATTCCCGTCTGTTTTTTTGCTGATATTGATAAAACACTGCAGTTGATTTTTTTCTTTATTTCTTCTTTTGTTATTACAGAATCAATATCAGATTTATTAAGTAATACGATTACTTTTTTATCCATTATAAGTTGTATTATTTCATCATCGTTTTTATCCATTGGTCTTGAACCATCTATTACAAATATTATTAAATCTGCCTCTGAGGCATACTGCTTTGCTTTATTTACACCTATACTTTCTACATAATCATCTGTCTTTCTTATTCCTGCAGTATCGATAAGATTTAATAATACACCATCCATATTTATCTGTTCTTCCAGAACGTCACGCGTTGTACCTTCAATATCAGTAACTATTGCACGGTCCTGTTTTGCCAGTGCATTTAAAAGACTTGACTTTCCTGCATTCGTTTTTCCAAGTATTACAGTACGTATTCCATCCTTTATAATTCGACCATTATCTGAAGTTTTTAACAAGTTATCCACATTATCCACACATTTGTTTATATCTTTATCAAGTTTTCCACAATAACCATCAAGTGATATATGTTCAGGATCATCAAGGGCTGCCTCGATATATGCAACATTATCAAGCAGTATTTTACGAATATTCTTAATCTTTTCCGATAGTTTTCCACCAAGCTGGTTAACAGAAGCCTTTAACGCATAGTCGTTTTTTGAGTTTATTATATCTATTACTGCCTCTGCCTGTGATAAGTCTATCCTGCCATTAAGAAATGCTCTTTTTGTAAATTCTCCCGGCTGTGCAGGTCTTGCACCTGCATTAATTACTGCCTCAAGCACCCTTCTTGTTACAAGTATTCCACCATGACAGTCTATTTCGACAATGTCCTCCCTTGTATATGTATTCGGAGCTTTCATAACAATAACAATTGCCTCATCAATAATCTTATCATCATTGTCATGATCAACTATATTTCCATAATGAACTGTATGGCTTTTCATATCTGCAAGCTTCTTATTTTTATTCGATATAAATACTTTATCTGCTATATCAATTGCATTTTCTCCGCTTATACGAACTATACTTATTCCACCACTGCTCATTGTACTTGTAGATATTGCTGCAATTGTATCTTCCATAACTAACCTCGATTCTACGTTATACTGTGCATTTTAATCTCAATTGAAAAAATATTGCTGCAGTATATATAATACCACAGCAACATAAAAAATTATACTTGTTTTATTTAAATCTTTATTTATCTATCGTATCTGTTTGCACTCTTTTCCTTATCAAGAAAAACAACTACATGTCTGAATGGCTCTTCGCCTTCACTTCTTGTAGAAACAAATTTATCATTTTGAAGTGCTGAATGAATTATTCTTCTTTCATATGGATTCATTGGCTCTAACGAAACTGATCTCTTACTTCTCTTTACTCTGTACGCAATATTTCTTGCAAGTGATTCAAGTGTTTCTTTTCTTCTGCTTCTGTAATTTTCTGTATCCACTTTAACTTTTACATACTTTTCTTTACCCTTATTAATAACAAGGCTTACAAGATACTGTATTGAATCAAGTGTTTGTCCTCTTTTTCCAATAAGTACACCCATGTTATCCCCGGTAAGTTCAATATTTGCACTACTTTCTTTTTCGTTAAAATTAACCTTTACCTTAACATCCATATCCATTGCCTTAAACATATCACCAAGGAAATTATTTATTTTTTCTGTAACTTCTTCGGCTGATGCTGCAGCCAATGCTGGTTTACTGTTTTCTGACTTTTCATTATCCTTAACATCAGATGTTTTTAAATTACCAAGGTTTGTATTTACACTTACAGTTTCTTTTATTGCCTCTATATCTATATCAGTATTATCATCTTTTTTCTTTCTTACACGGATAACAGCAGGCTTTGATTTAAATAACCCTAAAAGACCGCCAGTACTTCCTTTTTCAACAACTTCATATTCTATATTATCACTTGTTGTTTCCAGCTTTAATAACGCATTTGTCAATGCCTCATCAACTGTTTTACCTGAAACCTCAATATAATCCATTATTTCCTCCAATCTGCACACAAAACAGTTACCGGTCAATATTACAATAATTATTTTTTGTGCTTATCATTATATTTGCTAACCATTCCCGCTTTTTCAGCAAGGCTTCCAGGTTTAGCTGATTTGTAATAATCTGTAGCTGCTTTTATGTCCTTGATTCTCTTATCATTAGCCTCTTTCTTTGCCTGAAGCTGCTTTTCCTTATTTTTATTCATTTCTTCAATATTTCTGGTGTTGATACTTGCAACCTTTGAAAGTTTTTCAACATCTACACCCTTTTTAGCAAGCTTCTTATTTCTTTTTTCAACATTTTCCTTAACAATTGCGTCAACGCCCTTCTTATCAAAATGTCTGTTTACCATAAGCTGCATAATTGTCTGGAATACAGCGGTTGCAATCCAGTAAAGGCCAAGACCTGCAGGAACTGAAAATGCAATAAACATTGACATTAAAGGCATAAACAGATTCATTACCTTCATTGATGAACCCATAGGGCTGTCTGCCATATTATTCTTTGCCTGCATTACCTTAACACTTATAAACTGTGAAAGACCTGAAAGAATAGGTATTATAATTGCAATTGAAAATGCAAACTGAGGTGCCTGTGACATGTTAATACCTAAAAATGTATTCATATGTGTAAGGCTGTTGTAATTATTAGCTATCGTATCAGCAAATGCAGGGAAAAGATTTTTTAAATTTTCCCACTGTTCTACAGTAAATGAATTCATTGCTTCAACTGCTGTCTGCATATTATTCCAGTCAACTTTATCTGAAAAGTTACTGCTCATTATATCTGCATAATTACTTACAGACATAATGCCACCATTATTTCCCTGTAATATATTTACAAAAAGATCCTTTATCTGATCAATATACATAGGAATAAATCTGATTACTCTGTACAAAGCCATAAGAATAGGAAACTGTATAAGCAGCTGTACGCATCCGCCCATCTGTGAAACACCATACTTCTGATAAACAGCTTTCATTTCCTGGTTCATCTTAAGCATGGCTTCCTGATCTCCACGCATATTCTTATATTTATCCTGAACTGCTTTTATTTCAGGATTCATTAACGCAGTTAACTTTGACATTTTTGCCTGACCTACCGTCATAGGCAACATAAGCATTTTTACAAGAAATGTAAATATTATAATCGCAATTGCAATATTACCGATTCCAATTGCATTAAGTCCCATAAACAGGACATTAAGAATCTTTCCAAGTAAAAATGCTATTGGGTTAATAATTGAATCATATAATGCTCCCAATATTTTACCTCCTAATCACCTTTTATGTAATTTATTCTTTTTTATACTTAAAGGTACAGGATCATATCCACCTTTAGAAACCGGATTACACCTGAGAATCCTTTTAAATGCCATAAAACCACCTTTAAACACTCCAAAGCGTTCAATTGCCTCAACTGCATAGTGTGAACATGTTGGATAATAAATGCAATATGACCTTCCTTTATATGGTGATATTGCTTTCTGATAAAAATGTATTAAACTAATAACAATTCTTTTTAACATATATATTCCCAATTAACACTGCAACGTTCTTACAATACTGCATGTCCTAAAAAATACCATGCAGCTTAAACAGATGAATCATGGCGCTTTCTGTCTCTTTGTAATTCTTATCTTTCAGACCGGCCCTTGCAATCACTACAATATCATAACCACTTTCAATTTTCTCACAATTAAGCCTGAAGGCTTCTCTTATAAGCCTTGCCAGTCTGTGCCGGACAATACTGTTCCCGACTTTCTTACTCACAGATACACCGAGTCTTAACGTATCCGTTCCATTCTTTTTTATATACATAATAAGATACTTATTCGCATAAGATATTTTCTTATTATATACATCTTTAAATTCGATATTTTTTCTTAATGTTTCAAAATTTTCATATTTCATAACTAACCTACCATTTATTATATTTACCGATACTATTAACTAATACTTACTATAAATTTTACTGATTAAAAAACAAGCAGATGAATACTTATTATCCATCTGCCTTGATTTAAAATTAAGCTGAAAGTCTTTTTCTTCCCTTAGCTCTTCTTGCAGCTAAAACTTTTCTTCCACCCTTTGTACTCATTCTTGCTCTAAAGCCATGAACCTTTGATCTCTGTCTTGTCTTAGGCTGAAATGTCATCTTCATATAAATGCACCTCCTTTTTTTACCAATATATCAATTTATATATGGCAGGAATATTTCTCTATTCAAATTTAAAACATCATTCCCATTATATTTATAAACTTGCGTTTAGTCAAGCATAATATATATTATTTTGCTATTTTTTTTACATATACAATATTACCTGACCTGATTTATGTTTAAAACTCCTCTTAAATGATGTAATCTGATTGCACATATCAACACTTAACAACAAGTTATCCACAAATTGTTCATAACATGTGGATAACTGTTGATATATGTTTATAAATCCTTTAAAATTTTACAAAAGTGGCTAAAATACTACATTCTTTTATGTTTACAAGTTATTAACATTCTCTTTATGATACAAATTTTTCCACGATATTAACATCTTTTAAAATGTATATTCACATACTTTTCTTGATAAATACTTTTTTTTGTTATATTATATAAAAGAGTACGAGAATGTATTTAATTTTAGCCAGAAAGGCATATATAATATGGAAGAATTAAAACAAAAATGGGATTTAATTTTGGAAACATTAAAGACTGAGTACGGTATTCAGGATATTTCATACAAAACGTGGATTCAGACTTTAAAGATTTATTCTATTGAAAATAATAAACTGACAATTATCTCAGAAGTTCCAGGTGATGTTGGTGTTGTATATATAAGGAACAAATACCTTACACCTCTTAAAGTAACAATATGTGAGATAACTGGTCATGAATATGACGTTGAAATAATATCAGCAAATGAAAAGCAGGCTGCTGAAAGTAAAAAGCAGACTGCTTTAAATAACCCTAACAAATTAAAAAGCCTCCAGAACCTTAATCCAAACTATACGTTTGACACTTTTGTCGTAGGTAATAACAATAACCTTGCACATGCTGCTTCTCTTGCAGTCGCAGAAACACCTGGACGTGTTTATAACCCGCTTTTTATATATGGTGGTGTTGGACTTGGAAAGACACATCTTATGCAGGCTATTGCTCATTTTATAATTGATAACAATCCTGAGCTTAAAGTGCTTTATGTAACATCAGAGACTTTTACAAATGAACTTATTGACTCTGTGCAAAATAACAAAAATGCAAGATTCAGGGAAAAATACAGGAATATTGATGTTCTTCTTATTGATGATATTCAGTTTATTATCGGTAAAGAGTCAACCCAGGAAGAGTTTTTCCATACATTTAATGCATTATACCAGGACAGCAAACAGATTGTTATTTCATCGGACAGGCCCCCTAAGGAAATGGAAACCCTTACAGAAAGACTTAGAACACGTTTTGAAATGGGACTTCCTGTCGATATTCAGATTCCTACATATGAAACAAAAATGGCAATTTTAAGTAAAAAAGCTGAACAGGGTGGATACAATATACCATATGAAGTTAAAGACTATGTTGCAACTCATATTAAATCAAGTATCAGGGAGCTTGAAGGTGCTCTTACAAAACTTTCTGCGTTTTCTACTCTTTCACACAACCCGATTACTGTTGAATTTGCAGAAGAAGCTTTAAAGGATTTAATATCTCCTGAGGCAAAACGTGAAGTTACACCTGAACTTATAATTCAGATTGTAGCTGATCATTTTGGTATTTCACCTGACGATATCATATCCCAGAAAAGAAATGCAGAGATTGTTTATCCAAGACAGATTTCAATGTATCTGTGCCGCCAGATGACTACAGTTCCGCTTAATTCTATAGGTAAAACTTTAGGAAACCGTGACCACACAACTATTATTCACGGAGCTGAAAAAATACACAAAGCCATTACTACAGACGAAAATATAAAGAATACTGTGGATATCCTTATAAAAAAGATTAGTCCATCCTGATAGTTATCCACATTTTATTCTTGATATTCTGTTTTTGTGCTGTGATTTATATGTTAATTTATCTGAATAAGCACTTTTTTGTTTTTTGCACTTTTTTTCCTGATTTTAGTTATCCATATAATTTTCACAGCAGATTCAGCCGGTTTCAACTTAGTTTTTAGCACGTTCAATTTCAGTATTTTCAAGGGCTTGGACCACATATTAACAAATCCACACCCCCTACTACTACTACTACTGAATTTTATTTATATATTTATATTATTTTTTTGTTGTTCTTAAACTGAAAGGAGTTATTCACACGATGAAACTTGTTTTTTCTAAAAATGATTTGACAAAAGCTGTAGGAATAGTTTCAAAAGCCGTTCCTGTTAGAACTACTATGCCAATTCTTTCATGTATATTAATTGACGCATCTACAAACGATATTAAATTTACTGCGAATGACATGGAACTTGGTATAGAAACAACCGTTCAAGGTGAGATTATAGAAAAGGGTAAAATTGCTATTGATGCAAAAATCTTTTCAGAAATCGTAAGAAAGCTTCCGGATAATGACATAACTATCGCTACTGATGAAAATTTCACAGCTACAATTACATGTGAAAACAGTAAGTTTAATATTGCCGGTAAATCAGGTGAAGACTTTTCTTACCTTCCGGTTATCGAAAAGGATAAACAGATTACAGTGTCTCAGTTTACTTTACGTGAAACAATAAACCAGACTATATTTTCAACTGCGCCTAATGACAATAACAAACTTATGACAGGTGAGTTATTTGAAATTAACGAAAATATTCTTAAAGTAGTTGCCCTTGATGGACATCGTATTGCAATCAGAAATATAGAAATAACAAACTCTATAGATAATTTAAAAGTTATAGTACCAGGAAAGACACTCGTCGAGTTAAGTAAGATATTTTCTACAAACGCAGATGATATGGTAAATATTTATTTTACAACTAATCACATCTTATTCGAATTTGATAATACAATAGTTGTTTCAAGACTTATAGAAGGTGAGTATTTCAAAGTTAACCAGATGCTTTCAAATGATTACGATACAAAAATCTCTATTAACAAAAAAGAATTTTTGGATTCTATTGACAGGGCAAGCCTTCTTATAAGGGATAATGACAAAAAGCCAATAATTATAAATATTACTGACGGACAGCTCGAAGTAAAGGTAAATTCTTCTATAGGTTCACTTAATGAAAATATGCCTGTTGAAAAAGACGGAAAAGATATTATGATTGGATTTAATCCTAAATTTTTAATTGATGCTTTAAGAGTTATTGATGATGAGCAGATTAACATTCATCTTGTAAATCCTAAAGCTCCATGTTTTATAAAAGATATCAATGAAAGTTATATTTATCTTATTCTGCCTGTAAATTTTAATGCATAATAAGTGATATTTACATTTCTGTTAATTATATAAATTATAAAATATTTATGGAGGCGAATATGTTTACAATTAAGCTGCGTGATGAATTTATCAAACTTGGACAGTCATTAAAAGCGGCAGGACTTGTAGAATCCGGAGTTGAAGCAAAGCTGGTTATTCAGGATGGAAAAGTAACGGTCAATGGTGAAGTTGAGACTCATCGTGGAAAGAAGCTTACCGGTGGAGAAATCGTAACCTTTAATGGCGAAGACATAAAAATCGAAAAATAGTCCGTTTATATTAATTTGTTGTAGGTGCTGCTGTGATAATCGAATCTTTAGATCTGAAAAATTTTAGAAATTATGATTTTCTAAATATGGAATTTGATGATAAAATAAATATAATTTATGGCGATAATGCACAGGGAAAGACAAATATTCTTGAAGCAATATACGTGTGTGCAACATCAAAATCCCATCGTGCCTGCAAGGATCGGGAGATAATCCGTATAGGAGAGGATGAATCACATATAAAAGTTATTGTAAATAAACACGGCAACCAATACAGAATTGATATGCATCTGAAAAAGAACAAGCCAAAAGGAATTGCAGTTAATGGTATTCCAATAAAAAAAGCTGTTGAGTTATTTGGAATAATAAATATTGTATTCTTCTCGCCGGAGGATCTTAACATAATAAAGAACGGACCATCTGAGCGAAGACGTTTTATAGATATGGAATTAAGCCAGCTTGATAAGATATATCTTAATAATCTTATTAATTACAATAAAGTTGTAAACCAGCGTAATAAACTTCTTAAAGATATTGCTTTAACCAATAATAACGATTATTTATCTACGCTGGATATTTGGGACATGCAGCTTATAAGGTATGGAAAAGAGATAATAAAAGGCAGGGCTGAATTTATAGACAGATTGAATTCTATAATAAGCGCAATACATTATAAGCTGTCAGGTGGAAAGGAAAATCTGATTCTTAAATATGTTCCATGTGTTCAGATTGATGAATTTGAACATAAAATTGCAGATTCAAGGCAAAAAGATATAAAATTCAAGTCAACTTCATATGGGCCTCATAAGGATGATATTTATTTTTATATTAATGATGATGATGTAAGAAAATATGGATCACAGGGGCAGCAAAGAACTTCTGCGTTATCTCTTAAGTTAGCAGAAATAGAACTTGTAAAAAGTATAATACATGATACACCGGTTCTGCTTCTTGATGATGTATTGTCAGAACTTGATGGAAACAGACAGAACTTTTTATTGGACAGTATAGGTGATATACAGACTGTTATCACATGTACCGGTCTTGATGAATTTATAAATAAAAGGTTTTCAATAAATAAAGTTTTTAAAGTTACAAATGGAAAAGTTAACAAAGAAAATTAGTTTTACTTATGATTGTAAGTCATTATGTAAGGAGGAATTAACGTGGCAGAACAAGATTATGGTGCTGAGCAGATTCAGATTCTTGAAGGACTTGAAGCTGTAAGGAAAAGACCAGGTATGTATATCGGAAGTACTTCATCAAGGGGATTGCATCATTTGGTTTATGAAATTGTTGATAATTCAGTTGATGAGGCATTGGCAGGATATTGTACAACCATTACAGTAACAATCAACAAAGATAATTCAATAACAGTTACTGATAATGGACGAGGAATACCTGTAGACATAAACCATAAGGCTGGAAGACCTGCCGTTGAGGTTGTTTTTACAATTCTTCATGCTGGTGGAAAGTTTGGTGGTGGAGGATACAAAGTATCAGGAGGACTTCATGGAGTTGGTGCATCTGTAGTTAATGCACTTTCAGAATGGCTTGAGGTAAAGATAAAAAGAAACGGACATGTATACGAGCAGCGTTACGAGCGTGGTAAAGTCTGTTATGATTTAAAAATCGTTGGTGACTGTGATGAAAATGAAACAGGAACATGGGTAACATTTCTGCCTGATAAAGAGATATTCCAGGAAACGCAGGTGTATGACTTTAATATTTTAAAGCACAGATTAAGAGAAATGGCATTTCTTACAAAAGGTCTTAAGATAATACTTAGAGATACAAGAGAAGGAATTGAGCAGGAAAAGACCTTTCACTATGAAGGCGGTATAAAAGAATTTGTTTCATACCTAAACAAGAGCAAAGAAGCATTATACCCAGATATAATCTACTGCGAAGGCATTAAGGATAAGGTTCATGTTGAAGTGGCATTCCAGCATAATGACGGATATAATGAGGTTATAGATTCATTTGTAAATAACATAAAGACTCCGGAAGGAGGTACTCATCTTACTGGTTTTAGAAATGCACTTACAAAAACATTTAATGATTATGCAAGAAAAAATAAAATTTTAAAAGATTCGGAGCAGAGTCTTTCAGGTGATGATATCAGAGAGGGACTTACAGCTATAGTAAGTGTCAAAATCGAAGATCCGCAGTTTGAAGGACAGACAAAGCAGAAGCTTGGTAATACCGTGGCAAGGGGAGCAGTAGACAGTATAGTAAGTGAACAGCTTACTTACTTCTTAGAGCAGAACCCGGCTGTTGCAAAAGCAATCTGTGAAAAGTCAATACTTGCGCAGAGGGCAAGAGATGCTGCAAGAAAAGCAAGAGATCTTACAAGAAGAAAGACTGCACTTGAAAATACAAGTCTTCCAGGAAAGCTTGCTGACTGTTCAGATAAAGATCCAAAAAACTGCGAAATTTATATCGTTGAGGGAGATTCAGCCGGTGGTTCTGCAAAAACTGCACGAAGCAGGGCTACACAGGCGATACTTCCGCTTAGAGGTAAAATATTAAACGTAGAAAAAGCAAGACTTGATAAGATACTTGGAAATGCAGAAATAAAGGCAATGATTACTGCATTTGGTACAGGAATACATGAAGATTTTAACATTGACAAATTAAGATATCACAAGATTATAATCATGACTGATGCCGATGTTGATGGTGCACATATTGCAACACTTCTTCTGACATTTTTCTACAGATTTATGCCGGAGCTTATAAAGCAGGGCCATGTATACCTTGCACAGCCGCCACTTTATAAGATTGAGAAAAATAAAAATGTATGGTATGCATACAGTGATGAAGAATTAAATAATATTATGGCTGAAATCGGACGAGACCAGAATAATAAAGTACAGCGTTACAAAGGTTTGGGCGAAATGGACGCAGAACAGCTCTGGGATACTACAATGGATCCACAAAAACGTGTACTTTTAAGAGTAAGTATGGATGAAGATTCAGAATCAGAAGTTGATGTTACATTTTCTACACTTATGGGAGATAAGGTAGAGCCAAGAAGAGAGTTTATTGAAGCTAACGCGAAATATGTTAAAAATCTTGATATTTAGTGTGGTGCATTAACATAGATATACGGTTTTTCTGCTGCGAAAAGACTGTATAGTTAGCCAGGTTAAAAATAAGTCGTAGCATGGAGGTTAAATATGGATGAACATATCTTTGATAAGGTTCAGGAAGTAGATTTACAGAAAACCATGGAAGAATCATATATTGATTATGCCATGAGTGTTATTGCTGCCCGTGCCTTACCTGATGTAAGGGATGGATTAAAACCTGTTCAGAGAAGAATTTTATATTCTATGATTGAACTTAATAATGGTCCTGACAAACCGCACAGAAAATGTGCACGTATTGTCGGTGATACAATGGGTAAATATCATCCTCATGGTGACTCGTCAATCTATGAAGCACTTGTAAAACTTGCACAGGATTTTAATACAAGGTATCCATTAGTTGACGGACATGGTAACTTTGGTTCGGTTGATGGTGATGGTGCTGCGGCTATGCGATATACTGAGGCAAGACTTAGTAAGATATCAATGGAGATGACTGCAGACATCAATAAAAATACAGTTGATTTTATCCCGAACTTTGATGAAACAGAAAAAGAACCTACAGTTCTTCCTTCAAGATATCCAAATCTTTTAGTAAACGGTACATCAGGTATTGCTGTTGGTATGGCAACAAATATACCTCCACATAACTTAAGAGAAGTAATAAATGCTGTAGTAAAAATCATTGATAATAAAATAGACAACAATAAAGAGACAACTATTGATGAACTGTTAGATATAGTTAAGGGACCGGATTTTCCAACAGGTGGAACAATAATTGGAAAAATGGGAATTAATGAGGCATACAGAACAGGACGTGGAAAAATAAGAGTGCGTGCTGTAACAGATATCGAGCCAATGAACAATGGTAAGAACAGAATAGTTGTTACTGAACTCCCATACATGGTAAATAAGGCTAAGTTAATTGAAAAAATAGCAGAGCTTGCAAAGGATAAGAGAATTGACGGAATTACAGACCTTCGTGATGAGTCAGACAGAACAGGAATGAGAATCTGTATCGAACTTAGAAGGGATGTCAATCCTAACATAGTACTTAATATGCTGTTTAAGCATACTCAGCTTCAGGATACATTTGGTGTTATTATGCTTGCACTTGTAGATAACCAGCCAAAGGTATTAAATTTATACGATATGCTTAAATACTATCTTCTTCATCAGGAAGATGTAGTTACAAGAAGAACTCAGTATGATCTTAATAAAGCTCAGGAACGTGCGCATATTTTAGAAGGATTAATGGTAGCCCTCGATAATATTGACAGGGTAATAAAGATAATAAGAAGTTCTGCAAATGTCCAGGCAGCAAAGGAAAGTCTTATAAATGAATTTGCACTTTCGGACGTTCAGGCTCAGGCAATAGTAGATATGCGTCTTAGAGCTCTGACAGGTCTGGAAAGAGAAAAGCTTGAAAATGAACTGGCAGAACTTAATAAAAAAATTCAGGAATATAAAGCAATATTAGGTGATAAAAATATACTTCTTGGAGTAATACGTAAAGAAATACTTACTATTTCTGAGAAATACGGTGATGACAGAAGAACATCAATAGGATTTGACGAATATGATCTTTCAATGGAAGACCTCATACCTGATGAACCGGTTGTAATAGCAAGAACTCACCTTGGCTATATAAAGAGAATGACACCTGATAATTTCAAGAGCCAGAACAGAGGTGGAAAAGGAATTAAGGGAATGCAGACCCTTGAAAATGATTATATTGAAGATCTTTTAATGACAACTTCACATCATTGTCTTACATTTTTCACCAATCTCGGACGTGCCTATAAGTTAAAGGCTTATGAAATACCAGAAGCAGGAAGGACATCAAGAGGTACGGCAATAATTAACCTTCTTCAGCTTCAGCCAGGGGAACAGATAACAGCAGTTATACCGGTAAATGTAAAGAAAATAAATGATGATGACTATCTTTTTATGGCAACAAAGAAAGGAATAGTCAAAAAGACACCAATTAAAGAGTATGCAAATATAAGAAAAACAGGTATTCAGGCTATAACTCTGCGTGATGGTGATGAACTTATTGAAGTAAAAGTAACAGATAATACAAAAGATATACTGCTTATCACAAAACTGGGACAGTGTATAAGATTTAAAGAAACAGATGTAAGAAAGACCGGCAGAAGTGCAATGGGTGTAATCGGTATGAATCTGCTTGATGAAGATGAAGTAGTCGGAATGCAGCTTAATACACAGGGAGATTCTCTGCTGATTGTTTCAGAATATGGTCTTGGCAAAAAGACAAAAATAGATGAATTTGCAGTACAACACAGAGGCGGCAGAGGCGTAAAGTGTTATAAAATAAATGAAAAATCCGGAAATGTTGTCGGTGTTAAAGCTGTTGATGATTCGAGAGAAATAATGATCATAACAACAGAAGGCATAATAATACAGCTTAAATGCTCGGATATTTCAGATCTTGGAAGAATAACATCAGGAGTAAAACTTATAAACCTTGATGATGGTGTTACAGTTGCAACGATTTCCAAAGTAAGAAAAAAACCTGTAAATGAAGACAACAGTGATGCAGAAGGATTTGATGATAATTCAGATATCGGTTCTGACTCAAAAATACCTGATGACCAACAGTCTGTACTTCCTGAAGAGACTGCAGATAATGCTGCAGAAATATCTGAAATCGACGATTCAATTGATGAACTGCTTGAAAGAGCCGAAAAAGACAAAGAAAATAATTAATATATAAGGCATCTTCTGATACGTACATCATATTGATACAGGTATGTATAATTTAAAATAATATAAAGCATAGTCAGACAGTATAGTAAAAACATAACAGTTACGATGCTGTCTGATTTATATTTTTACAATAAATCACTTAAGAAATGGAGAGTAATATTAATTTATGCGAGAAATAGATAGCAGTGTCGTAACAAAAAATATAAAAGAAATGTGTATAAAAGCTAATCATTATCTTTCACAGGATATGGAAAATCTGATGAAAAAAGCAGCAGAATCAGAAGAGTCGGAGCTTGGGAAAAAGATACTTGACCAGCTTCAGGATAATCTCGAAATAGCTGAAAAAGAACAAATTCCAATCTGCCAGGATACTGGAATGGCTGTAATATTTATTGAAATTGGTCAGGATGTACATTTTACAGGTGAAAATCTTGAAGATGCAATAAATGAAGGCATAAGACAGGGATATACAGATGGATATCTGCGTAAATCAGTAGTAAAAGACCCAATAATACGTGAAAATACAAAAGACAATACACCAGCAGTAATACATTACTCAATAGTGCCTGGTGACAAAGTAAAAATAATATTTGCACCAAAAGGATTTGGCAGTGAAAATATGAGCAAAGTATTTATGTTAAAACCTGCAGATGGAATTG
Source organism: uncultured Lachnospiraceae bacterium (assembly GCA_934330725.1). Taxonomy (GTDB): domain Bacteria; phylum Bacillota; class Clostridia; order Lachnospirales; family Lachnospiraceae; genus Lachnospira. The sequence continues at coordinate 1,212 of CAKRGM010000033.1, read as the reverse complement.
AAGGAGTAAAAAATGCAATACTTACAGCAGTAAAAGATGCAGGACCTAATGCCTGTCCACCAATGGTAGTTGGCGTAGGCATTGGTGGAACATTTGAAAAATGTGCAATCCTGGCCAAAAAAGCTTTAACACGTAATGTAAATGAGCATTCTGACATCCCATATGTAAAGGATTTAGAAGAAGAAATGCTTGAAAAGATAAACAGATTAGGAATTGGACCGGGAGGATTAGGTGGAACAACTACAGCTATCGCAGTAAATATAAATACATATCCAACGCATATTGCAGGTCTTCCTGTCGCAATAAATATATGTTGTCATGTAAATCGTCATGCAGAATGTATAATATAAATTATTTATAAAATTTATTTATAAAATTTAATTATAGAAATCTAATTATAAATATCTATAGTTAAAATTTCAAATAAAAACACCAATATGTGGAACTTCAGAAAAATAGTATTATACTGTGAAAAATCATAAAATGGAGAAAAATTATGGAAAAGAATATAAATTTACCAATTACAGAGGAAATATCTTCACAGCTAAAGGCAGGAGATTATGTTTATCTTACAGGAACTATGTATGTGGCAAGGGATGCAGCACACAAAAGGATGATGGAAGTACTTGATGATAATAAAAGACTCCCAATTGATATAAAAAATGCAACAATATATTACATGGGGCCGTCACCTGCACGTCCGGGAAGAGTAATAGGCTCAGCAGGACCAACAACAGCAAGCAGAATGGATAAATATGCACCACGATTATTAGATCTTGGCGAAAAGGCAATGATAGGCAAAGGAAAAAGAACTAAAGAGGTGGTAGATGCCATAATAAGAAATAAAGCAGTTTATTTTGCGGCAATAGGCGGAGCAGGAGCACTTTTGTCAAAGTGTATAACAAAATCAGAAGTTGTCTGTTATGATGATCTTGGAGCAGAAGCAATAAGAAAAATAGAAGTAAAAGATTTTCCGGTAATAGTAGTTATCGACAGTGAAGGCAATAATCTGTATGAGATATCCACAAAAAAGTATAAAAGAATATAGGAAATGTTGATAACTGCAGCCAGACCAGAAATACATGTTAATAAATAAAAGCAGGAATACATTAAATTATATTTGAAAATCAGATATAAAGGGGCTGTGAAAAAAGAATAGTCCCGAAAAAAAGAAAGACCAAGAGTTTATAATGAACTCAAGGTCTTTCTTTC
>CAKRGM010000032.1 GCA_934330725.1 uncultured Lachnospiraceae bacterium | reverse complement strand
TATTTTACCTTATCGCAAAGAAATCAGCTTAAATTTTAGTACTATTAGTGCGAATTATTTTTACCTTTCAAAGCTGGGAGATTTTCATTTTGCTTTACATCGACATATTATTACTTTTGACATGTCAACTGTAACAATATTTTTTATTTTAGTCTGGAAATGTTTCCATCCCTGTCCACCTTCCATATCTGCATACATTTATTATCCGGATAATTTCGTGATTCTTCTATTTTAAGATGTCCCACAGTATTATACCACGAATCATCTGAAAGTGTCCTTTTTACAATACTGCTTTTATATGATGTAGCTGCTGATTTTATAAGCTCAAATCCACATCTTTTCCATTGAGCATACAACACATCAGATGCATCAGTTAATTCCCACTTTTGGGCGTCATTATCCGTCTTTTCCCATATCTGGACATTTTCTCCCGGCCTTGAGCTGTCAAGTGACAGATAATAATTACCAAGTTTGGACCTTATGTAATAATATCCATTATCTGCACTTTCAATCGTCCACAGCTGCCCATCCGATCCGTTATACCTGTATAGAATTACATTTTGTCCATTAACAGCCGTATTCCCAAGTACATCAAGAACTCTTGCACTGCCATTTGCACACCATATTTTCCAGTACTTTACACCATTTTCCGTTTTTACATAATCAAATGCAAACTTCTGATTCTTTCCTCCATGACAAAACCATGACGTTACATTTGTAAAATCCTCTTTTTTATCATTATCAGCATCTACACAGTATCTTTTGTCTGATGAACAGGTTATATATGTAAGTCCGTCTTTTAATCGTAAATTATCTCCTATCTGATATGTGTCGCCCATGCCATTTTGTAAAGTATTCCACTCTTTAAATAAATAACCTTTTTTTATAAAAAGTCCACCTTCATAATACCCTTGGCCAGATGCGTCATAATTATATATCTTATCATTATCAGGACTTCCCCCATTTCCATTATATACTACAAACTGCTGTGTTCTTTTCCATTGTGCATATAATGTTATGGTTGTATCCGGACCTGCCAGATTTATCACATCTTCACATGGATAATGCCATAGTCCGCTTCCATCTTTTTTAGTATTCCATCCTCCGAACACATACCCATAAGGTTCTTTTATTTCTTCTGCATCAATAATCTTATATCCGGCATCACAAAGACAGTTCTGTCTTATAAATTCATTGTCTGAATCACTTCTGTTATATCTGTATTCTATATGATATTTACCTATTTTTTTATCTGCCTGATCACTATAACGCCCTGTATAACTCTGCGTTATGATATGAATATAATAAGACCTGTCACTGTTTACATAATCCGTAATATCAAGATGTCCATCTGTATTTTTCTGTGAATTATTTTCCGTTACTATCGTATCAGGATTTTCATCTATCACATAATTAAATGAAGTTATGTAATCTGTAACGCCTGCCGCAGTTCCATCACTTGATTCAAATGAAACATTATTATTATCCGTCGTATGAAAATAGTCAAAGCGAAATGCTGCCGTTGTATTTGGTGTGGCTGAAAAATCATAATAATACCTGTCATTTACTTTTATTATATTTCCCTGTGGCGAATCGGGTTTTATTCCGCCAATATCCACCCATGGCATCTCTTTTCTGTACGCCTGATGCCCATTCGTTACATATGCCTGTCCTTCACGGCTTCTTTGCACATCCCAGTAACCTATGCGTCTTCCCTGTGAATCATCAAGCCATATATGATCCCAGCCTTTAAACCTCCATGTACATACCTGCATCTGTACATAAATATGTCTGTTTTCATATTTAAATCTGACGGATGTCGTAGTTCCATATTCAGGATCATACTCGGAAAACTGTTTATTATCTTCATAAAAGTAATCCTCTCCAACCATAACGCCTGCACTTATATTATAATATCCGCATATGAATAAAAAAAATATAACTGCCATTACAATAAATAACCTTTTAGTAGCAGAATATAACATTTCCAACATCATTGTATACCCCCATATATATTACATCCGGTGTGCTCTTTCCTTTTTTTATTGACAGTTCCACCTTCATAGACAGGGATTCCCCTGTATTATCCTTTGCCGTTGTTGTAAAAAATCCCTCATGCCCCTGATATATGGTCCACGTAAGTATGGGATAAGGGCAGTCACAATTGTTAAAATCTATATGTACTACCGAATCATCATCCACATCTGCAACATCTTCTTCCTTATCCTCTTCCGGTTCAGGATCATGTTGATTTGCATGATTCTGTGACGGAGACAGTGTATTATTATTTTTATTGCCTGACTGTCCATCAGTTACATCGTTTTTATTATCTGTTTTACCAGTATCCGGTATTGCCGGTTTCGACTGTGCCTGCTGTGGCAGCTGTGCCTGCGTACTACTGTTATTACCGTGTCCGAAATTTTCAGGATTGTCTTTTTCTGATTTTTCATTACCAATACCATCTGCATCAGATCTATCCTGTTCTAACTGCACACTGTTATCCTGGTTGTTTATTTCGTCTGCCTGCATTGTTTCACTTTCCTGATGTCCTTCTTTTTTATTATCCAGACGGCTTTCCTTCGCCATATCATCATTAAACATAAGATCTGTTACCACCTGAGCCATGCCTTCTTCTGACTTTTTCTCATTATTCTTTAATGCACTGATTATATACACAGAGCCTGAAACGCATAATAAGGTTATTCCTGCAATAACTGCTGCAGTCTTTTTTCTGTCTTTAAAACTAATTACTGCTAATTTTTCTCTGAGATTTCTTACCTTTTGAAAATATTCTGTTTTTTTTATATTCATAACACCTTTCTGCTGTCTGATACCATTCCGCCTGTTGTATCAAAGCAGCATCTCCTTTCTTTGGTATACCCAAACTTGATTTTTTATTATAATAGCATACTCTTATATATATTGTAAATATATTTTTTAAACTTATAATTTTATTTATTATATTCTTGTCATTTTAAAAGTGCTATTATATACTTAAACTATATTTATGGAAAGGTGCTTTAACAAATGGAGGATTCTGCTTCAGTTACTATTGATAAATCAGATATAAAATATATGAAAGAAGCAATAAAACAGGCCAGAAAAGCCGAACTTTTAAATGAGGTTCCTATTGGATGTGTCATAGTTTACAAAGATAAAATAATCGGACGCGGATATAACAGACGCAATACTGATAAAACGACCTTAGGCCATGCTGAAATAACCGCAATAAAAAAGGCCAGCAAAAAAATGAATGACTGGCGTCTTGAGGAATGTACCCTTTATGTCACACTTGAACCATGTCAGATGTGTGCCGGTGCAATTGTCCAGGCAAGAATTCCAAGAGTTGTCATAGGTTCCATGAACCCCAAAGCCGGATGTGGCGGTTCCATACTCAACATCCTGCAGATGCCACAGTTCAACCACCAGTGTAATGTTACACGTAGCATTCTTAATGATGAATGTTCCAGCCTCCTTACAACATTTTTCAGGAAACTGCGTAAAACTAAAAAGTCAGAAAAAGAACAGCAGCCATAAAACAAGTGTTTAAGAAATGGAGATTACTATGAGACTTGAATATAATTACGGACAGATCTGCCTGAAAGTTCTTAATGAGAACTCTGCTTCCAGTGTTTTAAAATTTTACAGGGATAATAAGGATATATTTGATATCTATGAACCTGACAAACCAGATACATTTTATACTCATGATTTTACAGCTAATCTCCTGCGTGCAGAATACAATCTCGCAATACACAATAAGCATATACGTTTTTTTATGTTTGATTCATCTGTATCTGACGAAATAATAGGCACCGTATCTTTCAGCAACATTATTAACGGTGCATTTCACTCATGCAGTATCGGCTATAAGATTGCAAAAAAATATCAGCACCACGGATATGCAAAAAAAATGCTTTCCATGGCGCTTGATATAATGGTCAGAGACTGGAAAATGCACAGGATTGAAGCTTATATACTTCCTGAAAATATCCCTTCTGCCTCACTTGTTAAATCTCTTGGTTTTATACCTGAAGGAGTCGCAAGTTCATATGCCTTTATGAAAGGAAAATGGGTCGACCACCTTCGTTTTGTTTATATTTCCTGATACCAGTACCCAAAATACGGATTTGTATAATCGCTCCTGTGACTTTTTTTAAAGTTATTGAATCCAAACATTGATGCCATAAATCTTTCTCTGTTGCAGTACATTCCGGGTACTCCTATAAAATATTTTGTATTATTGTCATTTTCTCTTACTTTTCCAAAAATAAGATGCCTGAAATTATAATATCCATGCATTAGAAAACTGTTATTTGCAATGCCTGCACTGTCAAGCGGCAATGACTTGAGATTATCCGGCGTAACCTCTATACAGTCATAATAATAATCATCATCAAAAATATTTACTTTTTCACCTGTTTTAAATATTGCAGCAAATGCATCATTATTACTATCCGGCATATTCTCTGTGCCTGCTGCACAAGCCTCACGTTCGTTATAATTATTCTGACTTTCTTTTGCCGTGCTTTCCACAGCATTTTTCTGTGTACTTTTTGCGATTGTTTTTAAAACAGACTTACCGGCTTTACCATTTTCCTTATTGATTTGAGATTTTATGTCTGCTTCAGTTTTAGGTGGAACATCCGTATTCTGCGTATTACTCTCCATTGCGCAGACTCTTTGTTCCGGGTCAATTGCAGCGGCATGATTTTTGACACTATTTTCTTCAGCAACTGCTATTCTGATATTATTTTCTGTCGCAGTTAGAATCTGATTTTTATTATTCCCTGTACTGTCAGCCTGGGCTTTCGTTTCCTTTTCTGATTCTAATGCTGCATCCTGCGTATCACTGACGTTACTACTGTTATTATCCACATTCTGCTTCTTTTCAACAAAATTCAGTGTATCAGGATTCACCTCGGAATCTTCCCACATTGAAAACATCATATAAAAATCCTGTTCGGGCGCAGCAATTGCAATTCCGCTTATATCTGCAAATGTATATCCTGTATCACTAATATTCTCAGGAAGAAATACCTCATTAAAGCTTCCTGATCCATTATTGACGGACATGCTTCCTACTTTTAAAACATTGAACCGCCCGGCAACCTGTTTATCTTTATCAACAAGAATGTATACTCCGAATTCAAAAGGTACATCAGTATATACGCCTTTCAAATTGACCGACAGTTTAAACTGTCCATTTCTTACCTCTGCTTTTGCAAATCCTGTATTCTTGCCTCTTACGGCATTAGGATATGCATAAATGTATGAAACCAATCTCTTATAATCACTCATAATAAATCTTTCACACTCCTTTACGAAAAAATATGCGAAAGATTTATATGATATGACAGTTATTTTTATCTGCACAAAATATTTGTAAGCTGTGCAAACTGCTCTAATGTAAGCGCTTCTCCTCTTACAGTCGGAGAAAGCCTGCATTCTTCAAGTGCTGCAAGCAGTGCCTCCTTACTGATATTCAGCTGTGGATTTTTACAGATACTGTTTGTCATTGTCTTTCTTCTTTGATTGAATGAAGCTCTGATAAGTTTAAACATAAGCTTCTCATCATCCGCCTTTACAGGTGGGTTTTCATATCTTTCCAGCTTTATTACAGCCGAATCAACATTTGGACGTGGCATAAAGCAGCTTGCCGGAACATTTAACACTACTTTTGGCTTTGCATAATACTGAACAGCAAGTGATAATGCCCCATAATCCTTTGTTCCCGGTCCTACCTGCATTCTGTCTGCAACTTCCTTCTGTACCATTACGGTAATACTGTCAAGTGGCACATGGCTTTCAAAAAGTCCCATAATTATAGGCGTAGTAATATAGTATGGAAGATTTGCCACGACCTTTATCGGTCTTCCTCCATTTTTCTCCTGTGCAAGTTTTGCAATATCTACCTTTAAAATATCTTCATTTATTACAGTTACATTATCATAATATTCAAGCGTATCCTCTAATATCGGAATCAGCTTATCATCAATTTCAACGGCTGTAACCTCTCTTGCATTTTCACACAATATCTGTGTCATTGTTCCTATTCCGGGACCAATTTCAAGGACAAAATCATCTTCTGTCACGCCTGCCTGTCTTACAATCTTTTCAACAATATTTTCATCTATTAAAAAATTCTGTCCATATTTTTTCTGGAAAGAAAATCCATATGAATTCAATACAGCCATAGTGTTAGTTGGATTTCCCAAATGCAATACATTGCTATAATCTTTCTTTGCCATAAACTTCTCCATTCCAAAACTGTTTATTATAATATTTTACGATAAGCACAGCTAATCTGCTATATTAAACAGTCTGCGGGCATTTTCATTTGTTACATCAATTACTTCCTGTTCATTAACCTGCTTTATATCAGATATCTTACTTACGATATAAGGTATGTTTCCACTATAATTACGTCTGCCTCTCACCGGTTCCGGTGCAAGATACGGACTGTCTGTTTCTAACAGCAGCCTGTCCATTGGAATTGCTTTAACAGCTTCAACAACCTTTTTTGCATTTTTAAATGTTACAACTCCGCCTATTCCAAAATAAAATCCCAGCCCGGCGAACTGTTTTACACATTCCTTTGAATATGAATAACAGTGAATAATGCCTCCAACCTTATCTGCATGTTCTTTTTTCAGGCTTTCAAATGTATCACGAAATGCCTCTCTGGAATGTACTATTATGGGTTTACCGGCTTTTACGGCTACTGCAAGCTGTCGTCTGAACCACTCAATCTGCACGGATTTTTCCGGTTCCGGATAATGATAATCAAGTCCGATTTCTCCAATCGCAACAACCTTTTTTTCACTTACCGCAGTATCGTACATCCACTTCATATCTGCATCTGTAAGTGTTTCAATATCATCCGGATGAGCACCTATTGCCGCATATATATTTTCGTGGGAAGCTGCAAGCTCTATGGATGATCTGCTGGATGCCATACTCGCACCAACATTAATTATCTTATCAATATTGCTTTCAAACATCTGCTGAAATAATTCTTCCCTGTCACCATCAAAAGCTTCATCATCATAATGTGCATGTGTTTCAAATATTTTCACGTTTGTGCTCCCTTCCGAAACAACTGTAATTTTCACCTTTATCAGTATTATATTTAAACTATCTAAAATGCCCCACAGATTTCAGTCTGTGGGGCGCCGACTATCAGTGGATTTCACTTCCTGCAATTATGTCTTTATCAACTGTCACAACTGAGAGATTTCCCTCATCATCACCTGCCGCAAGAATCATTCCCTGTGATTCCACGCCACATAACTTACAAGGCTTAAGGTTCGTTATAACCGCAACCTTCTTTCCAACCATTTCCTCCGGCTTATAATACTTTGCAATACCTGATACAATCTGGCGTACTTCATCACCAATTCTTATCTGTGAAACGAGAAGCTTCTTAGCCTTTGGAACCGGCTCACACTTTAATACTTCTCCCACCTGAATCTGTATCCTGTCAAAATCATCTACTGTAATCTCCGGCTTTCTTTCAACCTTTGGATATTTGTTTTTATTAAGTGCTGCAAGTTGTGCCTGCTTTAATTCCTCTGCCTTTACAAGAATTTCTTTAAGATCAAGTCTGACAAAAAGAATTTCCGGTTTTTCAACCACCTTTTCACCTGATGGTCTTAAACCAAATTCGTCAAGATCATCGTAGTCACGAAGCTCACTGTTAATCTGTGCAAGAATTCTGTCTGATGTCTCAGGCATATATGGTCTTAACAGACTTGCCCCGGTTGTAATACCTTCAACAAGATTATATAATACCTCTGAAAGACGATCCTTTTTATCCTCATCCTTGGCAAGTGCCCAAGGCATTGTCTCATCAATATACTTATTACATCTTTTAAATACTGTGAAAATTTCTGTTATTGCATCAGCAACATGAAGTGTTGACATCTTTTCTTCAACTTTTGATTTTGCTGATGAAACAACAGCTTTTAACTCAGCATCAAAATCAAGGCTTGCACCATTCTCATCAGTTCCTGCACCTTCACTTGTAACACCAGTCTTGTTTACTACACCGTCAAAATATTTATTTGACATTGCAATTGTTCTGTTAACAAGATTACCAAGTGTATTGGCAAGTTCTGAATTGTAACGCTCTACCATAAGCTCCCATGAAATAATTCCGTCATTTTCAAAAGGCATTTCATGAAGAACGAAATATCTTACGGCATCCACGCCGAATATATCAACAAGGTCATCTGCATAAATAACATTTCCCTTTGACTTACTCATCTTTCCACCATCCTGTAAAAGCCATGGATGTCCAAATACCTGCTTTGGAAGCGGAAGATCAAGCGCCATTAACATTATTGGCCAGTAGATTGTATGGAATCGGAGAATATCCTTACCAATAAGGTGTAAATCCGCAGGCCAGTATTTTTCAAATAATTCATCATTATTACCATCTACATCATATCCAAGACCCGTGATATAGTTTGTAAGTGCATCAATCCATACATAAACAACATGTTTAGGATCAAAATCAACAGGTATTCCCCATTTAAATGATGTACGTGAAACACATAAATCCTGTAATCCGGCCTTAAGGAAATTGTTCATCATTTCATTCTTTCTTGATTCAGGCTGAATGAACTTTGGATTCTCTTCTATATATTTAATAAGTCTGTCCGCATATTTACTCATTTTAAAGAAATATGCCTCTTCCTTTGCAGGCTGACAAGGTCTTCCACAGTCCGGGCACTTGCCATCAACAAGCTGTGAAGCTGTAAAAAAAGATTCACACGGAGTACAATACATGCCTTCATAATGACCTTTATAAATATCGCCTTTATCATACAGTTTCTTAAAAATCTTCTGAACCTGCTTCTCATGATAATCATCTGTTGTTCTTATGAACTTATCATATGATGTATTCATAAGATCCCATATCCTTTTAATTTCAGCAGAAGAGTTGTCAACGAATTCCTTTGGTGTTATTCCCGCTTCCTGAGCCTTTAATTCAATTTTCTGTCCATGCTCGTCAGTTCCTGTCTGAAAGCGGACATCAAACCCCTGCTGTCTTTTAAATCTTGCTATACTGTCTGCAAGAATTATCTCGTATGTGTTACCGATATGTGGCTTACCTGATGTGTAAGCAATAGCTGTTGTCATATAAAAAGGACCTTTATTCTTTGGCATTGTATTTCCTCCATCTATACTAATAATTACTTATCTGCAATCATATGATGTAAGTGTAAAAATTCACTTTTCATCCCACATCATCATATATGTTTAATCATAGAAAAAATATTTTAATATGTCAAGATACAGCTTGTGTTTCAGTATTTTTACACTGCTAAATGAATATACTTTTTTAATCTCTGTATGCTATACTTTTAAATAGCAGAATTTACATATAAATTTACATATAAATATAAGTTTTATGGAGGAAACATGAAATCATTTAATAATAACACACCACGCAGACACAACGTACATTCTCCTGTAAGAAAAATCACTTCCCTGTTTCTTGCAATCGCATTATGCTTTAATTTTTACGGATGCACATTTAATCCAAATGCTGTAAATGACACTGTAAATGGTGTTGCATCACAAAATCAGAAAGATAATGCCCAGTTTAGTGATTTTACCAGCAGACTTTTTAAAGAATCCGTAACTAATGATGCTGTCACTCTGCACTCGACTCTTCAAAACCCGGAAAATTACGGAATAACTGACTATGATTTAACCCTTGGAAGCTATAATACACAAAATTCTGACTCAACAAAAGACATAACTGACTCTTTAAATGAATTAAAAGCATTTGACAGAAATACCTTATCCCAAAAACAGCAGATAACCTATGATGAACTTCTCCAGTACTTAAATACAGAGCTTGAGTATTGTGATCTTTATATGTTTAACACAGATGTTACCCAGACTATAGGAATACAGGTACAGCTTCCGATAATTCTTTCAGAATACACGTTTAACGAAGAAAAGGATGTTAAGGATTATATTTCCATAGTCAGTGATACTGATCGTTTTATGCAAAATCTTTCTGATTATGAAAAATTAAGAAGCCAGAACGGTTATTTTATGGAGGATTTTCTTGCTGACAAAATAATCAGGCAATGCACAGACTTTGTTACAACTGCAAACGAGGGCTGCCTTATAAGTTCATTTAACGAACGTATTGATGCATTAAACGGAATAAGCGAAGAAGCAAAGTCAGAATACAAGACACAGAACCAGACTGCTGTATCCGAGCACGTTGTAAAGGGCTACAATATTCTTATTGACACATTAAAATCTCTTAAAGGAACAAATAAATACAAAGGTGGTCTTAGTAATTATCCAAATGGCTCCAAATACTTTGAGTATATTTTAAAGCACAGTCTTGGATGGTCAAAATCCGTTGATGAATTCGATTCTCTTCTTGATACATATATGATGAGCGACTTAGGCTCTGCACAACGCATAATTCGCAAAAATCCTGATATTATAAATAACATTGACTCATTTAAGAGTGATATAACCGACCCGGATGCAATACTTAAAGATTTAAAAAAACACATAACTGATGATTATCCTGAAAGTCCTGAACTTAACTGGACTCTTAAAACTGTGCCTGATTCACTTCAAAGCTATGCAAGCCCTGCAATGTACTTTACCCCACAGATTGATAATCTGTCTGTTAACTCAATATACATTAATCCCGGTTCTTCTGATACAAGTGATATTTATACTACACTTGCACATGAAGGGTATCCGGGGCACATGTATCAGATCACATATTTTGCCAGTTCAGACCCTGACCCTGTAAGATACTTAATTGAGCCGGGCGGCTACGTAGAAGGATGGGCAACATATGCAGAAATGAATTCATATTCCTACATAAAAAGCCAGGATCCTGATATAAATACCATCAGTGCCCTAAACCACCGTCTGACGCTGTATCTTTATGCAAAAGTAGATATTGGCGTAAACTATCATGGCTGGAACAGTGATGATGTTTACTCGTTTATTTCTTCATATGGAATTGACAATAAGGACGCTGCCAGTGAAATGTATGCAGCAATGGTGTCAGAACCTGGCAACTACTGTAAATATGTACTGGGATATCTTGGATTTATGGAATTAGAAAAGAATGCATCATCTAAAGCAGGTGATAACTTTAATAAAAAAGAATTTAACAAATACATTCTTGATTACGGTCCGGTACAGTTTGATATCTTATTTAATAACCTTGATAAATGGGCCGATGAAATTTATCACTGATGAATCTGTTAATTTTGCATAAATGTGGCTCAGATTTATAAGTTTCACAAACTGGCTGATAATTTATTAAAAAAGGAGGCTATTACCATCCATAGTAATAGCCTCTGCAACATCCGCCGCCACACAAAAGATTACATGCTATATTTGCAAGACACAACTTAACGCAGAAATCTCCGTTATTCATTACATCTCTTCCATAGCTTTGGCCTTTTCCGGTATACCATTGTCCTCCACTTTGAAGCTGTCTGTAAAACATCTGGTAGCTTGCATTATCAGGATCCATCTCTACTGCACGCTTTGCATGTTCCATCGCAGTAACCTGATTACCAAGTCCTGCATTAGCTTTCGCACTTAGATAATACCATCTGCCATCTCTGTCATCTATTCCATTAAGAACATTTACTGCCTCTGCATAACTTCCACTGTTTATGTAATTTGCAGCTGCTTTTAAATGAATGCTGTTCTCATCATTTCCAAAATCATCCTGTCCGGCTCTTCCATATCCGTTATATCCACCGCCAAATCCGAACGGTCCGAATCCCCAGAATCCGCCAAAATCATAATCTGCATTCTGGCCACCATTCTGGTTATCTCCATCATAACCATATCTGCCCTGAGAGCCATATGATGAGCCACCATATCCTGAACTGCCGTATGATGAACTTCCATATCTGCTTCCACCACCTGCTTTTTCCTTCATAATCTGGTTATACGCCTGCTGTACCTGTTTAAACTTTTCTTCTGCCTGCGCCTTATTTGGATTATTAATATTGGCATCCGGATGATACTTACGGCTGAGCGCCCTATACGCCTTTTTTATTTCTTCATCTGAGGCATCCGGTGATACCCCAAGAACCTTATATGGATCCATAAATCAAATCTCCCTGAAATAGTTAGTCTTATTTATATCTTATACTGTCTGCCCTGTCTGTGCATCTTCATGCGATTTCCTGCTATTCTTATTAACGGCAAGTTCAAACCTGGTCCAGACACCTGAATATATTATATTTCTTAAAAGCTCTGCATCCTGTATAATGGGAAGCATTTCAAATATCGATGCCGCCTGTGCCATTATACTGTTAAGTACACTTCTCATAAATTCATTAAAGCCATCACGGTTCTCTTTCCCACAGTGTGACTTCAGTACGTTATATCTGTTATTTTTTATGTCGTCATCAAGATCTTCGAATGCATCAAGTAAATAAATAAATTCACCCAGTGAAAACCCGAACTTATATAAGCTGTCACTCCATTCATCATCCTTCATGCACATCATATTTGCCATAACAGTCCCAAAACAACCTGCAACCGCATCAATATTTCTTTCATTATTTTTCTCAAATTCAGACAATCTTTCAAGTCCGCTTTTTATTGCTTCCACTTTATGTTTATACCTGCATGACATCTTTTTAACCTTGCCATGTATCGCAGACGAAAATATTTTTCTTGTAAACTTTCTTTCATCATTCCAGTCATCAAGACATTTATAATATGTCATCAGGATATTCATATCTGCAACATATTCTGTCACATCATTTCTTCTTACCTGATGCCTGCTCAGCGGATGTGCGATGCATCTCGAGGTATAAGCTTTTGTCTTCGGCTCATAAAGTCCTGTCAGCAGTATTATAAGAAAAGTCATATCATAACTTATTGATATCTGCCCGTTAAATCCGTACTTTTCTTTAAGCACCTCACACAGCCCGCAGTAATAAGAACGATATACATCAAATTCTTTAAATTTTAATTCCGGCTTGTTAACAACCACATATCCGTACATCCGATCTGATTTTCCCCTCCTGGTTTATTAAAACTTCCCATACTCTGACATAAAGCAAAACAGGGGCATTAGTGAGACAATGCCCCTATACTTTGCTATAATATAACATGTAGGATTTTACGTCAATTACAGCAAATGATAAATAATAAAATCTTAATATTTTTTATTGTTTTTTTTCTTATTAATACCATAAGGTTTTCCAAACTTATACATATCCCTGTAGTCATTAAGCTCGTCGGCTTTTCCCTCTCCACTTACAACAAGTCCGGTACAATCACTATCAGAACATGCATTACAGTTATATAAATAATCATCATCTATATAGCAGTTATACTCATCATATCTGTGCTGCGCGTACTCATAGCCATCATTGTCATAATCACTGCTGCCGTTATATTGCTCATAGCCATCATTGTCATAATTATAATCATCAAACGAATTATGTGCCGGTGGAAAGTGATACTCATCATAAGAGTCATCGTAACCATACTGAAGTGCCATAACTATCACCATACCTTTCTTATCTGTTAAAACTTTATAGTTTCAAATGTATTATCTCCAGCTGTTACAATATTAATTTTCCATTTAAATCCTTACGTTTAAATTATTTGTTTATATATTATTTATATAACTATTATTAACTGTTATTTATATAACCATTATAAGTTATCTTAAAATAACCCGCCCCAATTATACTTTCCTTGTACAATTTTTTTGTATATATTATAATCTATCCATATTTAAAAATTATTTAATGTATTTTCAGAAAGGATTAATTTTAATGAGACTTAGAAATGTTCCCGGTGCAAGGGAAGTTATGGTTGAAAATGAATATGTATTTACAGAGCCGCTTGGCATGAAAGGCACCTGGCATGATGTATTTAAAAATAATAATCCCATACGTATAGAAATTGGTATGGGCAAAGGCCGTTTTATCACGACCCTTGCACAGCAAAATCCAAATGTTAATTATGTAGGCATAGAAAAATATTCAAGTGTACTTTTAAGAGCTGTTGAAAAGCAGACTGAACTTGAACTTCCTAACCTTAGATTTATAAGAATGGATGCAGAAAATATATGTGAAGTATTTGGTCCTCACGAAGTTGACCGCATATATCTTAACTTTTCCGACCCATGGCCAAAAGACCGCCATGCCAAACGCCGCCTTACTTCAAGACAGTACTTTGCCCGCTACGATATTATTTTAAAAGAAGACGGTGTTGTCGAGTTTAAAACAGACAACAGAGCTCTTTTTGACTTTTCACTCGAAGAGGTAAAGGAATCAGGATGGAATCTTGACGCATTTACATATGACCTTCATAATGATGAATCATTAAATGCAGGCAATGTCATGACAGAATATGAAGAAAGATTCTCCAGCGCAGGAAATGCAATAAATAAGCTTATTGCATCACGCGCACCTCATGATGACATTGTTTAACCTGTTTTGTCTGACACCAGGTCTTAATAATATTGAAACGTTTTAAATTTTAAACATATAATATTATTAACCATAAATAAAACGTTTACGCATTGTAAATATAAATGCGTAAACGTTTTAGAAAGAGATATCCTATGAAATGCTTCTGCTCTCTTGTACAGCGCATGTCTTATCATTTTTATATACATAAACGCCTGAACCGGAAATTTCTTTGCTTTAACCGGTCATGGAAATATGTTCACGATACAATCTGCGGAAAACCCCATGGAAAATGCAAATAGCATATGTTATATCATTCTGTCCGGATGTTTATACGGCTTAACCTCAACATTCTTTTTTTTAAGAAAATGAGTGATAATAAGATCAAGTATATATCTTATTACTGCCACACATGGAACACCAAGAAACATTCCTATTATTCCAAAAAGACTTCCGCCGACAGTTATTGAAAATATAACCCATAGAGGCTTAAGCCCTGTTTTATCGCCAAGTATCTTCGGTCCAAGATATAATCCATCAAACTGCTGTATTACAAGAATAAGTATTGCAAAGAAAATAACCTTTATAGGATTAACAAGTACAATTATTATTCCACCGATAACACCCCCGATATATGGACCAAAATACGGAATCATATTTGTTATTCCAACAATAACACTTATAAGAACTGCATATGGGAATTTAAAAATCATCATACAGATAAAACAGATAATTCCAATAATCAGTGAATCAAGTGCTTTTCCAAATATAAAGCTTGTAAATATACGTCCGCTCTCATATACTACCCTCTTAGTAGTATCAGCTGCTTTCTTAGGCAGGACCGCATATAAAAGTCTCTTAAATTCATAAAACAGATTCTTATGATCTGAAATCATATACACCGACACCATAATTGCTATTATAAAATTAATTACGCCCTTTACAATTGCCATTGAAGTAGTAAATATTACAGGAATAGCATTAGTCATCAGCTTTGAAAGATAATCAATAATAGATGGCAGTGCTGACTCTATTCTTTGGTTTATTGTATCATAATTTATAAAATCCCAATCCTTATGAGATTCCTCAAAATTCTTGAGAAATGCTACTATATTATCATACCATACCGGCATCTGCTCCGAGATTTCCTTAAGACTTTCATATATCTGTGGTATTATAAATACCATAAGAATCGCAATTATCCCTATTGCAATAATATAAGCAACCAGAATAGAAAGCATCTTGGCACATTTTTCCGACTTGACTTTAAACCAGCCGGTAAATACTGTCTTATACAGCATTTTTACAAGCGGATATAATACAAATGCAATAAATATGCCTACAAGAAATGGGGATATCATGGAAATAAAGTCACCTATATACGACATTGTATCTCCAAAATGACCAATGAACTTATAAATAAGAATTGTACCGGCTACAAACGCCAGGGCATATATCATAATTGTAAAGTACTTATGATTAGCTTTAAATACATTTTTACTTTCAGGAACTTCATTTGTCTGTAACCCCTTCGGGTCTTCTGACAAATTATTGTTGTGCTCAATATCATTTTCTTTGCTTTGTATATTTTCTTTTTTACTGCTCTGTTGTGTATCACTGTTCAGATTATCGTTATTTATCATAAATATAAATTCCTCTTTTACTATATCCATCTAATATTTTTTATCATTTATTCGTCTTTAATTCTCAAATAAATGGATTTACTGCTGAAATATCACTATAAAAAGTGATTACATAATAAAATTATAAATAGTTTTATTAGCCATAGCAATTAAAAAACAATAAATTATTAAATTGTATTTAAATAAATACAAAAAAAAGCTTGCATTTTTCTTTTAAGTAATATATAATCCTTTTTGTGCTTGAGACAGCGCATCAATAAAATACTTAAGCGCCGCTAGCTCAGTTGGTAGAGCACCTGACTCTTAATCAGGGTGTCCAGGGTTCGAACCCCTGGCGGCGCACTAGAAAAGTCTTATGGTTTAGTCAAGGAGCTAGGTCGTGGGGCTTTTATTTTTTTTGTTCTAAAACCATGTGCGTATAAAATTGCGCTGACACCTTTTTACGCTTTACATCTGAAAATTGATACTGTACAATTATGGCTGTAATATTTTAATATGACCAAGGGTATATTGTACTTATATTTATATATTCATAAATGCGTAGAATGGAGATTTATAATGAAACGTATATTATTTAATTGTTCACAAAAAAGCAGGATTTCTTCCTATTTAAAGAAAGGCTTTTCATTTCTGCTTATCCTTATATTTTTTATATCTGTAACATCAGGCCATTGTATTACTGCAACAGCTGCAGAAACCAGCAATTTGTCATGGCCGGAAGCCCCTTCGATTGTTTCTGACAGTGCCATACTTATTGATGCTGATACAGGTGGTATCCTTTACCAGAAAAATCCACACGATAAATATTATCCTGCAAGTACAACAAAAATCCTTACCGGTCTTCTTACAATAGAAAACTGCAGCCTTAATGAAACAGTTACTTTCTCAAGCGAAGCTGCCAATTCTATTACATGGGAAGATGCCAATCTTGGCACAAAAGCAGGGGAGCAGTATACCGTAGACCAGGCGTTGCACGCACTTTTACTCTACTCTGCAAATGAAGTTGCTTACGGACTTGCCGAGCATGTTGGCGGCAATCTCAGTAATTTTGTAGATATGATGAATAAACGTGCAAAAGAGCTTGGTGCAATCGATTCACATTTTAATAATGCAAGCGGTCTTTATGATCCTGATCATTATACAACCGCATATGATATGGCAATGATAGCCCGTGGCTGTTACAATAACTCAATATTCGTCAGTATCGATTCAACTGCAGATTCATACACAATACCACCAACAAATATGACTTCACAGCCCCGTACCTTTAAACATCGTCACAAAATGCTCGAAGGCCGTGAATATTACTATGAATACTGCAAAGGTGGTAAAACCGGTTATACTGATCAGTCAGGCTCGACTCTTGTAACATTTGCAGAAAAAGACGGAATGCGTCTTATCTGTGTATGCTTCAAATCTACAGATGACGACAGATTTAAAGATACACGTTCCCTGTTTGACTGGGGATTTACAAACTTTAAAAAGATAACAGCATCAAGTGATACAATAAGTTCATTATTTAACAGTACTAATTATTATAATTCAGCCGTATTCAGCAAATATGACTTAAGTTTTAAACTTAGTGCCACTCCACTTACTATTCCTAATTCAGCATCTACAAGTGCAATTCATCTTACTGCTGATAGCAATTACACTAAGACAACTGATAATGGAAGCTATTCCACGGGAATTAATTTTATGTATGGTGATAATACGGTTGGCGCAACAACTTTGATTCTGTCAAAGCCTGATGCATGGGATGGAAACAGTAATCTTCCATACATCACCAATAACACCCAGAATAATACATTAAAGTCAAAATTCTGTATATCAGTAAATCTATGGGTTCTGCTTGTTATTATTATTTTGATAATAGTTGTGTTTTATATATTAAAGATACGCCATGAAAATGACAACCGCCTATACAAAAGACGCAGAAGATTTCATAAAGTAAGGTGATACACTTGAAAAGAAGAATTATTGAATACCGTAAACGGATAGATGAATTACTTAATTCACCATCAAATGAAACTGACTGGAATGACATAATGAACGAACATCTGATACAGATATCATTTTTTCAGCACGAACGGCTGATACATCTTATTGTCACTGTGACCTTTGCCATAATGACAATAATATCAGTGGGACTGGTCCTTATCCTTGACTCAGCCCCACTGATATTATTAACTGTACTGCTTTTATTATTACTTGTTCCCTACATAGCTCACTACTATACACTGGAAAATGAAGTGCAGAAAATGTACTGCCAGTATGACAGGATTCTTAAAAATATCCGCAAAAGATAAATAATAATGGCATAACATCATAACCGGTTTAAAACCTGCATTTATTTAAAACCATCCCTTAAATAAACCTCATTACTGCTTCCAGTATTTGAATATGTAAGACCTGCGTATACCTGCTGTGTGTTTTTCATAACAGTTCCCGATGTATCCTGTTTACTGACTTCATAAAATGATTTTCTTAACGTCTTAAGCATCGCAATTAGTCTGACAATCTGGCTCTCATCTTTGTTATTTCCTGCATTCTGCAATATCTTACTTAAAACCATATATTCCTTGTATAACTGCACAGATATTTCATACTGCATATCAAGTGATGTTGACAATGAATCTATTACTCTTTTTGCCTTTTTAATGCTGTCATGGAACTCTTTCATGTCCGATTTATTCAAAAAACTCCTGGCATCACCTAAATAATCTATAGCCATATCATACATTATTACTATCAAATCTGTTCTTGATGCCTGAGATATCCTGAACGAATACGTCTTTATCAAATCCTTATCCATTATAATCTCCATTCTACTTTAACAATAATTACTGCAATAACTGAAGAACTGTTGATGGTCTTTCATTTGCCTGTGAAAGAATTGATGTAGCAGCCTGTGTAAGTACATTAAGCGAAGTGTATTCCGTCATTTCCTCAGCCATATCAGTATCTATCATTGCTGATATAGATGAATTAACATTTTCTATTACAGAACCTAAATTGCTGTTTGTACTGTCAAATCTGTTCTGATATGCACCTATTTTAGATCTTATTCCGTTAACAGTATCAATTGCCTTATCAATAGTAGCAATTGCCTGTGACGCCGTAACATTTGTCATAACATTTACATTTTGTGTTCCAATTGAATATGCTGTAACAGCAGGAATATTAATCTTTATTGTCTGATTTTCATTAGCTCCTACATGAATACTCATAACCCCTATATCAGTTACTTCCTGTACTATCTCCCTGCTTTTGGCATTAGTTACTGTTGATTCTCCATCATTTTTTGCTGTATCTGAGAAAACTGTTCCTGTTGTATTGCCCGGAACATCAAATTTAAACACTTTATTGTTTACATCCCTTACAGTAACTACCGTTCCCTCTGTAGATAATATCGCACTGTCATCAAATCCTGTTCTTTTTCCATCAGTGCCTGTAGTAAAGTCTGCCTTTACATCACTTCCATGAGCCTGTATGCCTTCTTCAGTCCCTGCATCTGTTATTCCAAGAATATTAGCAAGATTCTGATTACTGCATGTAAGGGAAATGGTCTGATTACTTCCATATGTATCTGTCATAATTACCAGTCTGTTTCCGGAATATTGTGTGGATGGAGCATATCCTGCGTATTTTGTTCCATTTGCCAGTGTATCATTTGTAGCATTTTCACTGATTGCAAATGCACTTCCACCGGTTTTATCAACGCCCGCTATAATCTTTTCCATTACTGCATTAAGGTCATCACCCTCATTTATATTTATCTTATATCCATTAACCATGATACTTCCGGCCTGATCCGCAGTAATTCTGTCAGAAGCCGACATACTTATGTTAGAATCACCGACAATCACTGCCTGTCTGGCATCCTGTGTTATTGTAATTCCATAATTACCTGATACTATATTGTCACTGCATTCAAGCTGATTAACGCCCGGACAGTCCGAATACACTCTTCTGTTAAGTCCGCCATCAAGCAATGTCTGTGTATTAAATTCCGTATCCCCTGAAATTCTGTTAATTTCATCGTTAATACTGTCTATTTCTTCCTGGATTGCAGCACGGTCAGTATCTGAATTTGTATCACTTGTAGCCTGTACCGTAAGTTCCTTCATACGTGATAACATGCTCTGAATCTCTGCAATTCCGCCTTCAGCAGTATTTAATACAGATACTCCATCTGTAGAATTGTTTTTTGATCTTTCAAGTCCTCTAAGCTGCATTCTCATTTTTTCAGAAATTGCGCAGCCTGCTGCATCATCAGCCGAACTGTTTATTTTATATCCGGATGAAAGCCTCTCTATTGATTTTGATAATCTTGTCTGCGCATTCTGCAATGCGTTATTTGCAATAACCGCACTTATATTTGTATTAATTCTCATATTCTATTCTCCATTTCTTAAATAACATGTAGCAAAACAGCTGCACCTGCCCGGTGCAGTAATTTGTGTCTGTCATACAGCTTTAAACATCTGTATGTAACTACACCACAACTATGTTCATATAATAATTATCGTCACAAAACTTATAAATATAATATCTGCAAATTGATTATCTGCAAATCTTTAACCTGGCATTTTTCAATAAACAACTTCCTTATAATTAATCCTGCGTAACAGCCTTAATCACACATTTTGCCATTCCATAAAGCTTATCCGTTGCAACACTGTCTGCTGCTGCAGCATATGTCACCCTTGAGATTCTGTCACATCTTGTCACGCTGACCTGTACATTGTCTATGCCAAAGTCATCTTTTATACTGTCACTTAATGTATCAAGCTTATCTTTAAGCCATAAATCATCTTTATCAGACATCGCATAAATATTTACCTTGTCTGTATTAACCTGCATTTCAACTGAAACATTTCCAAATTCTTCAGTGTTAAAATTGACTGATACCCTGCCTCTGTTCTCATCATCCTGTATAAGCGTCAGATTAATTGCTGCAATGCCCTTTTTTGTAACAAATGGTATTTTGTAATCGTGCTTTAAACTGAGATTTTTTATAAGACCAATCTCTTTATTTATTCTTCTAAGCTCCTCGATATTTTCATAATCACCTGTTTTATTACTGTCAATTGCATTCTTAAGCTGACGGTCACTGTTTTCCTTTAAAATGTCATAGGCATTATCAAGAACTTCTTTATGTCCGATTTTTTCAATGAAAGCATCTGCATTTTCTTTTAACTCTTTATAATCATTCTGATTACCTTCACTGCCTTTGCTTTCTTTTCCATATGTGTCATTTTTGCCCTTTTCTATATTAGTAAATATTTTCCCAAAAAATTCACCCTGCATAATGCTTTCCATTGCCTTAATATTATTTAAGGTTACAGGCTGATTATTGTTCGCAAGCTGCTCTATGACACGGTTTTCTGCATCAGCGGCCTGTCTCATCTGTTCAAGATATTCATTATAATATGCTGCCTCTTCCTTTTCATCAAATGCCATTTTGGCTGCCTCGCAGAAACCTTCCACCTGTCTTTCTATGATTTCCTGTTCATCATTTAACTTCTTTAAAGTAAGTGGCGTAATGCTTGATGCTGTATCTGAAAAAAGGTTCTCGTAATAGTTCTTTACTGCCTGTATCTGAGGTGTACTGTCATCTATACGTGAATCTATTCCGCCCGCCCTTCTGCTTTCATATGCAGTAAACAGATTCTGCATTGTTATATCGGCATCCTGCTTGACAAGTGCTCCAATTGCAACTCCTGCATCTTTCGTAAATATATTAAGCATTTTATAGATTCCTATAAACTGTTTTCTCTCCTGTGGCGTTATTGAATCTGTTCTGTCAAGCCTGAATAAAAAGCTGCTGTATTTTTCAGCTGCATTTTCTGCATTATTTTCACTCTTCATTTGATTAACATACATGTCAACAACATGAATGTCACTGTTAAGAGGATTAATATTTTCCTTTATCATATTCATAACTATATCAGGATTCATGTTATTTACTATATTCTTTAATGTTGAATAAATTTCTTTTATGTTATTTATACTGTCAGCATTAATTTCCATGCCATTCATTCCAAGAATTCTTATGGCATCACGATTTGCCTGGCTGTCATCTATACCGAGTTCTCTTAATATATCATCTGTACTGGCTTTAATTGCCTTATCAACAGAATCGCCATAATCTTTTCTTTCTTTTGTTCCAAAGGTTTCATATTCTTTACCGGCCTGCTCATACTGCCTTCTAAGATCCTCACCCTGTCGGGCAAAATCATTGATTGTAAGTGCTTCACTGTCCTGCTTTTCTGCCACAACCTTTCCAATTGTTTCATCAGGTGCATTTTCTATATCAAACATCGCTTTTCTTACCAGCGACATTGTCTTTATTCCTTCTGCACTCATACCACTCTTAACTGCTTCTGTCTGCTCATAATCCTGCAGCTCTTTTACAAGCTGTGTAACAGGAACTGTCTCAATATCAATTCCCTTATTAACAAGATACATTCCTGCACTCGCCGTAAGCCTTATTCTCGCTTCCTGCAGGTTCCTGTAAAATTCATCCGTCTTTATTTGATTTTTCCGGTTATCATCTGAATTTATCTGATTTTCCTGATTATTATCAGGCTGCTTCTGAGTATTTATGTCCATTGCCTGTATTGAATCTTCAGGATTATTTACTGTTCCTTCAGTATTATCAGAACTTACCGCATAACCAAAGGCTTTAGCCGCCTTATCTATCGTTCCCATTGAAAATCTAAGATTCTCTATTGTAAGATCTTTTCCATTATTAACTATATCCTCAACATTTTTATACGTGGCACTGTTTAAGACATTGATTGCCGATGCAACACGCTTTATAACACTTTGCTTTCCTATAAGCAACGCGCTGCCTGCCGTCTTTCCATCCTTAAGCGCATCAACGATATTATCCATTATGCTGTCACTGTCTTTATCAATGTCCGAAAAATTCAATTTATCAAGTTGTGCCTTATATAAAAGTGTATTTTTAACAACAGGTATTTTTCTTTTTAAGAATTCCCTTGCGTTATTCAGATTCTGATCATTAACCTCAAGTCCTGCCTCTTTAAGAATATCCTTTACCTGTCCTTCAATCTGGCTCCACTCCTCATCACTTACTTCCGATTCCTTTATATCCTTTGCCATGTCCTTTGGCGTGGAAATGTTGTCAGATGCATTATCCTGATTTATATGTTCTGCCATATATACATTGTCAATTGTAGGGTCAAGATGATTAGCAACCAGATAATTTTTCGCATTTTCTGTAAGCTGTGTAAGCTGTGAAACTTTATTAACTGCAACTGTCATCTCAGCTGCATTATTCTGTGTAACCGGTACATTTGCCGAGTTGAGCTTCTGCTCTACCTTATCTGCCAATGCATCATTTCCCGTTACCATGCATATTTCTTCTTTTGATATTCCCCCCGCTGTAGTCAGCTGATAATCATCACAGTATGTTGCAAGCTGAATCTTTATCTTATCTACAATTCCTACCATCTCATCCTGTGTCATGTCGTTAAGATTAAACCCATCCTTATCAATTTCTACAGCATCCGCACCTGATAATCTGTTAAACAGTGCTTTTAAATTGTCTTTTGCCGCTGACGCACTGTTCATAATCTGTTGTTTTACATCATCTGTTTCATTAAGAAGTGATCTGTATGTATTACTATCCATCTTAGATCTGTTCACCTGTGCACCGGATAAAAGTACTCCCTGAAAACTTTGTATCCTTGTGCCTGATTTTTCTTCTTTATTACTCTTTATATTTATTGATGCTCCCTGTTTAATTTCCTGTCCGTTGCCAAACTGTGCACCTGGTATAGTATATCCCATATATGCTCCCTCATATCTTTCTGCTTTATATTCTGCTGTGATACCGCGCTTGAATTTATTCAAATTTATTTAAATTTATTTTATCCGCCTGATTTGTTCTATTTTGTTAAAATCAGGTTAATATTAAATTTATCCGGTTTCTTCAAAAGAATCTTTCAAAGAAAAAATACCTGTATGAAACATGTTTGTCTGCATTATCTGCAAAACATATTCCATACAGGTATTATCGGCATATTTATGTAATTATTTAAACAGATCTTAATTATATATGTGTAGGTTCCTCAAGCTTTTTGCTACTGAACTCATATACACATACTCCGTATGCCGGAATATCAACAAGAATTGATTTTGAATATCCGTCACAATCACCTTTCGTAACCGAAAGAATTTTTTTCTGGTTATTTTCATCATTTCCAAGTACAAGCTTGTAATTTACCTTTGCAGGTACTCCCACTCTGAATTTTTTGCGCTCAATAGGTGTAAAATTAAGCACAAAAAGTAAATGTTTTCTTCCGTTCGGACTTATTCTGATAAATGAATATACACTGTTGTCGCAGTCATTTGCATTTATCCACCTAAAGCCTTCCGGACTATAATCAGTTGCATAAAGACATGGATATTTTCTATATAGCATATTGCATTTTCTTGTAAATTCCAGCAAATGCTCATTTTCTTTATTCTCAAGCAGTTTCCAGTCGAGTTCCTTTTTCTCACTCCACTCATTCCACTGTGCAAAATCCTGACCCATAAATAAAAGCTTCTTACCGGGATGTCCACACATATATGCATATGCAAGTTTGAGATTCGCAAATTTTTCTTCCATTGTCCCCGGCATCTTTGCTATCATTGAACACTTAAGATGTACCACCTCATCATGAGAAAGCACAAGTACAAAATTCTCACTATACGCATACATGAGACTAAACGTCAGCTTATTATGATTAAATTTTCTGAAATATGGATCAAGTTTCATATATTCAAGGAAATCGTGCATCCATCCCATATTCCATTTAAATGTAAAGCCAAGGCATTCTCCATTATCAGGATCTCCACTTACCATCGGCCATGCTGTTGATTCCTCTGCAATCGTAACAGCCTGTGGGAAACGTTTTCTCATCATGGAATTAAAATGCTTTAAAAAGCTCATAGCTTCAAGATTTCCGTTTCCACCATATTTATTAGGAACCCAGTTTCCCTCACTGCGGCCATAATCCAGATACAGCATTGATGCAACAGCATCAACTCTTAAACCATCAACATGAAACTTGTCTACCCAGAACATCCCGTTAGCAATAAGGAAATTAGCTACTTCATTCTTTGAATAATCGAAAACTTTAGTTCCCCAGTCCGGATGCTCTCCCTTTCTCGGGTCAGAATACTCATATACACATCCACCATCAAAATCAGCAAGTCCATGCGCATCCTTTGGAAAATGAGCCGGCACCCAGTCAAGAATAACTGCAATTCCATTCTTATGCATATAATCAATAAAATACATAAAATCCTCAGGTGTTCCATAACGTGCCGTTGGTGCATAGTATCCTGTGACCTGATATCCCCACGAACCATCAAAAGGATATTCTGCAATTCCCATCAGCTCAATATGTGTATACCCCATTTTTTTCACATAATCAGCAAGCTGCGGTGCAATTTCACGATAATTCATATATCCGTCTTCTGTTCCATCATTTTTCTTCTTCCATGAACCAAGATGACACTCATATATGCATACAGGAACATTCAGATGATCTTCCTTTTTCTTTTCCTCAATCCATTCATCATCTGACCATTTAAATCCACTGAGATCTGTAATGACTGAAGCTGTTTCAGGGCGAAGCTGTGCAGCATTGGCATATGGATCAGCCTTATATATACCCTCTCCACCCGGAGTGATAATATAAAATTTATACATCTGTCCTTCACATGCCCCCGGAACAAACAGCTCATAGACACCACCGTCAGATACCGGTGACATCCTGCATTCATCTGTATTCCATCCGTTAAAATCCCCTACTACATGAACTTCCCTGGCATTAGGCGCCCATACCGCAAAGTAAACTCCTTCAACCCCGTCTTTTACTGCCTTGTGTGCACCCATTTTATTATAAATCTCATAATGTGTTCCCTGTCCGAATAAATATGTATCAAGCTCTGTCATAAAAACTTCTGTAGTATCTTTCTTTCCCATAAAAACCGCCCTTCTATGATGTTTGCTCATATTTTATTTATACATTATATGATAAGGTTAAAGGCAAAATTATTTTGGCTCTAACATCATTATATTGTATAAAATATTATACTCTATTTTATTTCAATATTCCATTCTTTTGCTTTTATTTTTAATTTTTTGTACCCATACTTAATATAGTATGGTATACTCTTAATATTAAAAAATTAATTAATCCGTTTAATTAAAAACCATACGAAAAGGGGTCTCTAAGTTATGATTTACTACTTAATCAATTCTGCAGGTATAAAGGAAATAACTTTTGTAAGTGTAATATTTGCATTCATACTTACATGTGTTTCAATATCTCTCGGAAAAAATGTACTTCCCAGGGATGCAGGGCGTGCTTTTGCAATAAATGGCTCAAAATCTGTTGGAAAACCACGTGGTGCAGGAATTATTTTTATTCTTACGTTTACGATAACATGCCTGCTGTTTATAAAACCTGAAACTGAATTAATAATCTATATTATCCTCACAGTTGCCGCAATGTTAAGCGGTTATCTTGACGACAGCGCAAAAGCTCCATGGGGCAATTTAAAAAAGGGCCTTATAGATTTCGCAATTGCAATTGTTGCGGCAATTACCTACCTGCATTACAACCCAAACACATTTGATCTGGCTTTTGCAGGTGTAACTGTTACACTTAATCCTGTAATTTACGGAATTCTTATTGTTATACTTATCTGGGTAAGCATTAATGTTACAAACTGTTCCGATGGTGTCGATGGACTTTGCGGAACACTTTCCATAATTACACTGTCAACTGCATACATACTCTGCTGTATGTTTGACACAGCACCTGAGTTCAGGCATTCTGTCCTTATTTTAGTTGTGTGTATTTTAGGTTATCTGTGGTTTAATGCTTCACCGAGCCGCCTTCTTATGGGTGATGCAGGGTCAAGAGCCATTGGTGTATTTATAGCTTTTACATTCTTAAAGCTTAACCACCCATTGCTTTATATCCCGGTTGCATTAATGCTTATTCTGGATGGAGGACTTGGTCTTATAAAGGTTTCTTTTATGAGATTCCTTCATATAAACCTGATGAAAAATATAAGGACACCAATTCATGATCATATGCGTAAAAAGCTTGAATGGTCAGATTCCCAAGTCGTTTTCAGATTTGCAATTATACAGCTTATCATCGGAATCGGAATAATTTATGCACTTGTATAAAATATAGAATATAAAATACAAAATAAGCAGTCAGCTCAGGAATTTGAGAGCTGACTGCTTATTTTAAATATTTTTATATCTTATGCCTTTTTATGTCTTTTTTCCCGTCTGTGCTCTATTTCATGAGCCTTTTTCTGTCCTATCTTTGCTGCGCCTTTTTCATCTGTAAGCTTCATTATCTTCACAACATAATACATTTTGTTATCAGCCTGTTTAACCTTAAAACGCCCCTTTATAAGGCCATGTTGTTCGCAACTGAATAATCCATAATAGGTCTTACTGTTTGTTGCAAACCACTTATTAATCTTCTTTAAATTTTTTCCGCATTTAAAACATTTACATGCACGTACGTTTCTGTCTGATAATGCTGCATCTCTGTCCTTAAAGCCTCTGGAAATGTATTTACAATATTCTCCGAAATCCATACATATCTCGTTCCTGGCTGAGTCTGGGATTTTATACGTATCTATATTTAAATATTTTCCAACGCTGTTCATGTCAAGCCTTTGCATGACCTTAGCTGTATATCTGGCATCATTAAGAGCAAAATGATATTCTTCATCCTGTATAATATCAAGCATTTCAATTGCATGCTGCAACGTTATTCTGCTTTTTCCATCCATAT
Organism: uncultured Lachnospiraceae bacterium; assembly: GCA_934330725.1. Taxonomy (GTDB): domain Bacteria; phylum Bacillota; class Clostridia; order Lachnospirales; family Lachnospiraceae; genus Lachnospira. The sequence continues at coordinate 584 of CAKRGM010000032.1, read as the reverse complement.
ATGCGATACTAAACAGTTTTTGTACATCATAATATGTGAATGGCATTGGAAATCTGTTCTCAATACCATAATAATTCATATTTCGCTGAAGCTCGATAAGATCCGCGCTTCCCCATGTACAGAAAATATAGTCATCTCCACACCAGTCTAAAAACTCCCTGATAACATCGTGAAAATCTTTCCCTTTTTCCTTAAGTTCGTCACTTGTTATTCCAAGAAGCTCCTGTATTACCGAATGAAGCTGAGTGTATTGTCTGGGATTAATCCACCGTTCAAATTCACTGACCTGCTGCATATCATGCGTCATTTTAACAGCCCCTATCTGAATTATCTCAAAAGGCATTTCCGCTATAGAATATTCTTTTCCATTTGGACTTTGGTTCCACTCAAGATCTAATACAATATAATTCATAACGCTCTACCTTCGACATATCTTTTTCAGAGTTAAATCTGTGCTGTTTTTATTATACACTAATCCACATTTATAAGCAACTTTGTTACAGTATGGCCAGCTTTGAAAGGTAAATTTATTTTACAGCCTGCCAATTTGGAAGATTCATATTTTTCACATTTCTTATAAATTT
>CAKRGM010000031.1 GCA_934330725.1 uncultured Lachnospiraceae bacterium | reverse complement strand
AATGCAGAAAAGGGTAAAAATAAGCCGCTCTTTCGAGCGGCAGTATTATAAAACAGTACCGGCTATGGTGCGTTTACATTTGTTTTGCTCAAAAACAAATAGCCGTGTGATACATCATATTGTTAAAAAACATTATTACTCCCTCCATATTATGTATAACTTACACGGATATTTGAAACGTGCGTTCCTTATACAAATAAACACAAGGCACCAAAATATATGTGCATAAGAAACTCCCCCCTAAGTTTTCTGCCCTATGTCTTTTATACTATACATATCATAACACAGCAGGGTGAAGTTTGTTCCTTACAAAAACCTTACACTTTCTTTCCTGACTTTATCTCATTCAATATTTTCTTTTTGTCTTCTGACCAGCTATATTCCTCCAGATACTTTCCCTTGTAACTTTGTATTACTTTTTTATCCCCCTTTAACATGCGATACAAATCACAGTCTACCTTTTCTATATTTATACACTTTACCGGCCCTTTTGTAATAATGAGGTCTGCAATTCCCGCCTTATCAAGTATTGATTTAAGCCTTGACATTGTAGTCCAATACACACTTTCGCTGCAATATCCATTCCAAAGTGTTTCTATAACATCCGTTTTGTTAAGCCCTGCTTCTCCTCTGTCTATAAACAGTGCCAGAAGCTCTGCCTGTTTTGTATTGCCCAGTGCAAGCTGTTTTCCATCTGCTGCAACTGACAGATTGGGCATTGTCTTTATCTGTATTTCCATTTTAGGTATATCTCTGACATAATATGCTTTTTTTAGCTGTTTTTCTATATCCACACTGGTATATGGCTTTAGCAGATACCCTATTGCATCAACTCCAAAAGCCTGCAGGGCATACTGTTCATAAGCTGTCACAAATATAATACGAGTGTTAGGATTATGCTCTTTTAACTTTTTTGCAAGTTCTATCCCATTCATTACCGGCATCTCAATATCCATAAATGCCACATCCACGGGGTGGGACTTTGCCCAGTCATAAGCCTCGCCACTATTGTCAAAAGTTTTAAGGCTGTCAATCCGCTCAAGATTTTCTATTGTCAGCTGAAAGTTTTTAATTTGCATCGGTTCATCATCTACATAGATTATATTCATACTCTTCTCTATTGTTCCTCATTTCTGCTAATAATACGTCCACAATTTACCCCATCGGGAATATGTATGGTAACAGTCGTTCCCTTATCAGGTATACTTTCAAATGCAATTGTTCCGCCTGTCATATTTTCTATCCGGTATTTTACATTTCTTATTCCGACTGACTCCGCTTTTTCCAGCTGTTTCAAATTAAAGCCCACACCATTATCTGTTATTTTGATTTCTATTTCACCTTGAAGCTTTTTCGTATAAAGTGTTATCGTGCCACTTATCCCATGCTCTATATTTCCATGCTTGATTGCATTTTCAACAAGTGGCTGTATTGTAAGAGGAGGTATCTGAAAACTTGTTGTCTCTACATCTGTCACAAATGTTATCCTGTCTGCAAAGCGAAGCTGCTCCAATGTAACATAATCTTTTACCTGCTCCAGTTCCAGACTAAAGTCAATCAATCCGTCCTCCTCAATATTTTGTATATTCCGCCTTAACTATCTCGAAAAACATATGAGTGCCTTATCTGCTTCTTTTGGATCAATCTTACAGTATGTGCTGATTGTCGCCAGCACATTAAAGATAAAGTGTGAACGTATCTGACTCATCATAGCCTTTATACGGCTGTCAGTAAGTTTCCGTTCCTGTGCTGCCAGTTCTGTTCTGCTGCGCTAATTCTGCCTGTTGCTGGTTGTATCGCTGTATAGACAGAATCCCCATACAAATTATATAAATCAGGAATGTCAGCAGGGTAAATATAAAACCTGATGAGTTCCCCTTGATATAAAAAGCAATAATATCTAAAAATATTCCTGCCACACAGATAAATGCCAGCTTTATTTCCAGCGGAAATTTAATTTTACTATTTGTACTTAAACCCTGTTCACATTTAATTTCATACACAACCACTGCAACCAGACATATCATGCCGATTCCCATAACAATATGCGTAACTGTCATAGTCTCACGAATATCTATTACTTTAAAATACTGCAATATAAACTGAAGCATGGCAAATACCAATGCTGCCGTTTCATATATTTCTATTACTTTCCTGCCTGTTTTATTAAAGTACATCTTCGTCCACTGCAGAAGCGGTAATAATCCAAGCATAAGCAATGTCAGATTAATATAGTATATAAATACAGGCCTGCCAAAGTCCATAAACGGTGTTGATCTCGTATCAGTCAGTCGCCATATTCCAATCATTACAGAGAATATACCCATCCATGATAACCCCGACATATGTTTTTTCCTTAATATTCCACATATTGCAATGCACAGGAATACAATGCCTGTCAATACTGCCATTCCCCCGAGTACTAACTGGGGAAGATCTTTTAATAACCTGTCCTGAAATATTGCTTCTGACGAGCCTGTCAGAAACTCGATTTTTCTGTTACGAAAACTCTCGTATACCGGTGTAATCTGCACATCTACCTTTTTACCTGAATCTGCACTATATAACGGTATCATAACCCAGATACTGGCAACCGTCTTTGTAATGCGTTTATCCGCCGATGGATTAATACTGTACACCTCTTTTCCATCAATCCATACTGTTACATACTGGTGGACAGTATAAAATGCAAGGCTTATATCCTGTGATATATTATCCTCAAGTGTAAAAGTGTACTGTTTTCTTATGCCTATCGGTGCAGTCTGATCCTGTATTTCATCTACTGTAATATCTTCTATTTTCGTAATTGGATCAGTGTGTCTTGTCTGCTTTACATTTACACCATCAGTATTAAAAACAGTTGCCAGAAGAATAAATAACATTATAATCGTTACGGATGCCAAAATCCGCATTGGCTTCACAGGCGTACGTCTTATATTCATATATACACTCCTCAAAAAAAGCTACCAGGCCTAAAGAGCTGGTAGCTTTTTATTATTTAACACATCCGACAAGTTCATTAATATCATCAATGTTATTCTTCTTCATATAATCCGCAATTCCATCAATAACCTTAATAGTTGTCATAGGATCATGGAAATTAGCTGTACCAATGGACACTGCTGTAGCTCCTGCCATTATGAATTCAAGAGCATCCTCAGCATTACATATTCCGCCCATTCCGATAATTGGAACTTTAACGGCATTAGCCGTCTGGTATACCATTCTTACAGCTACCGGCTTAATTGCAGGACCTGAAAGTCCGCCCGTTTTATTAGCTACTGCAAATGTTCTTCTATTGACATCAATCTTCATGCCTGTAAGTGTATTTATTAAAGAAATTGCATCAGCACCACCTGCTTCTACCGCTTTAGCCATTTCCGTTATATCAGTTACATTCGGACTCAGTTTCATTATAATCGGCTGCTTTGCAACTTTTTTAACTGCCTGTGTTATTTCCATTGCTGAATCCGGTCTTTGTCCAAAGGCTATACCGCCTTCTTTAACATTAGGACAGGAAATGTTGATTTCAAGCATATCTACAGGCTGTTCACCCAGCTTCTCAACAGCATCCACATAGTCCTCTTTTGTTCGTCCGCATACATTTACAATAATCTTAGTATCCCTGTACTTCTTAAGAAATGGTATATCTCTTTTTACAAATGTATCAAGTCCGGGATTCTGAAGGCCGATTGCATTAATCATACCACCATATGTTTCCGCAATCCTCGGAGTGGCATTACCAGGCCACGGCACATTTGCAACCCCCTTTGTAACAACAGCTCCAAGTTTATTTAAATCAACAAAATCCGAATATTCCATTCCCGAACCAAAGGTTCCTGATGCTGTCATAACTGGATTGTTTAATGTAACTCCGGCAATATTTACTGAAAGATTCATTAGATTTCAACCTCCTTTACATTAAACACAGGTCCTTCCTTACAGACTCTTGTATTGTGTACTTTTGAATGTTCATCAATTTCCTTTGTCTTACAGACACAGGCAAGACAGGCACCGATTCCACATGCCATCTTTTCCTCTAATGATACAAATGCTTCTATTTCATTTTCCTGCGCATATGTTTTTATGGCACGAAGCATAGGTGTCGGGCCACATGCATAAATTATGTCACCTTTTATTGCATGTTCCTTTACTGCATCAAGGACATTTCCCTTTGTTCCTGTACTGCCATCTTCCGTTGCGATAGTAACATGTCCGAATTTTTCAAACTCTTTATCAAGAAATAATTCATCTTTATATCCCAAAACGATTTCCTTTTCGCAATCAAGGCTTGCTGCAAGCTGAAGCATTGGAGGTATTCCAATTCCACCGCCAAATATTATCGCCTTTTTTCCTTTGCATGTATCCGGATTATATCCATTTCCCAAAGGTCCCTGAATATCTAAATACCCGCCTTCTTTCATTTTGGAAAATTCAAGCGTTCCCTCTCCAACAACTCTGTAAACAATACGCAGTCTGCTGCCATCAATCCTGCAAATGCTTATCGGTCTTGGAAGAAGCCTTGAACCGTCATTTGAGTATACCGAAATAAACTGTCCGGCTTTTGCCTCTTTTGCAATCTTATCTGTTTCAAACCATATTTCATAGACGCCTGTTGCCAGACAATCTGTCTTTATTATCTTAGCATGTTCTCTATATACCATTTCTGCCTCACCTTTATATTTTTAATAATGTATTATATCAGCCACAGGCACTATTTACCTAAAGCTCCATTAATATCGTTAATCATATCAATTGCCGCCTGTCTTGAGGCATCTGCAAAATTAGTCTCACCAAATTTTGCGTATTTTTCATTATTGTATGCAGCTATGATACCTCTTGAACTGTTGATTATTGCACCAAGTCCGTCTTCATTAAAGAAAGGTACAAGGTCTTCGGCCTTTCCACCCTGTGCACCATATCCCGGTACAAGAATATAAGCCTTTGGCATAATCTTTCTAAGTGTTCTTCCCATTTCCGGATAAGTAGCTCCGACTACAGCTCCTACATAGCTGTACTTATCGCCCATGCATTCTTTGCCCCATTCATCGACTTTCTGGCCTACGATTTCATAAAGAGGCTTTCCATCAATAAGTCTGTCCTGAAATTCCCCACTCGATGGATTAGAAGTTTTAACAAGAATAAATATACCCTTCTTTTCTTCCCTGCAGACATTTATAAACGGCTTTATTCCGTCAGAACCAAGATAAGGATTAACTGTCGCAAAGTCCTCGTTAAATGCAGGTATCTTTTTTGAGCCCACCTCAACCTTACCAAGATGTGCAACCGCATATGCTTCTGATGTTGAACCTATATCACCTCTTTTTACATCTCCGATTACTACCATATCTTTTTCGTGACAGTAATCTACTGTTTTCTGAAATGCTATAAGACCTTCTACACCAAACTGCTCATACATTGCTATCTGCGGTTTAACTGCTGGAACAATATCGTAAATATTATCGATAATCGCCTTATTAAACTCCCATATAGCCTGGGCTGCTGCCTTTGTAGTCTCTCCATGCGCCTTAATAGCGGCACTCTTTATAAATTCCGGCACATATTTCATCATTGGATCAAGTCCAACAACTACGGGTGCATTCATCTTTGTAATCTTGTCTACAAGTTTGTTAATCATTATCATTATACCTTTCTGTTTAAATATGTTTTTAGATTATTGTGAAACTTATAAATTTCAAACTTAACCCTGCATAATTATATTTTAGGAACGTCCTTATCAATGAGGCATTCAAAGCCCGGTTTATATGAGTAAACTGTTTTTCCTGCTACTATCGTATAGATTACTCTTCCTTTTACTTTCCTGCCATTAAATGGTGTGTTTTTACCTTTTGAAGCAAACTTGCTGCTGTCAATCACAAATTCATCATTTGGATCTATTATTGTAACATCAGCAGTTCTTCCCGGAAGAAGTGTACCTTTATCGCTGTGTATTATCTGTGCAGGAGTATAACTCATTCTTTCTGCCATCTGAAGTGGTGTAAGAACTCCTTTATTTACAAGTTCTGTCATTGTAAGACACACTGATGTCTCAAGTCCCGTAATTCCAAATGGAGATTCAGCAAATCCTCTTTCTTTCTCTGTTGCATGGTGTGGCGCATGATCTGTTGAAATTGTATCCATAATGCCTTCTTTAAGCCCTTCAATAAGCTTGTCACGATCCTTTTTAGTCCTAAGCGGCGGATTCATTTTATAATTTGCATCATCACCTGTTATATCATCTTCTGTAAGTGTAAAATGATGTGGTGTAACCTCTGCAGTTACCTTAATATCATCCTTCTTTGCAAGTTCAACCATTCTCACGCTGTCGTATGTTGAACAATGGCAAAGATGAAGCTGTGCTCCTGTATTTTTTGCAAGAAGAATATCCCTTGCCACGATTATATCTTCAACTGCATTCATAATTCCAAACTGTCCGAGTTCTCTTGCCTTTGCGCCTGCATTCATCGTTCCTCTTGCAACAAGGTTCTTATCTTCGCAGTGTGCAAATACAGGAATGCCTATTTCTGCTGCAAGTCTCATAGCCTGCCTTGCAACTCTTGCATTCATTACAGATTTACCATCTTCACTGACAGCAACTGCACCATTAGCAAGAAGCTTTTCAAAATCCGTAATATATTCGCCATCCTGTCCGGCTGTAATAGCTGCAATCGGAAGTACATTAATATCTGTAACTTCTTTTGCCTTATCGATTATATAGCGCACCATTTCAACACTGTCAATAACAGGCTTGGTATTTGGCATTGCACAAACTGTTGTAAATCCGCCTCTTGCGGCAGCCCTTGCGCCTGTTCTTATTGTTTCCTTATGTTCAAATCCAGGTTCCCTGAAATGTACATGAAGATCTATAAGTCCCGGCATGACAAAACAGCCCGAAGCATCAATCACATTAACATCATCACCGTCAGCCTGTATATTTTCACTGACCTCTTTTATAGTGTCATCCTCAATATAAATGTCTTTCACTGCATCTGTGTTACTGGCCGGGTCAAGCACCCTGCCATTTTTAATTAAAGTTTTCATTTAATAGCCTCTCTCCTCTTCTTATATTTTATATTTTATTTTATATCAGGTGATTGCAAAACTCACTTTTTAAAATAATATCCTGTAAAATTAATCAATTCGATACAGACATGCTCCGGCTGCCTACCGTAAATGAATCCTTTCAAAATCATCCGCCGGAACCGGCTTTCCATATAAATATCCCTGAATATAGTTCACACCGAGATTCTTAAGGACATCTGACTGTTCAGCTGTTTCTACACCCTCTACAATAACTTTTGTACCAAGTGTCTTTGACAATCCGATGATAAGCTTTATAAACGCCTGTGCATATTCATCTTCTATAATATCATCAATAAATGTTTTATCAACCTTTATAAGATCCAGCGGAAGCTGTTTTATATAATTAAGTGACGAATATCCTGTTCCAAAATCATCCAGTGCTATCTTTGGTCCTATTGAACGCAGTCCTTCAATAATTTCCATAACTCTCTTCATATCATTTATTGCAAATGACTCTGTTATCTCAAATGTTATATTGGCAGGATTAACCCCGGTTCTTGCAAATATCTCCTTAATATTATCTGTTATATTTTTCTGAAGCAGCTGAACTACTGATAAATTAATATTTATGCTGAAGTTCTCGTCAATTGTTTCATTCCATATCTTACACTGTTTACATGCTTCTTCAAGAACATAATCACCTATGGCTGTGATAAGGCCAAGATATTCTGCCAGCGGAATAAACTCTCCAGGTCCCATAAATCCCATGACATGACTGTTCCAGCGCACAAGTGCCTCACATGATTTGACACGTCTGCTCTCAAGATCCATAACAGGCTGGTAAAACACGACAAATTCCTGTATCTGTGAAGCGATTGCCTGACGCATATTGTTTTCAATATCAAGTCTCTTTATTGTGCTTTCATCATCTTTTCCATTATAAAAACAGTATTTGTTCTTTCCAGACTTTTTAGAATCATACATGGCAAGATCTGCTTTTCTTATAACATCATTTACATTATCGGCATTATCCGGAAAAACTGCTATTCCCATACTCATAGTACAGTAATATTCCGTTTCCATCAGATACCATGGCTTATTAAACATTGCAAAAATATCTTTAATTATCTCATCAAGCTTCATAAAAGTCCCGGGAGTTATTATAACAATAAATTCATCTCCTCCCATGCGGTAACAGTGCTTATAAAGTCCTGGAATAGCCTGAAGTCCTACTGATATCTGCTGTAAAAGAATATCTCCATACTGATGTCCCAGTCCGTCATTTATATGCTTAAAGTCATCAATATCCAGAAACAGCACTGCTCCTTTTTCATTATTGCTCTTTACAGACTTAAGAATACTCCTAAGATCGCTTTCGCACTTTCTTCTATTATACAAGCCCGTAAGAAAGTCATTCTGCGCCTGATATTCAATTTTCTGCTGATTCTTTTTCTTCTGGGTGATATCTGTTATGGAACAGACTACCGCCTGACTTCCATCTATCCATTCAAGTTCCGAAAACTTAACTTCAAACCACGATCCTGACTCTGCATCATAATGCTCAGTATCTTTGTAACCTGCTTTATCATCGTCACTCATGTTAATGTACTTCTTAAGACATTGTCCAATCGTACGTGATATTTCCTGTGATTTGTCTACTATATCATTCTTGAAAAATATTGAGCCATCATCTTTATTACATACAATTATGCCAAATCCAATATTGCTTAAAATTTCCCTTAAAACTTCATATGAAGACAGCAGCGAATTCTTTGTCGCCTTTTTTTGTGCTATACACTGAATTATCTGTGCCGTATTGCTTACAAACTCAAGCTCGTCTGTATTAAAGTCAGCACCTCCATCCTTATCAAAAAATGCAAGATACATGGATGGTGAATTGTTTATAAAAACAGGCATTGCTACGCTTCGCTTTATACCCATTCTGTCCATTATCTTCTTTATATCTTCAGGACTCTCATCATATAGCTGTACTGTTATTATACTGCCTACCAGCTTAAATGTGTCAAGCTGTATGTCATCTATAATAAGGTCACTGCCATCCATACTATATTCAATGACATTCTCTATGCACTGATTATTCTTGTCGACCTGCATCAATGCAGCATGCGACATATTAATATATCCTAACGCTTCCCTTAATATTGACAGCACTACCTCTGAAAATGATGTATTAACATTAAGCATCTCTATTATATTGGTCAGCGCTTCATTACTTGAACCTCTATCCATTACTGCCATATCAACATTTCCTCTATCCGATGTTTTATGCGGTACAGCAAACACAAATATGTTCTGCCCCCTAAAAACATATCCTATCTATATATACTCTGCTACATATATAATGATTATATCGTATTTGACAGGTTTTGAAAACAAGTTATTGACATTTTCGTAAAAAGCCCGCAGTACTGAAACCTGTACTTTTTAAAAGTCAAATATAAATATCTGCCTTTTAAAAGCCTTCCGTATTCCAGTGCCGCGGACTTTATTTTAATTAAACCCTATCAGCTTATTCATTACTTTATAACCTGTCCTGGATAGTTTTCTTCCAAGTCTTCCAGGCAAATTTACCGAATAACCAAGGATGCTGTATCTTAAATCTTTATATAATTTTTTATCCTTTTCTTTTACATACTGCCACAATTCTTTTTTCTTTTCAAGATCCTCTTTTGTCCCTGAAATAATAAGGAATATTGATGATATTTCCATCATTATCCTAAGATAATTTCTCATATACTTATAACACTTTTCATTCTGGATATTTTCTGAAAGAAATGAATCAACCATACGTCTTGTAACACGAAGCTGCTGGTCTATCCTTGAAATCATTACAGACTCATTAACTGACTGGTCTTCCCTTCCAATAAAATATCTGTAAAAATTGGTATCAATATAATACATTTTCTTTACAACCGGCAATGGTTCAAATACAAATATGTTATCAACATAAAATGTATGCTTAGGCAGCTGTAATCCACAATCCTTAAGAAGCTGTGTCTTATAGATTACCGAATGCATAAGAATATACTGGTCTATTTTAAAATGTCCTATATCATCCCAGCCAAACATCTGCTCAACAGGAAATACATTCCTGTATCCAACTACCTTTTTACGCTTCACGCCAACCTTCTCATATACATAGTTTGCTATGAGCATATCAGGTTCATCCTCTTCGCTAAAGCTCTTCAACGTATCAAGAATTTTTTTATAACTCTTATGATCTATCCAGTCATCACTGTCAACAACCTTAAAGAATCTTCCTGTAGCATGCGCAAGTCCTGTATTTACAGCCTGGCCATGTCCACCATTTTCCTGATGAACAGCCTTAATGATTGTCGGATATTTTTTTGCATATTCATCAGCTATCTGTGCAGTATTATCCTTTGTTGAGCCATCGTCAACTATAATAATCTCAACGCTTTCACCACCTGGTAATATAGATTTTATACACTTTTCCATATATGCTGCTGAATTATAGCATGGAATAGCAAATGATAATAATTTCATACAATAATCGCGAATACTCGCTCCTCCTGTTTTATTCATGACGGTTTGCCAAGCCGTGTACTTAATTATACTTCCAATATATGTAAAGCGTCAACTTACATTTTCGTTGTGCGGAAGCATTATTGTTATTCTTGTTCCTATATCTTTATAACTTTTGACTTTAAAATATCCACCATGCTTTTGTACTATCCATTCGGCTATTGAAAGACCAAGCCCCGTTCCACCTGTTTTAGACTGCCTCGAATCATCAGTCCTGTAAAAGCGCTCAAATATATGTCTCATATTCTCACTTTCAATACCCTTTCCATTATCCTGGACATAAATATATGGAACACTGTTTTCATCTATTCCTGAACCCACTCTTATTTTTTCACCGTAAGCAGTGTACTTGGCTGCATTATCCACAAGTATCCTTACTGCCTGTTTAAGCATTGACTCATCAGCATTTATTTTAATATCACCTTTATAAAGGTCACAGCTATAAACATGTCTTTCATCTATCATAACTGATTCTTCATAAATTTCATTTATAAGAGTATTTACATCCACTTCCGACATGGTAAATTTATTTCTGCCACTGTCTCCTCTTGCAAGAAAAAGAAGCTGCTCTACCAGCTTTTTCATGTGATCTGACTCATTCTTTATTGCATCAATAGATTCCTGAAGTATCTTCTCATCATCTTTTCCCCACCGGTCAAGCATATTTACATACCCCTGGATAACTGCAATTGGCGTTCTTAATTCATGGGAGGCATCTGAAACAAAACGGGTCTGCTGTTTATATGACTGTCTCATCTTGTCAAGCATGCAGTTGATTGCAGCTTCAAGGCCTTTTAAATCCGGGTCTGACATATTAATATACTCATCCGCACCATCCGGTGAAATATTGTATATAGCTTCCTCAAGATTATGCACTTTCTTTTCATTTACAAACTGGCCATGTTGCGGTTCATCCTGATCCATATCATAATAATTGTGACTTTCAGCCTTGTCGCCAAGCTGACTGGCCATCCTTGCCATATTATCAATAGGCGCAAACTTGGCACGTATACGGTATACACCAAAAATCAGATTTGACAAAAACATTATGCCTTCTGCTATTAACAGCACACTTGATACAAACGTAAATGTATCTATAAATACTGTCATATCATCTGTTTCAATTTTATCATCCTGTTGTATCACGTAGTACTTTTTATGTGTATACGTATCAAATTTTAAACTGGTTTTCTTTTCACTGCCGGTATCAGCTTTTTTACCCATACTTACTGCTATTACATTATCAGACTCTTCATATATACTGTAATTGTAATTAAAGATATCATAATCGCCATCAAATTCCTGTCTGGCTATCATTGAAAAGAATACGACAAGGCACGATGCTGCCAGTACAAGATCAATTGTACATATAATTAAAAGCAGCTTTCTAAGCCACATGAAATGGAGCTGCCATACTATTGATTTTCTTTTTCTGTCAATCTTTTTTGACGACATATCCTGCTCCTCTGACCGTAGTTATCAGCTTTATACCATATGCATCATCAATCTTGCTTCGCAGGTATCTTACATAAACATCAATTATATTCGTCTCGCCTGCATATTCATACCCACACACTTTATCAAGCAGCGTATCACGTGATAAAACAATATTTTCATTTTCCATAAGGACCTTCAGCAATATAAATTCACGATTCGTAAGTTCCACCTCATGTCCATCCACATGAACCGTATGTGCAGCCTTATTTAATTCTACCCGCCCGTTTATAAGAAGATTGTCATCTTTTTTTGGTTCCGCCGCATTAGCAGAATCAGCCTGCGCTGATTTTTTCAGCGCAAGCCTTATCCTTGCAAGCAGTTCTTCTATTGCAAATGGTTTTGTTATATAATCGTCCGCTCCTGAATCAAGTCCCGTAACCTTATCCATTACAGCATCTCTGGCTGTCAGCATAATCACAGGCACCCGGCTTTCCTTTCTTAAACGTCTTAGTACTTCCATTCCATTCAATTCAGGAAGCATTATATCAAGAAGGACTAAATCATATGAACCGGAAAGTGCCATTTCAAGTCCACTTCTGCCATCACCGGCTTTCCCCACATTATATCCTTCATGTATAAGCTCAAGCTCAACAAATCTTGCTATATTAATTTCATCTTCTACTACAAGGATTGATATCATAGACCTTACTCCTTATGATTTTTATAGCCGTCTTTTACATCTTTTTTTAACTGCTGTGCTTTGTCTGTTGCATTATTTAACATATCATTCATTTTATCTGCATTCATCTGTGAAGCCTCCTGTCCCTCAAATGAATATCTCATGCCACAGAACAGTCCAACTATTAAAAGGAAAAATGCAAATCCGTTAAAAACAACTAACAGTATGACAAATATTGTTACCGGAATACTAAATGGTTCATTTCCTTCTTTTCTTATTACAAAAAAATTCTCCATTCCTTTCTTAATTGCCCTGCCAAACCAGTTCATTGCCATACCGATTGTTTCACCAAAACTCTTGCTTGTGCCACTTTCGTATGTATTCTTGCTCTCATCAAAATGTATTTTTTCCTCATTTGAGCTGTATTCACTTGTGCTTTTACTGTTACCTGCCTTACCTGCCTTTTCAAGATACACCATTGCATCAAGCATATCCCAGCTGCAGTTTTCCAGTGCTTCTTTTGCATCTTCAAAAGTAGCCCCTGATTTCTGACTTAACTTCTGCGCTTTTTCAAATTTTTCCTGTTCATTCATAGTTATTCACCATTATGCAGATCAGACTGCATTCCTTTCGTATTACTTTCTATGCTTAAATAATACGATGCAATTCTTAATCTAAAATGTTTAAAAGATTAAAATCAGATTAATTTATCATTTGATACAACTGCCCTGAAGCAAATTGCTGAACAGTTATCAGTATTACAAACCTACATTCTGTCAGGACAGCCTATTCCTAACAGATCGATGCACTGTTCAAGAATATTCTTTGTAAGTTTTATCAGCGCAATATAACCATTCTTTTTATTTTCATCTTCCTGAGCAAGAATCTTAGTGTCATGATAAAATCCGTTAAGCGCATTAGATACTTCATAAATATACTGGCAAAGCTTATGTGGCGCATTGTCCTTATATGTAGTTTCAAACACCTCTGCAAATCTAACAAGTGTAAGCGCAAGATTTTTTTCACTTGCACTTGAAGCAGGATTTATCTTAATAGCATCCGTTTTTCCGCCATTTTCAACAAATTTACTTAAAATAGACTTTATACGTACAATTGTATACAGTATATATGGACCTGTATTTCCCTCAAATGATGAAAATCTTTCTATATCAAACACATAATCTTTTGATGCCTGATTTGACAAATCTCCATACTTTAAAGCAGCAAGTCCTACTATTTTAGCCGTCTTTTGTGCCTCTTCTTCGTCCATTGTCCTGTTTTCAGAAATCTTACTGTAAACAGCATTATCAATATCTTCAATAAGATGCTCAAGTCTCATTACGCCGCCGCTTCTTGTCTTAAATGGCTTGCCATCTTTGCCGTTCATTGTACCAAAGCCCAAAAATGTAAGCTTTGTATCCGGTTTTACAATTCCTGCTTTCTTTGCTGTTCTGAAAACCTGTGTAAAATGAAGTTCCTGTCTTTTATCAGCAACATAAATATATGCATCAGGAGAATATAATTTTTCTCTTTCTACCATTGTTGCAAGATCAGATGTTGCATACAGCGCTGCACCATCTGACTTTCTTATAATGCATGGCGGCAGTTCTTTTGAGTCTGTTTCTTCCTGTATATCAACAACTACTGCGCCCTGGCTTTCATGGGCAATGTTTCTGTCCAGCATATCCTGAACCATATCAGGAATATATGGCTGTGCATCACTTTCACCCTTCCACAAATCAAATTCGACATTAAGATTATCATAATTTTTCTTAAGATCTTCCTTTGATATTCTCATAATATGTTTCCATATTGCAGTACATGCTTTATCTCCGCTTTGAAGCTTTAATGTTGAATTATGTGCTCTCTGCTTAAACTCTTCATCAACCTTTGCCTTTGCACTGGCTGCCGGATATATCTGCTCAAGCTCTGATATTGTAAATGGTGCCTCTTCTGGATATTCTCCCGTAAAACTTTCATCAAAATATACAAGCTCCGGCTTTCTGTCTCTTAATTCCTCAATGATAAGTCCCATCTGAAGTCCCCAGTCTCCAAGATGAACATCTCCAATTACTTTATTTCCTCCAAACTTCTGAATACGCTTTACACTTTCACCTATAACAGCTGATCTTAAATGTCCGACATGCAAAGGCTTTGCTGCATTTGCACCACCAAAGTCTACAATCACTGTCTTTTCTTTATCTTTGTTTTCATATCCGAATTTATCCGATGAAGCCATATCATTAACATAACCTGCTATAAATTCTTCATTCATAATAATATTTATAAATCCCGGTTTAACGCTTTCGATTGACTTAAACATGACACTGCCTTTTAATTTGTCTACAACTTCATCTGCTATCATAAATGGCGCTTTATGATACTGCTTTGCTGCCGCCATTGCACCATTGCACTGATACTCGCACAAATCCGGTCTGTTAGAAACCGTAACCTTTGCATAGGATTTATCATATCCGCATTCATCAAATGCTTTGCTTAATTCTTCTGAAATCAGCTGTGTAAAAGTATTCATTGTTTAATCTCCTTAAATATTTAATATTCAGTCAGGTGTCTGTATAACTTGTGCAGTCACCTGTTAATATTTAACTTCAAAAGGGCTGCCGCATAAGGGTTAAATAACCTTAACTGCGACAGCTCCCAAACACTGTATGACTAGTATATGACATCTTTCAGGAAAAGTCCATAGCCTTCTGCCGGCAAAGACATCTGTAAATCCTGGCCTGACAGGATTTTTTTGATGTCCTCCGGCTTTCTAAGCCCGCTTCCAACATCTAAAAGAATTCCAATCATATACCGAGCCATATTATGTAGAAAATCATTTGCTTTGATTGTTATTGTTGCATAATCATTTTCATGTTTTATCTGTATACTATCAATGCGTCTTACTGTTGATTTGCTTTTTCTTGCTGTTGTAAAAGCCTTAAAGTCATGCTCTCCAAGAAAATAACCAGCAGCTTTTTCCATAGATTCAAAATCCGGCACATTAAATGTATGATATCTGTACTTTCTAAAAAATACATCTGCGACATTAGCGGTATCAAGCCGATACTCATATACCTTCGCTTTGGCATTAAGCTGACTATGAAATCTGTCATCGACCTCTTCTAACTCCAGTATTGCAATATCTCTTGGGAGGTATCTGTTAAGATAATTCTTAAGTTCATAGTCTTTTTTTAGAACATTGAGCTTAAAATTAGCAGTCTGTCTCAGTGCATGAACGCCCTTTTCTGTTCTGCATCCGCACATAAGCTCTGTATCTTCTCCCGTAAACTTTTTCAGCACATCCTTAATCTTATATTCAACAGTATTTTCTGTCTTATCTTTACCAAGGCGCTGCCATCCATCATATCTGCCTCCGTCATACTGTATGCAAATCCTGTAATTATGCATCACCTAATACCTCATCTATTATATTCTTTAATGTCTCATATTCAAAAGGCTTCTGTAAAAACTCGCAGGCACCTTTCTTTAACGCCTCAATCATATTACTCTTCTGTCCTGCTGCTGTTACCATTATTATTTTAGCTTCCGGATCTTCTTTAATAATATCCTCAACCGCGCCAACACCGTCAAGCACCGGCATTGTTATATCCATTGTAACTATATCAGGCTTATACTGCCTGTACTTTTCTATTCCATCTTCACCATTAACAGCTTCAGCAACTACTACGTGGCCGGCCTGTTCAAGCATATTTCTTAAAAACTTTCTTGAAGTCTTTGAATCATCTACGATTAGTATATTTGCCATATATTTTCACGCCTTTCATAACTGTATTCCAAAATGATATTTAATTACTACTATCCTGCTGCCTTTTTACTGACCTTCAAAGAATTATCAGCTGCCATCACTACACAAAATGTATCTGATTCCAGTTCAATGGTTATAACATAGAATTCTTTAACTGATCCTATGCCCGAATCACAATACATAACCGGCGGATGAAGTGCAACCTCAATATCATTATCACACAATCTTGATGCAAAAGCTCCGCTGATAATGTTAACATACTCACACAGGGAATCATATGCGTCCTCATCAAACTTCGAAAATTCTTCTCCCGCAAACACAGATGCTATTTTCAGAAGAATCTTTTCATTACCGGCTATTCCGATGAGTGCGTCAATATCTCCATCCATAACCTGACACGCAAGATAGTCATTAACCAATGACTTCTTTCTACAGACATTCTTTAAAACAGCCCTGTCTCCAAACAGTTTCTTTATATATTTCAATGCCGTCTGAATCTGCACCGTATATACCTTGCTGTCTGTCCTGATAAATGTCGAAACCATATCGTCGATATTACCTTCTTTTAATGTCTTTAACTCACTGTCAGTTAATCCGCTCCCCATGTGGCTCTTTGCAATATACTCACTAAACAATCTGTCTTTCATATGCATTTACCCCACATTTTAAAACCCCTATTAATAAACGCTTTTCAATAATCCTATTATACTACAGCATACATTCTTTCGCAATATTGATTATAAAAAAATAAAGCTGATGGCCATCCCCGCCACCAGCTAACTTTAAAAATACTATGTACCTTTTGCAGTATAATATACAGAATTGCTGATGAAACAACCCATATATTATTTATTGCAGCCGGATAAGTAAATATGCCAATGATACATATCTCATATACGAAATGCAATTCATCTATCTGTCTATTATAATATCACTAAAATCCGTAATGTGTTAATTCATAAAACTTATGACTGTTTATAACTCCTATCTATACCTGTAACCCTATACCATACTATATGGATGCTACCTATATACACATGCTCCATACAAGCTTTATACAAGTTTTATATAAGCTTTATATAACCTTTATTCTCAGCCATCTTCCACTTAAATATCTTACCGTAAATATCACCGCACGTAATGTCCAGTCGGCAAACATTCCAATCCACACTGCGATTGGTCCAAAGCCCTGACATCTTATCAGATATATACATAATATAACCCTGCACAGCCACATTGTAAGGCTTGACATTATCATTGAGAATTTTACATCTCCAGCTGCCCTTAACCCATAAGGCGGAATAAATGCAGGCACCCACACTATTGGCTTTACAATTGTTATCGCCATTACCATGCTAAAGCACATATTTGCACTTTGCACCTCCATTCCCGCTATAAATGTAACCGGCTTTGTAAGCAGAAATACCATAGCGCATGAAACAAGTACTATAACCTCGGACCAGACGCTCAGCTTTACTATATAATACTTTGCTTCTTCTTTTCTTCCGGCACCCATGCACTGTCCAACTACAGTCATAAGGCCGATTCCTACTCCAATAGCTGCAATACCATTCAGATTTTCAAGTATTATGGTCATTGCCTGCGCTGCAATTGCTGTAGTTCCAAGTGTGGACACGCTTGACTGGATTGCCAGTTTTCCAAACTGGAACATGCCATTTTCAATGCCCGACGGGATTCCGATTGAAAGTATTTTTACTATAAGCGGAAAATCCGGTCTGAAATCAAGGTAATTTCTGACAACAACAGGCTGGGAAGGCTTTCTCAATGCTATAAACACTACGACCATGCAAAAAGCACGTGATACAAGTGTTGAAATCGCAGCGCCTTCAACTCCCATTTTAAATCCAAATATAAGAACTGCATTTCCAGCTATATTAAGCACATTTGATATAACCGAAACCCTCATTGGGAAACGGCTTTCGCCGCCCGCCCTGAAAAACGCCGCTCCTGCATCATATAATGCAATAAACGGAAAAGAAATCGCTGTTATTAAAAAATATATAAGCGAATTATTCATTACATCTGCCTCAACCTGTCCAAAAATAAGGCCAAGAAGCGGGCGTCTGAATATAATGCACAGTGCACTTAATACAACAGAAATTGTAAGCACGGTAAATACGACCTGTACTGCTGCCCTGTTGCAATTTTTCTCATCTTTTCGTCCAAGATACTGGGAACATATAATAGCTGCACCTGCTGCAAGTGCTGAAAACACCTGAATCACAAGAACATTAATTGAATCCACAAGCGAAACTGCAGAAATAGCTGCACTTCCCACCTGGCTCACCATCATAGTATCAGCAGTTCCCATAAAGGAATTAAGAACCTGTTCTACCACAACAGGAATCAGTAATTTCTTTAAATCTTTTGTGCTAAACATAAGATTATTCTTATCAATCTTACTGCGGTCATATAATTTATCAGCTAATTTACCAAACATTTTTTAACCATCTTTTCTTTCAGAATTATATATACTTTAGCACAATCAGCTTCAAAATAATACATTATTTGTAAATTCCATGTAATAAATAGTATTTTTGTATAATCGAATTTATAAAATAAAACAGAAAACCTGCAAAACCTTTTATTAATATAATTTCTGCCCCTGAATGAGTTCCAAATCCCAATTTACAGGCTCTTTCCTTTTTTTCTGCATATAAGCCCGGATACTACTGCTGCTGCAATCGGAACAGCACTGATAATTCCAAGACTTCCTCCAACCGCCTGTAATATCTCTATTGCAATCTGGTCTGTATTTAAAAACCTGTAGAATGGTATTCCATATGAAAAAACCAATAACAGCAGATTTAAAGATGAACCCGCAAATGCAAGAATTAATGTATTTGCCATTGTTCCCATTGCATCACGTCCGACATTCATTCCACTTGTAAACAGTTCCTTAAATGACAGCCTGTGATTTGCCTCATATACTTCACATACAGCTGACGATATTGACATTGCAACATCCATTACTGCACCCAGGGCTGCAATTAAAATACATGCCGTTAACAGTCCCTTAATATGAATTGCATTCTGACTTGAAGAAATTAATAAGATATTCTCAGCAGAATCCATTTGAAATCCACTTAAATGTGCTATTTTCTGTACAACCAGACTGCATATCCCCGCAAACAAGACACCACCCATTGTACTAATCATAGAAGCCACAGTTTTAACACATATTCCATCAAGTAAAATAAATACGGATACCGTAATAGCTGCTACCAGCACGACAGTAACCATCACCGGTGAGTAACCTCTTGCAACCAGTGGAATTAAAAGCAATACAATACAGGCTATGGTAAAAATCAATCCTGCTACTGCTTTTACTCCTTTTTTTCCGCTGATAATACATAGTCCCGCAAAAAACAGCATTACAAAAGCTGCCAGCACAAATGAACGGTCATACGAATAAACAGATACCTGATAGCTTCCATTGCTCTGTGGCGTAATCAGCAGCATAACACGTGTTCCTTTTTGGGCATATACATTATGTAATGTGCTTAATGAATTTGTAATTTCATGAATTTCTCCTTTATGTTCTCCTCCTGTTATTTTCACTTTTATTTTTTGTGTACCGAGATATAACCCTTCACTATAGGTGTAATCCTGCTCTGTATTATCCTCCAATACCGATTCCACAACCCCCGGTACGTACTGTCCTGCTGAAATTGCCTGAAACGCAGTATTGCCCCGGTTTACAATGTAAACCAGGACAAAAAACACTGCCAAAAACAAAATCGCACCACTAATCTTTATAATTCGCCTTTTTGTCTTATTTTGTATTTGATCCATAATTCTTTTTCTTTCTTCTGATAAATTCGTATGCAATTATACCCGCTGCCACAACTGCTGTTGCTGCCAATCCTGCAATATCTGTCATCTTTGTATCATCGCCGGTCCGGACAGCCTGCTTATTGTTACCTGCCTGCATTGTCTGTGAATTATTCTGTATCATTGCATTATTTTCTGCAACTTTCTGACCACCTGACTGCATCTTATTATGATCCTCTGCAGATGCCTGTCCATTTGAATTTGATATTACATTATGACCGCCATCCGGATCTGAACCTGGTGTTACATCTTTTCCGTCATCCGGCTTTGGATTTGGCGTTACATTGTTTCCGTCATCCGGTTTTGGATCCTGTGGTTCTGATATTTTCTCAATTTCCTGACCATTTCTTACTCTCAGGCATGTGCCCTCCGGATCCATATATACAAGTCCTGATGCTTTTAACTGTACGCCTTCTTTTACAATACTTTCATCTACTCCTGCTGCAACATTTCCGTTCATATATATTTTGGCTTTTACGCCGCTTCCATCATCTAATAAAAAGCTTGAAAGGATTCCATTTACCTTTACAATGTCAGATACTGTTCCTTTTACTGATACCAGCTTTCCACCATTTGTATCATAATCCATTGCTTCTTTTGCTGACATCTGCTGAGGTGCAATTTCATGTACCTCTTTATCAAGAATTGTATATCCTTCAACACCGGAACCAATTTTTAACTCTTTGTCTCCCTGATAAAAATCCACATGTCCTACAATACGTATTTTCTGTCCAACCTGAATACCACTTCCATTTGCCACCGGAAATACATCAATACCACCGGTTTCATCCTGTACATAAATTGTATCAAAAAATGCATTTTCTCCTTCAGAGCCTGCTGTTACTGTGCCCTCAACTGCATAAACATCTCCCACCTGTCCATTTTTACGGACTTCTTCTATTGAAGATACCGGAAGCTGGCGTTTTACACTTTTGAGAATATTATTTACAATAGTGTAATTGGTATACTGTAAATCCGAATAATTGTCCATTGATGCTTTGACTTCAAAATTTGAAAGAAAAATTGTTCCACTGACAAAAATTCTTCCCTGTCCTACCTGTTCCGTTGCAAGGACACAGGCATTTCCCGGTTCAATCACCGTACCATTCTTTTCTACACTGCTTTCATATTTACTGTCCGTTACTCTTGAATTAATAGAATACGTCGTTGCATGTCCTTTTACCAGCCATTCTGCCTGTGATGACGGATTGACTGTACATCCGCTGTATACGCTGTATAATTGTCCGGAAACCACATCATCCAGCCATTGTGACTGTGTATTGATATTGGTAAGCTTCAACCGGTAAGGCTGTCCGTCATTTGTATCTTTATCATACACCTCGTCACTGTTAATTGTTGTCCCTGCTCCCATCGCCTTTAACAAATCGTTTATCTGTGTTGACGTAGTATAAGGATCTCCTGCTGTACTGTCCTGATAATCTGCTGTACCGCAAACAATTGCCGTTCCGCCATTGTTCACATATTCAGATACCATTTTCATAAAATCCTCTGAAAATGAAGTCGGTGCCAGTTCTCCGCTCTTATCATATTTTAATGGTGCAGTAATCACCAGCATGTCCGTATCTTTCAGTTGTTCTTTTGTAATCTCTTTGTCTTCAATGACTGCCTGTATTCCCTGTGCAGCACAAATATCAATGAAATTAGTCATATTTCCTTTATAATATCCATTGACATAATCATTTAAATGTGTTCCGTCAATAACAACCTTTGTAACCGTCTTCGGATCTGACACAGTCATTGTAAGCGGTACATTGTAAGTATGTTCTACCCCGTTAATTAAAGCCTTCATTTCTGCCATAATTGTTACTTCACCATTTCTATCCGGTGTATATGTAAATTCAAAGCTTTTTTCCTTTAAAGAAGCAACATCTGCTCCACCTTCTAACTGTGCTCCTTTTACAGAATAAACTGTTGTCTGGTCAACTGTGTAATTAATTTCCTCAACTGTCATATCTGAAGCTTCATTATTATAAATTGAAGTTGTCACGGTAAGCGGCTCTCCCTTGACGGGCAGTGCTGTTTCTGTTGATACAGAGGCAATTCCTGCTTTTTCTACTTCCCCTGTCCAGACCGGAGCCGTTACGGCAATATTGCCGTCATCCTGTGTAATTCTTAAATAATAATAAGAATAGTCATCCTTTAAATCGAATTTAACAGATGCTTCCTTTTCTGTAACTTTTTTAGATGCTGCAACTTTTCCGCCATTTACAATAACTTCCACTTTACCGATGCTGTTATCTGTCGGGTCAGAAAGTTTTGCTTCAATTGACACATTTTCCGGCTTTTCTGTTAAAACAGTTCCCATTACAGCGCCATTTAATGTGTACTGAATACTTAAATCATTATCTTCCGTTGCATACACTCTGCGGTTTGACAATGCATCATATAAAGATTCCTCTGTCAGTTCATTTGCAAGAATAACGGAACGTGCCGTGTTGGCATCACCCCAGTTTCCCTTATGGTTATCCTGGTTATTTGTTGGTGCAACATGCCATCCTTTATCTAATGCCCTTGTGTAATAACTGTAAGATGGGAAATATCCACCTGAGCCTACTGCTCCTTCTCCATTTCCCACTTCAATTAAATTAATGCGTTCATCATTTGCGCGGCTGTAATTTGTAAAATCATAGAAATCACCAAATGTTGTTCCCGGATGATTAAACTGTGAAACGCTTCCCGCCGCCTGTACCAGCTTTGAATAATATGTTTGTAAGCCGCTCGGATTGGCTGCTGACTGTTTTTTATTTGCATATATCGGATTATTTCTATTTTCAAATCCCGGTGTATTAAAGGTATTAATATGACCGCTTCCGTCACTCCAGGTCATTTCAAAACCATATACACCTAAAAATGTAGAACTTTTGTCACTTGCATTATCTGTATTTGCAATTTTAGAAGCTGTAATGGCAGATGCTGCTCTTTTTCCTTCGCTCCACTTTTCATTTCCCATTGCACTTTCAGTCAGTGTATTTGTGTAATTTGTTCCTTCAAAAGAATTCGAATGATCTGTCACTGCAAGAAAATCAAGATTAGCAGCTTTAGATGCATGTTCAAATGCCTGCTCTACTGTTCCTGCACCATCCGAAAGATTAGTATGGGAATGTAACTGTCCGAAATAAACATGATAATCTCCCGTATTTGCTTTTTGTTCTCCCTGCTTTCTATAGTCAAAAGAAGAAACCTTACTGTCTGCATAGCCTTGTGCCGTTGCCTTTGCCTGAATGGTACATGGAAGCTCTTTGAGTGTAATTGCTTCCGAATAACTATTCCATGTCATTCCACCATCCATGGAATATGTAATAGATGCACCTTTTGTTGAACAGCCAAGTTCTACTTTTGTTCCAATTTCTACTGTATATGAAGCAGGATTAGCCGATACCGCTGCAACTGCTTTCTGTGTATACTGGTATGTGTTTTTTTCGCTTTCCTTTAATCCGTCTTTTTCAGCCCATACAACAACAGTTGCCGGTAATTCCATAAGTTGTGGTTTTACCTGTTGATCATATTTTTGTTTTTCTTTTCCATTTACCATATAATAAATTACAGCGCCTTCTGTTTCACAGGATAATGTAAGTTCCTGACCACTTACCACTTCACCGCTGTCTGGTATTACTGTAACATTTGCTGCCTGCTTATCCTGCATCGCAGATGACGATGACTTACTGTTTTTTGGATTCGGTGTTTCAACTGTAAAATCTTTACTGTTGTCATCTGTATCCGTTCCTTTTTCATTTCTTCTTAAAGCTGTACCATTTGCTGTTGCTGCTGCCTTATTGCTTTCAAACTGCGCTGCACCATCACCCCAGCCTACGAAATCTATAACATTTTTATCGTTACTTCCACTAATTGCCTCTGTGGTTGCTGCCAGTGCCACCTGACCTGCTTTGCCACCCATGTTAATTGTTCCTGTGGCATCTGCTGCCGGCAGCTGTTTAACCGTATTGTTACCCGGTGCTTCTTCAATCAGATAATATTTCCCTGCAGCAATACTTCCTGAAAGCATGGTAACATTTGCTTTGTTAAATGCTCCTTTTGTCTTTGCTGAGGCATACTGAACACTCCAGCCTTCCAGACTTACTTCTGTATCCGTCGGATTATATAACACAATATAGTCGTTTGTATATACTGCACCACTATTTCCGCCTCCACCATAAATCTCATAAATTACCACGTGTTTTTCTGTCGTTTCTGCTGCTGCAAAGGAACTGTTTACCAGACAATTCCCCAACACAATCAAGACTGCAAGAAACGCACTAAAAAGCTGTCTTACTTTTTTTCGTTTTTCTTTCACAATTATACCTCGCTTCGTTTTTTTCAATTCATTGTCACATTAAGGTATTTTAGCTGTTTAAAATGAAATCCATATAATATTAAAGTAAGACAACTGTAAAATATATATTATGCACTGACTGAAAATATTAATACAAAGAAAAAAGGACTGCCCGGTGCAGAATATATAATTCTGTCCAGACAATCCTCATTCCTGATCTCATACTTATATTTTGTGTCTTATATTTTATATTTACACGTTATATTTTATGTTTTATATTTACACGTTCTGTTATAATTTCCAAGTTTCACCTGAATCAGATAGCTGCAAATGCTTCATCAAGATCTGCAATAATATCATCAATATTTTCTGTACCAATTGAAAGTCTGATTGTATTAGGCTTGATTCCCTGATCTGCAAGTTCTTCTTCATTCAGCTCTGAATGTGTTGTTGATGCAGGATGAATAACCAGTGACTTAACATCTGCTACATTTGCAAGAAGTGAGAAAAGCTTAAGGTTATCAATAAACTTCTGTGCTGTCTTATCATCACCCTTAATCTCAAATGTAAAGATTGAACCACCACCATTAGGCAAGTACCTATTATAGAGTTCTTTCTGGCTTGGATCTGTTGTTACAGCAGGATGATTAACCTTTTCTACCTTAGGGTTCTTTTCAAGATAATCAACCACCTTTAATGCATTTTCAACATGTCTTTCTACACGGAGTGATAATGTTTCAAGTCCCTGAAGGAATATCCATGCATGGATTGGTGAAAGTGTAGCACCTGTATCACGAAGTAAGATTGCACGGATTCTTGTAACAAATGCTGCAGGGCCTGCTGCATCCGCAAAGCTGATTCCATGATAACTTGGGTCTGGCTCAGTAAGCTGTGGGAATTTACCTGATGCTTTCCAGTCAAAGTTACCACCTTCTACGATAACACCACCAATAGTTGTTCCATGTCCGCCAATAAACTTAGTTGCTGAATGTACAACGATATCTGCACCATATTCGATTGGTCTTACAAGATAAGGTGTTGCAAATGTATTATCAATTACAAGTGGAATCTTATGTGCATGTGCAATATCTGCAATTGCCTTAATATCTACAACTTCTGAATTAGGATTACCAAGTGTTTCAATATAAATTAGCTTTGTGTTGTCCTGAATTGCCTTTTCAAAATTTGATACATCAAGTGGATCTACGAAAGTTGTTGTTATTCCATAACTTACAAGTGTATGGGCAAGAAGGTTATATGTTCCGCCATAAATATTCTTTGCTGCTACAACATGATCTCCCTTGAATGCGAGATTTTCGATTGCATATGTAACTGCTGCTGCACCTGAACCAACTGCAAGAGCTGCTGCACCACCTTCAAGAGCTGCAATTCTTTTTTCAAATACATCCTCTGTTGGATTTGTAAGTCTTCCATAGATATTACCTGCATCCTTTAAACCGAATCTGTCAGCTGCATGCTGTGAATTACGGAATACATATGATGATGTCTGGTAAATTGGTACTGCTCTTGCATCTGTTACCGGATCTGGCTGTTCCTGTCCTACGTGAAGCTGCTTTGTTTCAAATTTTAAATTTCTTTCATTTAATTCACTCATTTTTTTCTCCTGTCTGATACCCCTCTTGTGTATCCGCAAAAATATTTTTTATTTCTGATTTGATTTCTGATTCTACATTTTATAACTTTTTCTCTATATTTTATATTGTTAATAATTACCTTTATTAACAGCACATTCGATGCGTCCCCATTATGCCTTTTCCTGTTTTGGTAGTGCTATGAATACAATTAAATACTTCTTTTAGTCTCATATCCGCCTCCTTAAATGTAATCATCTAAATGTTTTGTTCCTTACAGGTATTATAATATCAGATATTATAATATAGTGTTAATTCATAAAATGTATAGCTTGTTATAGATTTTTCCTATAGCAAGGAGGGTTTGTGATTTTTTATACCGGAATGCCATTATATCAGACTCACGGTAATAAAATAAAACCTCCGGTACAGACATGAATTGGTTTGTGCCGGAGGCTGCTTTATAGTGTTTATTTTTTTATATTTATTCTTGTAATGCTTATTTTAAAAATACTTATTTTAAAACGCTTTACAGTCTGTTTAAAATTCGTATAGTAAATAATTACTGCTGCTCAACACTGTAATTTGGAGCTTCCTTTGTAATATGTATATCATGTGGATGGCTCTCTCTTAATGCTGCTGCAGACATTTTAATAAACTTACCATTTTCCTGAAGGTGAGGAATATTTGGAGCTCCATTATATCCCATACCTGATCTTAATCCACCCATTAACTGGAAGATTGTATCTTCAACAAGTCCCTTATATGCCACACGTCCTTCAACGCCTTCCGGAACAAGCTTCTTTGCATCTGTCTGGAAATATCTGTCCTTGCTTCCATTTTCCATGGCTGCAATTGAACCCATACCTCTGTATACCTTATATTTTCTTCCCTGGAATAATTCAAATGTACCAGGAGCTTCATCACAACCTGCAAGAAGGCTTCCAAGCATACATACGCTTCCGCCTGCTGCAATAGCCTTAACAATATCACCTGAATACTTAATACCACCATCAGCAATAACAGGAATGCCAAACTTCTTCGCTTCTGCATATGCATCCATAATTGCTGTAACCTGTGGAACACCAATACCTGCAACAACACGTGTTGTACAGATAGAACCAGGTCCGATACCTACCTTAACTGCATCTACGCCAGCTTCACAAAGTGCTTTTGCAGCTTCACCAGTAGCAATATTACCTGCAATTACCTGAAGATCAGGATATGCTGACTTAACTTCTTTTAAAGTATTAATAATATTTTTTGAATGTCCATGTGCAGAATCGATAACAATACAGTCAACCTTTGCATTAACAAGAGCTTCAACTCTTTCCATAACATTTGCAGTAATACCAACTGCAGCACCCGCAAGAAGTCTTCCCTGTGAATCATGTGCTGAAGCAGGGTATTTAATCTGCTTTTCAATATCTTTTATTGTAATAAGTCCCTTTAACTTAAACTCAGAGTCTACAATTGGAAGCTTTTCTTTTCTTGCCTTTGCAAGAATCTTCTTAGCTTCTTCAAGTGTAATGCCAACAGGTGCTGTAATAAGTCCATCACTTGTCATACATTCTTTAATTGGTCTGCTGTAATCTTCTTCAAACTTTAAGTCTCTGTTAGTAATGATACCAACAAGTTTTCCGTTATCATCTGTTATAGGTACACCGGAAATTCTGAACTTAGCCATAAGATTGTTAGCATCTTCAAGTGTATTGTCAGGATGCAGATAAAATGGGTCCGTTATAACACCATTTTCTGAACGCTTAACCTTATCAACCTCATCTGCCTGTGCTTCAATTGACATATTCTTATGAATAATACCAATTCCACCCTGTCTGGCCATAGCAATTGCCATTCTATGTTCAGTAACAGTATCCATTCCTGCACTCATTACCGGAATATTAAGTTTGATTGTTTTTGTAAGCTGTGTAGATAAATCAATCATATTTGGTGTTACTTCTGAATATTGTGGTACTAATAAAACATCATCAAATGTAATACCTTCACCAATTATCTTACCCATTTTATTTTATCCTCTCTTTCTTTAAATGTTTTATGATAAGGAAATTAAATATTTCCTATATATAAAAATATCCGAACAATATGTCGGATATTTTTGTTACAACTGACGCTTTTGTCATTATGTGTATTACAAAACAATATAACAAAATGCAATAAAAATGTCAAACAATTTAAATGTTTTTTGTTTTTTTGTCTACTTCTACTTTAAATATATTGCCTTTAACTACCTTCTTTAATGCATTAAGCATCCTTTCATCCGGCTGTATAATAAGGCGTGTCTGTCCTTCTTTGCCATTATCAAGATATATTACAATAATATTATCTGTATATTCATCATCATTAGCCGTATATTCTAAAACTTTAAGTATTGCTTTCTGTTTCCTTAAATCGTCCTGTGAATTAAGATTCGTAACAAGTTCAGCCTTCGAAATATTAAACTTACCGCAAAACCTCATTCGTGACTTATTGGATATCCTGTTTATCGTAAGTTCATCGTCAATAAGCGAATACTCATATTCTGCATTATAATAATGAAAAACAAAAACTGTCAATGCCACAAATGCTGCACACACAAGCATCCCTATTGTCCATATAAATAGAACAGATACAGCTGATATAACGCATAATATAACTAAAAGTATTTTATATACAAGCGCTCTGACAGGCGGCTTTGTTTTGATTATCTGCTCAGTTGATATATCAAACATTTTAATCCCCATTCCTGCGCCGCTTTTAAGGCGCATCTCAATGTTTATATGTGTATATAGTATACACGCATTCTCTTACTTTTGCAATTTAAATGTCACCTCATCAGCTTTGAAAGGTAAATTTATTTTACAGCCTGCCAATTTGGAAGATTCATATTTTTCACATTTCTTATAAAT
>CAKRGM010000030.1 GCA_934330725.1 uncultured Lachnospiraceae bacterium | reverse complement strand
GTATCATTCATTGCATTATATACTTCCAGTGCAACTTTTCTGTCTTTAAGCAGCATCCTGAATACATGATCTTTGTACGCCCTGTCCGGTTCTGCGAGTATCTGGATTATATTCTGGACTGACTGCTCAAGCTGCTCCCTTGATATTCCGTTACCCACGCCATTACCTTTTTTAGTTTTAATTGTGTTTTCGTTTTCTAACATCCATTATCCTCCTTTGATGTGTCGGGAGAATACTGCATTTTCAGATACCAATCTTATAAGCATGTGATATAGATGTTATACACAATGCATGCTTTATAAGTCATGGCTAAATCCACATGTAAGAATTCTCCCTGCTTTGACTGTTTGTGATTTAAAGCATTGAAAATTCCTGTTGATTAATACTCTACTGAAATGCAGAATGGCTTATATGCCATAATTAGATTGTATATGTAATTACTGCAATAAAATTATTGTTGCATTATTGCACATAAATACATATCTGTTAGAAATGTAATGCTTTAGTTTGGATTATACCATTAGTTTATAATTATGTCACTAAAAATATTTATAAGAAAATAGTCAAAATTGACATTAGCCAGTCTGGATACTATAATAAACATATACCCCTTAAAGTATGGTGAAAACTAATGTGAAAATTATGTGCCGATGCAATGATTTGGCACACGGCTATTTGTGCCGCGGGCGCCACAAATTAGCCATGATCGCAGAGCTGAGTTTGGAATTCAGTTCGCGATTTCTTCGACGCAAAGCGTCTGCGGAATGGAGATTATTATGAAGCAGTGTATGGATGCAGACAATCTGCATCGTCGTTTAAAAAAGATAATTGGACAGGTGCAGGCTATTGATCGTATGGTGGACGAGGATGTTCCATGTGAGGATATTCTGGCACAGATTAATGCTGCAAAATCTGCTCTTCATGGATGTGGCAAAGTTATTTTGGAAGGGCATATTAAACATTGCGTCCGTGATGGTATTGAACATGGTGATGCAGATAAGACCATTGAAAGCTTTACAAAAGCAGTAGAACGTTTTTCAAATATGGGATAATTATTGTACTAAGAATACTTGTTTTTATTGCACCTTATAATTCAAAAAAGAAATATTTAGATGGAAAAAGCGGAAGAACCATTTATGTGGGGATGCCGCTTTTTTTAATACTGTTTACAAGAAAAGTTATAAACATTTATTGACAACCTATACCCCTATGAGTATATATACATATACCCCATTAGGTATAGAAAGGAGGCTCGTTAATGAAACGGGTTATGAAAAAACTGGAAGATATGCTGGAAACCGGTGGAATCAGGAAAGATATCGTATTGCTTGTAATCTCAGGGGTAGCAATTATTTGTAGTTTACTTAAATTTCAGCCATTTAATTTTGATCTGGCGTGGATTGCTATTGTTTTGTGTGGACTTCCTATTATTCTGGAAGCCATTATTGGATTAGTTACAGCTTTTGATATTAAAGCCGATGTATTGGTTTCTCTGGGATTGATTGCTTCCATTTGCATTGGAGAAACATTTGCAGCAGGCGAGGTCGCTTTTATTATGCAGCTTGGCGGACTATTGGAAGAATTGACTGTAGCAAGAGCAAGAGCAGGTATTGAAAAACTGGTGCATCTGACTCCGCAGACTGCAAGAGTGTTACAGGAAAACAAAGAAATGATAGTTCCGGCCGAACAAGTCAGGGTTGGTGACAGGATTCGCGTTCTTCCAGGAGAGACAGTTCCTGTTGATGGAATTATCATATCTGGACAGACTTCGATTAATCAGGCAGTAATGACCGGGGAATCACTTCCTGTTGATAAAACAATTGGTGATAGTGTATCCAGCGGTACGGTAAATCAGTTTGGCGCTTTTGAAATGGAAGCAACAAAAGTCGGTGAGGATAGTTCTATTCAGCGTATGATCCGGCTGGTACAGTCGGCCGATGCTGGAAAAGCAAAAATTGTTGGTATTGCAGACAGGTGGGCAACCTGGATTGTAGTGATTGCACTAAGTGCGGCAGTAATAACCTGGTTGATTTCAGGACAGATTATCCGTGCAGTGACAATTCTTGTTGTATTTTGTCCATGTGCGCTTGTGCTGGCGACACCAACAGCTATTATGGCTGCTATAGGTAATGCAACAAAGCATGGCTTTCTTGTTCGTGAAGGAGATGCATTAGAACGACTGGCAAATGCAAAAATAATAGCTTTTGACAAAACGGGAACATTGACATATGGCATGCCAGAGGTTGTTGCAGTACAATGCGTATCTGATTTATTGGTTGAAAATGAGCTATATCGGCTGGTGGCTTCAGCAGAGCAATTTTCGGAGCATCCGCTTGGCAAAGCGATTGTCAGCTGTTACAAAAAAGAGGGATTAACACTTTCAAAAGCAGATGATTTTCAGATGATTCCGGGGCGGGGCGTGAGTGCTGAACTTGAAGAGAAAAGAGTTCTTACTGGTAATCTTGATCTTCTGCGTGAACATGATGTGGAAGTATCATATTTGGCAGATATAAAAAATTATACCAGACAGGGCTGTACAATTATTTATGTGGCTGTAAATGATGTTTTTGCAGGTTTTCTTGCTTTATCTGATACGGTGCGTAAGGAAAGTGCAGCTATGATAGATGGTCTGTTAAAGCTTAATATATGCCCGGTTCTTTTGACTGGAGACCATAAAAATGCAGCTGATACTATAGCATCTTTACTTCATATCAAAGAAGTAAAAGCAAATTGTATGCCGGAGGATAAGCTCAAATATATTGGGGAATATCAGGACAGAAGTATGCGGGTGTGTATGATCGGCGATGGAGTTAATGATGCCCCGGCTTTGAAAAAAGCGGATGTTGGAATTGCTATGGGTGGTGTAGGAAGTGATATAGCTGTGGATGCCGCTGATATTGCACTGGTGGATGATGAGGTCAAAGAACTGCCGCATCTTGTGGCACTTTCTAAGCGTATGATGACTACAATCAAGCTTAATATGACTTTTTCAATGACATTAAATTTTATAGCAATCACATTGGCAATTCTTGGAATATTAAATCCTGTTATTGGTGCGCTTGTACACAATGCGGGTTCTGTGCTTGTAATAATAAATTCAGCATTTCTATTAAAGTGGAGGAAAAAATAATGGCTATTAAAGTTATTGGTATAATAATTGGAATTGTTATTTTATGTTTTGGAATTTACTATCTTGTAAAAGAAAAACAAGATTCGGAATCAAAAAAAATATATTCAATTGTCAGTGCAATTGGTATAATAATTACTATTGTATGTGCAATGTTACTTATATTGTAAAAGTATGTGTCAGAAGTTAAAACAGTAATAATCTGCTATTAAATTTATAATAAATATTTTGATGCTGCACGTATATTTTGCTGTCAAAAACAAATCACAATATAAAACAGACAACGCAGTTGACTTCATATTATTAAGTATTTTGTGTTATATAAAAAATTGCAGTTTTTTATATAGAAGTGTTATCATATTAAAAGCAGCAATGCTTAGGACTTATACTAATTTATAAATGCCATACTGGTATATCCTTAATAACAGTGTTGAAAATAAATAATTGTACAGGCGGAATGGAGGATAGTGTGAAAAATCATGCTGATGCGATTGATTTTTCACACGGCTATTTGTGCCGCAGGCGCCACAAATCAGCCATGTTCGCAGAGCTGAATCTGAAATTCAGCTCGCGATTCTTCCGACGCAAGGCGTCTGCGGAATGGAGGATAACATGAAGATTGTAGTATTAGATGCATATCCATTAAAGAAAGAATACGATAATAATATGGAAAAGTTTGAAAAGCTCGGGGAAATGATTCTTTATGATAAGACATCTCCTGAACAGACGAAGGACAGGCTTGAAGAGCATAATCCGGAGATTATAATTACAAATAAGGTGCTTTTAAATGAAGAAGTTCTTAAGAATATTACGAATCTTAAGCTTATTGTTGAATCAGCCACAGGGTTTGATAATGTTGATGTTGAGTATGCAAAAAGCAGGAATATAGCTGTTTCAAATGTTGCCGGATATTCTACGGATTCGGTTGCACAGCATACATTTGCAATGTATTTTTATGTAATGGAACATTTGCGCTATTATGATGATTATGTTAAATCGGGTGAATACAGTAAAATATCAGGTCTTTGCCAGCTCCCTGAAAAGTTTACAGAGATATCCGGTAAAACGTGGGGAATTATAGGCCTTGGAGCAATTGGAAGAAAGGTGGCACAGATTGCCACTGCGTTTGGTGCAGAAGTAATATATTATTCAGCAAGTGGAAGAACATATGATTCACCATACAAATGTATAGATCTTGATACACTGTTGAAAGAATCGGATATAATATCAATTCATGCACCATTAAATGATAAGACATATGACCTTATAAATATGGATGCATTTGAAAAAATGAAAAAATCGGCCATACTTATAAATGTAGGAAGAGGCTCGATTGTTAATGAAGCGGATCTTACAGTGGCACTTGAAGAAGGAAAGATTCTTGCAGCAGGACTTGATGTCCTTTCTAAAGAGCCTATAGAAGTGGATAATCCGCTTAACAGGATAAAAGACAGTTCAAAGCTTCTTATTACACCTCATATGGCATGGGGAGCAGATGATGCAAAAAATCACCTTGTTGATGGAGTGTATGAAGATATTACAGCATATCTTAATGGTGAATTAAAAAACAGAGTCGATTTATAAATTTATAGATTTAAGGTGTTTTAAGATATAAAACGGCTCTGTAGTTATATTTGTTATTTGTTTTAAATGGATTGATTAGTCTTCTTCGATGACTTCAATCTCAAGAAATGAAAAATTAATCTGATCAATAAAATTATCCTGATAAAAGCGGACCTTGGAGTGCCGGCGGAATGTTTCAACATTTGCGTCAAGCCATATAGGTTCGCTTAAATCAAATTCGTAACATGCATGTTTTATACCATCAAAGATTTTTCGTGTTCTGTTTAGACTGTTGTCATTATTTTCATAAACTGTGTCTTTTATGAGGTGGTTTCCCTCATCAAAAATTTTACACCATAGTCTGAACATGTGCACCTCCTTAAAATTTTGCTAAATAGGTAATTGCGGAACGTTCTGTTTTTCAGGTAATGCCAGGCAAAATTAGCAATTCATAGCAGGTACTCTCCTGCTGTTTAGTGCCGGCAATTGTACAAATCGTCAAAATGCATTGCTTTAAAAGGTGTCGCTGTCAATAACTATTGTAAACGGACCATCATTTTCAAGGGAAACTTTCATATCAGCGCCAAAGCGTCCTGTTTCTACTTTAATATTTTTTTCGCGGCACAGACGTATGAACTCTTCATAAAGAGCATTTGCATGGTCCGGATCACCAGCGTTTATAAAACTTGGACGATTGCCTTTTCTGCAGTCTGCATAAAGTGTAAACTGACTTACGATAAGAAGCTCGCCGCCTACATCGGTAACTGACAGATTAGTTTTGCCATTTTCATCTGCAAAAATACGCATTTTTACAATTTTGTCCACATACTTTGGGAGCATATCGGAAGTATCGGTTTTGGATGCACCAAACAGTATAAGCAGTCCTTTGTTTATAGCTCCGGCTGTTTCACCATCAATTTTTACGTCTGCGTGGTTGACGCGTTGTATTACAAACTTCATAAATATTGTCCTCCGTGATATAATATCAATTAGGAATGAGTCAGACCTGGCTGACATCTAAATCAGATAATAGCATAAAGGCTGATGTTTTAAAAGATGGAGTATTGAAAAACTGTAGTGTTATAAGGGAGTAGTACAAAATTGCAAATTTAACGCAGGCACGTTTATGCTGTTTAACACTGGCAGTTTCGACTACCATTTTATAATGAACAGGGATATAATATTAATACATTGCGGCAGAAGTAAGCCGGGGGTGGACTATGGTATATGGATATAAGAGGCGCATGTTATCTGTAGTTACAGATCAGATAAAAATGGCATATAAGGTTTTATACAGGAAATGTGATAAGGCCGTTAAAAAAGGACACAGGAAAAGAGATGTTTCCGGAAAGCAGTTTGTTGCCTGTATCAGTGATGTTATAGGCAATCCGGTTGTACAGCAGATGAAATCATATAATCATCACAGCAGAACTAATTGTTTTAATCATTCAATGCATGTGGCATATTACAACTATATAATATGTAAAAGATTTAATCTTGATTACAGAACGGCTGCAAAAGCGGGAATGCTGCATGATCTGTTTCTGTATGACTGGCATGGACATGGGCATGATAATGGGGAACTTCCGCATGGATTTACACATCCCTCCAGAGCCCTTAAAAATGCTCATGATAATTTTAAACTGACTAAAAAGGATGGAGATATGATTACAAAGCACATGTTTCCACTCACATTATCAATACCAAAGTATAAAGAAACATGTGTAATTATAATGACAGATAAGTTTTGCAGTACCTGTGAGGTTATGGACGGTATGTTCAGAAAGAAAATAGAAAGGCGGTAGATTAATATGTATCTTGATGAAAGTTATTTAGATATGTTTAAAGGAACAGGAAGAAAAAATTCAGCGGGTGAGGATCTTAAAGAGTTTCTTACAAAATATAATCCCAATGTATATCAGAATCCATCAAATACGGTGGATACTCTTGTATTTACGTATATTGAAGAAAACGGACATAAAAAAATAGATAAGCTTCTTCTTATTAAAAGAGGAAATCATCCATGTATTGGATACTGGGCGCTTCCGGGAGGATTTGTAGAGTATCGTGAGGATATCGAAAAAGCAGCATTAAGAGAGCTGATGGAAGAGACAGGAATTAAGGATATTGAGGCTGAACAGTTAAAGACATATGGTGCATTTGACAGGGATCCACGTACAAGAGTTATTACAACAGCTTTTGTTGCACTTGTTCCGAGTGGAAGCGTAAGTGCCAAAGCAGCAGATGATGCATGTGATTCAGGATGGTTTAATATAGAAGAAACACTTACAGATACTTTTGTTGACGAAGATAATATTTCGCATGACATTTATAAGCTTAAACTGACTAAAAATGCGAATGAAAACGATATTAAAAATGCAATGGAGTATGCCGGTGAAATCGAAAATGGAAAAGTTACATTAAAAGCATTGGTTGAGGTGACAAAAAAATCCGGAGCAGTTCTTGAAAATGAAACATATACAATTAAGAAGACAAGCCATCTTTCAGCAGACCATGGGGCAATTATTTTAGAAGGGTATCATTATATTAAGAATAAACTTAAATAGTCAGATATTAGGATGCCGGGGTAAATATGTAGTCTGCCCCTGATCTGATATCTGCAGATTGCTATGCTGTGTTACATCTTATACAATTGTAAATCAGGAGGAAAGTTTGTGGAAAAGAAAGTGTGGAAGCCGGGAAATATGCTTTATCCGGTGCCGGCAGTCATGGTAAGCTGTCAGGAAGGAAATGAAAAACCGAATATAATAACAGTGGCATGGGCAGGAACAATATGTTCTGACCCGGCAATGGTGTCAATATCAGTAAGACCATCAAGGTATTCATATGGAATAATAAGCAGGACAAAGGAATTTGTTATAAATCTGACAACAAAAGACTTATGTCGTGCCACGGATTTTTGTGGTGTGAAATCGGGAAGGGATGTAGATAAATTCAAACAGATGCATCTTACTCCGCTTCCGTCAAAAAAGATAAAAGCACCTGGGATTAAAGAAAGCCCTGTAAATATTGAATGTGTTGTAAAAAAGATACAACATCTTGGAACACATGATATGTTTATCGCAGAGGTTGTGTCTGTAACAGTTGATGACAGACTTATAGAGGAATCAAGAAGATTTAACCTTGACAGGGCAGGACTGATAACTTATTCACATGGCGAATACTTTGAATTGGGGAAAAAGCTTGGTAAATTTGGATTTTCTGTGCAAAAAAGGAAGAAGAAATGAGTCCTAAGCTGTATCCTTTGATTCAAAGCAGGTATAAATAACAGATATATGAATAGTATATGTAAAATATGTAAAGAATTTCAGCCGGGGTTTACAAAGAAAAACCAAAGTGATAATATTTCATAGGTAAGATTATTACGAAAATATTACAAAAGGTTTACATAGATTTATATATTTCGGATGTATTGGTTTGGAGGAAATATGGCACGTATTACCAGATATGGAAGACGTATAAGAAAAATGTTCATAAATACTGCCTCTGTAGTATGCTTTATAAGTTTTTTTACAATTCCATTTATGGCGAAGGGACTGTTAAAGAATGATGTTGGCTGTTACGAGGTAAAGGTTAATGGTATAAGCATAGGATATGCCAATTCTATAGAGGATGCGGATAATGCACTGGCTGATGCCAGACTTAGATTTAACAGGGATTATGATCATATAGTATATATGGCACCTGATTTTGAAGTGAAGAAACAAAGCAGGGCAGCCGGTCAAAGGTTAAGCCGGAGTGAGCTTGCGTCTGCGATATATTCTAATCTTTTTTCAAGTGTGGAAAATGAAGAAGGAGACAGGGCATATACGCTTAAAACAGACGACTTAAGTGTAACACTTGAAAGCAGGGATGATGTAATTAAACTGCTTGACAGAATCGTACATGATTATGATACAAAGGCACAGTATAGCGTAGAACTTCTTTCAGATGATACTGTGTGGACTAATTATAAAGTTCAGTTTGTAGAGGCAAGGGACAAGGCTACAGATGAGGATATCGTTGCAGCTGCGATGCAGGGTTCTGTTACAGATGACCAGAATCAGAATGGCAGCAATACTGACAAGATAGAGGAAATATCATTTGCTCAGAATGTGCGTGTAACAGAAGTGCCTAAAAAGAATGCAAAGATTTCAAGTGTTGATGATGCTTATAATATAGTAAAAGGTCAGTCCAAAAAGCAGATTACTTATTCAGTACAGCCGGGAGATACACTTAGCATAATAGCCGACGGATATGGCATTGATTTAAACAGCATTTTAGAGCTTAACCACAACCTTACAAAGGATTCTGTTATTGTACCTGGACAGAGTATAATACTTGAAATACCTGACAGCAGGATTTCAGTAGTTATGAAACAGGTAATCACTACGGACGAAGATTTTACTGTAAATGCAGTATATCAGGATGACAATTCAATTGCAGCAGGGCAGAATAAGATTATACAGGGTAATGTCGGACATAGAAATGTTCAGGTAAGGGTAACTACTATAGATGGTGTTCGTACAAGTGAAGAGCTTTTGTCTGATAATGTAATAGCAGAAGCATCAAAGATGACTGTGCTTGTTGGAACTCGTAATAATACAGAGTATAAAAGACCGGTTGAAGGTGGAAATGTCGTATCATTTTATGGCTTGAGTGATTACAGTTCGGGCAAAGAAAATAAAGGCATAGATATTGATGTGGCGGAAGGAACACCGGTTAAGGCATCGGCAGCAGGTACAGTTGTAAGAGCCGGATGGTATGCAGAATATGGATACTGTGTTGATATTGAACATTCAGACGGCAGTATTACAAGATATGCACATCTGAGCCAGATATCAGTACACAAATCACAGACCGTAAACCAGAGTCAGGTCATCGGCGAGAGCGGAAGTACAGGCTATTGTGACAGTCCATGCCTTCATTTTGAAATATGGAAAGGCTCTAAAACAGTAAATCCATTGGAATATGTTGACAAGAATTAAATTCACCCTTTACAAATAGTATTATTATGTTATAATCTAACAGAATGTTTACTTTTAACAGTAATTTTATATATTATTTGTTTTTTTTAATAAATGACTTGAGATTAGAATATACTGATTGTATTTGGATAAATTATATAAATATAAGATGAATTTGGATTTAGATTTAGAGGTGCTTTAATGGAACAATATATTATAAAGGGCGGGGTGCCACTTAAGGGCGAAGTGTCTATTGGTGGTGCAAAAAATGCAGCTTTGGGTATACTTGCTGCAGCAATTATGGCGGATGAACCTGTTATAGTTGAGAATTTACCTAATGTAAGGGATACTAACGTATTATTAAAGGCGATTACGGCAATTGGAGCTGTTGTACGTGTTATAGACAAGAATACAGTAGAGATAAACGGTAAGAATATTAATGATTTTAATGTTGATTATGATTATATAAAGAAGATAAGAGCGTCATATTACCTGTTAGGTGCACTTCTTGGAAAATATAATGAATCAAGAGTTGCGCTTCCTGGAGGATGTAATATAGGAAGCAGACCAATAGACCAGCATATCAAGGGATTCAAGGCTCTTGGAGCAGAGGTGGAAATATCTTATGGAATGGTTTCAACAAAGGCGGAAAAGCTTACAGGAAGCCATATTTATTTTGATGTCGTATCAGTTGGCGCAACAATTAACCTTATGCTTGCTGCATGTATGGCACAAGGTGATACTATACTTGAGAATGCAGCAAAGGAGCCGCATATTGTCGATGTGGCTAACTGCCTTAATGCGATGGGGGCTAATATAAAGGGTGCAGGTACTGATGTTATAAGGATTAAAGGAGTTAATAAGCTGCATGGGGCAACTTATTCAATAATACCAGATCAGATAGAAGCAGGTACATTTATGTTTGCAGCAGCTGCAACAGGCGGCGATGTAACTGTTAAGGATGTAATTCCAAAGCATCTTGAATCATTGTCAGCAAAGCTTATTGAAACAGGATGTAATGTTATTGAAGGTGACGACTGGGTAAGAGTGATTAGTAATGGAGAACTTAAGTGTACTAATGTAAAGACACTTCCTTATCCGGGATTCCCTACTGATATGCAGCCACAGATGGCTGTTGTGCTTGCACTTGCAAAAGGTTCAAGCATGGTTACGGAAAGTATTTTTGAGAATCGATTTAAATATGTTGATGAACTAAACAGAATGGGCGGTAAAATAAAGGTTGAAGGTAATACTGCCTATATAGAGGGAGTGGAGCAGTTAACAGGTGCACAGCTTTCAGCTCCTGACCTGAGAGCAGGTGCAGCACTTGTTATTGCAGCACTTTCAGCACAGGGTATATCAGAAATAGATGATATACATTTTATCCAGCGCGGGTATGAGGACTTTGAAGTCAAGCTAAGAAGTCTTGGAGCGTTAATGGAACGTGTGGATTCTGAGAAAGAGGCACAGAAGTTTAAATTAAAAATAGGATAATATGCAGATGTATAAGACCGCATTTACATATTATAAAAATATTATGTATAGTCACCGGTATGTCAGATTAAAATGTATTTATATTCTGATGTACCGGTTTATTAATATTTAATAAAATTAATCAAGAGTTATTATTATTGATAAACAAAGTATGGTATTATAAGACTTAATTGCAGATAATGGAAAGGCGTGATTGGAATTATGAAATTACGAACTAAATTGAAGCTGTCTTTTCTTATAATGGTAATTCTCCCTGTGGTATTATGTGTCTTTGCAGTATGTGGGATATATAAGGTACAGTCTGACAGTATGTTTGAAAAATACCAGCTTGAAAATCAGTCAGAGCTGATGAATTTTTATTCACCTGTTGTTTTTATGGGAAAGCTTACCGAGAAGATAGTATATGACATAAATTATACTGTAGAAAATACTCCTGAACTGTTAGAAGATGATAGTTATATTCATGGGCTTTCCCAGGAGCTTGAAGAAAGGCTGTCATACCTTGTAATTGAAAAGGATGGACGGGTAACATTTAATTCTTCTGATATTAATACGGATGATATTTCCGATATACTGCCGGAATATGATAATAAAAATACTGGTCACAGCGTGGGGGCTTATACATATATCGGAGGAACATGCCAGAGCCTGGTAAAGCAGATCAACTTTGTAAACAGCCATAACCAGAAATGCAGTATATATATAGTTACACCATTAAAGCAGGTTATTCCACAGATAAAAAGGATACTTATACAGATATTAATTGCAGTGCTGTTTATAATTATCATAACAAGTCTTGTTTTAAATTACTGGATATACAGATCGGTTATTAAGCCGCTTGACAGACTCAAGCTCGCAACCCACAATATTATGGTAGGAAACATGGATTTTGAGATGCCAAAAGTCGCTGATGATGAACTGGGAGATTTGTGCCGTGACTTTGAAAAGATGAGGATTATTTTAAAACAGAGTTCAGAGGATAAACTTAAGTCAGATAAGGAAGAAAAAGAACTTATAAGAAATATATCACATGACCTTAAGACGCCGCTTACGGCGATTAAAGGATATGTAGAAGGAATACTTGACGGTATTGCTGATACACCTGAAAAAAGGGAAAAGTATTTGCGTACAATTGCCAATAAGGCTAATGATATGGACAAGCTTATTGATGAGCTTACGATATATTCAAAGCTTGACACGAACAGGATACCATATTCATTTACCAATATTAATCTTAAAGATTATTTTGACGACTGTATAGATGAGTTAAGCGTTGAGATGGAATCGTCCAATGTAGAACTTAATTACAGGTATCATGCAGGCAGTGATGTCGTTATTGTTGCTGATGCAGAGCAGCTTAAGAGAGTTATTAATAATATTATAAGTAATTCGGTCAAGTATATGGTGGATGGACGCAAAGGCATAATTAATATTGACATTTATGATGAAGGCGATTATGTTCATATTATAATGAATGATAATGGACAGGGAATTTCTATAAGTGAACTTCCACATATATTTGAAAGGTTTTACAGAACAGATAAATCACGTAACAGTAAAAAGGGCGGAAGCGGTATAGGACTTGCCATTGTCAAGAAAATAATCGAAGACCACAAGGGTAAAATATGGGTAGAGAGTGTTGAAGGCGAAGGCACTACAATGCATATCAATTTATTAAAATATAAGGACAATACAACTTACTGTATAGTTGATAAAAAATTAAAATCAAAAGCAAAGTATTAACAG
This sequence comes from uncultured Lachnospiraceae bacterium, assembly GCA_934330725.1. Classification (GTDB taxonomy): domain Bacteria; phylum Bacillota; class Clostridia; order Lachnospirales; family Lachnospiraceae; genus Lachnospira. Next base: position 16,812 of record CAKRGM010000030.1, on the reverse strand, counting down.
GTAATAATATTTATTAAACAGAAAGCGGGGTAACAATAATGAGTAAGGTTTTAATAGTAGAAGATGAAGAAGCAATCGCAGAACTTGAGAAGGACTATCTTGAACTTAGCGGATTTGAAGTAGTGATAAAGGCAGACGGTGACAGTGGACTTGAGACTGCACTGGGAGAAGATTTTGATATTATGATACTTGACGTCATGCTTCCGGGTGTAGACGGATATGAGATATGCAGGCAGGTAAGAGAAAAGAAGAATACTCCTATAATAATGGTATCTGCAAAGAAAGAAGACATTGATAAGATAAGAGGACTCGGAGTGGGTGCAGATGACTATATGACAAAGCCATTCAGTCCAAGTGAACTTGTGGCAAGAGTTAAAGCTCACCTGGCACGTTATGAAAGGCTTGTAAGCAGTGCTAAGCCTGATAATGATATAATTGAGATAAGAGGAATTAAGATTGACAAGACAGCAAGACGTGTTTTTGTAAATGGAGAGGAGAAAGTATTTACAACGAAGGAATTTGATCTGCTCACATTTCTTGCCGAGAATCCTAATCATGTGTTTACAAAAGACGAGTTGTTCAAGGAAATATGGGATATGGATTCAATAGGCGATATTGCCACAGTAACAGTTCATATTAAGAAAATACGTGAAAAGATAGAATATGATACATCAAAGCCACAGTACATTGAAACAATATGGGGAGTAGGCTACCGCTTCAAGGTATAATTAAGGACTTATGTACCGCTGCCGGTGGCAGGCCTTGAAATCATGTTTGTATTAAATTGCTGATTTTGCGAGGCGTTACCTGAAAAATAGCGGATTTTACAATTATCTGTAATCAGCACAATATATAATAGGAGTTTTTTAAAATGGAAACTATAAGAATTTATTTGGAAAGCATGTTTTCAAATCTTCCTGATAATGAACGAACAGCCTGTGCAAAAAAGAAGCTGCTGGATATGATGACGGACAGATATAATGAGCTGACATCTGATGGTAAAAATGAAAATCAGGCGGTTGCAGCTGTAATATCTGAACTTGGCAATCTTAGCGAGCTTTCGGATGAACTTGGAATAAAGGATATTATTGATGGACACGATTATGACAAAAAGAATCTGACGAAAAGAAGAGTAACGTTAGAGGAATCAAAAGAATATCTTGCGGCTACGGATAAGGGAAGCTTTAGAATTGCACTTGGAGTGTTTTTATGTATATGTTCACCAATAATACTTATTGTACTTGCTGGCATATTTTCAAGTGATGAAAATACAAATCCGGTTATTCAGGGTGTTGGATTATCAACACTGCTTATATTTATTGCTGTTGCAGTTGGATTGTTTATATACAATGTAATGGCGATTGGAAAATATGATTATTTAAAAAAAGAAGTTCTCCATCTTAACATCGCAACAGAAAATTCATTAAGACAGATTAAGGAAAGCAAGAGACATGCATATATGGTAAGGATAACTATAGGGGTTATATTATGCATTATTTCAATTATTCCTGTTATAGTAGCAGGCAGTATAGTTGACGGAGTCCATACATCTGTACAGAATAAAGACACATGGATGTGTATTGCAGCAGGTGCCTTTTTATTAATAGTGGCAATAGCGGTATTTCTGTTTGTCAAAGCAGCGCTTGAGCAGAGGGCATTTAAGGTGCTCCTCCAGGAGGGTGAATTTACGGAAAAAACAAAGGAAGATACATCAACAGGAAATATTGCAGCAGTATACTGGCCGGTTGTAACATGCATATATCTTGCATGGAGTTTTATAAGCGGTGACTGGAGCAGGAGCTGGATAATATGGCCTATAGCAGGGGTATTGTTTGGTGCGATTGCAAGTATATGTGCAGTTGCCGGAAAAGGAACAAAGCAGTGAAATTAGATATCGTATATGAAAACAGTAAAATGATCATAGTCAATAAGCCATCCGGGCTGCTGACGCAGAGTGCAAGGTCATTTGAGCCGGACCTTACAGGAATGGTAATGACATATGAACGCAGCAAAGGCGAACAGCCATATGCGGCAGTAATAAACAGGCTGGACAGGCCTGTAAGCGGACTCGTTTTATTTGCAAAAAATAAAACTGAAGCGGCAAGATTGTCTAAAATGATGCAGAAGAACACGTTTAATAAAGAGTATCTTGCCGTGATATGCGGAAAGCCTGATAAGGATAAAGGAATGTTAACCGATTACATTGTAAAAGATGGTAAGACAAATGTTTCGCGCATTGCAGCAAAAGGAGACAGTAATGCTAAAGAAGCAAAACTTGAATATCAGGTGATAAAGCATCTGTCAGAGACACTTACTATTGTGAAAATTCATCTTATAACAGGAAGACATCATCAGATCCGGGTGCAGTTTGCACACAGGAATATGCCACTGCTTGGCGATACTAAGTATATGGGTCAGGACAATGAGGCAGGTGTGGCTGGCAATATTGAACCAACCAATTGGGAAAATGCCGGAATAAACCTGAAAAACAGGCAGATTGCACTTTGCGCATATTCACTTACTGTTGATAATAAAAAATATGAAATAAGACCGGATTTTTTAGCAGCTCTGTGATTAGTTTTATACCATTTGTCAATACTTATGGTATATTAAATTAGTTACAGGAGCGGGTGCTTATGGGGCAGGATAAAAATTGGACATTTAAAGACCGGGTTTTATTGTTGTTTGGAAGTTTTCTTATAATACTTATAGTTCTTTTGGCGTTTAAATATATATTTCCAGTGATGGCGCCATTCATTATTGCATATGCTGTGGCAGTACTTATTGAAAGACCTGTGGAATGGCTGGCACGGCATTTTCATGGCAGGCGTACGCTTGCATCATCCATAGTTGTTATCATTCTTGGCGGTGTACTTATTGCAGTAACCGGATACATCATGCATCTTGCAGCAGCTGAAGTGCGTGCATTTATAAGAAATTCAGATTATTATTTTGTGGTAATACGACAGCAGACTGCAAGGATATGCTTAAGCCTTGACAGGTGGATAGGAATAAATGACGGCTGCTGTATGGATTTTATATGCGGATGTGCAAAAAGTGTAGCCAACATGTTTGCAAAAGACGGTGGCTCTGATATGGCAGGAAAGGTTATAAAGGTGTCATTTCCTGTGCTGGGCAAAACAGCGTATATTATAGGAGCTGTATTTGTAAGTCTTATATCGGTAGTATATCTGTCAAATGTCCTTAAAAAGGTTAGAAACTGGAAAAAAACAACGGTGTTTTTCAGAGAAGCTGCCGCCGTATCGGAGTCGTTAAGGCTGCTGTTCAATGTTTATTTTAAGGTTGAGGGGCATATCTTTCTGATAAATTCTGCTGTATGTATTGCTGGACTTTTCGTTATAAAAAATCCATATGCGGTAGTTTTGGGAATACTGATCGGTTTAATTGATGCATTTCCGATATTTGGTACAGGGACAGTTCTTATTCCGTGGTCTGTTATATTGCTGCTGTTAAAAGATATAATGCCGGCAGCAGTTCTTATAACTGTATATATTATAACGTATTTTGTAAGAGAAATAATGGAATCAAAATGCCTCGGAGATAAGCTGAATATAGAGGCATTTACAATGATGGTTATTATATTTGCAGGATTTATCCTGTATGGCGTTATGGGATTTATATTAGGGCCTGTGTCGTACTGTATAATAAAAGCACTTATAAAATATTACAGATCGGTACTTGAATCGCAAAGCTGAATGTGAATTCTGAGTTTGTGTTTTGAATAATCACAAGGTTGAATTCCCGTTTTGAACGTGGTATGCTTATACAGCGTATAACGTATAACAAAAAAGGCTATGGGATGTATGTCCGTCTGCGGATATTGCGGGCTGTACCACCGATGGCAGGTGGAGCGCAGTAGCGGTTAGTTTAAAGGAGAAATAAAATGGCAGAAGAAAAGAAGTTAGTAGAAGCAATCACATCAATGAATGATGATTTTGCACAATGGTACACTGATGTAGTAAAAAAAGCGGAGCTTATGGCTTACTCAAGCGTAAAAGGTTTTATGATATTTAAGCCGGCAGGATATGCACTTTGGGAGAACATTCAGAAAGAATTAGACAAAAGGTTTAAAGAAACAGGAGTACAGAATGTTTATATGCCAATGCTTATTCCTGAAAGTCTTCTTGAGAAGGAAAAGGATCATGTAGAAGGATTCGCACCGGAAGTTGCATGGGTGACAAAGGGCGGTCTTAATGATCTTCAGGAAAAGCTTTGTGTAAGACCTACATCAGAGACTCTTTTCTGTGATTTTTATAAAGATGAGATTCAGTCATACAGAGATTTGCCAAAGGTATATAACCAGTGGTGTTCTGTATTAAGATGGGAGAAAGAAACAAGACCATTCCTTCGTTCAAGAGAATTCTTATGGCAGGAAGGTCATACTGCACATGCTACTGCACAGGAAGCAAAGGAACGTACACTCCAGATGCTTAATATTTATGCTGATTTTTGTGAGCAGGTGCTGGCAATACCTGTAATAAAGGGACAGAAGACAGAAAAAGAAAAGTTTGCAGGTGCAGAGGCTACTTATACAATAGAATCACTTATGCATGATGGAAAGGCTCTTCAGTCAGGAACAAGCCATAATTTTGGTGACGGATTTGCTAAAGCATTTGGAATTCAGTATACAGACAAAGATAATAAATTAAAGCATGTTTATCAGACATCATGGGGAGCAACAACAAGACTTATTGGTGCTATTATTATGGTTCATGGAGATGACAGTGGACTTGTACTTCCACCAAGAATTGCACCTGTACAGGTTGATGTTATTCCGATTATGCAGAAAAAAGCCGGTGTTCTTGATAAGGCTTATGAAGTTAAGGAAAAGCTTATCAATGCTGGTTTAAGAGTTAAGGTCGATGACAGTGATAAGAATCCGGGATGGAAGTTCTCAGAACAGGAAATGCGTGGAATCCCTGTAAGAGTTGAAATGGGACCAAGAGATATTGAGGCAAATCAGGCAATAATCGTAAGAAGAGATACAAGAGAGAAGATTACAGTATCAATAGATGAACTGGATGTTAAGATTAAGGAAGTCCTTGATACAATGCAGAATGATATGCTTGAAAGAGCAAGAAAGCACAGAGATACACATACATATACTGCGACAGATTATGAAGAATTTAAAGATATAGTTGCTAATAAGCAGGGATTTGTTAAAGCTATGTGGTGTGGAGACCAGGCTTGTGAAGACAAGATAAAGGAAGATACGACAGCAACATCAAGATGTATGCCATTTAAACAGGAGCATCTTTCAGATGTATGTGTATGCTGTGGAAAGCCTGCTAAACATATGGTTTACTGGGGTAAGGCATATTAAAATTGAGAGGAATTAAAAGGGATGGATAAAGAGAACTTTACAATTGAACTCCCGGAAGATGTAGAAAAAATAATCAACACACTTGAAAAGACCGGTGCCAAAGCTTATGCGGTTGGTGGCTGCGTAAGGGATACGATGATTGGAAAAGTTCCGGACGACTGGGATATAACCACATCAGCGGTACCTGAACAGATAAAAGAATGTTTTAAGAAAACAATAGATACAGGAATAAAGCACGGAACAGTAACAGTTATGTTAAACCATGTAGGGTATGAGGTTACTACATATCGTGTGGATGGTGAATATACTGATGGAAGGCATCCGGAATCAGTAGAGTTTTCAGTACGGTTGACAGATGATCTTAAAAGACGTGATTTTACCATTAATGCAATGGCATATAATAAAGAAGACGGTCTTGTGGACATGTTTAATGGCATTAAAGATCTGCAGGATAGAAACATACGCTGTGTTGGAAATCCAGAAGAGAGATTTAACGAGGATGCACTCAGAATGATGCGTGCCATACGTTTTAGTGCGCAGCTGGGATTTGGAATAGACCAGCGGACATATAATGCGATTATAAAGCTTGCACCTAATATTAAAAAAATCAGTATGGAAAGGATACAGGCTGAATTACTAAAGACTATAATGTCTGCTAATCCGGAGCATGTGAAGTATTTTTATGAGACCGGTATTTTTAAGGAAGTACTTCCTAAACTGGATATTCTTTTATCAGGCAAATATGCAAAAAAAACATATGGTATGCTTAAGAATGCAGGAAATACGCAGGTTATGAAGTATGCAGCATTACTTGGCATGATGGATTACCAGGATGCAAATGAGACTCTTAAGGCGTTAAAGCTTGATAATTACACAATTGATACAGTTACTAAGATTATACGATATCAAAAGGATGCAGTTGAGGAGAATGAACCGGCGGTAAGGGAGGCTGTTTTTAAGTATGGCAGCCAGATAATGCCATTGCTTATAGAGTATCAGAAGATTTCACTTAAGACGGCTGAAGAACTTACGGGCATTATGATGAACTCAAAGAAAAAACATATTGATACGATTGAGAAGATGTATACTGATGTTACTGAAAGAGGTGACTGTATATCAATAAAGGATCTTGACATAACAGGCAATGATCTTATCGAATATGGCCTTAAGGGACCTGAAATAGGCAGAGTCCTTAATCAGCTTGTACATGTTGTAATAGAGAATCCAAAACTTAATGATAAAGCAACACTTATTGCTCTGATTGAGCATCTTGATTAAATTTAACAGGTATTTTTATTTGCCCTCCCACATATTATAAGACAGATATGTGGGAGGGTAAACTATGAATGAAAAGTCTTTGGATGTGTTGAAACAGTATAATCTAAATGTATATAAAGCAGGACGGGGCCGTGGCGGAATGATACTTAATACAGACTGCGGGACAAAACTCTTTTTGGAATGCAGTAAATGTGACAGGTATTATGAACGTGAAGATACGATAACACAGGCCGTTGCTGAAAATGGTTTTGGTATAATTGATACATATATAAGAAATTATGACGGCAATCTTGTTTCGCAGGATGAAGAAGGCAGACGATATGTCATAAAAGACTGGTTTGACGGACGTGAGTGTAACGTCGGGGATATTACTGATCTGTGTTTTTCAGTAAATGCACTTGGCAGGCTGCATAATACATTTAAAAGTGTTGCAAAGGAGTATAGTCCGGGTACAGTAGAAGTATTTACGCTTGAAGCTGAAAATACTTCTGAATTGCAGGCGGATAAAGACAATAATGCCATAAAATCAGGAAATATATTTAAAAACGGCAGTTCATCAATGGTACGGGACACTTATTTAAGGCATATGAGAGAGCTTAAGTCAGCATCAAATTATCTGAAATCAAAAAAGAATAAATCTGATTTTGAGCAGCTGGCATTTAAGAATATCAGGGCATTTTATGATGAAGCAAAACATGCGGTCAGTTTAATAAATGATGAGCGTTTTGATGAGAGATTCAAGGATGCACAAGACAGCGGAGAGCTGATTCATGGAAGCTATAATTACCATAATATTTTATTTTCAGATAAATGTGTTGCAATAACTAATTTTGATAAATGTAAAAATGAATGTCAGATATATGACCTGTATCAGTTTATGCGCAAGATTCTTGAAAAGTATAACTGGGATATCCAGCTTGGATATAAGCTTATAGATGAGTATGACAAAGTAAAACCGATAGATGATACAGATCTTAATCTGTTGTCGGCATTATTTGAGTTTCCTTTTAAATTCTGGAAAATAATAAATTATTATTATAATTCAAGCAAATCATGGATACCGCCAAAGAGCATAGAGAAGCTTAAACTTACGATTGACCAGAATGATAAGCGCAGAAAGTTTATAGAGACAATTGCATAAGAAACAGCATTGTGTTATTATGCCATTATCAGCAGGCAAATTAGCAAAAAATTGTTTAAATAGTACATATATGCATATAATTAATACAGATATATTTTAATTTTGTGCTTTGCACAAACTTAAGATGTGCCTTAAAAGTGGCGCAAGAATGGAGATTAATATGATAAAACGGTGTGTAGCGCTGTTGCTTACAGGGGTGGTTATTCTTTCAATGGCAGCGTGCGGCTCGAAGAGTACAAGTACAATAACGCCGGGGAGTTCAATTCTTCAGGCACCTAAAAAACCGGTGACAGAGGCGCCTGTCAAGAATGCTAATGAGATAGATATAACAGGTGTTCTGACACAGACAGATGCAGCTAATCTGAAGATGAATTTTCTTGATACTGATACGGGAACTGAATATGAGGTGGCGTATACAGGTGGAACAGACATAAAGGATAAATATGGAACGATAAAGGCCGCATCTGTGCTTAAGCAGGGAGGCATATATGATGTTACATGTGATAAGACAGGTAAAGCAGTAAAGATATATGAATCATCCAAAGCATGGGAGCGTAATTCTGTTACAGACCTTGAAATTGATGAAAGCAGCAGAAAACTGTCATATGGTGACAACAGCTTTCAGTATAGTGACCATGCAGTTATATTATCAGGAACGGATAAGATATCAATTGCCCAGGTGGTTGCAGAGGATGAGGTTACTATAAGGGGAATAGACAGCAGTGTTTATTCTGTTACTGTAGATAAAGGACACGGATATATACAGTTTACAGGTATTGATTCGTTTATAGGTGGATATGTAAGCGTTGGTCAGGACCAGCTTTTTGGCATAACAAAGTCAATGATGGTTACAGCAAAAGAAGGAACATATACTGTGGATCTGCAGAATGGAAGTATTTCAGGAAGCAAGACAGTTACTGTTGAGCGTGATAAGCAAGTAAGTGTCGATTTCAGTGAATATACGACAGGAGCTGCGCAGGTGGGAGCTGTGAATTTCTCTGTTACACCGCAGGGCGCAATCATGGAGATTGATGGTGAAGAAACAGATTATTCAAAGCCGGTTTCTCTTACTTATGGAAAACACAAAATAGTACTTAAAGCAAATTACTATGATGAATATTCAACAGTTATCACGATAAATAAGGCTTACCAGACTCAGGTTATTGATATGACATCAACAGATAAGTCAACTACAAAGGCAGCACAATCTGATAATAAAAATAACCAGCAGACCACGCAGGAGCCAACAACCAGGGCACAGGCGGGGCAGACCAGTCCTGAGTCAGATAAGACGGACGGATATACTGTTAATGTTACTGCACCGGAAGGGGCAGCATTATATGTTGACAGCCAGTATATAGGCATTGTGCCATGCTCATTTGAAAAGAAGGCGGGTAACAAAACTGTTACATTATCCCAAAATGGATTCAAAACAGTAAGTTATAACATTTCCCTGACAAATACCACGGGAAATGCGACATACTCATTCCCTGATATGGTAAAGAGCAGTGGTGAATAAGTAAAGACGATGTATTGTATGTCACAGCAGATGATAGATGCTGAATGATTATGATATGAAGACCGGAAAGGTATGGTGGAATTAAATGACAAAAAAGTTAAATATACCATTTTCTCCTCCTGATATCACACAGGAAGAGATAGATGAAGTAACGCAGGTTTTAAAGTCAGGATGGATTACTACAGGACCTAAGACAAAGGAACTTGAAAGGCAGGTTGCGTCGTTTTGTAATGTTAAACGCGGGGCATGCCTTAATTCGGCAACTGCCTGTATGGAAACAGCATTGAGACTGTTTGGTGTTGGCGAAGGAGATGAAGTTATAGTTCCTGCATATACGTATACTGCATCGGCAAGTGTTGTCAGACATGTTAATGCAACACTTAAACTTGTGGATGTAGCACCGGGATCATATCATATAGATTATGATGCCATTGAAGCACTTATAACAGAAAAAACCAAAGCTATAATACCGGTTGATATTGCAGGTGTTATGGTTGATTATAACAGGATAAGACAAATAGTTGAAGCTAAAAAGCCGTTATTTAAACCGGTTGGTAAGCTTCAGGAATCGCTGGGACATATTCTTATCCTTGCCGATTCAGCACATGGTTTTGGGGCATCACGCAATGGCAGAAAAAGTGGAGAACTTGCAGATTTTACAAGTTTTTCTTTTCATGCGGTTAAGAATTTTACAACTGCAGAAGGCGGAGCTCTTGTATGGCGTGGCTTTGATGGTATTGACGATGAAGAAATTTATAAGCAGATAATGCTTTTTTCACTTCATGGACAGTCAAAGGATGCTTTGGCAAAGACAAAGCTTGGAGCATGGGAATATGATATTACAGGAACATATTATAAGTGTAATATGACTGATATAATGGGTGGAATTGGCCTTGCACAGATGAGAAGATATCCGGGGCTTTTAAAGCGCAGAAAAGATATAATACAGATGTATACAGAAGGCATTGGCGCAGATGATGTTGACATTATAAAGCATTTTACAGATGAGTATCAGTCAAGTGGACACCTTATGCTTGTAAGGCTAAAGAATGCAGGCGAAGAAGAAAGAAATAAGATGATCGTTAAAATGGCAGAGGCGGGAATTGCTACAAATGTACATTATAAACCTCTTCCTATGCATACGGCATATAAAAACCTGGGATTTGACATAAAGGATTATCCTAATGCATTTGAAATGTATCATAATGAGATTACGCTGCCTCTTCATACATTGTTAACTGATGAGCAGGTTGAATACGTGATTGAAAACTTTAATAAATTAAAGAAAGAAATTTGAGAAAAGCGATGAAAATAAGACAATGGAACGATCTGCCTGATAATATGCGGAATAAAGAGGTCAGAAAATATTATAATATTCTGTCGGGAAAAAGTGCATGGCTTATATTAAAAAGATTTTTTGATATTATTGTTGCATTTATTATGCTTGCTGTACTGATAATACCAATGGGAATAATTGCGGTAATGATAAAGTTTGATTCACCAGGTCCGGTATTTTTCAGACAGGAACGTGTTACACAATATGGCAGAGTATTTAAAATATTTAAGTTCCGTACCATGGTAAATAACGCAAACAGACTTGGAACAGCTGTTACGGTTCAGGGGGATGCAAGGATAACAAGAACCGGAAAGCTGCTTAGAAAGCTGAGGCTTGATGAATTTCCACAGTTATTTAATATACTGGCAGGGGATATGACGCTTGTAGGGACAAGACCTGAGGTCGTTAAATATGTTGAACAGTACACACCGCAGATGATGGCTACACTTCTTCTTCCTGCAGGGCTTACATCCAATACAAGTATTGCTTATAAAGATGAAGACATGCTGCTTTCAAATGCTGAAAACGCAGATGATGTGTATATAAATGAGGTTCTGCCAGCCAAGATGAAGTATAATCTTGAAAGTCTTGAAAAGACGGGCATGTTATATGATATGAAGGTATTATGGAATACATTCGTATCCGTATTAAAAAAATAAGTGAACTGTAACCAAAATAAAATAATTAGAAAGGCATGATTTAGCATTATGTTCATTTCAGTATGTATAATAGCGTACAATGAAGAGAAAACTATCAAGTCGGTTCTGACAGATATGTTAAGTCAGGATTATAACCATAATGATATAGAAATACTTCTTGTTGACAGTGCATCAACAGATTCAACAAAAAAAATTATGCAGGAGTTCGCACGAAGAAATAATGAAAACAGCGGAGTGCTGCATTTTCGTGATGTAAGAGTTTTTGATAATCCGAAAAGACTTATACCATGCGGATGGAATGTGGCATTAAGGCAATATAAAGGGGATGCAGTAATAAAGGTGGATGCCCATGCCCACATACCATCGGATTTTATAAGTAAAAATGTTAAGACACTTGAAAGTGGTGAAGATATATGCGGCGGTCAAAGACCTGTGCTTAGTAATGATGATTCAAAGTGGCAGAATACACTTCTGCTTGCAGAATCCTCAATGTTCGGATCAAGCATTGCACCTTACAGAAAAAATCCGGGTAAAACTTACGTGAAGTCTGTATTTCATGCAGCCTACAGACGAAAAGTATTTGATAAAGTGGGACTTCCCAATGAGAATCTTGCCAGAACAGAAGACAATGAAATCAATTATCGTGTAAGACAGGCAGGATTTAAAATATGCTTTAATCCGGATATAATATCATATCAGCTTATCAGAAGCAGTCTGCCTAAAATGCTTAAGCAGAAATTTGAAAACGGATACTGGATTGCATTGACACTTGGTGTGTGTCCGGGATGTATTTCAATATATCATCTTGTTCCATTTGCTTTTTTGATGGCAATAATATTAAGTACAGTGTTTTGTGCAATTTTTGGAAGTATTGCGGCAACGGCAGCAGGTGTTGCTGTTATTATAAGAAATGTGATATACTCACTGACAGTGCTTATGTGGGGGTTGTATTTACTTATAGACGTGGGCATGACAGCTGCAGCAGTTGCGTCTGCAGGTAAAAAAAGAAATATAACATGTTTAGCACTGCCGGTTCTGTTTTTTTTACTACATATAAGCTATGGAGCAGGAACGCTTGCCGGATTGTTAAAGATGCCATCCTGGCTGAAAGGAATTAAAGATGGAAGAAACAAGGAAAGATAAAATGCAGTTGCTGGTCAGAAGAATCTGTTTAATATTAACAGATATAATTCTGGTAAACGGATCAGTATTGTTATCACTGATGATGAGATTTGATATAAGCTACAGCAGTATACCTGAGGAATATATAGAGAAATACAATGCAAATATTATACCGTTTACAATAATTGCACTTATAGTGTTCTGGTGCTTCAGAATGTATCACAGTCTCTGGCAGTATGCGAGTATTGCAGAGCTTTATAAAATTGTTGAGGCATGTATTGTTACAGAAGTTGCGCATATATGTTTTACAGGATTTATGGGCTGGATGCTGCCACGAACCTGCTATTTCACATCAGGAGTATTTCTTATCGTTGCAATGAGTGCAAGTCGTTTCATGTATCGAATGATAAGAACCATATTACAGGGTGCAAGGCATAATGATGAGACAAATAAGATAATGATAATAGGTGCCGGAGAAGCTGCAAATGTTCTGATGCGTGAGATACAGATGTCAAGATACATGGCAAATTCAAAGGTGGTATGTATTATAGATGATGATCCTCATAAGATTGGAAAGTTCATACGAGGCGTCAAGGTTGTTGGAAACCGTGATAAGATAAAGGAATGTGCGAAGCAGTATAATATTAATGAGATTATATTTGCAATTCCATCAGCATCAGTAGGAATGAAAAGAGAAATTCTTAACATATGTAAGGATACGAATTGTAATCTTAAGACTCTGCCTGGCGTATATCAGATGGTTGATGGTGAAGTGGATGTTAATGCAATTCGTAATGTAGATGTACTTGACCTTCTTGGAAGGGAACCAATCACAGTTGATATTGAATCAATCATGGGATATGTACAGGGTAAGACTGTGCTTGTTACGGGAGGTGGAGGTTCTATCGGTTCTGAGCTCTGCCGTCAGATTGTAAATCATAAGCCGGAGTGTCTTATAATATTTGATATATATGAAAACAATGCATATGATATACAGCAGGAATTAAAAATGAGCAATCCTGATGCTAATGTTATTGTTCTTATAGGTTCAGTAAGAAACACAGCCAGAATAGAATATATATTCAGAGAATACAGTCCGGACATAGTATATCATGCAGCGGCACATAAACATGTACCACTAATGGAAGACAGTCCGAATGAAGCTGTTAAGAATAATGTTATTGGAACGTGGAATGTTGCCAAAATGGCTGACCGCTATGGCGTTAAGAAGTTTGTTATGATATCTACAGATAAAGCGGTAAACCCTACTAACGTAATGGGTGCAACAAAGAGAATCTGTGAAATGATAATACAGGCATATAATGCACGTTCAGAAACGGAGTTTGTTGCTGTGCGTTTTGGAAATGTATTAGGAAGCAATGGTTCGGTAATTCCATTGTTTAAAAAACAGATTGCAGCAGGAGGACCTGTAACAGTTACACATCCTGATATAATAAGATATTTTATGACAATACCGGAGGCTGTATCACTTGTACTTCAGGCAGGTGCATATGCCAAAGGTGGAGAAATATTTATACTTGATATGGGTGAGCCGGTAAAGATTGATGATCTGGCTAAAAACCTTATCAGACTTTCAGGCTATACGCTTGGAGTTGATATGGAGATTAAATATACAGGACTTCGTCCGGGCGAGAAATTATATGAAGAGCTTCTTATGAAAGAAGAAGGGCTTCAGGAGACAAAAAATAAGCTGATTCATATTGGAAAACCAATTGAATTTGATGAAGAACATCTTATTGAAAATCTTGAAAAGATTAAGAAAATGGCATACAGCGAAAGTCCTGGAATAAGAAAGATGATAAAAAAGATGGCACCAACTTATAATCCGAGAAAGAATTAGTGTAATTCGAATGGATATATTGGGAGATGATTATGAAAAAAATTAATATATCTGATATAAAAACTAAAACAATTATATTTATTATATGGATATTTATTTCATCATTGGCAGCTGCCTGGAAATTTGGCTGCAGTAATATGGTTTTAGTATTTGCTATATCAGGAGTGACTTTTTGGTGCTATAAAAAAATACAGAAAAAATATATAAGCCGTAGAGAGTTAGTGATATCAGGAGTATATACTGTACTGTTATCACAGGCAATAACAGCTGGAAAACAGGTACATTATAATTATAATATGCGAGGTGGACCAGGTGATAATTATATTAATTACGATATAAGTTGTATATTATTTGGTCTTGTGTTGGCTTTTTTAATATATCCAATTGTAATTTTACTGTTAGAATTAATAAAAAAGTACAGATTACAAAATAATTCAAAATTATCAGAAGGTAAAACCGATAAAAGATTCTTTTTTATTGCATGGCTGGTTATATATTTATGCTGGGTGCCATACTTACTAACTTTTTGTCCAGGAGGAATAGTTGGTGATGGTGCATGTACATTAGAGTTATCTTTACAGAGTGGAGTACCGGCTGGAAACCACTGGGTAGTACTTTATATTTTAACGCTTAGATTTTTCCTGTGGATAGGAAGCTTTTTCAGTTCAAGCATTAATGTTGGAATATTTCTGTATGTAATAGTCCAGTCATTAGTTTATTCGGCGGTATGTGCATTAGTAGCAGCAAAATTAAAGAAAAAAGGAATACCTGATATATTTGTATGGATAACCGTTTTGATTTATGCATTGTCAGGATTTTTTGCATCATACAGCATGTCATTATGGAAGGATGGTATTTTTTCAGCTGCAATTATTTTGTTGGTTCTTTTATTGTGGGAATATCCGGAAGATAAAAATGTATCAGTAAGGTATTGTGTTAAGTTTGCATTAATAAGCTTATTTATATGTTTTTGGAGAAATAATGGATTATATGTACTGGTACTGTGTATTCTGGGGATCGCTATTTTATTCAAAAAACAGGGAAAGCATGTGATTTTAACAGGATTATGTGTTGTAATAGTAACAATTGTTATTCAGGGACCTGTTTATGATAAGCTGGGGATTGAAAAAGATTCATTAATAGAATCATTTTCAGTTCCGCTGCAACAGGTCGCAGCTGTTATAAATGAGGAAACCGAATTAACAGATAGTCAGGCTGAAGTTCTTTATTCGACGATAAAAAAAGAAGATTGGGCAGTTTACAGCCCGACATTGAGTGATGATTTGAAAGCTTCTGTTGATGCTTCGTACTTAAGCTGTCATATGGCAGATTATATAAAAGTATGGGCACAGTTGTTGTTTTCACATCCTGGAACATATGTAAGAGCATATATGATGCAAACATTAGGCTTCTGGCAACCGGGTGTTTTTTACGGAAATTATTGGGATTATTGGATAGGTGTTGAAGATATATTTAATCGTGGCTATGTAAATCATAATTTAATAAAAGAAGCCACCGGTATATCAGTAGAAAAGCTGCTGCTTAACAGAATGGAGTTTATTCCATCAGGTACAATGGTATGGATAATGCTTTTTGCATTAATGTCAGTGTTATGTGAAGAAAGTCATAGAAAAAAGAAGCTTTTGATATTAACACCTTTAATAGCAAGCTGGGCTATTATAATGATTGCAGCACCAATTGCATTTGCATATAGATATATAGTAATGATTCCAATGGCATTTCCTATTATATTTGCTTTGCCATTTTTTAATAATGGCAAATATAATGAAAACATTGAAGATAATGAGAAGATTATTAGTAAAAAAGCGTTATATATAAAAAGGGCAGGACAATTATTAGCAATAACAATAAGTTTGTTGTGCCTGGTTATAAATATTGCAGGTGGAGTAACAATTATAAAGAAATATACAGGCGGACAATTTACTGTATATTTAGCAGGTGATCAATATAACGCTAATGATTATGTGAAGACTGGTTTGTCAGGAAATGAGGATGCATATTCATGGACAGATGGCGATGAATTATCGGTATCAATACCAGTTAAAGGCAATTATGATGAAGCATCAGTAGTGTTGTCAGTTGAAGGAACTTTTAATGGAGATAAATCATATATTATAAAACAAAATGGAAAAGAAATTTCTCATGGAAGTATTGAAGGTGCGGGACAAATAACATTTATTGCAAACATTAAAGACAGTGATTTAGCTTTTGATATTTGTTTTCCTGATGCACAGACTGTAAGTGATATTTCCAAAGAGAGTAGTGATAAAAGAAAACTGGCGTTGCAGGTAAGCAAAATAACAGTTTCAGAAATAAAACGCGATGCTAAAAGGTAAAAATAATTTGTGGTAAATTTATTCAGTTTGATGATAATTTCTTTGAGATAATGTAAAATAAAAGAAAACTTTATCGCAGAGAAAGAATTAGTGTGATATTTAATAGTTACAGCTGTCTATAGGTAATTGCGAAACTCGCTTAGCTCGTTCGCAATCTTGATTGAAAACAAAGTAGAATTCGTGCCAGGCACGAAT
>CAKRGM010000029.1 GCA_934330725.1 uncultured Lachnospiraceae bacterium | reverse complement strand
ATTTTACCTTATCGCAAAGAAATCAGCTTAAATTTTAGTACTATTAGTGCGAATTATTTTTACCTTTCAAAGCTGGTGTCTGAAGTTTGAGTATTTAGTTACATCTAAGAATTATAATGTCAAAATGCAGCTTTATGTTTTTCTGCTTGTGCACCACACTCTGACACAGTAATTTTCCAGATAAACATCTGCGTCTGCTCAAAAAATATTAAATTATAATTATACTTGCACAGGAAATATCCTCTGCAAGGTTATATATTTTCCCTGTTTTCAAGCCAATAACTTTAGGACGGAGTATACAGCTTGGATTATTCTCAACAACCTTTGCTTTTTCATTATTACTTAAATTAACAATGCTTCCAACCGGATACAGGATTATACTTTCCATAAAACTTCTTATGGCTTTTATATCCAGCTGATCAGTCATTGACATCAGCATTTCAACAGCTACACGCTGTGACAGCGCATCTTTGTATGAGCGCTTTGTCACAAGCGCATCATATATATCGGCGACAGATAATATTTTCGCATATGTGCATATTTTGTTTCGGCCAAATCCCATCGGATAACCACTGCCATTCATCTTTTCATGATGTTGAAGTACACCAAGACGCATCGGTACACTGATTCCTTCTTTAGTTTTTAAAATATCATATCCAAAGACCGGATGTTTTTTCATTATTTCAAACTCTTCATCAGTTAGTTTGCCCGGTTTATTTAATATTTCGTTTGGAATATAAGATTTCCCGATATCATGAAGCAGTCCTGCTATCCCTATATCATAAATGTCCTGCTTATCAAGTCCATATTGCTTCGCTATTATCATAGAAAGTGTTGCCACATCAACACTGTGCTTAAAAGTATACTCATCACTTATCTTAAGATTACTTATATCAACTGCAATGGCATCATTCTCCATTATAGCTTTCATAAGATCATTGCCAATATTATTGGTTGCTTCAACAAAATCCGGTGAATCAGTATTCGTATACAGATATTGTATTCCTTCTGAAACCCTTTTTTTAACACTTTTTGACAATTCAACCTTATGTCTGTCCGGTATGCTGTTGTCCTCTATCCTTTTCCTGATTGCCGGTGGAATATATATCTCCTGTTCATCTTCCTCCCCTTCTGAAATATAAACGCCTAATACTCTGAGTTTTGATAAAGAATCAATTAGATATTCGTTAAGTATAGTGCCCCTTGCAATCAATGTACGTCCGAGCTTATCAAGTACAGCCTGGTCGATTCTCATTCCTTCCTTAAGCTGTCTTGTCTTCACAT
This sequence comes from uncultured Lachnospiraceae bacterium, assembly GCA_934330725.1. Taxonomy (GTDB): domain Bacteria; phylum Bacillota; class Clostridia; order Lachnospirales; family Lachnospiraceae; genus Lachnospira. The sequence continues at coordinate 29,221 of CAKRGM010000029.1, read as the reverse complement.
AATATCTCTTTATCAAAATCCCCTCACCACCTTTAATTTCAAATCGTACATAGATAGAACATATTGTATATTAAAAACTTTTTTATTTCAATTAAAATATCCCCTGCGAAATATTTTTCTATTCTTTTACTATTATTTCCAGTTAAAACATATTTCATATTGGTAATTATTACTATCCGGTATATGGTCGGATTATTTGTCAGGTCCTGTACCAGATATAGTAAAAGTGGGTATATCCGCCCGCAAAGCATCAATACCCACTTTCACTTTACATTTATCCTGACTTATATTCAGAAATCAATCAATTATTATTATCTGTCTTTACGCAGATTCTTTCTTTTTTTACCAGCAAGAAGCATTCCTGCTCCACCTGCTGCTAATAATCCAAAGAGACCTGCAAGCGGTGTCTTATCTGATGTTGCAACACTGTCAGCTGCCTTACCTGAAGCTGATCCATTTGCTGCATTTCCATCTGATGTTGTACTTCCTGTATTATCACCTGATGTGCTCTTATCAACATCCTGATAGATTATTGCATATGTTGAGAACTCATCTGTCTGGAATGTTATATATCCTGTAGCCGGATCAAAAGTTGCATCAATTATTTCTACTTTTCCATCATGAACTCTTGCCACTTTGTATACACGATTCTTTGTTGAATCTGTATTAATAAGGCTTTCCGGTACCTTAATAGAAACATTTAACTTGCCATTTGTCTTTTCAACTTTTACTTCTGAATTATTTCCTACCTGCTTGTAAAGAGATATATCATAATATCCACCAATCTTGTATCCGTCAACAGCTGCACTAATAAGTCCTTTTTCTGCATCTGATACTGTAGCTGTAATGTCCTTGATTTCCAAATTGACTTTAAGGTCATTCTCTGCATATGATAATATATCTTTCTCTTCATCTGTTAATGGAATGATATTTTCAAGTTCTTCACTTGTATATCCTGTAATACCACCTGATATAACAGTTCCGTCTACCTTAGATGTAAATGTTATTGTCTTTTCAGCATCATTATAATCATCATCGCCAGCCTTTGTTACCTTAACTGTAACTGTACCATTTCCTTTAATTGTAACATTGCCATTTTCATCAACTGTTGCAAGATCACTGCCTTCTGTTATTTCATACTTAATTGCTCCGTTACCATTTCCACCTTCTGTTTTAAGCTGGAATGTTGAACCTATATGTAACTCAGCAGGAATTCCTGTTATCTTGAGTTCTGCCTGACTTGCCTTCTGTTTTACAAATGTTGCCTCTGTACTGTCAGTGCTAATTGCTGTGATATTATCATAGTAAATTGTTCCTTTTACTCTTCCGTCAACAACAGCATCAGAATCTGCCTTTGCATTTACCCAGAGACCAAATGACTGGATATTTGCTCTGTCATTAACAAGTCCTCCCTTAGGATTTCCTGAAATATCTCTTGCTACAAATTCACTAAATGGAATTGTTACAAGAATTGGTGTATTTCCTGACTTCTGATATGCTTCATATGTATCAAGATATGTTTCATATGTATTTCCATTAGCATTAATCTGTATAACTACCTTCTGATTATTTCCATCTGGAATTGTCCAGAACTGTAAAGCATTGCAGTCTGTCCAGTCAACATCTTTATTGATTGTTGCACCACCCCAGCCATTCTTTGTCTCATCATATGTAAATGCAAGGCCATATCCTTCTGATGATTTATCTTTTGAAAGATTAAATGATACTGAGCAGCCAGAATCTTTATTTGTTGACCACTTACCTGTAAGTAATGAATCTGAACCTGAATAATCATCAAAGTTATCAATCTTATATGGATCCTGTGCAGGTGCTTCTATATTAAATATTGCACTTACTTCATCTACCTTTACATCTCCTGCATAAAGGGCAATTGTACCTGTACCCTTCTTTAATGCCTTAACCTGGGCATCTGTTATATCAGCACTGTACTGTCCGTTTGCATCCTTTGTGGCAGCTATCTCAAGAGTCTTTGTACCATTCTTAAACACGTACTTAACTGTACTGTCACCAGCTCCATTAACATTAGCCTTAAGTGTAATACCTGAAAGAATTCTCATTCCTGAAATAGGCATTGTAATATAACCTGTAGCATTCTCTGTTGTAGGATTTGCAGTAATCTTATAATCAGCAAGCTTTGAAAGAGCTTCTTTCTGATCAACTGAGAATAAACTTCTAGGATCGTTGTAGAAATTAAGGAAGTCATCAAGTGTCTCATGTCCATGAAGAGAACCATCCTCGTTAACCTTATCTACATATGGTGTATAGTAACCATTAGTTTTTGCCCAGTTACCCCATGTAAGGAAGAATGAAGCTTCTGAACCATCAAGTGCATCAAGTACTCTTGAATACCAGTCTTTTACTTTATTGCCCTGTTCATGAAGCACTGTCTGGCTGTGGCCCTCATCTGCCGTGCTTGATCCCATACCTGTTTCTGTTACTGCAAACAGTTTGTTGTGCTGTTTTGCAAATGTTTCAACAATCTTTGTTGTATTCTTAAAGTTATCAATCCATCCATCATCAGGATCCGGATCTTTGTTATACATATCAACTCCGACCATATCAACATAATCATCACCAGGATAACGTTCTGAATATTCTTCTACGCTTCCTGCTTCGCTTCCCGGACCATATACATATAACATATTATGTATGTTCTTTGTATCTCTTAAATATTCAACTGTATATTTATATACATTCTTAAATGTTGATGCATCACAGAATGCTGCGCCCCACCAGAACCAGCTTCCTGTTCCTTCATGGAATGGACGGAAGAGGATTGTTCCATCAACCTGTGAAGCATAATCAGCTATCATATCAAGATATGCTGTATACTGTTCATTATATTTGCCGCCAGGTAAAATGTTATTCATAACATCACCAGTAAGGACATTTGGTGAATATCCTGCGAAATCATACTTCTCATATGATTTATCTTTTGATGCATCATAGTCCTTGTTTTCCTTAACAATTGAGAAGTTCGGCATATGTGCTGACAATGTAATGATAGAACCGTTTTTAATATTATTATTTGTCATTTCTGCTGCTGCTGCAACATTTCCTGCTGTTGTTAAAGGATAATTTGTTCCAAACAGACTGTTTGATTTTTCTGCACCAAACTCATCACCTGTAAGTGAAAGTGCATCAATACCAATAATACCTGCAGTAGAACCTGTTACATCATATACATCTGAATGGATATTGCTGTTTTTGTCTTCAACTGTACCTGCTTTGTCAGTTGTATCATTCTGATGTCCGAAGATTGTACCATTTGATTTACCAACAGCCTGTAAATATGAATAAATAAGCTTTGTATTGTCGCTTGCATTTTTATCAACAAGTGTAACACTGTTCTCAAGACCGGTTGTCTCAGTTTTTCCATCTTTGCCTGTAGTTACGATATTTGTTCCTGAAACACCTACCTTATACTTATCACCATTAGATACAACTGTTGAATCAACTGATGTATCAGGCTTCTGATATGCAGAAAGTGTAAGATTATCAAGATATACATCGCCCTTAAAATCTGTACTCTTTCCTACGATACCAACTGTAATATCCTGTACAGGAATTTCTGATGGTGTAAATGATAATGTTACTGTTGCTTTTCTTAATCCGCCTTCAGCATCCTCTGCCTTAGCATCATCAACTGATGTATATGCATTTATTACTTCTGTCTTTTCATCAGTTCCTTTTGAATATAATTTTATAGAAAAACTGTCAGCAAACTGTTTTGGATAAATAACATCTATGCTTATTCTGTTATATCCACTTACATCTGCAGGCTTTGCTGCACTATATTTTACTTTTGCTTCACTCCAGCTCTTATCCTTGTTAGCTGAATAATCAAGTGAAACCTTAAGTCTCTGACCAGCTTCATCATATGATATGTCAGGTGATGTATTATCCTCTCCACCATGATAATAATCCCATGCACCATCCTGGCTCCAGTTATCATAATCTTCCTCGCTTGACAAGTCAGAAAGTACTGTTGGATCCTTATATTCAACATCTGTTTTTGGTGCATCTTTAATCTGTGCATTAGCTATTAAAATATCACCCTTATAATCACAGTTTGCACCTGCAATCTTTATAGATACTGCATGTACTGTATCTGTTACTACCTTATTAAAATCAACTTCGCTTGACCATGAACCTGTTACAGGATCATTAGCGCCTACCTTATCGCCAAATGTATATTTAACTGATGCCTTATAATAATCTTTGCCATCAATTGTAACCTTTTCACTAAAATCAGCTGCTGTTAATGCCGGACAGTCACCTGACTGTACCCATGTCCAGTCATTACCTATTCTTAAAACTCCCTGGCTCTTTATTTCCCCTGCAAATGATGGTGCACTTCCATCAACATTAGCCGGAAGAAGTACATCTGCTACAAAGCTTGTACCTGCCTTTGGTATTGTAGCTGTTGTTACATCAACATTAATTGCATCTTTGTCATTCTCATCCCAGCCCGTTGCACTGTCAAATTCATATCCTTCACCTTTGGCCTGGATTTCATTATCAGCTGCACTTATCTGTGCCGGTGCAACAAGCATCTGAATGCCTGAAAATGATGTTGCAAACATAGCTGTTGCAGCTGTGTATGTAAGCATCTTAGCCGTAGTTTTTTTAATCTTCATATTTAGTTACCTCCAATAAATAAATACCCATAAGTGAGTGCCTCGTTCACCCTCTTGGCACGTCCTAAATATGATTATATTTATATTAGCTTTTTTAGTCAATCATTCTTTTTTTAATTCCAAATTTTCAGCTAAATTAACATAATTGACCAATAAAATATAGCTAATATTACCACTTGATTATGTATTTTTACTATATCACGTGATTTATATATAATATTATGATACACTTTTTTGTGTAATTTTATATGAGCCTTTTAATCTTTACCTGAAAAATCCGGGCATTTTAAGTAAAATGTCCGGATTTCAAAGAGTTTTTTAATCAGTTATTTAGTTATCTTTTAACTTTTGTTAACTAATTTTTAGTTAATTTAAGTTGATTTAGATTAATATAGATTAAATTCAACTTATCTTTTATCTTTTCGCACTGATTTTTTGTACGCTGTATTAATCATAACGGCACTTAACACAACATATGTACTCATTCTTTCCCCTTTTCAATTCAACCTTGAAAAACAGTATCGTAACTTCTTTTACTTTAACGTTTTCACCTGCATTTACCACTCTGTATGTAGCACAATAGTTACCATCCCTGCTTTTTTCAAGCTTCTTATCCAAAAGTTTTTTATTCTTAACAACTTCTGCCATATCTTCTCCGTCTACCCATTCAATATAATCAGCATATTTATCAAAAAAAGCAAAAAACTCCCTTTTATCGCCAACTCGCATGCTGTCGTTACCTCTTGTATGAAGCACCTCCGCAGTACCATCATCATAATTCAGGCAGTAAACCCTGTCATATACTTTAAGCAGGGCCGCGCTGTAATTAAACAGATACCTCTCCTGTTCCTGCATTTTTATATCATCAATATTATCAATTGCAAAATAAAACAAAAGACGTTTTCCATGTCTTCCAAAATATCTTACCTTAACACTAAGCCATACATATTTACCATCATTTCTCTGATAGTGCAGTTCAAACTGCTGAAGTTCTTTTTCATTTTTTGCTTTCATGCAGTAATTTATCAGCGTTTCCTTCTGTTGTCCCCTGATGTATTTATTGAGCACCTCACCACTGCCATCTTTTATAATCTTCTCATCATAATCCGAACCATACAGCACCTCATAAAAACCTCTGTTTACCTGCACTATTTCAAGATTATCATCTTTAATCTCAATTACGCCCATTCCACCGATCATGGTATAAAACAGCATACTTTCCCAGCTTCCTGCCTGACTTAATATATCTGATTTCAGACTGTCCGCTCCAAGATCATCATAGAAATCAATATCACAGACATTTTTATCCAGAAGTTCTAAAAATGCATTTTCCGCCATTGGCTTATAAAAATAAAATCCCTGTACAATATCGCATTCAACGCTTTTAAGATATTCCCATTCCTGTCTTGTCTCAACACCTTCTGCAACCACCTTTAATTCCATCCACTTTGCCATTCTTATCACAGCTTCAATGATTATCGCACTCTTTTTACTTTCTTCAAAACCATCAAAGAATTTCATATCTATTTTCAGAACATCTATAGGAAGATCCTTTAAAATATTAAGAGAAGAATATCCACTTCCAAAATCATCCATAAGTATCATAAAACCATATTCATGAAGTTTATTTACAGCTTCAAGAACCTGTTTTGGATTGTCTGAATATGCGCTCTCTGTTATTTCTATTCTTATATATTCTGGCGGAACATTATATTTCATAACCAGATTATATATATCCCGACACAGATTTTTATTATAAAATTCAACTCTTGATACATTAATTGATACCGGAACCACCCTGTTATGTGCCTTAATCCTGTTAGAAATCATTTGGCACACACTTTCCCATACATATCTGTCAAGTATACCAATCATGCCATTTTTTTCAAACACCGGAATAAATTTACCCGGTGAAACTATTTCTCCACTATTCTTCTGCCATCTGACCAGCGCCTCTGCGCTTATCACTTTCCCGTCCTGTGCCTGGCATAATGGCTGATAATAAACTTTAAACTGTCTTTGTGATATAGCCTCGCTGAAATCATTAATTATATTATGTTCCTCCATAAGATTATCCCACATCTTATCTTCATACCAGCTGTATGGAGTAACATAATTATCCTTTATATTCTCCATAGCAACCCTTGCCTTATCACACATTATACTTATATCTGTAGTCCTGTCCTGTATCCTGTATAAGCCGCAACATAAATAAAAATGATATTCAAACCCCTGAATACAATAAACAATATCCAGCAAATATTTCCATTGTCCTGCATCAACAGCCGGCTTTGGAACACAGCACGCAAAATTATCTCTTTCAAATCTGCCGTATACTGCCATATCATATCCAAACTCGCGCTTAAGCGTATCAGCAACCCTTTTTAAAATAAAATCCCCAGCTTCACGTCCAAACAGATTATTTGCAATTTTAAACCTTTTAATATTCCAATATATAATCACGAATTCAGTCTGTATATTATCATCAATCAACTTTCTGGCAGCCTGATAAAATCCCTTTCTTGTATATGTTTCTGTAAGACTGTCAAGATTACCAGCCGTTATGTATGTTTCATCTGTATTACCACTCATGAACATTCCCCCTGTAAGATTCCATTAACGTCAGCTAAGCTAATATATTATATTATACATTGTTTTGTGCTTTTTTACAAATAAATTCTATAATATTACAGATATATTTGTACAATGCTCATACAATATCATTGTATCTGTATCTTTGTCTGAAATGTTTTGGCGTATCATTATATTTAGCCTTGAATGCCTTTATAAAATGACTGCAGTCTGAAAATCCTGTTTCCTGACTTATAAAACTCATGTCCATGTTTGTGGTCAGTAAAAGATTTTCCGCCTTGCACAGTCTTACAAACTCAATATATTTTTTACATGACTGCCCATACATCTGGTTAAATACTTTTGCAAAATATGAATAACTCATATTACAAAGCAGCGCAAGCTCCTCTACTTTTATATTTTCCTGAATATGTTCATCAATATATTCAGTTATGGTACTTATGCTTTCCTCTTCCGTTCCCAGCTTTAATACTTTATCAGTATCAAATCCATTTTTTCTCCACATTCTTATTATATCTATCAAAAGGCTGCCAATACAAGACCGCATCTTTATCCCATATCCATATTCTTTTCTGTGTGATTCATCACACATCAGGTTAAATATACCCGCATAATCAATATCTGTAGAGAGTCTGTCTGTGCTGAACTTAAGTACTGCACCTTTGTCTTCCTGGGCATTTCTGAAAATTGCTCCAAAATTCGCCCCTGAAACTGCAGTTGAAACTGCTGCCGACGCAAGCTGTCCCAAATCAAACTTAAGGACATAATATCTTACCGGCATAAGTGCAACAGAATATATGGAGTGAACCTGATGAGGTAAAAAAAGCACCATATCTGATTCACCTGCAATAAAGCTTTCATCACCGCAGTTCATCATTACAGTTCCTTCTATCATATAAATTATTTCCATAAAATAATGCCAGTGCGACCTTATAGGGAAATTATCAGGTCCTGCCGTAAACACAAAACACTCATATGGCATATTCAGTTTATCTGTATATTCAAATAATGAATTCATACTACCCACAGCTTTTTCACACCCTTCCTTTATGTATGTATCCCGAATCTTTATAAAATAGATTTTTACAATTTTTATAACTATTTCTTATATTGCATATATTATCAAAATGCTATATTGAATTCAACATGATAAACGCATTTATTTATTTAAAACATAAAACCAGAAAGGAAATATTATATATGAAAAAAATCAAAAATATCTGCGGAATTACATTTGCACCATTTGCGCATTATGGATGCCTTTCAAATGAAAAGGCAAAGGAAAGCCTTAGGACTTTAAAAAATGATACTGGTGCTAATTTTGTTATTTTTGTTCCAAACGGATTGCAGGATACGCCTCAGTCGGAAGAGATTTGTTATACTTCACCTGCTACAATGGATGACGATGAATTAAAAGAAATGATAGACTATGCACACAACCTTGGCATGGATGTTGCTTTAAAGCCAACTGCTAACTGTAAGAACGGAACATGGCGCGCCCATATCAATTTCTTTGATGAAGATGTTCCATGTGAGCCAAAGTGGAGAAACTGGTTTGAATCTTACTCGGATTTCCAGCGACATTATGCAAAAATTTCCGAGCAGATGGGATGCTATATGCATATCGCAGGCTGCGAAATGGTTATGTCAGAGCACAGAGATGATGAATGGCGCAAAGTTATTGCCGATATAAGAAGCGAATATAAAGGTCTGGTTTCCTATAATACTGATAAATATCAGGAACACAATGTAAAATGGTGGGACTGTGTAGATGTAATATCATCAAGTGGATATTACCCTATTGATGACTGGGAAAGGCAGCTTAACAGAATCGAAACTGTTGTTAATAAATTCAACAAGCCTTTCTTTTTTGCAGAATCAGGCTGCATGTCAGTCAAAGATTCCAACAAAGTGCCAAATGACTGGACAGTACGTGGAGATGTGGACCTTAAAGGCCAGGCAGACTGGTTTGAAGCTATGTTTGCTGCATGTGCAAAGCGCCCATGGGTAAGCGGATTTGCAGTATGGTCATGGACCGATAAACTGTATCCTAAAAAAAATGCAGCAACAAGAGGCGATTATGAAATATATGCAAAACCGGCAGCCGATGTAATTAAAAAACATTATCTTAAACTACAATAAACTTTTGTAAGAGGCGCAAAGCGTCTGCACAATGACGATTAGTGTGAGAAATCGCCTGCGCGAATTTCTCACCGCCTCTTCGCAACAAAGATGTAGTAGAAATGGAGATTAACATGAAAAACCGTTATGAAAATGCAATTGATAATTCCAGGGCAGCCGAAAATTACTCTGAATTATTTAAACGCAATAAAAACCATAGTTTAAAAACACTATTTTTACTTTATAAAGGACATTATCTGGAGATTTTCTGGTCAATTATATTTTTTATCCTTAAAAATTCTCCGGTCTGGGTGCTTCCAATAGCAACTGCAAATATTATAAACGCAGCAACAACTCCGGATGCAAATACAACCCGTACAATTCTGCTTAACATACTTTTAATGGTAGTCATGGTTGTACAGAATATTCCTACCAACTATGTCCACACATGGCTTTATGCCAAAGCAATAAGAAATGTTGAAAAAGATTTAAGAAATGCTTTGATACGAAAACTTCAGGTGCTTTCCATCTCATACCATAAACAGATGGAATCCGGTCGTCTTCAGTCAAAGATTATGCGAGATGTAGAACAGATACAAACCCTTTCATCACAGATATTTATCACAATGTTAGCCATTGTTTTAAACATCGTTGTTGCACTTGGTGTTGTAATTGTAAAAGATTTCACTGTATTTATCTTTTTTGCAGCAACAATACCGCTTGCTATTCTGATTATGACATTTTTTAAAGGAAAAATAAAACGCTTCAACTCAGAATTCAGGGAAGAGATGGAGGAAACTTCCGTTCATGTCATGGAAATGGTTGAAATGATACCTGTTACACGCGCACATGCCCTTGAAAAAGAAGAAACAAGCAAAATGCAGCGCCAGCTGAAAAATGTTGCAAAAAAAGGACTGCAGCTTGACATGGTCCAGACATATTTTTCATCAATAAGCTGGGTTACTTTTCAGATATTTCAGGTAATATGTCTTGGTTTTACCGGATTTATGGCTGCACATGGAAAAATTTCTGTCGGTGAAGTTGTACTCTACCAGACATACTTTTCATCGATTGTAAATAATGTATCAAACATTATTTCATTAATACCAATAATTGCCAAAGGTCTTGAATCTGTTAACTCTATCGGTGACATTCTTACGGCAGATGATGTCGAAGATAACAGGAAAAAAATTAAGATTAAAAAAGTATCCGGTGAAATTGATTTTGAAGATGTTGCATTTACATATAAGGGCGAAAATGCGCCTATATTATCACACCTTAATTTCCATATAAATCCTGGTGAGACCGTAGCCTTTGTAGGTCCATCCGGTGCAGGTAAATCAACTATCCTTAATATGGTCATAGGTTTCTTTAAGCCATCTGCAGGTAAAATCCTTATTGATGGCACGGATATTTCAACGATTAACTTAAACAGCTACAGAAAACATATTGCAGTTGTTCCTCAGACATCAATTCTGTTTTCAGGAACTATCCGCGATAATATAACATATGGCCTTGAAAATATAAGCGATGATGAGCTCAATAAAGTTCTCGCCGCATCAAACCTGAAAGAACTGATTGACAGCCTTCCTGACGGACTTGAAACCAAAATCCAGGAACACGGTGGCAATCTTTCCGGTGGACAGCGCCAGCGTTTATCAATTGCAAGAGCATTTGTACGTGATCCCAAAATACTTATTCTTGATGAAGCTACCTCTGCTCTTGATACAATATCTGAAAGGAAAATACAGGAAGCCACAAGAAATCTTTCAAAGAACCGTACAACTCTTATAGTTGCCCACAGATTGTCTACAATCCGTGACGCCGATAAAATTGCCGTTATCAACAATGGAGGTATTGAAGAATTTGGCACATATGATGAACTTATGACCAAAAAAGGGGCATTTTACGAATTAAAGTCACTGCAGTAAATGCCACTGAAAGAGATGTCACAAATATATCGCAACAGCACCACAAAATAATAAAACACATCATAATCTTAAGCTATTGATGATTATGATGTGTTTTTGTTTTCTTCTCTTATTCATGGTTATTCCAACAAATTTTTTAAAATTAATTTTTCAGTTTTGCAAAAAATCAATTTTAGGATCTCTGAGAAATAAACTGGGATTTTCACGCAGTTCTGAAATTAATCCAGTCAAAGATTTAGTGATTTTGTAAATATAATTACCCATGTGCAGTACTTCCTTGCCATCAAGTGTTTCTTAATTACAAGGGTCGCTTTCGCTACCTCATTATCATTCAATATCCAATGTTTTATGCCAGGTATTTTGTTGTAAAACAAAAAGACCTCAGTGTCTTTTCTAATACTTGAGGTCTTGATTCGTCACCTTAACTTAATGGCATTGCTATTTCAACCTTCCTTTATTCTGTAATGAGGTCTGCCAGGCATATTTCATTTTTGGGAATATTAGATAATCTTTTATATTCTTTAATTGCATAAAGTAAATCTTCAATATTAGAAAAATAGTCTTCTATAAACTCTGTTGATTTTACAGATGATAACTTTAGCGTTTCTTTGCAGAAATCACTAGGTTTGGTATAACTTTTTACCTTACTGTATTCCGCATACTTTCCTTTATGAACAATGATAAGCATTTCTATCTTTGGAGCTGTAATTACATTGATAACATCAACTTTTGATTTATATACTTTACGAAGTTTAAAATCTTCCCTCCTTGAATCCAATATTCTGTATACAGTTATCTTCTTTGTAAAACCTTTACCCAAGTATCTATCTTCAAATTTTCTTGCATTTATACATCTTAGTACTTCATTATCCAATAAATCATCTCTTGTGAAAATAAGTTTTCCAGCATCCATCAGCTTATTGACAATTACGCTTTCAGCACTTCCTTCACATATGCATGCTATTATTTTATCATTTGCCAAATCTGAACTACGCCTCCCTTATTTTTCCAAAGATAATTGCTTTCTTTAACTGCATATAAGATTCGTAGGCCGGTACAGTTCCTTCAAGGAAATCACTCTTGAAAGCTTCACTCTTCTTTATGTCGTTTCTCGTAAGAATCTCACTAAGTTTTTGTGCATAAATACCATTTCTATTTCTAACAATATATATTCCATCATTACGTTCAAATTCATCCAGTAATTCTGAATAATGTGTTGAAAAAATTAACGTCGCTCCATTTTTATTTACACTCTTATTCATGAAAAATCTTACTAGTGTAGCCACAATTTCACGATTGAAATGATTTTCAAGTTCATCAACAATTAAGTATCCACCTTCTTCGAATACCATCATTGCATTAATAAATATGTTAATTCCTTTAATTGTTCCAGATGATAGATACTGTTCAAATAGCATCGGATTTGAAACGATAATTTCTTCTCTATCATAGAATTTTAATTTTGCTTCTCCCGTCTTTCTGTCAAAAGAAATATTCTCAATACTTGGATCTAAAAATGCAATCAATTCATGAGGGAAATTCCCTTTGAGGCCCAAAAAATTCACATTTGTTAACCTAATTAAATCCTTTAAATAAAAGCTCTTATTCTTATTAATAGATAGCACGATGCTAGTATCATCCTTTAAAAATTCAGCTTTATTATCTCTTACTCTAGCTAACTGCTCGTCTTCAAACACAAACAAATCTTTCTTTGATTTTACCTTGGATATTTTCTTAACCCACAAGCGTTCATTATCAACGATATATCTACTGTCAATTTCATTGTCTTTAATCCTGATAATTTCTGATTCCAACTTACATACACCATTTTTAGGGTCAAAAAAATAAGCTATAATTTGTACCTTCTCTGCATCCTTTAAAATATCTCTGTTATTAATATTATTAATAGACTCACCATTAATAAATTCAATAACAAAAGAAATAACCTTTAACAAAGATGTTTTTCCTGATGCATTAATACCAACAATAGACATAACATTATTTGTATACACGCTGCCAAAGCATGGTGATACCATCTCATTATTATCACTAGAAACTCTCTGTTCTGCAAAAAAATCAATATCTACTTTTTTTGAATAGTGTCAAACCATTTACAACCATTTTTAGTAGACGCATTTTTGTATCCTCCTATCTCCAACGTAATTATATAATACCATTTGCGCAGCAAATAATCAAAGATAAAAACATATTTTGTGTTTTTATTTGACTTATTTTAAATACTATTCCATCTTTATATATATTATAAACATAAAATTTGTTTTTATGCATTTTATCATAAAAATGGTGTATTTCAACATTCTTAGTAATCATCTAAACTCCTTCAAAAGGTGCTTTTCTGTTGCCATTTGCAACATTTTGCGCAGTTTTAATTTTCCTTTATGTATCGGGCATTTCTGTACATGCAATGCAAATTTTAGCAAAATTTTGCAAAATGTGTACAGCAAACGTAGTAGTAACGGAGTGAAAAGTGGGTGGGTTACTCCCCCACCATGTTACTCCAATTATTTTTTCTGTTAGCCCAAACATTGCATCCCTAATTGTCAAATCACTCTCCTTTAACACTATTCCCAATTTGTAGTCCGCCATAGAATTTCTAAATCTATCTGATTTCCATCTCAAATCAATTTTTAAAGCAATCACTAACATTTTATTATTTGTTCAATCACATTTATTAAAGAAAAATATAAAAGATATCTGAATTTTTTTAGTAGTGTTTCTATCTTCTTTTTGTTTTTATGGTTAAAGTGTTTTTAGTTTTTCTCTTAGGAAATGTGTTATGGTATGTTGTTTAAATTCTTTTGTTTCTACTCTTGAAACGGGCATTATTCCCATTAGTGCATTTGTTACAAATATTTCATCGGAGCGCAGTAATTCATCCGGCGTCATTTTACACATGTTGACTTTATATCCTGTAATATCACTATTTTCTATAAGCCATCTTCTTATTGTACCCGGCAGGAGCCCGCATGAGTCTGACGGTGTATATAGTTTTCCATTTTTTACTGCAAACAGGTTTGATACGGCGCCTTCAGTTAAGTATCCTTTGGTATTTACAAATACCGGCTCATCAAATCCTGATTTTTTAACACGTCTTTTCTCAAAAATATTATCTGCATAATTTAATGATTTGATACCTGTAAACAACGATGTTTCATTATGAAGCACCGGACTTAAGGTAAGTGCAAAGCCTTTTTTATAGTCTGCTTCCCGGTAAATATTACTCCTTGCCTTAATATCTATATTTTCAGGTGTTACACATACTTTTAAAACATAGCTCTTCTCATTATTTTGCTGTTCATATTCTCTCATAGCATTATGCATGGACTCAAGAAGCAATGTCTGCTCTGCCCTCGGATTGTTTATTCCAAGTACCTTAAGACCATGTCTTAACCGCTCCATATGATATTTTTGCAGCTGTATCATTCCATTGGATACAAACATGGTTTCAAATACTCCTATGCCAAAATAAAATCCGTCATCTGCGATAATATATTGTTCATTTTTTTGATTTTTGTTATGTTTCTTATTTTGTCTTTCTTCATATTGATCCTGTCTGTGTACTGCTGTTTTAAAACAATCAATTGGCGCTGCTGCTTTCTGACATGTTTCCTCGTATTCAAAATCAGGATCTGACTCACATGTAATTCCGCCTCCTGTTCCAATCGTATATATTTTATTCTGATAAAGTAATGTTCTTATAACAATATTAAAATCACAGCTTCCATCAAATCCTATATATCCGATTGAACCTGTATACAACATACGCCTGCTGTGTTCAAGCTCATCAATTATCTGCATTGCCCTGCGTTTAGGTGCCCCCGTTATTGATCCGCCCGGATACATTGCCTTAATTGCATCAACAACTGTTTTATCAGGCAACAGTTCGCCACATATTGTTGACACAAGATGGTGCACTGTTGCAAATGTTTCTGTTTTAAACAGCTCTGCAACTTTTACACTCCCCGGCTTACAGATACGGCTAAGATCATTCCTTTCAAGATCAACAATCATAAGCAGCTCACTTTTATCCTTATCTGAATTCATTAATTCCTGCTTAAAACGCATATCTTCATCTGCTGTAGTTCCACGCGGTCTTGTTCCTTTTATTGGTCTTGTACATATTTTTTTATCTCTTATTTCAAAAAAACGTTCCGGTGATGAACTTATTACCTGAAATTTGCCATAATTCATATAAGCTCCGAATGGCGACGGATTACTCTTTCTTAATACTGAAAAAATGTCGTATGGCTGTATTTCAGATTTAATCTGTATACGCCTTGTCATATTTGCGACGTAAATATCCCCGTTAACAATATAATTAATCATCTTTTCCACAGCAGACTCATACTCATCCCTGTCAAAATCTGAATTAACAGACAAACTTTTCTCCTGCAGCATACAGTCTGTTATTTTATTACGCTTCCAGCCGTTATTTTGTTTTTCCATGCTTAAAAGCCAGTTTTTTGCTTCATCATCTTTATAAGATATTATAATATCACCGTTTTTTTCATCCTGAATCAGATACAGCCTGTAAAAAACAAACATACACTCCGGCATATCAACGTATTTTGTATATTCATCATTTTTTGTATCATTTTTACTGCCATACTCATCATAAACAAATTTTTTCCCGTAATCATATGTCATATACCCTATACAGCCTGAAACAAATGGAAATCGTGTCATATTCTTCTCATAATTTTGTGTGAGATGTTCTCTTAACCACTCCATGCTGTTACATGGCATTTCTGTTCCGTTTATACATGCACTTTTACCATCATCAGTTAAAGTAATATACGGAAGAAATGCCGCAATAGAATATTTTCCATATTCTGAATGCTTTGATGAATCCAAAAATACGGCCTTTTCTTCGTCCTTTAAACATGAGAATATATCATATAGTGCAGCCTGTGTTTCATATTTTTCAATTGTCATATCTTTAAGCAATCCTACTTTCTTTACATATCATACAAAAATTTTTTATAAGTTCATGTCCATACTCTGTAAGTACGGCCTCCGGATGAAACTGCACACCATAAACCGGCAATGTCCTATGGCTGACTGCCATAACAGTTCCATCATCTGCGACAGCATCAATCCGTAATTCTTCCGGAAAATTATTTTTATCTACCATAAGTGAATGATAGCGTGTTACTTTATACTTTTGGGGAAGCCCATTAAAAAGCTTCTTTGAGTTATTATGTATTAAAGACACTTTTCCATGCATAGGTTTTTCGCCCTTCTTTACCACAGCACCAAATGCATATGAAATAATCTGATGTCCAAGACATACCCCAAGAACAGGCACAAGATCTTTAAATTTTTTTACAACCTCAATAGTCTTTCTGCAGTCCCATGGTCCTTTCGGTCCCGGAGAAATGATAATTCCATCCAGATTTTTTTCTTCATACATCTTTTCAAGCATACCATCCGGTATCTTATCAAACTTTACGACCTTCACATTTTCACCAATCTCATTAAAATATCTCACAAGATTATAAATAAATGAGTCATAATGATCAATTGCAACGTACATATGTTCCTCCTGAAATATAAAAGCCGGAAACATCTAACTAAATAGTTATCTGTTTCCGGCAGTTTTCTGATTTAAAGCTGTCTTAACAGCATAATGCGAAACAGCTTTAAACCAGGCACACCTGTATTCTTTTTATGATACCAGTATACATTTTATTTTAATATAACACAAGTTTATGAAATTATTTTTATATTTTTTTGATGAGATAATTTCTTTTCAACTACTATATAAGCCAGCCAGCCGGAAATTGTACCAACCAATATTCCACCCAGTATATCTGTAGGATAGTGAACATACAGATACAATCTAGAGAATGCCATCAGGCATGCAAGCACTAATGCAGGCACCATTATTTTCCTTTCCTTACAAAAGAACAGTGCTGACACCGCCGCAAATGAAGCCGCTGTATGTCCTGAAGGAAATGAATAATCAAGTGGTCTTGCAACCAGCAGCTGAACAGCTGTATTTATATCACACGGGCGTATTCTGGCTATAAGATTCTTTAATATTCCATTGCACAGCACAACGTCAATGCATATAGCTGCTATAAGTATCAACCCGCTTTTTCTTTTCTTTGGTATGCATAACAGGATTATGGCAGTCGCTATCCATATGATACCGCCATTTCCAAGTGTAGGAATAAACTTCATTGCCATATCGCCCACAGGCGTTCTTATTGTTTGTATAAAATCCAGAATTTTAATTTCTGTTACCATTTTTAACACTTCTTTCCTTAACAATCTGCATTCCTGCTACCAAAAGTATGCCAGCTATACATGCAATTATATTAAAACTGCCAATTCCAAGTGCCGGCTGAGGTGTTTTTAATGTTGCAGGTCCCATAACAATTGCATAAAATGAGCCAATCATCATTCCAAGTATCATATAAACTGTCTGCGTTCTGAACTTTTCAAGGCATATTTTAATTACCTTTACTACAGAAAGCGCTCCTGTTATTATTCCCAGAACGAAGAATACAAGACATGGAATATATGCCATTTTTAATGAAAGTATTCCTTTTACTGCCGTAATGACCGGAATATATGCTCCAAATATCAAAAGCAGTGTAGATCCTGATATTCCAGGAAGAAACATAGCTGAAATAGCAGCCATACCAATCAGGAATAATTTAACCCCCAGACCTATTGAAAATTGTCCAAGGTCCATAGATGCACTGCCAACCTTGCCATTAAGCCATGTGATTCCTGCTACAATCACAATTCCAATGATACAAAACAATATGCCTTTACTTACATTTTTCGCACTTTCTTTTTCCTCTTTTAAAATTAAAGGAATAGCTCCGGCAATAAATCCAATAAATAAGGAGCTTATTACATATATATGGCTTTCAAATAATGCTGACAGCACAAGTACTGCAAGTATCATTCCGACAGCCCATCCGATCCCAAGTTTTACAAGATATTTTGCCGCGTCTTTTTTCTCATCTGCCTTGCCAAATGCAATATTATGAATCGAACCAATAAACTTATCATAAAATCCCATGATAAACGCAACAGTTCCACCGGATACTCCCGGTACACTGTCAGCCAGTGCCATACAAAATCCATTTATACCTTGTTTTAACATAAAAATTACCTCCATTTGTTTCACTCAGGTTATAATAACAACCCGCGTTAAACAAAAAGGAGGTAATTTCTAAACAAAGCCTAAATTATTATTCACACTAATCCCCATTTCTTAAGTTGTTTTAGCAAGAGGCAGCTTTATACAGACAACAAAGCCCTCTTCATTTCGGGCACTTACACTGCCACCCATGACTTCAATAAGGTATTTAACAATATATAAACCAAGGCCATTTCCATTTTCTTTATTTCTTGATTCATCGCCTCTGTAGAACTCATCAAAAATATAAGGCATTTTTTCTTCGGGCACACCAACCCCATTATCTTTAAAATCTATATAAACACTATCATCAGCAGCATATGCTTTAATTTTTACAACTAATGGCTGCGTTTGTGCATACTTGCGACTATTTTCGTAAAGATTGTCAAATATTCTGTAAAGCTGCTCTGTGTCAGCATACACTCTCATATCTGCTTCCGGTACATCACATATAATCTTTTGCTGACCGCTGCACGCAGATTCTTTACTTACATATGTTCCTTCTGCATTTATATTTATAATTTCTTCTTTTGTTCTTATATAATTGCGTATAAATTTATTAACGCTTATTATCTTAGGTGACATTGGCATATTTCCGGTTTCAAGTTTTGAAAGGTAAAATAAGCGGTTAAGAAGTATATCCATATCATTTGTTCTTTTGTATGCCACATGAAGAAACTTATTCTGCTGCTGCGGGGATACCGCTACTCCATCTATTAACCCCTTAATTGTTCCTTTTACTGCAGTAAGCGGAGTCTTTAAATCATGTGAAATTCCTGCAATCATATCAGCCCTTGCTTTTTCATATGCGCGGTTCTTTTCCTGTTCAGTAAGTATATGCTCCTGCATGTCATTGAATGTACTGCACACATTTTCAAATTCCTGATCTCCGGTATACTCTATCCGCTCACTGAGGTCATTAGCCTGTATCCGGTTTGCTGATTCTGTTAACGCATTAAGCGGGTCCATAATATGTTTTGTAAGCTTTTTGGTAAATATCTGACTTACTATCAACAATATTACAATACAGAAAATACCATCTGCAATAAATAAAAGAATAAATTCATTTCTATGAATGGTAAAACTGCTTACAAGCTGTTCAAACATTTCTTTATTCATGATTTTTGCTGCTGAATCTTTAAGCTCATTTTCCACTGACTCCGAGTATATTTTGATAACAGCAACATTTATGACCAGAAAGCTTATAAGCGTCACTAATACCATCAATGCATTAGATATAAAAATTCTTCTTTTTACCGTTTTATTTTTTATTTTCAATTTATCCACCATATGTTACATCCTGTTTTCCATACCATTCAAGTGCTTTCAGAAAATCATCATCCTCATAATCCGGCCACAGCTTATCTTCCACATAAAAATCTGCATAAACAGACTGAACAGGTAAAAATCCAGACAGCCGCCTCATTCCACCCCATCTGATAATAAGATCAATTCTTGATATATCACTGGAGTATGGCTTTCCATTTTCTTTGATATTAGATAAATCCCATTTCCAACCATAATTGACCAGGAAATTAACCTTAATCCCACCACCGTTAACCGGTGTACGTTTTGTATATTGACGTAATTCATCCGGAAAACATTTTGATCTGTCGTCGCCTATCACAAGTAAATCAGCGCCTTCACAGGTGAGCATACCAACAGCCTCAACGCATGCCCTTTGAAATGCATTAAACTGTTCATGTGGACGCTTGCAATTATCAACAGTAAAACCATAATAAGTAATTTCCTGTATTTCATTTTTACGGGCAAGACTAAGAAGCTTTAATCCCGGTTCTAATCCATAACTGTATCCGTCTGATTTCATCATCCCGTTTAATACAGCCCATCTGCGGTTGCCATCTGGAATTATCCCGATATGCTTTGGCTTTTTCTTTGCCATATTCATCACCTCAGAAAAAGTATTACCCTATTTTTCATATTTTATAAATTAATATATTATTTTGATTTATCAGTCAAATGTCCAGATGCTTCTTAATTCTTTATATCATTCACTCCCGCTGCCATATTCTGCAATTGATGTTATAAACATTGCAGTCACTGATATTGCAATTGTGACATTAGTAAATGCTATATCATAGAAAAAGACCATAATCACTGTTGTCAATAATGGAAGCAGTATATAAATCAGCATTGAAATAAATATAGCCTGATTTACTCTTTTACGGAATTCAATAATAAGTGACAAATCTATTATACCTGATAAAACAGGCATTATAAGTGAAACAGGATACAATGCACTTCTATGGCAATAATTAGCTGCATCAATATAATAGTATAAGTCTGTAAACTGGGAAATAATTACAAGTACAAGCCCTATACTGCCAATAATAAAAGCTGCATACACCCTTTTAGGCCGTTTTACTTTTATACCATCTTTTGGTTTTTCAAATAAAAGGCTGCACACAAATGCGTGAAAAACAGTTACAATAACCTGTGTTACTGCAAATATGCAAAAATTACTTATGCGTACCATATAGTAGCCTGTTGCATCAATATTCCCGCTAAAGCCCCATGCATATGCATCCATAATTAATAGAAATGCACAGGCCAGCTGCATATACATAATAATCCTGAATTTAACTGCTGTAAACTTTTTGCTTATAAACATATACATTGCCATAATAAAGCAAAAAATACTCCCCCACACTTCTAAAGCTACATGTAATGACTGAATTATAAACATTTTTTCTGCCAGTTCCTCTCTTATCGTAATTTTAACAGATACTTGCAAAACTACACCTGAAATATATAGTTTCACAGGCTCCTGCGTTACTTCAATAATTTCCTATTATGATGATATACCATACCACATTTTACATATTTATACAACGATAATTTATGTTATTTGAGGGCATTTACCCCGGTATACTTTCCGACACGCAAAGTGTTCCCCATCCTGTATACGGATTTGGCCATTCATCAAATCCCGGAAGATGTCTGGCACCTTTTATGAGATATGCTTTTACTTTGTCTGCGTATAAGTATAAATCATTTCCACGGATAATTCCCCATTCCATAAGAAGTGCAGCACCACCTGTAACAAATGGTGTTGCAAACGAAGTCCCTGTTACTCTTCTTGTATTCCCTATCAAAATATCAACTCCCGGTGCAACAATCTCAGGTTTTGCAATAATTCCTGCTCCTGTCCGTGCAACATATCCTCTGCCGGAAAATGCTGCAGGAATCTTAGTACGGGAATCATAAGCGCCAACTGAAATCACATCAGATGCCGTAGATGGAATCGTAAATGTAAGTGCACTGTCTGGTTCTAAAAAACCGGTTGTGCTGTTTAATGCTGCCGTATCCGGAAGCCACATGTCAAATCTTCCAGAAACAATATCCACAGGTACCAGTCTGAGACGCCATATACCGGGCTGTATATAACCGCCTTCTGCCTCCGGAATCATATCAAAATATATTTCCTGCCTTGTGTTATATGGTGAAGGCTGCCCGTAATATGTTAAAATACGGGTCTGCGGTCCGCTTATCCTGTTCACCCCGCTATATTTTCTAATGCTCCCAAGATTCTGTCCTGCAGGCGAAATTATTTCTATGTTAAAATCATCACTATACTCTTTCCATATCTGAATATTTATCGATGTCTGGTACATTCCTACTGCAATTTCCACTTCCTTTTCAACTGAATCTGAAAGATAGCCTGCTGTATGTGTTATTCCTGTACCTTCATTTCCCATTCCAACGCATATGACACTTTTAGTTATCACAAGCATATCATTAAAAAATCTTTCGAGCAGGGAGTTGCCTGTATGATCACCATAATTATTTCCAAAGCTTATATTTACTGCTATAGGCCTGTTATACTCCAAAGCTTTCAGATAAACATAATTTACGGCTTCCATAAGCTGAGTTGTCCTTGGAAATGAATCTTTTTCTGCCAACGCAAGTTTTACCGCTATTATATCCGCCCCTGACGCCACTCCACTGTTTCCACAGGCTATAACCGCAACAGATGTTCCATGACCAACTATATCTTTTCCCGGTATTTCCACCGGGCCGCCCGCCCTGTCTGCATGTGTCAATGCATCATTTATCATTTCCCTGTCATATTCTTCACCGGTGGTCTGATCCCAGATGTTAAGGATACGTGTTGTACCGTCATTGTTCCTGAATTCGCTGTCATATGCATTTATTCCCGTATCAATAACAGCCACTATAACCCCGTTGCCAAACAGATTATCAGTACCATAAGAAACATCATAAACAGCACCCTGTATACTGTCATATACATTTTCAAAGTCTCTTATTTTACCACCTGTCGGATTACTCTGAAGCACATTTATACAGGATGCTGATTTTCCCTGTCTCAGCTGGAAATATAAATTCTTTGGCTTTTCCATATATTCAATATTTTTTTCTGAAGCTATGGCATTTATCAGATTTTCCGGTGCTTTAATAATAGCATAATTATTTAATAATGGCTTTATAATAATACCGCTGTATTTATCCATAAGAGAATCGATATCTGCTACATATTTTACAATTACTTCCCATGTTTTACTGATATTATCATACCCTGCCTGAAGGTCCGGTGAAAGCTGTCGCTCCTCATCAGTTACCTGCATACTGATATTCAGAAGATTTTCAATTTTCTGATCATCCATATATTAATTTATTTCTCCGATATATAAAACTGTTTATACATTTTATATATTGTTTCCGGATAAAATGCATATTTCTATCCTGAAATTATCTCCCGGCAGATTCAGACTATAAGCGGGTATGATAGAAATCCGAATAATTTCCCAACACACTCAGACTATAATAAAAAATCCGGGGTACATGTAATCTACCCCCGGATTCTCTATCTGCCATCTGTAATTATAATGTCAAAAATATGCTGTGCCGTTTTCCCTGTATCCTTTGCTTTGCCAACTTTTCCAGCTTTGTCAGCTTTACCGCCTTTGCCAGCTCTATCAGCTTTTCCTTGTGAATTCTATTCTGCATTTAGGACACTTTATAAGAATTTTTCCTTTTCCCTTAGGGACCCTGATTTTTTGTGAACATCCAGGGCACTTAAATATCCTGTGTGTTTTCTTGTCTCTAAGCCGAAGTTTAAAATTATTGAATCTGCCAATCACCTTGTATTTAAATCTTAAATATGCCTCATTTTCGCTATGTCTCTTTGAAATATTCTTTGAGAACATTCTGAAATAATTATATATAAGCATTACTAATGCAATTATAAAAAATATAGACTTAGGTCTAAATATGGATATCAGCAGAAAAATCATGGTGGCATAAGTTAACACTTTAGATAACTGGTCTGCACCATAACGTCCATACATAAATCTTGCAATACGCTCTTTAAAATTCCCCATATCTGCAATCCGCGAATAACCGCACCTTTCTATAAAATAGTAAGTATATACTCAAAACCTACCATTACTCTACCATACATATTTTCAAAATCAATTAAAAATGTATAAAAAAATGTGATTATTTAATATGACATATAAACTTTTCCGTTTAAATCCTTCCAATAGAACTTGTCAGTAAATATCATATAACTATGGGCACTTCCTTCTTTTGGAATTGATACCGAACCCGGATTAAGATATGTATATCCATCCATCTGTTTATAACACGGAACATGTGTATGTCCGCAAATCAGATAATCTCCTTCACATAATGCAGGAATATTCTTTTCATCAAGCTTATGTCCATGTGCAAGTACAAGTGTCTTATCATTAATAAACAGACATGCCTGTTCTTCAAGAACGTTAAAATCAAGCACCATCTGATCAACTTCAGTATCACAGTTTCCTCTTACACATATTATTTTGTTACGCAGCGGATTAAGCATTGCAATTACTTCTTTTGGCGCATATTCTTCCGGAAGATCATTACGCGGGCCATGGTATAATATGTCTCCTAAAAGAACCAGTCTGTCCGGCTTTTCCTCATTATACCTCTCAAGCATTTTTCTGCAGTAATATGCAGAACCATGTATATCTGATGCAATCATTATTTTTTTCATAAAACAAATACCTCACTATCTAACGCGCAACCCTTTGTACCGGTGGAACTTTATAGTCGGATGCATAGCTTAAAAACTGCTGCAACGTATTTTCCTGTTTGTACATATCAACGATTTTCTTAAGAAATGCAATAGTACACTTTTTATAATGTACATTTTTAAGTACATATACAGCCGCCTCATCATTATAGCTTAACGCAAACTGCCTTGCATACCGTGCAAATTTAGTTTTATTAAGGCCCTCTATGGAATTATAATTTTTTAATATTTCAAGTGCCTCAATTACTTTGGTATTTTCAAAATTCAACTCAACCGGTATTCTTTTTATACGGATGTTGCCAATAGTTGTACTGGCTTTTGCACATATATTTGAATATAACTCAATGTTTTTATCTGTTACATCAGTAATTCCATATTTTACATAAAGCTTATATCCAATATACATTCCATTAGCATTATTCTCACCAAAATAATAATTTAAAATCTGCTCATCTTTTCCATAAGACTTCGCATACATGCCTTTTGAAATACGTACCAGAGTTTTATCGTGTACAAGTCTTTCCATTGCCTTAAAAAATGCCGACTGTGTCATTTTTGAAAAATTCTCGGAATACAGTTCATTAGCCGACACAACGGCATCCTGCGGCAAACTGTCAAAATATTGCACTATTTTATCCCTATACTTCACTTACAGCATCCTCATCTGCATTTTTCTTATCGGTCTCGTCACCATCAACAATATCTATATCTATTTTGTTTTCTTCTGCATTTGCAGTGTTTTCCGCATTATTTTCACATTCATCCACAGCTGTATCTTCGTAATCATTTTCGTCATCTACATAAAAATTAACCGGAATTACTTCTATACTGCTACAAACGGACTTTCCTATAATATATACAGTATGAATATCTTCTTCCTCTACATTGTCTACAAGATTCTTGACATTGCTTGCTGCCTTTTCAATATCACATGTAACATTTACCCCTTCTGGAAGAATTATCTTAAGACATCCTGCTGTACTTTCAAAATTAATATAAACATCCTTATCAAACCTGGCCAGACCAAGGTCAAGCACCATATTAGATGCAACTGACTTCACATCACATCCGTTAAATTCTTCGTCTTCTATTTCAACAGTTTTTTTTGTAAAGAAAGCAGTGTATTTTTTTACTTCAAGATCTGCGCTGTCATTTTCTTCCTTCGCAAACTTTTCCTTTATTGTCTTATACTTATTATATCCAACCTTACCTGCTACTGCTAAAGCACCAATTCCAATAACAGCTTTTTTAAACTTTTTTGCCATATTAATCTCCATTCTGCCGACGCTTTATATCAAAACAACCGCAAACCGGACCTGAAAACGCGCTTTGCGGTAAGTACTATTTGTGGCGTCTGCTACACAAACAGCCATATGCATATGAAACTGTATTAAAATGTATTTTGTTATTTTTTCAGCCAGTTTTTATCAGTATAACATACCGGCTGTTTTTTTATCAACGTGTTTATCCTGGTGTTTATTAATGTATTCATTAGCATATTCATCTACGTGAATATATACATCCACAATAGTTCTGTCTGTACAGGTTATACTCCTTTGACAGTTCTATGGAACGTTTATACCCTTCCTTCTTTTTAAAATCAGATAACAGATATTCTATTCCATACTCCTTTGACAGGTTATATCCTATTTCATTTAGTTTTGCACTTTTCTTCAGCGGACTTATCGTAAGCGTCGTTGTAAAATAATCATAGGCTCCCTCTTTAGCCATCTTTGCAGTCTTTCTAAGCCTCATCTCATAGCAGATAAAGCAGCGCTCACCGCCCTCTTTGCAATTTTCATATCCTTTTACATTTTTATAGAAATTCTCAGTATCATAAACTCCTTCAATAAAATCGACTTTGTATTTTGCAGGAAATTCTCTTATAAAACGTTTCTCTTCTTCAACTCTTTTTAAATATTCCTCACGCATTGATATATTAGGATTATAATAAAATACTGTGATTCTAAAATACTGTGACAGATATTCAATGACATAACTGCTGCACGGTGCACAGCAGCTGTGAAGAAGAAGCCGCGGTACTTCACCCGCGGCTTTTATCTGCATAAGTTTTTTGTCCAGTTCTTTCTGAAAATTTCTGCCCTCAAAAGTAACAGCCATAAAAACCTCATCTCATATATATTAATTTCAGTTATCTATATTAATTTCAGACATACTGTTATATACAACTGTGTACCGATTACCGGTATATCTTTGTTGAATTTACAATATCTCTTCTAAAGCGCTGTAAAGTTTTTCCATCTGCTCATCAGTACCAATTGTAATTCTAAGATAATTATCAATACGCGGCTGATTAAAATGTCTTACAAATATATTACGTTTCTTAAGTTCCTCAAATATCGTATTAGCATCCATACTCTTATGAGTTACAAAAATAAAGTTTGATGATGACCTTGGAAATGTAAAACCAAGCTGTTCGAGTCTTGTCTCTGCATTCTTACGTGTCTTTATTATCCTGTCTGTACATTCTTTAAAATATGCATCATCCTTAACAGCAGCAACACCATATGCAATTGCCAATCTGCTCATTGTATATGAGTTAAATGAAAACTTAACATCATTTAACGCCTTTATAAGTTCCGGACTTCCGAATGCATATCCTATTCTCATACCGGCCATTGAACGTGACTTTGAAAATGTCTGTACAACAAGAACATTATTGTATTTATTAACAAAATCTATCGCAGATATACCTCCAAAATCTATATAGGCCTCATCGACAATTACAACCACATCCTGATTATGCATTATAATATCTTCAATAGCATCAAGCCCTAACAGTCTTCCTGTTGGTGCATTCGGGTTAGGAAATACCACTCCGCCATTTTCTTTATAATAATCCTGTGGCACAATGTTAAAATCATCATCTAACTTCTGCATTTCATAAGGAATCCTGTATAAATCAGCCCATACACTGTAAAATGAGTAACTTATATCCGGAAACAGTATCGGTTTGTCTGAATTAAAAAATGTCAGAAAACACATTGATAAAACATCATCAGATCCGACACCTACAAAAACCTGATTCTTATTAAATCCATAATACTCTGCCAGTGCTGTTACAAGATCAGTAACTTCAGGATCAGGATACAATCTTAAATCATCCAGCACAAAATCCTGTGATATTTTCTTTATTTCCGGCGTTGGCGGATATGGATTCTCATTAGTGTTAAGCTTGACAACATTTGATATCTTAGGCTGTTCGCCAGGTACATACGGTTCAACTGTTCTTACATTATCTTTCCAACTGCTCATATATGCTCCTATCTGGTTATGTATTATTCCTCAGTTTCATTATTATTTTTTAGTTACATTAAGTTCCTGCGCAATTTTTGCAAACTGTGGCATTGAATTAACTATCGTTTCATATGATACACAATATGCCATTCTTACATATCCCGCACATCCAAATGAAGAACCCGGAACAATCAGCACATTATACTTCTTTGCTATATCACAGAATACAGTCTCATCTTCAACAGGTGATTTGACAAAAAGATAAAATGCGCCCTCAGGTTTAATACATTCAAAACCAAGTTCCTTTAAGCCTTCATATAAAGCTTTACGGTTCTTATCATAGGCTTCAACATTTACTTTGGCATCAATACTCTTTGCAACTGCCCTCTGCATAAGTGATGGAGCATTTACAAATCCCAAAATTCTTGTTGCAACACTGGCTGCTGCCTTAGTGTCTTCCGCATCTGCAAGTTCATCAGGTATAACAAGATATCCGATTCTTTCACCTGGCAGTGAAAGTGACTTACTAAAAGAATATCCAACAATAGTATTATTATAATACTTTGTAAGATATGGAACCTCCACTCCGTCATATGCCAGTTCCCTGTATGGCTCATCAGCGATAAGGAATATCTGTGTATTGTATTCTTCCTGCTTTTTCTCCATTATTGCTGCAAGCTTCTTTATTGTTTCTTCTGAGTAAACAACACCTGTAGGATTATTTGGATTATTTATAATAACAGCCTTTGTCTTAGGTGTTATCTTTGCTTCAAATTCATCAAATTTTGGCTGGAAGCTCTCAACATCAGGTGAAACCACAACAAGTTCTCCACCGTAATTGCCTGCGTAATTTCTGTATTCGCCAAAAAATGGTGCAAATGTAATTACCTCATCACCAGGATTAAGCAAAGTTTTAAATATTACATTAAGTCCGCCGGCTGCACCTACTGTCATAATAATATTAGTAAAATCAAAATGGGTATCAAACCTCTTGTTTAAAGACCTGGCAATAGTCTCTCTTACGTCTTCATATCCTGAATTACTCATATAGCCATGGACAAATGTAGATTCTTCTGTATCAATTATCTCTTTAATTGATTCATTTACGATTTCCGGTGCCGGTACATTAGGATTACCGAGGCTGAAATCATATACATTTTCTGCTCCGTAGAGCTTTGCCAGTCTGTTTCCTTCTTCAAACATCTGTCTGATTACTGAACTGTTCTTAACAAGTCCAACCATTGATTCTGCTATCATTATTACCATCCTCCGTTTCAATTTTTACACTATACAGCTAATTATACTCGGTAACTTTGTCTTTATCAAGTGTATTCACTTTCTTTCAGCTTTGAAAGGTAAATTTATTTTACAGCCTGCCAATTTGGAAGATTCATATTTTTCACATTTCTTATAAATT
>CAKRGM010000028.1 GCA_934330725.1 uncultured Lachnospiraceae bacterium | reverse complement strand
CAGATAAGACAGTTCTACTGCAATCGTGAATGCAATCTTCCCATCATCAACCATATCAAGTATCTTTGGGATAAGCTTTGTAAGCCTTATATATCGTTTTATCTGTGCCACACTCTCTCCCACCTGTCTTGCAAGTAATTCATTACTATTTATTGTACTTGTATTATTGCCCTTCTCATTTAGCTGACTTCCATCTGTAAACTTTGGTCCAACTTGAGCCAAAGTCCCACTGTCAAGGTGCTTCCCCTGATGTTTCATGGCATTCAGCTTCATCTTATACGCAAATGCTTTCTCACTTGGCTTCAGATTCTCTCTATGCAGGTTAGAGTCAACCATTGCCACAACTGCCTGATCATCATCCAATTCTCTTATCACAACCGGAACCTTCGTCTCTCCTGCCCATATAGCAGCTTCCTTTCGCCTGTGACCGGATATCATCTCATACCCATCTCCATAGGGATTTGTCCTTACAAGAAGTGGCACAAGTACACCTTCTTTCTCAATACTTTTCATCAGCTCACATAATTCCATATTTACCTCTACCTTAAAAGGATGATTCTTAAAATCATGCAACTGATTTATCTCCACATTCCGTATCGTCTCCATAAAATCGCCTTTCTCGAACACATCGAATCAGCCCTTTAAAACGTCTTAATAAAAATCCGTTTTAAAGGTATAAAAAAAGACCACTCACTTTCAATTTTTCTTGAAAATGAACGGTCTTTCACGCTTCTGTTATTTAGTTGAATGATAAATGTATTACTTTCTCTTTGATGTGTTTCCGAAGCCGCAGTCCAATACCACAGACACATTTACTCCATCAGAAATTGCCTTTTTGTATGTTTTTCGGTCACTCTGGTCAAACCTGAAAAACCTCTCAAAGTGCCTAAAATCAAGGATTCTTACAAATCTGTCCGATGTAGTGCAACTATTGTCTCTATATGTATCGTTGTCGCCTTGTAGAGAAATTATACCACAATCGTTGTTACCATTGGAACATGAATTTGCAAAAGAAAAAGGTTGCGAACTTGCAACCTCATCTTTTTCATATCCTGTTTTAAATATAAATTTCAGCTTATATGGATTGATTTCTCCATTCTCCGCTTTTTCTCCAACGATAACTCTGTCAACAATACTTTCAAATACATGACGGTCAAACTTTTGTAAAATCTCATGCTTACTTATCACATTTTGAAATTCTGTCAGACGCTTGTTAATGTCCTGCTGGTCTTGCAATTTATCTTTTAATGACTGCTTCTGTAATAACAATCCGTCCATTTGCTCATTGATTTCTGTTACTTTGATTTGATAGATTTCTTCATCAATCTTATCATCTAAACGCATATCTACAAGACTGCTCTTGCGTTCTTTCAAACGTGTAATCTTTTTATTAAGGTTTTTCAGTTCTCTGTCAGTATCATTATTTTGTAATCCTGCTCTGACATGCTCCAAAAATCCGTCAATAAATTCTCCGTCATAAGTACATAATGCGTTATATGCTCTTATAAATGCTTCTTCAATAAGTGCTTCGGGTACTCCTTTGCAGTACGGACACTCTTTCTTGCCATGTTTCGTAGCAGTTACACATTGCCATATTGTCTTTTTGTAATCTGTTCGTGAGTTCCATGTTCTTCTTGTGAGATTTCCACCACAAAAACCACATTTCAATAAACAACTAAAAGAATACTGTCTGCTGTATTTATCTCGCTTACCATTGCTTCTTGAATGTGAACCTTTGCGTTTATTTAGTATCTCATTCGCTTTATCCCACAATTCTCTGCTTATAATGGCTTCGTGATGATTTTCTGTATAATACTGGTCAGCTTCTCCCATATTATCAAGTCTGCGTTTGGTAATCGGGTCAACTGTAAATGTCTTTCCCATAAGCAAATCGCCTTTGTATTTCTCATTCTTGATAATACCGATAACACCATGCTCACTGAAACTGCTTTCGCCACGCTTATTTTTATATCCAAGATTTTTTAATTCTCTTGCTATGACTTTACCGCCTGCACCCTCAACATATCTGTTGAATATGTAGCGTACTGCTTCGGCTTCTTTTTCATTGACTGTAATGGTTTTATCTTCTTTGTGATAATCATAACCAAGACAGCCATTAAAACCAACCATTTCCCCTCTCTGCATTTTCATGGAAAGACCTAACTTTACATGTTCAGAAATATTCTGTACTTCCTGCTGTGCAACAGAACTAAGGATTGTAAGTAATAATTCTCCGTCCATAGTAAGCGTGTTAATATTTTCTTCCTCAAACATGACTGCAACGCTCTTTTCCTTTAAGGCTCGCACATATTGTAAGGTATCAACTGTATTCCTTGCAAATCGGGATATGGATTTTACGATAATCAAATCTATATCTCCATTCATACAATCGTTAATCATGCGGTTAAAATCCTCTCTCTTGGTGGTCTGTGTTCCTGTTATTGCTTCATCAGCATATACACCTACAAACTGCCATTCGGGATTATTGCTGATAAGCTCCGTATAATATTTTACCTGTGACTGGTAGCTTTCAAGCTGTTCCTCACTATCTGTTGATACTCTTGCATAAGCCGCTACCCTAAGAGTGTTCAAATGAACACCCTTTCTTCTGCTTACTGTCTGTTTAGTTGCTTTACGAACCTGTACTGTTGGATTTGTCATAGTCTTGTACCTCCTGTAATTATAATATAGTAATTTATATGAAGCCTTGTTTTAGGCTGTCATAGCTGTTATATCTGATATAATATTGTATTCATTCATCAGTTTGGTTTTAATTTTCTGATACTCGGTTTCTGTTATTAACTTGCTTTGCAATAACTGTGACAGCAGGGATAATTCTTTGCTGTACTGCAATAATTTTTCATTCTTCATAAATTCACCAACTTTCTATGATATTAAAATGGTTCTTCTTTTTCGTTAAACTCAATCTGTTTAGACCCACTATCGAATAAACGAAGATTATCTGTAATTCCATGTAACATATAAGATAATCCTAATAACTTTTTAAATTGTTCTTCACTTCCTGTATCCTTTTCTAACACCTCATCCATAGCTTTTATAATCAATTCTTCTTCAAATATAGTGTTTTCACTGTTTGCTCTTCCTAATGCAAAACACGCATATCTCGCATTATTTAATAACATTTCCTTTACCGATTTGGTATCATATCTTTTTTCTTTACTCATAATCATTCTCACTTTCTTTTATCAATAAATCATAAATACTTGGTATTTCATCAATCCCCATACTATCGGGAATAACAACAGGCTGTATGCCTAAACATTTAAACTTCTTTAACCAACTCTCTTTAAATGACCTTATATTTCCATATTGCGGTGGTGTATATATATTAGTGTCTGCAATCGCTTTTTCAAGTTCATACAGACCTTTGAAATGCTGTATCATATCAATAATGGATACCATAACCGCCTTATCATATGGTTTATAGGAACTGTTGTTAATCAACTCAACAGCTTTGCTCCTGCTCACATATTTTTCTATGCCGAATATGTTACGGATTTCTTTCTTTAGATACTCATGGCAGAAGTCCTTTTCTAAAAATGGTTCTATTGAACGTTTGGTCGGTAACTTCATGTTATAGATACCCTGCTTTTTAATCTGTGTTTCCAGTCTGACTGTTCGCTGTATCTGCTCCTGTTCCTCTGTTGGTATCTCTTTCCCTGTATTTATCAAAGCAATCCACTTGTGATAAATGTTAAAAGCTCTCGAACCATTGGAAAAACAACAGCTTTCAATATATAAACTGTCTATGTCCTTAGCAATATCTGTACGCTTCATATTGCGATAACCATAAGGGAAAGACATATTACAAAGCCATACTACAATCTGTGGAAAATCAACCTGTATGTCCTCTGCTATATCTGCTCTGTTCGTCAGAAACAATGACAATGGCTGTTTATCCAGTCGGATATAACGAAACTCGTTAATCTCATATATCCGCTTTAATAATCTGTCTAAAATATCAGCAGGGGCATACCTTGTTAAATCTACTAAAAATACTTTGCTATCGCCCATGATGATTGACGGATTACACCGAAGTACAACATAATAGCGTTCCATTACCACACCATATTTCACATACTTATATGTTCTTAACTCAATCTGCATGATACCTTTAGCAGAGTAATAATTGGTTCGCTCCACATAATCACTTACTTTAGAAAGAAGTGGAAGATTATCATGCAGGTATCTATAAGCGGTCCGAGATATGTTGCAATTTAATTCAAATGTATGCACAATAATCCTCCTGCAAATGACTTATACTATGTCTATACATCAACGTAAAATCTATCTTAGGTCTACCCTCAATAAGTGGAAAATCCTTGATTTTACGCTTATTGAGAGCTTATAACCTATATAATAGTTATTGCTGTTGCTGTCAGTCGTAACTTGCTATATCTGCTCCGAAGGACATAATATAACTGTTCATCATCATTTCTGTTCTTTCAGTCTGTCTAACTTGATTTCTTCAATAGCTGACATGACCTGCTGTTTTCTTTCTTCTGATAACTCCTCTCGAAACCATTTGCAGAATGATGTTTCATTAACTTTCAGCTTCTTTGCTACCTGCCACATATAAATATTATTATCACGCATGACTGCTCTAATCTGTTTATTATCCATTGGTTTATTTCCTCCCTGTAATTTATTTGTTCAACAATCAGCATTACTTTAAACTGGCTAGCCTACTGCATTGTTTTTGGTGTTGCTGTTGTTTACAATGTCATTCTATTGTATAATGGTCGAAATAACAATTTTTTGCACAAATTCAATCAATTTCAAATCTTTTTCTATTTTGTGCATTTTTTTGAACAAAGGAGATTAACTACATGGGAGAAAGAAATAACTATGCAAAATTACGATATGACAACGATACAACATGGAAACCTAATATATCTCAACGAGATTTAGCAGATAAAATAGGTATTGCATTTTCAACTATCTCAAAATTAGAAAGAGAGGGTTGTGATACCGCAACTGTGTCCACTATCAAAGCATATAAAAATTATTTTTCAGAAGAACAAAACGAAGATATTTGTTATGAATACTTCATGGAAGAAACAGCTACCAAGAATAAAAAATATTATGAACTAGGAAAACTCTTTCCATTTGATGATACCTTTTATAAAAATTTATCCCAATTACTAGAACTGGACAGTGGAAATCATATGATAGAACTTATGCTTTCTGCCCTGTTATCTAATCCCCATGAATTATTTAATGCACTGGTAACCATATATAATAGCCTGTACCAAATAAACGATATTCGACAGAATAAAGAGCTTTCAGCAACAGAAAAAACAAGCATGTTAAAAATACAGGAATATGTTTTTAGTCAGACTACGATTGAATATTTAGAAAATATCCTCATGCCTGTATTGCATAGAGCTTTTGAGGAAACAAATGATTATAAGGCAGATGAAGCAATAATCACTCAACAGGAACTAGATGAACTTAACTCTGATGATACAGTTTCGCCTGTTTCTGCTATTGTAAACACAGCAGAAGTAAAACTAATAGAAAAATAGTATTAACCGCAACAATTTTAATTTCAGTGGTGTATATACTTTAAATGATTTACCACACAACTAACACCAAAATGCCTATAAAATGAGCAGATAATTCCCCTGTAAACAAGAAATGGAGATACCTCGATTGTGAAGTATCTCCGTTATGTTACATTTTGATATGAAATATTGATTTACATGGCTATAAAGTAGGCTCTATCTGCTAGTGTTCTTAAAACAGCCCCTTGATAATTTCCATAATTAAACGATAAAATCCACCGCTATGTATAGTTCCTTTTAGCTGATGTTCAGAAAAGTCTTTGACTTCATCATCTTTGCTATATGAACCGATTATCAATAAAATAATAATTATTACAAATACAGCTACCATAGTTATCCACTCCTCTGTGTTTTACTTTTTCCTCAACCTAACACCAAATCCAGTAAATAAAGCTCCCAAAACTCCACATCTTCCAGCGGCACTTAAACTGTTATATGAACTATAACTGCTTCCACTGGTAAATCCTGAACCAAAGTTTATAACAGCGGCAAACAATAATATAATACCAAGTACAAGTAAAATAGTACCGAAAGTTTTCTTGCCTTTTGATACAGCTTTTTTCTTGACCTGTGTTGATGACATTGCTTTCATCAATTTAGCTCCACATTTTTTACAATTAACCATAGAAGATGTTGTTCTTGCCCCACATACTTGACAGTAATCAGAGCCAACATTCTTTCTAACACCGCACTTTACGCATATTTCAGCGTTATCATTCATCTTGTTACCACATGTCCTACAATACATTTTTCTTCTCCTTCTTTATGGTGGCAATAAGCCTGTTATATTTATTCTGTAATACAATTTTGCTGATGATTGAAACTATAAAAGCAAAAATCGAACACACAATATAACTAATTATTGCTCGGCTTTGAGCCCAATAACTGGCAACCTCTTCACTCACATATGAACTATCATAATAGTAAACATTTCCAACCTTTAAAAATTCATCTGCCTTTCTTGCATCTGGAATATTAGCTGGCTGTGGTCTTAATACTAGAAATGCCACTAAACATAAAAAAATAACCACACAGGAAATACTTAGTCGTTTAAAAACTTTTACCATTTTCTTAGTCTTCTTTGCCTGCATATTCAATTCGTTAATTTTTTGTGTCTGTTTCTGTACCGATACTTTGTTTGATAATTTAGCTCCACAATTTCGACAGAACTCCAACTTGGCATTAGTGTTGTATCCACAGTTATGGCAATAGTTCACACCATATCCAACTTGTGTTGAGCATTTGGAACATCTTACTGCATTACTCTGTAATTCATTTCCACATTCTCTGCAATACATTCATGCACCTCTTTCCTAAGTAATTTGCCTATATAAGTATATTTAACTTACTCAGATTATTCTAACACAAAACCATCAATAATACAATTAGAACATACATATACTCATATAGGCAAGGTGGTGTTCTGATTGCAACAGGAAATAGATTATAAATTGCTAGGCTTAAAAATAAAAGAAATACGCAAAAGTAAAGATTTAACGCAGGACGATTTAGCAGAAATGGTTAGTTGCAATACCTCACATATTTCAAATGTTGAAAATAATCATACAAAAGTTAGTTTGAATGTACTTCTTGCTATCGCAAATGCTCTCAATACCTCGATAGATTACCTCTTATCTGACCAGTACGAAAATTCATCATTAGCACTGGATAATGAAATATTAAGAGCATTAAAAGACTGCGATAACGAAAAGAAACAAAAAATTTTAAAGATGATTGAGATTTTATAAATCATTCAACAATGATAGTAGCATTTTGACAGCACATTTTATGCCTAGTTGAAATGCTTCTTTTTCACTTATCAGAACTGCGTAATATACAAAATCTCTAATGCGTTCCTTATCCTTTTCGGAAATATCATCATAATGTGATATGTATTCTTCCATACAATCATTGATACGCTTTTCCATATCAAGAGTATCATCTTCCTGTCTTATAACATTTTCATATATTTTCTCTAATAAATCATTCATGGCTATAACCTCACTTTCGTATAATCGTAAAAAGTTAAAATGTGAATTAGCTCGTACATCTGATTGTAATTAAGCTTTTTCCAGTCGTTTACATTATATAAAGAAGATACTACAAGCATGAAAAAAGGCTCTGTAATTCGCTTCTGCCTAATCAGATTACACAGAATACGATATTGAGCCTTAGTATATGTATTATTAACTTGTCTTGTAACTGGTCTTAGATTTTGCAAAATCAAGGTTCGTTCATCATAATTCACTAGCTTCATCATCAACACCCCCATTCATACAATCATCATAGCAACTGCACCATTCACAATAGCAGAGGTCACATTCGATTAGAAAACCATTTGCAACAACTGGCATACAGCTATTGAGGTATTCGGGGCAACTACTACAAGGACTGTTATATTCGCTTACATCCTTATAATTCATCATACACATATAAAACACTTCCTTTCCTAATTCAACGCATATTGCTTAGATTTATGGTTTACAGATTGACTTCCGTACTTCAAACGAATTTCATCAAGTGAGATTTCTTTCTTGTGATAGCGGTTGTAATCACCATAATGCCAGCACCAGCTTTTCTTTTTAGGAGCATACTTAAAGCCTGCTAATTTCAATAGTTCACGATATTCATAACCACCATGAACCCATAACCAAGAGCCTATAATTTCTATATCTGCATTGATATGGATAATACTGTTTAATACCTCTTTAAACGCCTTATTTTCATCATCTGTGTTATAGGTATGTGATTGGTTATCTGACTGTGTTTCTTTGCTTAAAATGGTAAATAAGCGGTCATATTCAGCATTGATTTCCTGTGTAACCTCAACACTTCCATTTTCATTATCGGGGTGGTACAACTTTAATAATCTTCTGTATTCTTTTCTTAATTCCTCGACAGTAATAACATTTTTAAACCATTTCATCATGTTTTTGCTCCTTTCGTTTGTCCTCGATTTCATTCAGCCATTGATTGAGATACCATTCGTACTGTTTATCTGACAGCAGATACCAGCAGGCGGTTTGTTCTTCCAGCCATTTCTTAAAATCCTGTTCCATTGATAACAACTCCTTTCGTCAACACATATTTTTAGGCAACAAAAAAAGACAGTTTAACGACTTGTCTAGGTCGTGCTGATTGACCGCATATACAGAGGGGTACGGTTACAATCTAGCTTTGCTTTAGAAAATACCATAAGCAGGTACTTCAAAAAATTTCACATATTTTTTGCCTTATACTAGCGATTTTCAAGGCTTTTCCGTCTAAAAAATGGTACAAAAAAAGCACTTTCAGCCTTTTACAGCCAAAAGTGCAATTTTTAAAGTCTAAAATTTAACATTGTATTTACATGGTTTTGAATTGCCCAATATGCTGTCTGGATACTATCGCCATGTGCTTTTATCTGCATTCCATTTACATAAGTAATCGCCCAAACAATATTTTTATCATTCTTATAAGTCACCTTAAACTTTTGACCGTTTAATTCAAATTCATTGTAATTTTCCATGTATATCCCCCTAATCCTGCATTTCTCTACGCCTATTTGCATTTTTCATTCGCTGTGCAATTTTTTCTAGTTTATTAAAGATTTCATCTACATCTTGAATGCTTATTTCTTCAAATTCACAATACGAATTGTCCATATTCTGTGCCATTTTAAATAACGCTGTAAGTGCTTTATAAAGACTTTCGTACATATTATAGTCATCTTCAATATATCCTCGCTTTACATAATTTTCCACGAAATACACCGAACCTTCAAATTTTTGTACGTAGTCCATTACTTTTTCATTATTTGTTATTCCTGCATAATCAAAGGACTCTTTATCCCTTTTCCACATTCTCTTAAATTCTTTATCACAATTAGCCATGTTATTTAAACATGCCTCAGGATTACATACTTTTGCCTTAAAATCACTGATTTTATCCAACATATATTGTTGTAATTCTATCATATTATTACTGCTCCTTTCGTTCTTGCGTTTACTATACACGATATGTTCGTTTTTACCTGATAAAGTCGGCATTTCTTGACATATCCACCACTACCAGTTCTATTCCCACACTGACTGGAATTTCCTTTTTTAACTCCTTTTCCAGTACATTTTCTGCATTTGGTGTAAATACAAAATGGTCGAAAAACTGCGTAAAATCAAGGATTTCTAAGTATCGGCTCTGCATAGCAACACACAGCTCTCCACATGCCCCGTATGCGGAAACAGATCCACCGGCTTACATTCTTTCACCTCATATCCGCCTTTCTTTAACACCTGTATGTCACGCACCTGTGTCTGTGGATTGCATGATATGTAAACTATTCTGTCCGGCTTGATTTTTATAAGCGAATTGAGGAAGTCCTCTGTTGAACCGCTTCTTGGTGGGTCCATGATTACTACATCGGCTCTTTTGGTCTTTGAGTATTCTACAAGGAATTCTCCGGCATCAGCATTTACAAAGCTTATATTGCGCAGATTGTTTATTTCTGCATTTGTCTGGGCATCCTTTACGGCATCCTGATTAAGTTCAACACCAATAACCTTTTTAGCTTTTGAGGCAGCACAGATTCCTATCGTTCCAATCCCGCAATATGCGTCAATTACTGTATCCTTTGGTGTTATTTCTGCCATTTTCATGGCCGATTTATACAATTTTTCAGTCTGGCTCGGATTTATCTGATAAAATGAAGATGGGCTTATTCTGAAGCGGCATCCGCACAATACATCCTCAATATAGCCTTTTCCGTATATTACTTTATTTCTGTCTGCAAGCACCATGCTTGTTGAATGCCCATTTACATTCTGCACTATTGTTGTGATTTCCGGATGTTTATCAAGTAAAGCTTTAACAAAATTATTTTTTGACGGAAATTTAATCTCGGATGTGACAAGAACAACCATAATTTCCTTTGTTGAAAAACCTCTTCTGATAAGCACATGCCTTATAAATCCTCTTCTTGCATCCTCATCATACGGTTCATATTTAAATGACTTAAACAGTTCCTTAAGTGTGCGGATTATTTCATCAGATTTTTTATCTTCTATCATACATTCATCGTTGTCAACAATATTATGTGTTCCTTCCTCGTAAGTTCCTGAAATAATCTGGCCGTCCTTATCCTTTCCGATTACAGCATGCACCTTATTCCTGTAAAAAACCGGTCTGTACATTCCGAGTATAGGATCGCACTTACATATTTTCTTGAAAAGTCCATCTACATATTCCTGCTTAAGCTTCAATTCGTTTTCATAGGACATTCCTGCATACTGACATCCGCCACATTTTACTGAATTAATACATTTTATAGATCTGTCTGTCTCGTTGTAACTCATTTTGCCTCCCCGCTTTATCATAAAGCAAACCATAGCCAAAAACTTCTAACGCAAAACAAGGAAGTCTCCATCCAAATCCATGATGAAACTTCCTTGTTGTATTTATATCATATACCTCTTTTAAATTTTACTATTACAGTAAAATATTAAAGTTCTTCGCTATCATCACCTGAATCGCCTACAATCTTAACCTTTCCTTCGTAAAGTTCTTCAACTGCGATTGATAAAGGCTTCATATTATCTGAATGAGGAATGAGTGGTGTTCCAAGCTTAACCTTTCTTTTATCATCCCTTGTCATTATCTCGTCGCCCAACTTATCCTTATCAGGATTCTTTGCAACTCTTTCCTCAATTGCTCTTGCATCGATTATCTGCTTAGCTCTCTTTGCTGCTGCCTTTACAAGAGAATATCTGCTTTCAACGATTGGCTGTTCACCTTCTTCAACCTCACTGTTAACCTTTGCCATTAACTCTGTATAAGATGGATGTATCATTTAATTATCTCCTTCCAAAATAGTTTTTAATTCTTCTTTTATATCATTAATAAGTCCTAATCTTTTAGCTGCAATATTTCTTTTACTCTCGACTATCTTATTAATCTCAGCTGCACATTCGGTTACGTCCCTGTTAATTACTATGTAATCGTAATTCTCAACTCCGTCTGCCTCTTCTGTGGCTCTTTTAAGCCTTGCCCTTATTGTTGCATCATCCTCTGTTCCACGTCCACGCAGACGTTTTTCAAGTTCTGCTGCACTAGGTGGAGTAATAAACAGAAGTACTGTATCAGGAAATAAATCCCTTACCTTAAGTGCTCCCTGAATTTCAATCTCAAGTATAACATTCCTGCCGGCTTCTAACTGTTCTTCAACATACTGCTTTGGAGTTCCATAATAATTGCCTACATACTGGGCATATTCAACCAGCTCATTATTTGAAATCATATTTTTAAATTCTTCTTCAGTCTTAAAAAAATATTCTCTTCCATCGACTTCGCCTTCCCTTGGTGAACGTGTCGTAGCTGAAATCGATAAAGCATAATCATCATACTTATTAACGATTTCTTTCATGACAGTTCCCTTTCCTGAACCGGAAAAGCCTGAAATAACAGTAAGTATTCCTCTTTCACTCATTAAAATAAGCCTCCAAGCTATAGTTTGTCCTTAAACGTACTCTTAATTATACAAAAAACTTCAACGACATTCAAGTATTTTTTACTCAATATTCTGTATCTGTTCTCTTACCTTTTCAATATCAGTTTTTAAATCAATAGCAGTATTAGATATTTCAATATCATCGGCCTTTGAAAGGATAGTATTTGCCTCTCTGTTCATTTCCTGTGCAATAAAATCAAGCTTACGTCCGACACCACCATCTTCATTTAAGCAGCTTTCAGCGTGGTCAATGTGGCTCCGGAGTCTTACAGTTTCTTCATCAACGCAGATTTTATCAGCGTATATTATTACTTCTGTTGCAATTCTGCTCTCATCAATCTGCGTATCAGCCAGAAGTTCCTTTACCTTTGCTTCTAACTTACCACGATATTCTTTCATTATCTGTGGACTTCTCTCTTCAATAAATGCAACATTTTCACGCATATTTTCAAGCTTCTTTATTAAATCATTCTTAAGGTTTTCGCCCTCTGTAATCCTTGTTTCAACAAGCTGCTCACATGCTGATTTCACTGCATTTTCAATAAATTTCCACAATTCTTCTTCATTTACCGGTACTGCCTGCATGTCAATTACCTCAGGATACCTTGACAATGCTGATATTGTGACATCATTATTCATATCAAACTGCTCTGCCATCTGATTGAATATATTCATATATTCTGCTGCCAGATCTTTATTATAAGTCAGTTCGACCTTGTTTTCTGTCATATCTTCATAATTAATGAAAACGTCTATCTTTCCACGCTGTGCATATTTCTTTATAACGTCACGGATTCTTCCTTCAAATGCATTAAGCTTCTTTGGCATTTTAATCCCGGCTTCAAAAAATCTATGGTTTACAGATTTTATCTCAACTGAAATTTTTCTTTTTTCTTCAACTTGTTCGAACCGGCCAAACCCCGTCATACTTTTAATCATACTAACTAATCCTCATTTCTGAGCAACTTTATTTCGGACAGGCGATGCGAAATTCGCATAGGCGATTTCTCATCTCCCATCATGAGCTATCTGTTTTGCTCCGAAACAAATAGCCGTGTGAATAATCATAACATCAGCATGATTTTCACACTAATCTCTGTCAGAGCCTTTTATTACAATGACACACATCGAAAATCTCAGAATCCGACTGTAGTCAATTATAAATTATATTTGAAGCTCTGGCTCAAATCAATACCATATCTGATGTATTATAACAATTTCCAGTCAAAAGTACAAGACAGCTTCCAATATTTATGCTAATATATGGCTATGATAACAAAATTTTAACATCATAATTATTTAGGAAAGGCACACTATTATGGCTTTAGATGGAATTGTAATTTCAAATATAAAACATGAACTTGAAGGTACTATTGTCGGAGGACGTCTTTATAAAATAGCACAGCCTGAAAATGATGAGCTGCTGCTTACAATAAAGAATGGCAAGAGTCAGTACAAGCTGACTATCTCAGCAAATGCAAGTCTTCCACTTATATATCTTTCAACCGATACCAAACCAAGTCCGCTTACAGCTCCTAATTTCTGTATGCTTTTACGTAAGCATATAAATAACGGACGTCTTTTAAATATAACACAGCCCGGCCTTGAACGAATCCTTGATTTTGAAATAGAGCATTTAAATGATCTTGGAGACTTATGCCGCAAACACTTAATTGTTGAATTTATGGGAAAATACAGCAATATCATATTCTGCGATGATGACAATAATATACTTGACAGTATAAAGCATGTCTCTGCCCAGATAAGTTCCGTGCGAGAAGTACTTCCCGGCAGAAAATATTTTATTCCTGACACCATGCATAAGCACAATCCTCTGAATACTGATTATGAAACCTTCAGCTCAGCTGTATACGCCAAACCATGCGCTTTAAACAAGGCCCTTTACACAAGCTATACAGGAATAAGTCCTGCAGTTGCAGATGAAATATGCTTCCAGTCTTCTATCGAATCAACGCATCCTGCAAATTGTCTTTCAGAAAATGAGCAGCTTCATTTTTTCACGATGTTTTCAAATGTTATGGAAAGTGTTTCAAACAACGAGTTTACGCCTAATATTTTTTACGTAAACAACGAACCAAAGGACTATTCGTCTATAACAATGACCATGTATGATGACTGCAGAAATTTTGATTCAATAAGTACACTTCTGAAGGATTTCTATGCAAAGAAGGAAATCATTACACGAATCCGCCAGAAATCTTCTGACCTAAGAAGAATCGTTACTACTGCCCTTGAACGTTCCTGCAAAAAACTTGATATCCAGGAAAAACAGTTAAAAGACACGGAAAAGCGCGACAAGTTCAGAATTTATGGTGAACTTATAAACACATATGGCTATAATGTAGCAGAAGGTGCAAAATCGTTTAAAGCACTTAATTACTATACCAATGAAGAGATTACCATTCCTCTTGACCCGACTCTTACTCCATCAGAAAATTCTGTAAAATATTTTAACAGGTATAACAAGCTTAAACGTACCTTTGAAGCAGAAAGCAAACTTGTTTTAGAAACTTCTGAAGAAATTGAATACCTTGAATCGATAGCCACTGCACTTAATATTGCTGTAGCTGAAGAAGATCTTACAGAACTTAAGGAAGAACTTATACAGTCAGGATATATTCACAAGAAAACATCTGATAAGAAACGTACGCGGATAACCAGTAAACCATTTCACTATATTTCATCAGATGGTTTTGATATGTACGTTGGCAAAAATAATCTCCAGAATGATGAACTGACATTTAAATTTGCCAATGGTAATGACTGGTGGTTCCATGCTAAAAAAATGCCGGGTTCCCACGTTATTGTAAGAACCAACGGCAAAGAATTACCTGACCGCACCTTTGAAGAAGCAGCAAGCCTTGCTGCCCACTACTCCAAAGGACACGACCAGGATAAAGTAGAAATTGATTATGTTTTAAAAAAAGAAGTTAAAAAACCTGCGGCTGCAAAACCTGGATTTGTAGTTTATTATACTAACTACTC
Source organism: uncultured Lachnospiraceae bacterium (assembly GCA_934330725.1). GTDB lineage: Bacteria > Bacillota > Clostridia > Lachnospirales > Lachnospiraceae > Lachnospira. Next base: position 16,515 of record CAKRGM010000028.1, on the reverse strand, counting down.
AATGATGGCTTCTACGGATATCAGTGGTATAAAAACCGTATAATGCAGTTATAACATCTGCAATTATACTTCCCGAATACATGCCTGCAAGTCCACATATTTTCCCTAATATCAATATTAACAATATGCTGAGAACTATATTAACAAGTATGGTGATCAGCATATTTTTTATTGTGCAACTACCCGTATATGCATTTAGTGTTAACAATACAAGCAGCAAAACATCAACGATAAAAAGTATTATATATAACGGATGAACTGCATCTACTATATCACACAAACTCTCATCTAATGTAAGGAAACCAAACAGCGGCTTGGGGTTTAAATAGTATATCAGCCCTGATACAGCACATATTACCACCGGTACTCCTGCTGCTATAATATTTTTCTGCCTGATTTTTAAAAATATAGCAATAATAAGACCTATAAGAATAAATACTGCATAAGAAAGATTATATACAAATCTGTCACCAAAAAAATAATCACATATATAACTGTTAGCAAGTGCTGCATTTGATGATACAGTGTCACTTACAGTCCCTATTATAATGCTACGCAGTGTTTCAAAAAATATGCTGCCTAACAGTACAGGCATTATAACAGGCATAATATCCTTCATGCCTGCTGAAGCATATACCTTCTGTTTTGCTAGTCCGCTTGACTTTATAAGACAAAGGCACAATCCCGCAATTATGATAAGAATAACCGGCACTACAGGCACAGGCATAAGCTTTGCCGTTTCAAAACTGCCATCTATTTTACCAATAAAAAATGAATCAATAAATTTATGTACGCCCGTACTTCCTTCAAATATCTTTGCAAACAGCACAAATATCCCCGTTACAATCACTGATACTGCTGATACTTTTGCAAAGCTGTAAGCCATTCCTTTTCTTGCAAGCATACACACTAATGCCATCACTGTCGTAAATAATGATATTGAAAACAAAATCCTGTAAATTACATTGAGCCCCTTATAATAATATAAATTATAAATTGATGCATCAGCTGAATTTATATCGACTTTATTCGTGTTTATATTATTTACGATGTGGCCAAATAATCCGCTTCCACATCCAAATATCATAAGCAGCGTCATCACTGCAAGTACAGCAATGACACTCATTACCCTGATGAATATAATCTGCTTTTTCTCCATACTGATTCTGTCCCCCCACTAAACGGTTATTTATTATTATGCATTTTATAATGCAGGTGTCAGAAATTTCTGTTGCCACTCACATTTATTATTTAATCGTAACTTTACGGAAAGTCTTTTTGCCTTTCTTAAGTACAGCTCCTTCACCTTCAAATAATGACTTTTCAAATTTATCATCAATTGAGCTTACTTTTTCACCATTAACACTGATACCACCCTGCTGTATTGATCTTCTTGCATCTGAACGTGATGTTGCCAGTCCTGCATCAAATACAAGTGATATAGCATCAATTGCATCTTCCTTAAAGCTTTCTGCGCTGATCTGTGCTGTTGGCATATTTTCTGAATCTCCACCTGTAAAGATTGATCTTGCAGTATTCTGTGCCTTAGTTGCTTCTTCTTCACCATGAACAAGCTTTGTGAGTTCAAACGCAAGAATTTCCTTTGCTTTATTAAGCTGTGCACCTTCCCAGTCACTCATTGCATCAATTTCTTCAAGTGGAAGGAATGTAAGCATTCTGATACATTTTAATACATCTGCATCATCAACATTTCTCCAGTACTGATAGAATTCATAAGGTGATGTCTTTTCAGGATCAAGCCATACAGCCCCTGACTGTGTCTTACCCATTTTCTTACCTTCTGAATTAAGAAGAAGTGTTATTGTCATTGCACTTGCATCTTTAGAAAGCTTCTTTCTTATAAGCTCTGTACCAAAAAGCATATTACTCCACTGATCGTCACCACCAAACTGAAGATTACATCCATATTTCTGATATAACATATAGAAATCATATGACTGCATAATCATGTAGTTAAATTCGAGGAAACTAAGGCCTCTCTCCATTCTCTGCTTATAACATTCAGCTCTAAGCATATTATTAACTGAAAAACATGCGCCTACCTCTCTTAAAAGTTCAACATAATTCAGTTTAAGTAACCAGTCGGCGTTATTTACAAGTAAAGCCTTTCCATCTGAAAAATCAATAAATCTGCTCATCTGTTTCTTAAAACATTCACAGTTATGCTGTATCTGTTCCTTTGTAAGCATCTGACGCATATCTGTTCTTCCTGATGGATCACCAATCATTGCAGTACCACCACCTACAAGTGCGATTGGCTTATTACCAGCCTGCTGAAGTCTCTTCATAAGACATAATGCCATAAAATGTCCAACATGAAGGCTGTCCGCCGTAGGATCAAATCCAATATAAAATACAGCTTTTCCATTGTTAATAAGATCTTTGATAACGTCTTCATCTGTAACCTGGGCTATAAGCCCTCTTGCTACTAATTCATCATATAATGTCATTTTTTTCTCCTCCATAAAAAAAGCTCCCGTCCTGTAAAAGGACGAGAGCTTTGCTTCGTGTTACCACCTTTATTCACGGATAACTCACATTATCCGCCTTAAAAAGTCAACTGACTTAAGTATTATAACGTATACTACACGATATTTCCTAATAACCTTACTATCTGCCAGAAACATAACAGCTGACTCTGACATGGTAATGCTTTCAGAAACACAACTTCGGAATGTATTCATATCACTCTGTTTTTGCACCTCTCATCATCCGGTAACTTTCTGTAATCATAAATGATATTACTTCTTTCCTTCAACGCGTTTAATATTCAGTTCAATCAATAATAAACCAATAATGCATCCGGTACAATCTATTAATACATCCGAAAACTGACCGCTTCTTCCAGGCACAAATAACTGATGGAATTCATCAGCTGATGCAAACAGAAATACAAGTATAAGAGAAAAATACTTAACTGCCTTTTTCCTTACTCCATCAACATACAATGCCAGATAAACGAAACCGCCAAGTATAGCATATTCTGTCATATGTGCACCTTTTCTTATTGGAAACTGCATATTTTCAATATAAGTATCCCTGTTATCATCTGTAACATTTATAATACCGATACCATCTGCAGCATCTATAAGAACCGATGCAGCCTTTCTGCTAAGTCCACCTGACTGACTGCCGTCCTGCCCCGAAAATCCAAAGATAAGCATGAGCATAAATACAACCGGCAGCCAGATAAAAACTTTTTTTAATGTCATTAATCTAAATTATTACAAATCCAATGTTTTATAAAACTAGATTGTAACAACTCTCATTGTATTTGTAAGACCTCTCTGAGCATCTGGAGCAGATGAAGTTGCAATACCTGCACAAACAACTGCTACGTCGCCAGCCTTAACATAACCTGCATTTTCTGAAACTTCTACAGCATGCTTAATAATCTGGTCTGTTGATACTTCCTGAGCTGTCTTAACAGGTCTTACACCACGATATAACTGCATCTTTCTAAGAACTCTGTCATATGGTGTACAACCAATAATCTGGATGTCTGGTTTAAGCTTTGATGTAAGTCTTGCTGTGAAACCAGAAATTGTTGGGCAGATAATAGCCTGTGCATTGAGGTTTTCAGCTGTTGTAACAGTAGCTGTAGCTACAGCACTTGATACGTTTCTCTTCTTATGAAGTTCTGCTGTATCGTTCTGTGCACCATGAATACGTGCTTCTGTTGTTTCAGCAATCTTAGCCATCATCTTAACAGCTTCAAGAGGATATTTACCATTAGCTGTTTCACCTGAAAGCATGATTACGTCTGTACCATCATAAATAGCATTAGCTACATCGGCAACTTCAGCTCTTGTAGGACGTGGATTTCTAATCATAGAATCAAGCATCTGTGTTGCTGTGATAACTGGCTTATAAGCTTCGTTACACTTTCTGATGATTTCCTTCTGGATATATGGAACCTGTTCAGCTGGGATTTCAACACCCATATCACCACGTGCAACCATGATACCATCAGCTACTTCAATGATTTCATCAATATTTTCAATACCTTCAGCATTTTCAATCTTAGCGATTACAGGGATATCAGCATTGTGTGACCAAACTAATTCTTTGATTTCCTGTACACATGCAGCATTTCTTACGAATGAAGCTGCAATGAAATCAAATCCCTTTTCAACACCGAAAATAATATCATCTTTATCTTTTTCTGTAATTCCTGGAAGTTTAATCTTTACGTTAGGTACATTAACACCCTTCTTAGAACCTAATTCGCCACCGTTAGCAACAGTACACTCGATTTCTGTACCATTAACGCTGTCAACGTCAAGTTCAATAAGACCATCATCAATAAGAATCTTGTTACCTGGAACAACGTCTTCCGGAAGACCCTTGTAAGTAATGCTGTTAATTTTGTCATCACCCATTACGTCTCTTGTTGTAAGTGTATATTTCTGACCTTCAACAAGTGTAACCTTCTTATCTCCTTCAATAGCACCTGTTCTGATTTCTGGTCCCTTTGTATCAAGTAAAGTAGCAATAGGAATTCCTAATTCTTCACGAACACTTTCAACTAATGCGAAACGTCCGCCCTGTTCTTCATGATCACCATGTGAGAAATTGAATCTTGCAACGTCCATACCATTTAATGCGAGATTCTTGATAAGTTCTCTGTCATTAGTATTAGGACCCATTGTACAAATAATCTTTGTCTTCTTCATTATTAACCTCCAAAAAATATAATCCTAAACATATAATTCACGTTTGCAAATTATTACATAAAATTGAAATAAATGCAAGCATATTTTACTTATTTATATAATAAAATATATAATTTAAAATTTTTTAACGTTATTTTCCGCCAGATTTTACTTTTTATCATCCGTAACATGTATATGCGTATACAAATGGTCCTGGCAATATTCGTAATTTCCCTTGCATTTAGTACAGAACCTGAAAACAAGATCATCACCATCAAGCTCGGTTCTGCCACACACGGCACATTTATGTTTTGGTCCTTTTTTACTGAGTTTTAAATTTCCTCTTATATTCCCCGTATTACCTGTATTGCTATTATTCTGTCCATTTTCTGCACTATTAACCCAAAATGGATTTGAATTTTTATTTTTTTGCCTGTTTTCCTGTGCCCTTTGCGATGTTTTATAAGCTTTTTGGAAATTCTTCTGAGTCTGTGTTTTTGATGGTCCCTTTTTGTAAATTATTGCAAATACAATAAAATTAATCATCGAAACAAGTGCTGATGTTGCAAATGTCTTATCCAGTAATATTCCATTTAATGCAAGACGATATACAATGCTGAATGGAATGAAATCTGAAAGATATCCGCCTATTATCGTAAATAAAAAATATATTCCATCAAGCCATGCAAGCCACTTCATTTTGATTGGAATTATGAAAAACAGCAATACCTGCATATCCGGCTGTTCCATTGCAAATGCCATAAAAAGTGCCATATTTATAAAATATGTGCTCATTGTAAAATTCACATTGAAAATAAGGTATATTAAAATTGCTGCTATTACCTGAAGTAAAACACCTGAAAAGAAGTATACATTGAATTTAAAAGCACCCCATATCTTTTCAAGCACAGTTCCTATCATATAATAAAAATACAATACGAAAATTATAAAGATAAGATTCGATGATGGCGGCTCAATCATAAAGGTAATAATTCTCCATATCTGTCCATGCAGTATTGCCTGTGCATTCAGCGATAAATATGCACTATATACCCCCGGATAAAACATATCGACTATAAGTCCGATGACATATAAAGCAATAACATAAACCATCAGATTCTTTATCGCATATTTACCATATTTGCGTTCTATTTTATTAAACCAGTTCATATTTGTAACAATGTCCTTTCTATTTAATTTGTAAGACTATTAAACAGTATAAAATAGCACAATATTTTTTGTCAATAAATCTTATAAATGTAACAATTTTAATATTTATTTTTAATATTAAATTATTAATTTTATTTAATTTTAATTATTAAAATTGTATATTTATTGATATTTTGACATTTTCATACTATAATATGTCAGATTGTATTTTTTTCGACAATGTTTTTTAATTATAGATTTTTAAGGAGGGCGGCGTTCGCCGATAATTTTATGAACACATATAAATTAGGTATTGATATTGGTTCAACAACGGTTAAAATTGCAATACTTGACGATAATAATTCAATATTATTTTCTGAATATGAACGTCATTTTGCAAATATTCAGGAAACTCTTCAGGGGCTTTTAGAACAGGCCGTTGAAAAATTAGGAGATTTTGATATTAACCCTGTAATCACAGGTTCAGGTGGCCTTACACTTGCAAAGCATCTTGGAATTCCATTTACACAGGAGGTTGTTGCCGTTTCTACGGCACTTCAGGATTACGCGCCAAACTGTGATGTAGCAATAGAACTTGGCGGCGAAGATGCCAAGATAATATATTTTACAAATGGTATAGACCAGCGTATGAATGGTATCTGTGCCGGTGGTACAGGCTCATTCATTGACCAGATGGCTACACTTTTACAGACTGATGCCACAGGTCTTAATGAATATGCTAAAAATTACAAGTCAATATACCCTATTGCAGCCCGTTGTGGTGTATTTGCCAAATCAGATATCCAGCCACTTATAAATGAAGGTGCAACAAAAGAAGATCTTGCTGCATCGATTTTCCAGGCAGTTGTCAATCAGACAATAAGTGGTCTTGCCTGTGGTAAGCCAATTCGTGGCAATGTCGCATTTCTTGGTGGTCCACTGCACTTTCTCTCTGAACTGCGAAATGCATTTATACGTACACTTAATCTGACAGGCGACGCAATCATTGCTCCTGACCACTCACACTTATTTGCTGCTGTTGGTTCTGCAATGAACTACGATTCTTCTGTCTGTATAAATGTAAATGAAATCATCAGAAAACTTCAGAACAAGATTAAGCTTGATTTTGAAGTTGAACGTATGCAGCCTTTATTTGAAAATGAAGAGGCCTATGACGAATTCACAAAAAGACATGGTATGCATAAGGTTGAAAAAGGTGATCTGGCTTCTTATCAGGGTAATTGCTATCTTGGTATTGATGCCGGTTCAACAACAACAAAAGTGGCACTTGTTGGCGAAGACGGAAAACTTCTGTATTCATTTTACAGTAGTAACAATGGCTCTCCTCTTGCAACTACTATCAAGTCAATAAAAGATATTTACTCTAAACTTCCTGCGGGAGCTAAAATTGTCCATTCATGTTCAACCGGTTATGGTGAAGCTCTGATAAAGGCAGCACTTATGCTTGATGATGGTGAAGTTGAAACTGTTTCACACTACTACGCAGCTGCTTTTTTTGACCCTGAAGTTGACTGTATCATTGATATTGGCGGTCAGGACATGAAATGTATAAAGATTAAGAACCATACTGTTGACTCGGTACAGTTAAATGAAGCCTGTTCTTCAGGATGTGGTTCATTTATAGAAACTTTTGCAAAGTCTCTTAATTTCAGTGTCCAGGACTTCGCAAAAGAGGCGCTCTTTGCCAAGCATCCTATTGATCTTGGTACAAGATGTACTGTATTTATGAATTCAAAGGTTAAGCAGGCGCAAAAAGAAGGTGCAGAGGTTTCTGATATTTCTGCCGGACTTGCCTATTCAGTAATTAAAAATGCACTTTATAAGGTAATCAAAATTGCAAATCCTGGTGATCTTGGAAAACATATCGTTGTTCAGGGCGGTACATTTTACAATGATGCTGTACTTAGAAGCTTTGAAAAAATAACAGGTGTAGCTGCAATACGTCCTGATATTGCCGGAATCATGGGAGCATTTGGTGCAGCCCTTATTGCACGTGAAAGATATGATGGAATATCAGAGTCCTCAATGCTTTCAATCGAACAGATAAATGATCTGAAGTTCACTACTGCCATGACAAGATGCCGCGGATGTACAAATAACTGCCATCTTACCATTAACAAATTCAGCGGTGGACGGCAGTTTATAACCGGAAACCGTTGTGAACGTGGTTTAGGTAAAGCAAAAAAGAAAGATAATCTTCCTAATCTTTTTGATTATAAACTTCACAGATTATTTGACTATGAACCACTTTCAGAAGAAGAAGCCACAAGAGGAACCGTCGGTATTCCAAGAGTCCTTAATATGTATGAGAATTATCCATTCTGGTTTACGTTCTTTACAAAACTTGGTTACAGAGTAATACTTTCACCTCAGTCAACCAGAAAGATATATGAGCTTGGTATTGAATCTATTCCATCGGAATCAGAATGTTATCCGGCCAAGCTTGCACACGGACATGTAACATGGCTTATAAAACAGGGCATACATTTTATTTTCTACCCATGTGTACCATATGAGCACAAAGAGATTGAACATACAAATAATCACTATAACTGCCCTATTGTTACTTCATATGCTGAGAATATAAAAAACAATGTTGAAGAAATAAAAACCAACAATATTGACTTCAGGAATCCATTCCTTTCATTTGAGAACGAATCAATTCTTGAAAAAAGACTTGCAGAAGAATTTTCTGATATTCCTTCTTCTACTGTCAAAGCTGCTGTATATGATGCATGGACCGAACTCATGAAATCAAGAGAAGATGTCCGCAATAAGGGTGAAGAAGTTGTAAAATATCTTGATGAAAATGGAAAACGTGGTATCGTGCTTGCCGGAAGACCTTATCATGTTGATCCCGAAATCAATCATGGTATTCCAGAACTCATTAATTCTTATGGAATTGCAGTTCTTACAGAAGACTCGGTTTCGCACCTGGGTAAAGTTGAACGACCGCTTATTGTTATGGATCAGTGGATGTATCATTCAAGACTTTATGCAGCTGCAAGTTTTGTAAAAACCAGGGATAATATTGACCTGATTCAGCTTAATTCATTTGGCTGTGGTCTTGATGCTGTTACTACTGATGCTGTAAATGACATTCTTACCAAAGCTGGAAAGATATACACTGTATTAAAGATTGATGAAGTAAATAACCTTGGTGCTGCACGAATAAGAATCCGTTCACTTATTGCAGCTCTTAAAGTCCGCGAGAAAAATAATTATCACAGAAAAATAGAATCTGCTGCTTTAAAACGTGTTGAATTTACACCTGAAATGCGTAAGAATTACACCATTCTATGTCCTCAGATGTCACCAATACATTTTGACCTGTTAGGTCCTGCACTTTCATCATGCGGATACAATTTTGAAGTACTTGACAATGACAACAAATCATCTGTTGATATTGGATTAAAATACGTAAATAACGACGCCTGCTATCCGTCTTTGATGGTCGTTGGCCAGATTATGAGCGCTGTATTATCCGGTAAATATGATTTGTCCCGAACAGCAATTATAATTACACAGACTGGTGGCGGATGCCGTGCATCAAACTATATTGGATTTATAAGGCGTGCACTTGCAAAGGCCGGATTAGATTATATACCTGTAATCTCATTAAGTGCACAGGGTATTGAAAGCAACTCTGGATTCAAATATGATCTTTCAATGCTCAAAAAAGCTATGCAGGCTATAGTTTATGGCGATGTTTTCATGAATGTTGTTTACCGTACACGACCTTATGAAAAAGTACCCGGTTCAGTTAATGCTCTTCATGAAAAATGGAAAAATGTATGTGTTGAGCAGCTCACCAGGAAAAAAGTTAATATGCGGGAATTTAATAAAAATATCCGTGCCATCGTTCATGATTTCGATAATATCGAACTCCTCGATATTAAAAAACCTCGTGTTGGTATTGTTGGTGAAATCCTTGTTAAATTCCTTCCTGCTGCTAACAACTATCTTGTTGATTTACTTGAAGCAGAAGGCGCTGAGGCTGTTATGCCAGATCTTATGGGCTTCCTTCTTTACTGTGCTGAAAATGCTGAATTTAAGCATAAAAACCTTGGAACTCCAAAGAAGTCTGTAATAATCAATAACTCAGTAATAAAAATTCTTGAATGGTTCCGTAAAGGTGCTAAAAAAGCTCTTACAGAAAGCAAGCGATTTACACCTCCATCTACCATAAAAGAAACTGCCAACCTTGCCAAAGATATCGTATCTTTAGGTAACCAGACTGGTGAAGGATGGCTCCTTACAGGTGAAATGATTGAGTTAATACATAACGGTGCTAAAAATATAGTATGCTGCCAGCCATTTGCATGTCTTCCTAACCATATTGTTGGTAAGGGAGTTATTAAAGAACTGCGTGCTGCTTTCCCTGATGCAAATATTATTGCTGTCGACTATGATCCAGGCGCATCAGAAGTTAACCAGCTTAACAGAATCAAATTAATGCTTTCAACTGCAAATAAGAATTTAAAGAAAAATGCTTAAAATAAAAAATAATAAAATGAAATAATCGTATTATACCTGATTATTAAAAAACGCTGTATAGCCTCTATTATGGCCATACAGCGTTTTTTCTTTTACATATTATATTTTATATCATGATGTTATCAAAGTTTAGATTATGGTATATTTACTTCATTTAAACTATAAACTACACTTTGTTTGAATCATACTTCATTTAAAATATATCTTAATTTAAAATATATTAAATCTTATTTAAAATATTATAATGGCATTTATATCTGTTAAAAATCCTATTAATATATACTGCACTATCACATAATTTTCAGCTTAGACATTTTCAATCTGCCAGTCAATAGGTTCAACACCATTTTTTTCAAGGAATTCATTTGCCTTGCTGAAATGTTTACATCCAAAAAATCCTCTGTATGCTGACAGCGGACTTGGGTGTGGTGCTTTAAGAATCAGATGCTTTGGATTAGTAAGCATTGGTATCTTACTCTGTGCCGGTCTGCCCCACAACATATACACGATTGGCCTGTCCTGCGCATTAACGGCATTAATCACTGCATCTGTAAACTGTTCCCAACCATGCCCCTGATGGGAATTTGCCTGATGAGCACGCACAGTTAAAACAGTATTCAAAAGCAATACTCCCTGATCTGCCCACTTTTTCAAATAGCCATTATTAGGTATATAACATCCAAGATCATCATGTAACTCCTTATAAATATTCTGTAATGATGGTGGAATATCCCTCTGGCTTGGTAATACTGAGAATGATAACCCATGTGCCTGATTTTCATTATGATATGGATCCTGTCCAAGAAGTAATACCTTAACCTTACTTAAAGGCGTAAAATGAAAGGCATTAAAAATATCATCTGCCGGAGGATAAACAACAGCTCTGCTATATTCATTTTTAACAAATGAATACAAATCCCTGTAATATGTTTTTTTAAACTCTGCTGACAGTTCAGTAAGCCAGTCATTATCAATCATACTCATATCAAAAAACTGCCTCCTACTATATCATTCTCATTGGAATTTTACGTTCTGCAAGATATCTCTTCAAATCCATTATTTCCATTTCTTTATAATGGAAAAGTGAAGCAGCAAGTGCAGCATCTGCTTTTCCTTCAGTAAATGCATCATAAAAATGTTCCATATTTCCGGCACCACCTGATGCAATAACAGGAATTTTAACATTTTCTGCAATTGTTCTTGTAAGTTCAAGGTCATATCCAGCCTTTGTACCATCACAATCCATGCTAGTCAGAAGTATTTCACCGGCTCCTCTTCGTTCTGCTTCAACAGCCCATTCAACTGCATCTATGTTCATGTCTATACGGCCACCATTTTTATAGATTGTCCATCCATTGTTACCTTCACGTCTTTTTGCATCAATCGCTACAACAACACACTGGCTTCCAAACTTATCTGCAGCCTCACTGATAAGCTGTGGATTCATGATAGCTGCTGAATTAATTGATATTTTATCCGCACCTTCTCTTAAAAGCACTTTAAAATCTTCAACAGTCCTTATACCACCACCAACCGTAAATGGTATAAATACCTTTTCAGCAACCTTACGTACCAGGTCAACAGTTGTATTTCTACCATCGCTCGATGCAGTAATATCGAGGAAAACCAGCTCATCAGCTCCTGATTTATCGTACATTGCAGCAACTTCAACCGGATCGCCGGCGTCCTGTAAATCAACGAAATTAGTTCCTTTTACAACTCTTCCATTCTTGCAATCAAGACAAGGTATTATTCTTTTAGTAAACATATACTCTGACTCCTATCTGAATTTTATGTAAAGCATTGGTCATTTAACATGGAATTCCATGCTATTTATATAAAATTAAAAATTTAAAAATTAGTATTACCTGTTATAAATCAGCAAAATTTTTTAATATCTTTAATCCAACATCGCTGCTTTTTTCCGGATGGAACTGACATGCAAACACATTCCCCGATTCTACTGAAGCATGAATCTGCGTACAATAATCTGTTTTTGCAGCAACAATATCTTCATCTGCCGCCTTAAGATAATACGAATGTACAAAGTAAACATATGCTCCATTATTAATTTCTTTAAAAAGCTTTGCGTTATCTTTTATTTCAATAGAATTCCAGCCCATATGTGGTATCTTTAAATCATCCTTTGGAGGAATCTTTAAAATTTTCCCTTTTAAAATACCAAGTCCCTTAACACCTGGTGTTTCCTCACTGCTTTCAAAAAGTAGCTGTAATCCAAGACATATACCTAAAAAAGGTGTATTGTTTTCTACAACCTCTTTAATTGTGTCAACAAGATTGTATTTTTCAAGATTATGCATTGCATCACCAAATGCACCTACACCCGGTAAGATAACTTTATCTGCTTTTAGAATATCTCTCGGATTTCTTGATACTATAACATCCTGCCCCAACTTTACTAATGCCTTTTCAACACTTTTTAAATTACCTGCATCGTAATCAATAATTGCTATCAATTATTATTTCCTCCATATTCCTGAATTTTCAAATAATACTGTGTAAAATCGCTGTCACGCATTACAGTCATTGTCCTTGCCTGATCCTCAGACATATTAAATGAATCCTGCAGTGCTTTTACAATCTGACCTTTAATCGCATCATACTCATTAGCAATGCCATAATTTGTAGCATCATTATAATATGTATCGTACTTCTTAATACCTTTTACTAACGCATCTAATGCTTCAGGCTTCATATTCATATCCATATAATTCTGATAAGATTCATATTGTCTTTGAACATACATAACAATGGTAATCTGATTATATAAATCCTTATCCTTGTTCTTAATATTCATTCCGGATAACTCATCAAAAGCTTTATCATAATTGCCTTCAACAAAATAATCCTGAGCACTATTAATAGATATGTTATAATTTATAGCAGAATTAAACAGCTCAATCAATAGAATAACACCACTAATGAATAAAAGAAACAAAATAATTGATTTTGGCTTTATTTTTAAAATATCACCAGGTTTAGGAGGCTCTTTTACCTTTTTTTCTTTTACTTTCTTTTCTTTTTTCGGTTTAGCCGCCTTATCTTTTTTCTTCTGCGCTTTTTCTGCTTTTTTCTGTTCTTTCTTTTCTCTGTTTGCTGTTTTCTTTTCTGCTTTTTTCTTCTGATTCTCTTCTAACTCAATTTTTTCAGCTTCCTGCTCAGCAATATCTTCCTGTTCATTTTTCTTTTTAATTTGCTGCAATTTATAACGTAATTTAGCAATAAATCCTTTTTTCGGTGGTTCATCAAAATTCTGTTTCTGACCATTATCGCCATATAACTCTGCAATTACACGCTCATTTTCATCTGACAAATTTAATTGTCCGTCTGACACACCATCAGGAATTTTATCGTCAGATGTTTCACCTGCTGATAATTCATTTACCGGTGTTGCTCCTGCTGATGCTTCACTTACCGGTATTTCTCCTGCTGGTATTTCTCCTGATGGTGTTTCACCTGCCAGTATTTCACTTGCTGATATTTCACTTGCCGGTGTCCCACCTGGTGATGTTTCTCCTGAATCAGTTTTGTTTAAAGACGCGCCATTTAAAGGCCCCAAATCTTCAGATGTTCCATTTTGTGTTGCTTTTTCTTCTTTTCCCTGCACATCTGACATTTGGCTTAAAAATGATTCATCATTAACATCTTTAGCTGCATTGACATTTTTTCCATCAGTATTATTGTTATTCTGATTTTCTGATGCAAGTGAGTTTATAACCTCATTCAAATCCTGAGGTATAATTACAGACTCACCACCTGTTTCATCAGCAGATTGTTCTGCATCTACGCTTTTATTCCCCACTTCATCAGCAATCTCATCATCAAGGCTTTCAAAAAAAACATCTTTTACAACTGAGAAAAATCCTTTCTTCTTTTTTTTGTCTTTCTTATCCTTTTTATCATTTTTATTTTCTGTATTTTTTTTCTGTTCACTATTACTTATATTTTTACTATTACTTATATTTTCTGATTTATTCATATTACCGGATAATCCAACATCATCAACATTATCTGACTGAACATTATCAACATTCTCATCAGCATTATTAACTGAGTCAGAAGCAGCCTCGACAGCAGCATTCTCATCCATATCAGCAACATTATTATTTAACTCCTTATGTGCCAGCAAATCAATTTTAGCATCAATGTCTTCAGCTTTTTCAGGCTTTTCTTTTTTGTTCTCAACAGAACTTAATATTTTATCAAGATAATCTTCTTCATTAAACTCAGCCAAAATATTTTACCCCCACTATGTTTATTATAAATATTTTTTATCAATTTTTCTTGAAATGAAGCTTATAATAAATAAATGCGTTTACTTCATAATATCTGTAAGAAAATCATTGCTATCACATTTTATAGAAAATGCTTTTTCTGATATTTCCTCAGGTATTTGAGGAAATTCATTGTTAACCCTGTACATTCTGGCTTTTTTATTAATCATGGTAATTTTTTCAAAAGGCCACCTAAATAAATTGGGCACATTAAATCCCTCACCAAGTTCAAGAATAAGCAATTTCTTATTCAATGTACACGAAAGCCATTTGTTATATAAATCCCATTGCTTACTTTCATATTCATGTTCTTCTTTATCTTGTGATGAATCAATTAACATAGGATTGCAGATACGTTTTTTATTTAACTTCGTATCTTTAAATATATTTTCTTTTAAAGAACTTATAATAAAATAATTTCTGGATTCTATTATATCTGCTATTTTATTAATCTGATCATTTGAAATTCTTTTATCATTGTTAAATTCTTTTCCAATTCCAACTACAATCATCTCAGCATTTTCATAGTCCTTCTTAAACATGTCCATAAAATCCATACTCATTTATAATATCCATCCTTTTTTCAAAATAAAAACAGGTGCTAATCGCAGTTACGACAGCACCTTAACATAATAAATATTTTATTTACGTAAAAGCTTATCGATTTCTTGTACTAACAATCCTATTTCAGGTTTTGAAAGCTGTACATCAGCTCCAAGTGATAATCCTTTTGCTCTCATCTGCTCATTTATCAATGATGAGAAAATAACAATTGGAATTTTCTTTAATACTTCATCTGTTTTTACAAGTTTGGTCAGACGATGTCCATCCATTAATGGCATCTCAATATCTGTAATTATACATTTTACGTCATCCTGCTCATTGCTTTCTTTTAGCTTACATAAAAAGTCCCATGCTTCCTGACCATTATTACATAAAGTAAGATTACTATAGCCTGCTTTATTAAGTGAATCTGATATCAGCTTAATAAGCAGCGGTGAATCCTCCGCGATTACAATATGTGAATCAATGCTTGCTCTTCCTTCCAGTTTATCAATGTCTGATACTTTCAGTCCTGTTTCCGGACTAATATCAGATACAATTCTTTCAAAATCCAAAATCACTATAAGTTGTCCATTAATTTTAATAATACCTGTTGCAATTCCATTATTAGCTGTACTTATTGTATTATCAGGCTTTATTATATCAGCCCATGATACTCTGTGTATTCCAACTACCGTATGTACATGAAATGCAACATTCAGCTTATTAAAGTTGGTAATGATAAACATATCCTTTGAGGCATCCGGTGATGGTGCTGCATTAATAACTTTTGCGAGATCAATTACTGTAATCATTAAGTCTCTTGGCATAAAAATCCCTTCAACACATGGATGTGTATTTGGAACAGGCGTAACTTTATTAAAAGGAACTATCTCCTTTATTTTAGCAACATTTATACCATAATGGTTATTGCCTATTGTAAATTCAACAATCTCTAATTCATTAGTTCCACTTTCCATAAGAATATTAGTTTCCATAAATTATAATCCCCCTCACGCACTAAAATTCATATGATAAGTATAACAAATTATATATAAAAATTCAACTTTTTAAGTAACTTTTAAAAATGTATTAAAACAAAAAAATCAGCTTTCTTATTTATACATAATGCCAGCTTTCCATAATCGGCCAATAATCTTGGTCAATAAACTGTAACAATAAAAAAAGTACTTGAATATACAAGTACTTCTGACTAATCATAAATTATTAAATTAATGATCCTTCAAAACTGCACATTAAAATATTCCTTTTTCCTTCCCAGAACCTTTCGGTTAAGCCCTCGACCTATTAGTACAGGTCAGCTCCGTACATCA
>CAKRGM010000027.1 GCA_934330725.1 uncultured Lachnospiraceae bacterium | reverse complement strand
ATTTATAAGAAATGTGAAAAATATGAATCTTCCAAATTGGCAGGCTGTAAAATAAATTTACCTTTCAAAGCTGATGAAAATATAAAGTGATTGCTTAATTTTATAAAATAATATATTATAGTAATTATGTGATATCAGAGTCAGAAGCTTAAAAGTGATTTATGACTGTATTATGAGGCTTTTGCCCCTGACATCAGTATATTGTGTTATCGCAGTTTAAAATTTAAATGAGAGGTGTTACAGGTGTTTAAGATAATATTAGTGAATTTTCACTTGGAGAAGATACTATGGATAGTTAAGACTAAGATAAAATATATGATAATGGCAGCTTTGGTTTGTGCAGCTGTATTGGGAGGTTTTGCATTTCTTACACAGAAATCTACATACAGAGCAAAAATTTCATTTTATGTTTACAGTAACCCTGATTATGTATCAGATACAGGAGTAAACATAAGCAGTTCAGATATTTCATCGGCAAAACAGCTTTTAAACAGCTATATGCAGATAATCAACAGTGATAATTTCCTTCAGCAGGTAATTGATACTGCCAATCTTTCCAATTCGTATTCAATAGCAGCATTAAGAAGCGAAATACATGCAGAGGCTGTAGAAGGAACAGCTGTATTTTATGTAACAGTATATGATTCAGATGCTGTAAATGCAATGAATATTGCAAATGCAATAGGAAAGCTTGCACCGGATAAGGTAATCAGTATAGTAAAGGCTGGTGGTATCGAAGTGTTAGACAGCGCAGCACTTCCTAC
This sequence comes from uncultured Lachnospiraceae bacterium, assembly GCA_934330725.1. Lineage (GTDB taxonomy): Bacteria > Bacillota > Clostridia > Lachnospirales > Lachnospiraceae > Lachnospira. Next base: position 30,907 of record CAKRGM010000027.1, on the reverse strand, counting down.
GGTTCCATATCAGTCTACAAGTGTTATCAAGTATGCAGCACTGGGTGGAGGAGCAGGATTCATTATTGCTGCATTTGTATGCATTCTCAGAGGCCTGTGTAACACAGTCGTAAGAAGAAAATATGAAATAGAAGATTTATTTACAATTCCTATTTTGGGTGAAGTACCTCAAATTGAACCTAAAGAAGGTGAAACAAAGGTTAATGTATATCTTAACGATAAGAGTGAGTTTACATATAAGGAAGCATATAACAATATAAGAACAAATCTTTTATTCACATCAAAGGGACAGAAGTGTCCTGTATATGCATTTACAAGTGCAGATACCTTTGAAGGAAAGTCAATGAATATCATTAATACTGGTATTGCATATGCACAGGTTGATAAAAAGGTACTTGTTATTGATGCGGATATGAGAAAAAGTGCAATGGCTGAGAGACTCGGATATTTAAAGAAAGAAGGATTAAGCGAGTATCTTGCAGGCATTACTGATCAGCTTGTTATTACGCATATGGGCAATGGCATTGATGTGGTATTCTCAGGAAGCATGCCACCTAATCCATCTGAGCTTCTTATGAGTGAAAAATGGAAAGAAATTCTTGATGAGTATAAAAAGAAGTATGATGTTATACTTGTCGATCTGCCACCACTTGGAATTGTTTCTGATGCACTGGCACTGGTTGATCAGGCAACAGGTTATATAATAGTCGTACGTGAGAATGTTACACACTTTGAGAGGACTGAGCTTGTTGTAAGAAAGCTTGAGCCGCTTAATGCGAATATATGTGGAATTATTTATAATGGAATATCGATGTCTTCACCGGATTACAGATATAAGTCATATGGCAAAGAGTATGTAAGAACAGAGGAACAAAAATAGTTAAATGGTTCAGTATGGAGGAGCATTGTGTTAAAGGTAAGTGTAATAGTTCCGGTTTACAATACTGAAAAATATCTTGAAAAGTGTCTGGACGCATTAGTGCACCAGACACTTGATGATATTGAGATAGTAATTGTAAATGATGGTTCTACAGATACATCTGTTAAAATAATAGAACGGTTTAAAAGGGATTATCCTGAAAAAATTAAATTTATTTCAAAAGAAAACGGTGGACAGGCAACTGCAAGAAATGTAGGAATAAAAGCTGCCAGTGGAAAATATATAGGATTTGCTGATTCAGATGATTGTGTTGACCGTTCCATGTTTGAAAAAATGTATGAGCTTGCAGAAAAAAAATCATGTGATATGGTGGAATGTAATTTCCATTTTGTTCAGGAAACTAAGAACGGATTGCATGAATTAAAGGCAAGAGGCAATGTGCGCAATTATAAAAACAGGAAGGATATGTTTATTGATCCACAGGTATCTCCATGGAATAAATTATACAGACGTGATGTTCTGTTAGAATCGGGAATACTGTTTCCAGAAGGATTGATATATGAAGATACTGCATTTTATATAAAAACAATTTCATTTATAGAACGGTCAGCTTATCTTGATGAAAAGCTGGTTTATTATTATCTTCGAGGCAATTCAACAATGAATGCAAATAAAAGCAGGAAAGTAGCTGATATATTTTCGGTTTTGCAGGATATTCTGGATTTCTATAATAATAAGGGACTTTTTCAGGAGTATTATGATGAACTTGAGTATTTTTATGTAAAAATACTTTTATGCAGTTCTTTAAGCAGGATTGGAAGAGTCAGGGATAAAAAACTCAAAAATGCAATGCTGGATGAAACATTCGCATTAATCCAGGAAAAATTCCCACAGTATAAGAGCAATAAATATTTTTCGGGCAGGATAGGAAAGTATATTCGGACAGTAAACAGGAGCAATAGTGGACTGATAAGTACAGTCCTGGGAAAAATAATGAAAGGCTGATGTCACAGAAAGGCGTGGTTATTAAGATGAAAATATCAGTAGCGATAGCGACTTATAACGGAGCATCATTTATAACGCAACAGCTCGAATCAATTATGAATCAGACAAGGCAAGTTGATGAGGTCGTTATTTGTGATGATGTCTCAAAGGATGATACAGTAAAGGTTGTAGAAGAATTTATAAGGGAAAATAATCTTTCAGATAAATGGTCTGTCAGTGTAAATTCCAGGAATAAAGGATATGCATCTAATTTTATCGGTGCAGCCAGAAAAACTAAAGGCGATTTGATACTTTTTTGCGATCAGGACGATATATGGCTTCCACAGAGAGTTTCTGAGATTGAAAAGATTATGACGGAAAATCCCCAGATTATGCTTCTTGGCTCTGAGTTTAAACCATTTACAAGCTCTGATGATGCGCCGGAAGTTCCGGGATGGGAAATGAAGCAGATGAAAAATGACGGCTCGCTTGAAAAAAAAGACTTTTGTCCACAGAATGTTTTTATAGGCTGTCAGGGATGTACAATGTGCGTGCGTCAGACTTTTTTCAGGCGTGTTGAGCCTTATTGGTATGAGGGATGGGCACATGATGAATTTGTATGGAAGATGGCACTGTGTCTTGATGGACTTTATATGTATCATGCATATACATTAAAACGCCGTCTACATTCAAATAACGTAACAATGCATAAAATGCGTGATGTGGCAAAAAGAACCAGATTTCTTGAGGATTTATTAAAAAGTCATGAAGCGACACTTAAATTTGCACAGGACATTAATCTTGACGACAAAAAAATAAAGCTTTTAAATCGTAATATCAAGGCTACAAAAAAGCGCATTGAATTATTTAAAGACAGAAAAATTTTAAATACTGTTCCACTTGCATTATTTTACAGGGACTGTTATCACAAGAGCAGGGCGATTTTAGTTGAGTTGTATATGGTGTTAAAAGGTTAGTCATTACGGAGGATATTTATGAATGAGCTGATTAATGGCACAAGTAAATATATAAAGCCGAACAGAGAGAATAAATTTTTTGAGGGAGTATCATTAGTATTTTTATTCTCTTTATTTGTCATGCCTCAGTATTTTGGAATACCGCTTCCACTTTTTGATCTTAGTATTTTAAGAATTACCATAATTATGCTGGTTATACTTATACTTTCGGATACACAGAGAAAGTATGATTTTGTAAATGTAATAACAGGCTCGAAATGTACAAAAGTTATTATTCCGTATCTGGCTGTAGTTACATATACTATGATACTCAGAGTTGATATTAATGCTTTTTTGAATCCATTTATTGAAATTTTTTCAATGTATCTTCTTATTTATGTGATTAAGAACGTATTTGGTGTTGAAAAAACTATACGTTATATTTTAATTTTCATGTATATTCTGACGATACTGGGATTATTTGAATATGTTATAAAAAGATCTCCGTTTTCTTATTTTGAAACAATTAAGGGATTGTATACCGGAAGATTTATAAGGTCAGGAAGCTACAGAATAATGGGACCATGTATACATTCATTAGGCTATGGTCTGCTTCTTATAGCAGTGCTACCCCTTGCATGTCTTGATTTTAAAGAAAACACAATTGATATTCTGCATCGTCCGGTTCTTTTTTTCCTTACAGTGGCAAACATTATATTTACTGGCTCAAGGTCAACACTGTCAATGCTTTTTGTTGAATTGATACTTCTGTTTATATTGTCTGATAAAAAATATAAAAAGAAATTTATTTTACTTGGACTGGTGATATTTGCAGTTCTTGCGCTGTTTCTTACACTGTTTCACAACAGCGGACTGGCACGGTATATACTCCTGCAGCTTACATCAATCATAGATGAGATATTTGGAACACAGTATTCGGTCGTTTATGGTGCAAACCTTTCAGCATTGGGAAGCAGTTCGAATTACAGAGATCAGCTGAAATATATTTTTAATGTAGAATGGCTCAACCCGATTATTGGTATTGGAAGAAAAAGGTCGTTTTCAGCGTTAATAAACGGTTCTTACGTACAATCTGTTGACGATTTTTACATTGCAGAATTTATAAGATATGCTTATCCGGGAATGATTGCATATATATTTTTTATAATATATTTTCTTGTTAATATGCTAAGGGATGCAATAAAAAAACATTCGGCATTATGCAAGATATTGTTTGCAGGATGCTTATGCTATATTATTAATTTAAAGTGGGTAGATTCACTTCAGACACTAAAGTATCTGTATATCATGTTGGCATTATATATGGGTATTGACTGGAAAAAGTTTGCTTCCTCACAGAAAGAGAAAGCAGAAAAAAGTAAACATTCAAAATATATTAGAAGATAGAGCCTGATAATTGTTGTGTGTATACAGAAGCTTTGATTTGTTGAAAGGAATGGAATGGATGTATGAAGGATTTAGTCAGTATCGTTGTCCCGGTTTATAATGTTGAAAAATACTTATCTGAATGTATTGAAAGTATCCAGAATCAGTCATATGAAAATCTTGAAATAATTCTTGTTGATGATGGAAGTACTGATATGTCCGGAAGAATTTGTGAAAGATACAAAAGAGAGGACGAGCGTATAAAGGTATTTCACAGAAGAAATTCAGGCGTAAGTGCAACAAGAAATTATGGCATAGCTATGTCACATGGCAAATATATTATGTTTGTTGATTCAGACGATACAATTGATAAGGATACGGTTAAGGATAACTATTTTCTGGCAGAAAAAACCAGATCGGAACTGGTTATTTACTGCTTCAGATATATCAGGAAAGATATAAATGAGATAAAGGATAATGGATTTGACAGAAGTTACCTTGGAAAAGCACAGGACGTATTTAAAACATGTTTTGAAGTACTGATTGACAGAGAACTTATAAATCCACCATGGAACAAATTTATAAAGAAATCATTGTTGGATGATAACAATATCAGGTTTAATGAAAAATATTCCATATGTGAGGATATGGCATTTTCGACTGAAGTATTGTCAGCAAGTAAAATTATTACACTTAATGGCAATATATATTATAATTATAACCTGCAGCAGCAGGGAACGCTTGTATTTAAGTTCCATAATAATTATTTTGAAGCATTAACAAATTTTTATGATATTGCGTTACAGTATTGCAGGAAGTTCAAAGATAACAAAAAGCAGCTTGAGAAGCTTGATACATTATATTCAGGACTTGTTATCATGTATCTTAAGCAGATAAGCTGTAATAGCGGCTGGAATCTGGCAAGAAAGAAAAAAATGATAAAGTCGGTTGTTAATAATATGAAATTCAAATCGGCCCTTAATAATGCGGCATTTAATAAAAAAAAGTCAATAGTAAGAAAAATGATCAATATGCATGCATATGGAGCCATAAATTTAATGTATTGTTTTGAAAATGCAATTGTTCCCAGAAATAGCTGATAAAACAGGAGATATCAAATATGAATAGTAAGCTTAATACTGTGAAAAATAAAATAGCTGATCATATGCTTTTAGGTTCAGTTTATGACAATATAATAATGAAAACAAAGTATAATTCCGGCAGACTTTCATTTTTGTATAATGTTATGGTAGCACAGAAGCATAGAATGTTATATTATAAAAAACTGAAGAAAAAGTATTTTAACAGATGTACTGCGCAAAGACCGTGGGAGCAGGAGTGTAAGAAAAAGAAAAGTGATACAATATGGTTTTGCTGGCTTCAGGGACTTGACAATGCACCATTACTTGTAAAACGCTGTTACGAGTCATTATGTCAAAATATAAAAAATAAGCAGATAGTTGTTTTGGATGAAAGTAATATATCAGAATATGTTAAAATGCCTGATTATATTGTTGAAAAATGGAAACGTGGTATTATCGGCATGGCACATTTTACTGATATGGTAAGACTTGAACTGTTAAGACTGCATGGCGGTTACTGGATAGATTCAACAGTTTTTTGCACGGATTCATCACTTTTAAATCTGATTGATGATGAACCATTATTTATGTACAGTTTTTATTATTTTGGATTTAATCCTGAAATAATGGAACTTAATAACTGGTTTATGTATAGTTGTACCAATAATAATATATTATGTCTTGTCCAGAAGTTTTTATACGAGTACTGGAAGGATTACAACAGACCTGTAGATTATTTCATATTTCATATATTTATGACAATGGCAGTTGAATTCTACAGTGAAGAGTACAAAAAAATGCCAGTGGTAAGCCAGGTCGATTCGCATGTGCTTGCAACATATATTTTTGATGAGTATGATGAAAGAAAGTTTGAAATACTTAAGAAAAGTACAGGATTTCACAAATTAAGTACAAGATTTGATGAGGAAGGAAAGAAAAAAAGCGGAACCTTTTATGATGTTGTAATAAAGAAAGGAAAAATTATTTATGAGTGATATGGAAAGTAATAAAACAATTCCTAAAATAATTCATTATTGCTGGTTTGGCGGAAAGCCTATACCGGACAGCCTTCAAAAATGTATAGATTCATGGGAAAAACTTAAAGGCTATAAAGTAATAAGATGGGATGAGTCAAACTGCAGCTTTGATGAGAATGAGTTTGTAAGAAGAACATATGCAGAAAAAAAGCTTGGATTTATAGGAGACTATTACAGATTAAAGGCTGTATATGAGTATGGTGGGATATATCTTGATACTGATGTATATGTTAACAGATCATTTGATAGTCTTTTAAAATATCCGGCTTTTATTAATTTTATATTTGATTGTTCTGTTGGCTCTGCAATTATAGGAGCACAAAAAGGAAATCCGTTTATTAAAGCATTGCTTGATATGTATGATAAGACAGTATTTGGAAAAAATGATAACAATAAGGTATTTCAGTTTAAGGATGATAAGCTTGTTGTAGATGGTTATGCAACCAGCAATTATTATTATACATATTATATTTTAAAGCATTATCCACAGTTTAAGCTTAACAATAAGTTTCAGGACATGAAAGATTTTGTTATTTTTCCTAAGGAGCTTTTTGAAATCGGAACGCTTACAGGAAAACATTACGCAGTGCATCTTTGTGCCGGTGAATGGAGAATAAAGCAGGATACATCAAAGTCATTAAAGGGAAGGATAAAATCGCTCATACAGAAAAGTCCTAAACTTTTTGATAAGGTTCAGATTATTGTACGAAAGAGACGATATGATAATTTAAAAAAGGATATTCCATTTTACGCTTATTATCTTGCACAGAAAAACAATACTGAATTACCTGAACTATAGAATTTATAAAGTAAGAAAATCAGGGGATTTATAGATAAAACAGATTTTTTGTTACGCACACATGAAATAATCTGTTATATATAAAAAGCGTGTGCAGAAATGTGGATTGTTATGAATATGGATTTAAAAAAATATTGGATTTTTTTTATAAAACTAGTTGATGAGCAGATGCGGGGAATAACTGTGCCTGGACTTGCTGCAGGTGTGGCAGTCTGTTTTATTGCAGTGCATGCAGGCTGTTTTATCTACTCAGCCAAAAAGAAAAAGACAATACGGATGACAAAGAAAATATCAATATGGCTGACTGCGTCATATGCATTATTTATTATAATGATAACATTCTTAAACCGTGATGCTGGAAGCCGCAGCGGAATAAATATTTATCCATATTTTGGTTCGTTTTTCGGCAGCTATTACGAAATGAGACAGATGGGATACAATATTCTTAATGTGATACTGTTTATCCCATGGGGAGCCGTTCTTACACTGCTGTGTATGGATACGAAACCATTAAAGAGGTTTATATTTGTTACATTATATTGTTTTTTAACAACATTTATGATAGAAACCGGTCAGTATATTACACAAAGAGGTTATAGTGATATTACAGACATAATTACTAATATTACGGGCGGAATACTGGGATGTCTGCTGATGACGGCAATTATAGCCGGATGTAATAAATTAAGGCAGACATTATCAAAGAAACAGGATGATAGCAAGGTTGCTTAAGAATGGAGGATTAGTGTGAATAATAAGAAAGAATCAGCTTTTAAGAACTTATCAAAAAAAGACAAGATTGTTGTTCTGGTAAGCATAGTTGCAATTATAGTCCTGATTGCTGTTATTATTTTCTCGCGTAAATCAGAAAACAATAAACAGTCAAAATTAAGTGATATAAGTCAGGATATGCAGAATAATACTGAATCAGCTACATATGACGGATTGATGATGAATGAGGTCAATAAGAATGGCTGGATAGAATTTTACAATACAAAAGCAGAAGAAGAGGACATTTCCAATGTTACAATCTGGCTTAATGGACAGAATATTTATACTGTGCCTGACGGAACACAGCTGGGATCAAAAGAAATGAAGGTCGTTGAAACGGGCAGCAGCTTTGGAAATTCTGAACATGATATTATAACTGTTAAAGATAAGGATGGAAATGATATAGTAAGTGAAATCATTCCTTTGCTTGATAAGGATGAAAGTTATGGTGCACCTGCTGATGGGGCAATTGAAAGAGCATATATTTCAGCGACAAAGGGTGAATCTAATAATAATGCATCAAAGGCAGACAAAAATGACATAGCATTTTCAGTTCCCGGTGGATTTTACAGTGATTCATTTAATCTTGAGATTACTGCACCACAGGGATGCACAGTATATTATACAACAGATGGTACTGAACCGACAAAGGATTCAGCACAATACACTGATCCGATAGAAGTTACAAATAAAAGTGGTTCTACATATGTTTATGCAAAGTCAAAAGGCGTAGGTCTTTCAGGAGAATATGAGCCTGAAAGTATCAATATGGGTATGGTTGTAAGAGCAATTGCAGTCGACAGCGCAGGAAATATTCAAAATCAGAAGTCACAGTCATATTTTATAGGTCTGGCATCTTCAAGTGAATATAAAAATATTCCTGTTATATCGGTTACTACAAATCCGGAAAATCTTTTTGATTATTACGAAGGTATGTATGTAAGTGGACGAAGCCAGGAAGATGCAATTGCAAGAGGTGATGATACAAAGAAGTATGCCAATTATCTTAATGGATGGACAAAAAAGGCACATATAGAGTATTTTGAGCCCAATAAAGATAAAACCTATGAAGGTGATGTTGATCTTAGCATGCTTGTTGATATGAATGTAGCATCTGCACAGAAGGGATTTTCGGTTAAAGGAGATAATGATGGAGCATGGGATGGTTCTTCATTAAAGAATTTCTTAAGCACGGAAAATACAACATTTAAAATCCAGACAAATCAGTATGACAATGAATATAAGATAAGAGATTATCTTGCAAATGACCTGCTTAGTGACACGGCAGCAGGAACATCTGACATTTCTCCATGTATAGTATTTATTGACGGAGAATACTGGGGTGCATATATGCTTAAGGCCGATTGCAATAAAGAGTATCTGAAAACTAAATATAATATCAGTGATGATAATGATGTTATTATAATAAAGAACAAATCAAACAGTAATTATGAGTATCAGAGCCTGTTTAACAGCTTTTATAGTTTCGTATCCACATCAGATATGAGCGTCAGTGCAAATTATGAGAAAGTTAAGTCACAGATGGATATTCAGAGTTACATTGATTATTATTGTGCAAATATGTATCTTGCAAATGCCGGATTTACCGAGGAAACTACAATATGGCGTACGGCAGACTCTGGCGGAAGCGGATATGCAGATGGAAAATGGCGCTGGATTACAGGAAGAATGGACAGGACAATGAACTGTACTTCGAATGGAAAAGTTTCAACAGAGTCAATTGATTCATTTTTACAGCCGAGTGTTACGGATGATAAATTCTTTAATTCTCTTTTGAAAAATAAAGATTTCTGTAAAGATTTTTATAATACGATGAAAAAAATGTCAGAGACTACATTTTCAACGGATAAAACGAATGAAAGTATATCAAATTTATCAGCAAAGGTGCAGAAGATGGCACTTAACAGCTATAAAAGATTTTATGGAAATGTAAAAGACGATTATTATTCATCTGAAATAAAAGTAATACAGGAGTTCTTTGAAAAGCGTGGAGAATATATTCTTAAGTATACGCAGGAAATAACAGGACAATAAAGTTATGAAATGGAGATAAGGTTCGTTGAAAGAGTATTCAGATAATTGTTTATATGAGGGAAAGCAAACTAATGTAATGCGATATCTTGGGGAATTAGTTAACGCACAACTATATAACAAAGAACCAATGCCGGTTCCGGAAAATATTGACATAAGTGAAATAATAAAACTTGCAAATCAGGGGCAGATGAAATACATTATCCTGGGAGCATTGGTGAAATGTGATATTCCCGGAGAAATTAAGGAAAAGATAGATAAAATTATTATTGAAAGCACCCTGAATACGTTTATACAGGTATGTACTGCAAAGGAACTTGAAAAAACTTTTGAACAGAATGGTATTTCATTTCAGCTTTTAAAGGGTACTGTAATGAAAAATATATATCAATCGCCTGAAATGCGTGAAATGAGTGATATAGATATACTTGTATTTCCAGATTCACTAAAGGCGTGCGAGGAAATACTTATAAAAAATGGATATGAAAAAGAGACAGAAGTAAAACATCATGCGATTTTTAATAAAAAACCGGGAATCATTCTTGAAATGCACTGGGATCTGTATGATAAAAATGTCGATAAAGTACAGTACGAATATTTTAAGGATAATAAGAAATCACATTTAAAAGAAAATCATAAATATGAACATGAATTCAGCAAAGAGGATTTTTACATATACATGATAGCACATATGGCAAAACACTTTTATGAAAATGGATGTGGTATACGTAATCTTGTTGATATATATGTCTATAAAAATAAATACAAAGATGTTCTTGATGAGAGTATTATTGCAGATAAGTTAAAAAAGTGTGGCATATATGATTTTGAAAAGTATATGTGGATTCTTGCACAGAAGTGGATAGATAATAAACAGATGAATTCGTTTGAAGTGAATCTGTTTAACTACATGCTTGACTGTGGTATATATGGAAAAAGTGAGAATGGCGTATGGGGACAGTATTCAAAAGCTAACGATGGTACTCAAACAAATATGGTCAGTCTCAAAAAAAGATATTATTTTCCAAAAATATCATATATGAAGGAATTCTATCCATGGCTGGACAAAAGACCGTATTTAATTGGCTGGGCATGGATATTAAGGGCATGTCACGGGCTTTTTAATGGCGGTCTGAAAAGAAGAGATATGCTTATAGGCTCTGATGCTGAAAAGAGAAAAAATGTACAGGAAATTTATAATAAATTAAATCTTCATTTTAAGAGATAACTGGAGGCTTTAATGGGCAATGGAAGAACTGAAAAGTCAGCTAAAAATATGATTATGGGTTTTGCTTATCAGGCATTTATAATGATTTTAAGCTTTGTGTCAAGAACGGTATTTATATATACACTTGGCAAGGAATACCTTGGGTTAAACAGTATTTTTTCAGATGTGCTTACATTATTATCAATGGCCGATCTTGGCTTTAATACTGCTATGGCATATAGTTTTTATAAGCCTCTTGTTGATAAGGACTATGATAAGATACGTTCGCTGATTTCCTTTTATAAAAGAATATATAATATTATAGCCGGAATAGTGCTTGCACTTGGACTGGCATGCATTCCGTTTCTTAAATATATAATTAATACGGATAAGGAAATACCGCATCTTGTGCTGTATTACATTTTTGCACTTATAAATGTTGTAATATCATATTTGTTTGTATATAAGACGACACTGCTTACAGCTGATCAGAAAAATTATAAAATATTGTCTATCAATATGTATACATCTGCAATCAAAGTAATATTACAGATAATTTTACTGCTGCTTACAAAAAATTATATTTTATATCTTGCAGTCGGTGTTGTAATGCAGTTTATGAGCAATTATCTTGCATCAAGAAAGACTGAAAAGGAGTATCCGTATTTAAAGGAAAAAGGAAGACCGGACGTTATTGATAAGTCTGCACAGAAAGCAATTTTCAGCAATATGAAATCTGTATTCATTTATAAGGTAAGTAATACAATATTCAGTGCAACAGATAATATTATCATATCAATGATCATAAGTACGGCAGCAGTAGGATTATACTCTAATTACTTTATGATAAGCAGTAAGCTTATGCTTATAGAAAATATTGTATTTTCTGCACTTACAGCAAGCGTTGGAAATGTAATAGCAAAAGAAAATGCAGCGAAACGTTATCAGGTGTTTAAAGCATTACAGTCAGCAAGCTTTATATTTTGTGGAATCATAAGCAGTGTATTCTGTGTTATGGTAAATGATCTTATACGTGTCTGGCTGGGAAATGATTTTGTTTTGTCAGATATAATGGTTATTGCAGTAACTTTAAATACGTATCTTTCATGCGTTTTACTTCCACTCTGGACCTACAGGGATGCAACAGGAATATATATGAAGACCAAGTATATAATGCTGGTAGGTGCGATATTAAATATAATATTATCGGTAGTTCTTGGCAAAATAATAGGGCTTGCCGGAATTATCTTTGCATCTGCTATATCAAGGCTTTCCACATACTTCTGGTATGAGCCTAAGCTGTTGTTTAAAGAATATTTTGAAACGGGAGTATCAGGATATTATATATCAATTTTTAAGAACGTAATGCTCGTTGCAGTGACAGTTGTTACACTTACGTATTTTTCAAAAATGTATACCGTATCAGGATGGATTCCTTTTATAATAAAAGGAGTAATTATCGGAATAATATGCTGTATTGTATATATGGGAATATATTCAAGAACAGAAGGATTCAGGATTATCCTGGATAAGGCAAAAAAGATTCTGAAAAGATGAAAAAAATATCTAACAGAGATACTTATTTAATAAAGATGCTGATTCATAGAAAGGATGTGATTCTTGGTGAGCCTGGTTAAAAGATGCATTAACTTTATAAGGTATAATGAACATAAGTCTGTAACGCTGCAGGCATGGATTTATTCAGCTTTTTACAGGTTTCAGATTGTATCACGTAAAGTCAGAAGCATAAAAAAACACTGGGGTCTTGAAGGTGAAGAATCTTCTTTGGAGGTTACACCACAGCAGTACAGGTATGCGAAAAAAGTTTCATATGCCGTATCACAGGTATGCAGTAAAACAAAATGGGAAAGCAAATGTCTGGTAAGGGCACTCACAGCGCAGAAACTTTTAAAGAAAAAGAAGATAGGAACAACATTATATCTTGGATGTAAATATGATGAAAATGGTAAGATGGTTGCACATGCATGGTTAAGATGTGGACAGGCATATGTAACCGGTGGTAATGGAGAAGGATATGCTGTGGTTGATAAGTTTAAAGCTTAATTGTGAAAAATGTGGAGGAAACAGATATATATGAAAGGTAAAGTTATAGATGTAATTAATGAAAAAAACATTAAACCATCAAATCTTAAATGGACATTTGGTTATGCAAAAACATATATTCCACAGATAATTCTTATCCTTGTATTAAATGCGGTAGTATCATTATCATCAATCGGTATGTCACTTCTTGGCAAGCAGATGATAGACCAGGCAGAGGCAGCGGGACATATAAAAAATATTGCATTAATGTATGTACTTGTCGTTGTGGTAAGTCTTCTGATACAGTTTTTAAGTACGATACTGACGGCTGTTATAAGTGAGAAGTTTGCTTTCAGGATAAGAAAGAGCGTTTATGAAAAAGTTTTACATACATGCTGGGTCAACATAACAAAATATCATACAGGGGATCTTATGACGAGACTCACATCAGATATAAATGTTGTTTCTGAAGGAATTACATCTACAATTCCTTATATTCTTCAGCTGTTATTTGAATTGGTAGTTACATTTATAACCTTAGCTGTATTTGACTGGAAGCTTGCAGTCTTTGCACTGCTTATTGCGCCAATTGCAGCAATCTGCAGTATGTGGCTTGGCCGTAAGATTAAAAAGCTGCAGGTAAAGGTTCAGGAGAGTGAATCAAAATATCGTTCATTTTTACAGGAAAGTCTTGCAAACATTCTTATTGTTAAGTCATTTTGTACGGAAGATTATGCAGTAGAACGTTTGTCAGATTTAAGAGATGAGCGTTTGGAGTGGATATTAAAGAAAAACAGGGCGGGGGCAGCAGTATCACTTGTACTTGGGTTAGCCTTTCAGCTTGGATATATTGCAGCATTTGTGTGGGGAACGTTTGGAATCGCGAACCATACAATCACATTTGGTACGATGACGGTATTTCTTACACTTGTTAACCGCATCCAGTCACCAATAATGTGCCTTGCACAGACAATTCCAAAGGTTACTGCAATGTTTGCTTCTGCCGGACGTATCATACAGATTCAGGATCTGCCTGTAGAGGAAAAGAATGAAAGTAATATAAGTACAGAGTCAATAGGAGTAAAGGTAGAAAAGGTTGACTTTGGATATACAGATGAACTGGTTCTTAACGAAGCATCGGTTGATTTTAAACCTGGCGAATTTACTGCAATAGTAGGAACTTCAGGTATTGGAAAGACAACACTTGTAAGGCTTATAATGTCATTTGCAAATGCTGCTGCTGGTAATATTAAATTCTATAATAATAAAAATCAGACAGAAGATGCCAATGCTTTAACAAGGGAATTTATTTCATATGTGCCACAGGGAAATACGTTATTCAGTGGAACGATACTTGAAAATATTCTTATGGGTAAACGTGATGCTACCGGTAAGGAAATCGAAGAGGCGCTAAAAGGCGCAGCGGCATATGACTTCGTTAAAGAACTTCCGGAAGGATTAAATACAGTGATTGGCGAAAAAGGCTATGGGCTGTCAGAAGGACAGGCACAGCGTATAGCAATTGCCAGAGCCCTGATAAAGAAAGCACCATTTCTTATACTTGATGAGGCAACTTCGTCACTTGATGAAAAAACAGAATTAGAAGTACTTGAGGGAATAAGAAGCTGGAGTCCGGTACCAACATGTCTTCTTATAACACACCGACGTTCTGTGCTCAGATATTGTGACAGGGAAATATGTATCAGGGATAAAAAGATGAGTGATGTTTAAGCTGGCAGGAGATGATTAATATATGTATAAGATACTTATGGTAGATGATGATAAGGAAGTCTTAGAACTCAACAGACATTTTTTTGAAAAAAATAACTGCACTGTAGAGACCTGTTTTAAAGCAGAAGAGGCAATGGAAATAGTAGAAAAGTTTAAGCCGGACTGTATTCTGCTGGATATAATGATGCCTGTAATAGATGGCTACGCATTGTGCAAAAAAATGCGCAGAATAACAAATGTTCCAATTCTTTTTTTGTCAGGCAAAGTCAGTGAGGATGATAAAATAAAAGGGTTTGAGTGTGGGGCAGATGATTACATTGAGAAACCATACAGCATCAGGGAAGTTTATGTGAGAATAATTTCCAATATACGCAGAAGAATGGCGTTTGTAAAAGAAAAGAATAATAATATCATTTCAATTCCACCTCTTAGCATAGATAAGGAAAATCATAAAGTTACATATATGGGTGAGGAAATCCAGTTTTCAAACAGGGAATTTGAATTTCTGCTGTTTTTTGCAAAAAGACCGGATGAAGAGCTTACATTTGAAGAAATAGGTAAAGGTATATGGGGAACATATACAGAAAATGATAAAAAAAGTATAATGGTAAATGTTTCAAGAATACGTAAGAAGCTTCTTGATTATACGGGAGCAGATAATATTATTGAGACTGTATGGGCAAAGGGATATAAACTTGTGACACGAAAATAGGAGACTGTATGGAAAATGATACTCAGAAAAAGAAAAAATTCAGCAATCCGCAGCTGGATGTTATAGAGGAACTCACAGCAAAACTGATTAAGGCAAATGACAGATTAAATACAGTAGAAAAAGAAAGAACGATGATGCTTGAAAATATATCTCATGATCTCAGAGCTCCATTAACAGCCATACGAAGCTGTACAGATTATCTTAAAAACATGTGTGATGATTATGAAAAGAACAATTCAGCAGTAAGTGTTGAGGAGTTAAAGAAGATAACACATCTTTTAGATGCACGTACAAAAAATATGGAGGTACTTGTTAAAGATTTATATTATCTTACCTGTCTTGATAATGGAAAAGATGATATGCACTTTGAAAATGTACCTTTGGCACAGTTCCTTGAAGAGTATTTTTATGCAGTCGAAATTGACGAAAAATACAGCAGACGAAAACTTCAGCTTGAAGTGGATGATAATATGGAATGTATTGTGAAAATAGATGTAGGATGTATGACGAGAGTATTTGACAATCTTTTTACAAATGCAAGAAAATATTCATATGATGGTGACAGTATTGTTTTAGGAGCGTATATAGCTTCTGATGATGAACTTAAAGAATTTACACTGTCAATGGACCGGTATGTGGTAATTTATGTCAGGGATACAGGGATAGGAATAGAAGAAAAATATTTAAAGAAAATCTTTGACAGGACATTTATGATATCTGATGCAAGAACGCCATCAGACAGTAATGGAAGCGGGTTAGGGCTTGCAATCGTAGACAGTATTGTTAAAAGGCACAATGGATGTATCATATGTACAAGTAAAGTTGGTGTTGGAAGCTGCTTTAAGATTTATTTAAAAGAAATATAAAAAGAAATAAGAAAACCGAAAGGTGTGGTGATAAGTTTGAATAAGAAATACATTTTATTTGACCTGGATGGAACAGTGACTGACTCAAGAGAAGGAATCACCAGATGTGTTGAATATGCTCTCGAGTCATTTGGAATTAAAGAAAATAATATGTCTGAACTTTTAAATTATATCGGTCCCCCGTTAATTGAGAGTTTTCAAAACTTTCACGGACTTAATGAGAAACAGGCGCTGCAGGCTGTAGATAAATACAGAGAGCGTTACAGGGATACAGGTATATATGAAAATAAGCTTTTTGACGGAATGTATGACTGTATAAGACAACTGAAATCCGAAGGAAAATGTATTGCACTTGCGACGTGTAAGCCTGAGATATTTGCAAAAAGGATTATAGAATATTTTAAACTCAGTGAATATTTTGATGTTGTTGCAGGCAGCAGTCTGGATTCCAGCAGAAGATATAAAAATGAAGTCATAGAGGAAGCATTTTCACGTTTAATGAATGCAAAGGGATATACTGATAAAGACAGTGAAGAGTATAAAGAAATATTAAATGAAATGAAAGCTGATGCAGTAATGGTTGGTGACAGAAAAGATGACGTGGAAGGTGCACAGAAGTGCCATATCGAATCTGTAGGAGTAAGGTTTGGATTTGCAAATGATAATGAACTGGAAAATGCAGGAGCAGATTATATTGTAGATACACCTGCTGAGTTACTGGAGCTGCTGCAAAATTCAGAACAGTGAGAATAAGAGTTGTATTTTGTACAAACTTGAAGTGCGCCTTAAAAGCGGTGCAGGAATGGAGAATTAGTGTGAATGAGATGATTACTGTTATTATACCGGTTTATAATGTAAAAGATTATCTTGACAGGTGTATGACTTCTGTTCTTGAACAATCATATAAAAATCTTGAAATCATACTTGTAGATGATGGTTCTACTGATGAAAGCTCAGTCATGTGTGACAGATATCAGGAAAAAGACAGCAGGATAAAGGTTATACATAAGCGAAACGGAGGTTTATCAAGTGCAAGAAATGCAGCACTTGATATAGCACAGGGCGAGTTTATAGGATTTGTAGACAGTGATGATTATATTCATAAGGATATGTTTAAAAGAATGATAGATGCTGCACATCGCAATGATTCGGATATTGTTATCTGTGAACATTTCAATGAAAAAGGTGACAGGCTTTTTATTGAGGATCCTATATATGATAATGAAGAGAAAATGACTTCACAGCAGGCGCTCGAAATATTAGTCGATGATGTGAAGATGAGAAGTTATGCATGGGATAAGCTGTATAAAGCTGCTCTTTTTGAAGGCATACGTTATCCGGAAGGAAGAAATTATGAAGATATAGCAACGACATATCTTTTATTTGATAAGGCAGAAAAGCTTATAAGAATACCTGAATATCTGTATTATTACCAGATTCGTGAGGGAAGCATCTCAAACCAGAAGAGTGGTGAAAAGTGGAATCGTAATTTACATGATATAATAGACAGCCGCAGTGAAAGATATAAATATTTTACTGAGAAGGGATACACACATCTGGCGCAGAAGGATATGGCACAGCTGTTGCCATATATATACGCATATATTGGGACATGTTATAAGTTCAATGACTATAAAAATGTAAAAAGAATGCAGAAATATCTTCAGGAGAATAGTGCACAGATAGTAGAAAATACGCATATTTCAGCTAAAGATAAAAAGATCATGAAGATGTATATGTCATCTAAAGCAGTATTGACATTATATAATAAATCTAAAAGATATATACAGTCAGTGAATGCATTTAAAAACAGAGGTCTGAATTATATTAGAAGGATAAATGGTAAATGCAGTGTTGAAACTGATTTTTCACTCTCTGATAAAAAAACAAGAAGAATAATATTTTTTGAACTTCCATGTTTTGATAATCTGGGGGATCATGCCATTGCATATGCACAGAAAAAATTCCTGGAAGATATAGTAAATCAGCATAAGGAGTTTCAGCTTTATGTTGTAGACGGATGGAATACAGCTGCAATATATAAATTAAAAAAAGTGTGCACCAGGAGTGACATAATCATATGTCAGGGTGGAGGCAATATGGGAAATCTTTATCCCTTTGCCGATGCATTCCGTATAATGATTACAAAGAACTTTAATAAAAATAAGATAGTAATATTTCCACAGACGGTATATTTCACATCTGATGATGCAGGAAAAAAGGCACTGAAAAAATGCCAAAAAGCATACAACAGCTGTAGCAGGCTTATAATGTGTGCAAGAGACAGCAAAACATATAAACTGATGAAAGAATATTTTTCAGCAGAAATTATAAAGATGAATGATATTGTTTCTTATCTTGACAGCTCTGAGTATGCAAGCGATAACAGGGAAGGTATATGCCTGTGTCTTAGATCAGATATTGAAAGTGCTCTTAATGCGGCAGATAAGAAAAAAATCATAAAATTATGTGAAAATACCGGAGAATGTATCAGAATAGCAGATACCGTAACCGGACAGGAATTGAAGTCAGATGAAAGAGAACAGGCACTTGCTGATAAATGGAAATTATTTGGAAGGAGCCGGCTTGTAGTAACAGACAGGCTTCATGGAATGATTTTTTCACTGATAACAAAGACGCCATGCATAGTTTTAGGAAATAATCATCATAAGGTTAAACAGACATATCTTACATTTAAAGACTGCGATTACCTGTATTATTGCGATAATATTGATGAAATACCAAAACTTATCGGTGAAGTACTAAGCAGGAACCTACCTGAGCAAAAATATAAGCTTGATAAGAAGTTTGATAAATTTAAAGATATATGTATTAAATAGACGTCAAAGACATATGCTGTTAAAGCAAAGCGTAAAATAATCTGTAAAAATATTAAGAAAAATAAAAGTTCACAGAAAAGTCACAAACAATTAGCACTCATCCCTTGACTTGGCTAACAACTAGTGATATAACATAGTCAGAAACAAAGGAAAGGAATAAAAAGATAAAGAAAAAGTTCCTGTTTCCAATGTTTGTATAAATAACACTTTAAGAGATTAATAAGTGTTTGAACAGTTTAAAGGATTTTATATTGAAAGGGGATATGACTTATGTTAATGCCTAGTATTTTTAATAATAATATGTTTGATGATTTCTTTGATTTTCCATTCTATTATGGTGATAAGGAAGAAAATAAAGCTGAGAAAAATCTTTATGGACACAACGCAGCTAATTTAATGAAGACCGATATAAAGGAAATGAAAGACGGATATGAGGTTGTAATTGATTT
The DNA here is from genome assembly GCA_934330725.1 of uncultured Lachnospiraceae bacterium. Classification (GTDB taxonomy): domain Bacteria; phylum Bacillota; class Clostridia; order Lachnospirales; family Lachnospiraceae; genus Lachnospira. Next base: position 11,112 of record CAKRGM010000027.1, on the reverse strand, counting down.
GCCAGGATTTAAGAAAGATGAAGTTAAGGCTGAACTTAACAATGGATATCTTGTAATCAGCGCAGCTAAGGGACTTAGTAAGGATGAACAGGAAAAAGATACCGGTAAATATATCCGCCGTGAGCGTTACGAAGGCTCATGCCAGAGAAGCTTTTATGTAGGCGAAGATATTACAGAGGAAGATATTAAAGCAGAATTTAAACACGGTATTTTGAAACTGTTTGTTCCGAAGAAAGAAGCAAAACCGGAAGCAGAAGAGAAGAAATACATTTCCATTGAAGGATAAAGTATAAGGCGCGAATGAAATCCCCGGGGAGCAATCCCCGGGGTGTTTTTAGAATAGGAGGTGACAACCATGGCTGCAAAAAGAGATTATTATGAAGTTCTTGGAGTAGAACGCAATGCTGATGAAAAGACCATAAAAAGGGCTTACAGAAAACTTGCTAAAAAATATCATCCTGATACAAATGCCGGAAATAAGGCAGCTGAACAGAAATTTAAGGAAGTAACGGAAGCTTATTCTGTATTAAGTGATCCTGAGAAAAAGAAAATGTATGACCAGTTTGGTCATGCAGCATTTGACCAGGGAGCAGGTGCAGGAGACTTCAATGGACATAGCGGCAGCTATGGAGGCGGTTATCAGGGATTTTCAAGCGGACCCGGAGGATACCATGAGTATCATTTTGAAGGAAATGCAGATGATATATTTGGTGATATGTTCAAAGACATTTTTAATGGAACGGGTGGCAGAGGATTTACAGGTCATAGCGGATTTGGCAGCCACAGCGGTTTCGGAGATGGTAAGTTTTATCATAGCGGATTTAATACAAGCGGCTTTGAAGGCGATTATGGACAATATGGCACGGATGATTACAGTTCTAAGGGTTCAGATCTTCATGCTGATGTGTCGGTCGGATTTGATGAGGCAGCATTTGGCTGTGATAAAATAATTACACTTCAGGATCCATCGAAAGGAGGACGCAGTCAGTCACTTAAGGTGCATATTCCGGCAGGAATTAATACAGGTCAGAGTGTAAGATTACGTGGTAAAGGTATGCCTGGAAACGGACGCACGCAGGCAGGAGATTTGTTTTTGAAAGTAACGGTACAGGATAAACCGGGATATGAACGTAAGGGCATGGATGTTTACACAACAGTAAATATACCATATACAACAGCAGTTCTGGGCGGTGAAGTAAGAGTAAACACATTGTATGGTGATGTAATGTGTAAAATAAAGGAAGGCACACAATCAGGAAGTAAAATCAGACTGAAAGGAAAAGGAATTGTTTCAATGAAGAATCCATCTGTACATGGAAATCAGTATGTTACAGTACAGATAAAGGTTCCAAGGAACTTAAGCAGTCAGGCAAGACAAAAACTGATGGAATACAAAAATATGGCGGCCGGAGCATATTAATTAGTTTTCACTATATAATATAATACTGTAAACATTAAAGCTGCAGTGATATATAAAGCAGGCAATCGCTTTTATATTGGCTGCGGCTTTACTATTTAACAAATTATAAAGAAATTTTTAATAAATATAATTGTAATTGTAAAAAATGCCCTAAAAAATCTTTAAAATATCCAAAATATTGTAAAAAACTACATAAAATGATATAATATATCAAATAGTACTATTAGTAGGAAATTGCGAAACTGGTTATTTTTCATGTGCCTTGTGAATTTGTCAATCCTGCAGACTGCATCTGATAATTTATGAGTTTTGTAATTGCCTGTTAAGACAGGGAGGGGAAAGAAGCTATGAAAGAGGGAAAAAGGATTAGTCAGCTTCTGGCAGTGATAGTTACTATGATTGTTATTCTGACAGTTATAAATATAGCAGTCGTGTGTGATGGTATGGGATATGATGAATATAAGTATTCAGCTTCATTTCAGAATGAATGGGTTTATTCAGATACAGGAGAAGCAGTTAAGGATTCTGCAATTTTAATCAGACGTAACCAGACTGTGCGTATAAGTAATATTATTCCGGATAATCTTCCGGATAACTGCTGTATTGGTATATTTAATACAATGTTCAAAGTGGTTGTGCGTATAGATGATAAGCCTGTTTACAGCTTTGGAGAAAAGCAAAATCTGAAGTTTGGACAGGAACCAGGAAATGTGTGGAATATTGTTTCACTTAATAACGTTAATGAAAAAAGCAAAATAGAAATAGAAGTCACGAATTATTCGTACCATCAGTATTTTGGGTTCAGAATGATAAAAATAGGAAATAAAAATGATATCAGGCATGATATTATTGAAAGCACAAAATACAAAGCTGCGGAATGTATAATTACCGGATTTATTGTAGTTATATTATTTGTATACAGCGTTATGCTAAAAAAATATAATGTATTTAATTATTACAGGATAATAAGAGGGCTTACATTGCTTACGCTTTCGTGTTTTACGTGGTTTATTTCCGACTGTAACAGTATACAGTTTTATACGGGATATCCAACGGTGGTTTATGCGGTTTCCATACTTTCTTTTTATATGATTCCGGTATTTTTAATGCTTTTATACAGGGAAATATTTAAAAGGGCAGGAAAAGTCATAAATATATATCTTTCTGTCTATTCGGTTGTACTTTCAATAATTGTGATTTTGTACAGGTTTAATATATGGCATATATCAATGTCCATGATTCTTATACATATTTGTATGACAATTGGGGGCGTCATGCTGGTAGCTGAGTGCATAAAGGAGTACGTACATACCAGAAAGAAGACTTATATAGGTCCGACAGTGGCATTAGTTTTATTATGTGTATTTGGAATTTTAAATGCATTACAGTTTTATTCGACGCAGAGTGGTGATAATTCGTTTTTGTTCAGAATGGGATATATCATTTTCATACTGATTCTTATTTTTACAACAATACACGACAGTATTATGAGATTCAGCGGGATATGGTCATTTAACAAATACAGGCAGTTAGCATATATAGAACCTGTGACTCAGGGAAACAGCCGCATAAGATTTGAGGATAAGCTGAAAAAAATATATGAAAGGAATGATGTGGATTACTGGCTTGTTTATATGAATCTTATTAACTTCAAGGCCGTAAATGAAACAATAGGATGGGAAGAGGGCAATCATCTGCTTAGTGAAATATATGCTGCAAATCTTTCGGTTTTAAAGCAAAATGAAATGCAGTCAAGTATCGGAAATGCTGAATATGCTTTTCTTGTTAAAAAAGGCAGTGATATATTTAAGATAAACAGTTTTTGCACTGAATTAAGAAAGAACACAGATAAATGTATAAATAACCTGCATAATAATCTGTCAGTCGGAATTGAACTGTCGGCATGCCGTGTTAATAATCCTGATGAGGGCTTTGACAGACTTTTAGATCATGCAAAAATGGCCTGTAAATGTAAGCAGGCGCAGTATCTGGAAGAGTCGGGATGCTGGATATATAATGAAGAATGCAGTAAAGAGCTTATAAAAGAAAAAGAAATGGAAAACAGACTTGCCGAGGCGCTTGAAAGGCATGAGTTTAAGCTGTATCTGCAGCCAAAGGTAAATCCGAGAACTTCAAAGGTGAATGGCGCAGAAGCCCTGGTAAGGTGGGTGACTGATGATAACAGTATCATAAGTCCGGGAGAGTTTATCCCTTTGTTTGAAAAAAACGGAATGATTTCAAAGATAGATCTTTATATGTTTAAAGAAGTATGCCTTCAGATAAACAGATGGATAGAAGCAGGAATAAAACCACTGACTGTTTCTGTAAATGTTTCAAGGGTCGGAATTGAAAATAAAAATCTGTTTACCGAGTATCAGAAAATAATAGATGAAGTTAAAGCACCAATGGAATATATAGAATTTGAGTTTACAGAGTCTGCTGCTTATAATAATATAGAGAATATGCAGGAATTAATTGACAATATACATGCATTGCATGCAAAGTGTTCAATGGACGATTTTGGAAGCTCGTATGCTAATTTTGGGGCTATACAGCAGCTGGATTTTGATACAATCAAGTTAGATAAATGCATGTTTGATAATGATTTTCAGGATAAATTAAGAAGCAGAAAATTTATAAATGGCATTATAAGCATGCTGAGAGGTCTTAATATTAAAGTAGTATGTGAAGGAATAGAGAAGGAACAACAGGTGGAAGCATTAAAGAAAATGGATTGTGATTCAATACAGGGCTTTTACTACTCAAAGCCGCTGCCTGTTAATGAATTTAATGCTTTTTGGGAAAAACATTGCTAATTACACTTTGTAATGGTATTATAATTTTGTCTGGTAAAAAGTGTCGCATAGCGGCACTTTTTGCATGAGAATTTATGTAAGGAACAAATGTTATAATATTTATAAAGAGGACAGGTAATTATAATGGAATTATGGGACATATACGACAGTAATAAAGAAAAAATCGGAAAAACAATGAAAAGGAATGACTGGCATTTAAAAGAGGGAGAGTATCATCTTACAGTGCTTGGCATTGTGCAAAGACCGGATGGGAAGATTCTTATAACACAGCGTATAATGACTAAAGCATGGGCACCAGGCTGGTGGGAAGTATCCGGCGGCGCTGCACAGGCAGGTGAAGAATCAGCGGATGCTGTAATTCGTGAAATAAAAGAGGAAACAGGACTTGATGTGAAAGATGCACAGGGCGGATATCTGTTTACATATAAGCGCGAGAACATAAAAGAAGGTGACAATTATTTTGTTGATGTTTATAAATTTATAATGGATTTTGATGAAAATGATGTCATACTACAGAAAGAAGAAACAACAGATTACAGACTTGCAACAGTCGAAGATATAAGTGAAATAGCTAAAAAAGGTATATTTTTACATTACGACAGTATCAAAGAGGCTTTTGTCAGATAGTTTAGTTATATTAAACTAATAAATATGCGGGATTGCGGGGAAGATATATATGGATAAAGGGTTTCGCAAAATAATTATATCAGTAATTGCTTTTTATGGTCTGCTTGTAATATTTGCATATCTTGTATCCGGTTTAAGCGATGCCAGGTCATATATGCTTGATGATAATATTACTGTTGAAATATACAGGAACAATGGGGAACATGAAGTATATGACAGTAATATATTTCCGGCAGTTAATCGTGCAGATACGGTTATTGCACATATTAAGATTCCGGATGAATTAAAAATTAATGACCCGACATTATGCGTAAGGGTATATAACAGTGTATTCCAGCTGACTTATGATAAAAAGCAGATTTTTACTTATGGAAGTGAGCTTGCTTCAGATAAGCAGCAGATTGGAATTATTAACAGGTGTATTCAGATACCGGATGAGACATTTGGAAAAGAAGTACAGCTTGGGTGTTACGTGCAGGAGAATAATGCGTTCAACAGGATAGATAATGTAATGCTTGTATCGTCAAATGATACTATGAAATGGTATCTTGGGGATAAAGTCGCAGAATTTTTGTTTTTCTTTACAGTGATGGCAGTTTCAATAATTGTATTTTTAATACTGCTGTTTAGTGATATAAAGAAAAGACAGGTAAGAATGGGAATATGGCTGACACTTTTTTCAGCAGTTCTTTCATGCTATATACTTGCAGGTTATGGAATGACAAATATATTTATAAGTAATGACAGACTGGCAGCTAATTTGAAATATTACACAAAGTTCATTCTGCCGGTTCCATTGCTTGCATATTATGCGGAATTTGTTCATGGACGCCGTTTGAAAAAAATAATGACAGCAGTTTCAGGCGGGTATTTTTTATTTGCTGTTATCTGTAATCTTCTTAACAGGTTTACAGTCAATTATCATTTCTGCCAGTTGGAGGCATATTGTAATACAGCAATTATTTTTGGTTTGATAATTGTAATTGCAGTTAGTATATATGAGAAGAGACACTCATATGACTCAAAGGTAACTGCAGCCAATGGGATTATTATATTTGCGGGCATACTCCTGCTTGAAATAATAAGGCAGAATATTGTCAACAGCATAGAACACCGTGTTGCACTATTAGAAATATCATTACTGCCCATAGGTGTGATTTTACTGATAATCATGTTGTTTGTACAGTGTCTTTCAAATGCTATTCATATATATGATTTAAGATGTGAAGAAGAGCATTTAAAGAAAATTGCATATCTTGATGGTCTGACAGGACTTGTTAACAGGACAGGCTGCCAGCAGTATTTTGATTCCCTGAAAAATGAAAATAAAAAGGACTATACACTTATTTTTCTGGACCTTAATAATTTAAAAGATGCAAATGATAATTACGGACATATAGCAGGAGACAATTATATTAAAAATGCAGCAGTACTTTTTAATAATTATTTCAGAACGGCGGGGCTTTGCGGAAGATATGGCGGTGATGAATTTGTTGTTGTATACACAGGAAAGATGAGAATCCACATTTCGTCTGTTCTTGAAAGAATAAATAAAGATTTTGAGGATATTCAGAAAAAGGAAAATAATGGTTACAATATGTCTGTATCAGGCGGTGCCGCATATAGTACTAAAGCGTATCCGCTTAGTATTGAGGAAGCGTTAAGTATTGCTGATAAAAGAATGTATGAGTATAAAAATAATATTAAGAAAGCATGCCAGTTATAAAAACAGGAGGAGAATGTGAAAGAAAAAAGAAATTCGTTTAAAGGATCAATTGGATTTGTACTTGCAGCAGCAGGAAGTGCTGTAGGTCTTGGAAATATATGGCGTTTCCCATATCTTGCAGCAAAGGATGGTGGAGGACTTTTTCTTGTACTTTATATTATCCTTGCACTGACATTTGGGTTTACGCTTCTTACATCAGAAATAGCAATAGGAAGAAAGACAAAACAGAGCCCTCTTACAGCGTATGGCAGATTAAAAAAGGGATGGGGTTCTCTGGGCATTGTTGCATGTATTGTGCCTGTAATAATAATGCCATATTACTGTGTTATAGGCGGCTGGGTAGTAAGGTATTTTTTTGCATTTGCAACAGGAGAAGGGATAGATACTGCATCAGACGGGTATTTCACAAATTATATATCTGATACAAAAAGTCCGATGATAATGTTCATTATATTTCTTTTACTTGTAACTTTTATAGTATTTAAAGGTGTTAATAAAGGAATTGAGGCATCATCTAAGATTATAATGCCTTTACTTATAATATTTGTTGTGGGAATAGCAGTATTTTCACTTACATTAAGTTATACAGATACTGATGGAGCTGTAAGGACAGGACTTGACGGATTTAAAGTTTATGTGGTCCCGGATTTTTCGGGGATGACGGTAAATAAATTCTTTTCAATAATGTTTGATGCATTAGGACAGCTTTTTTACAGTCTCAGTGTTGCAATGGGAATTATGATAACATATGGTTCATATGTAAAAGATGATGCAAATCTCGGAAAATCAATCAATCAGATTGAAATATTTGATACAATTGTTGCCTTTTTTGCAGGTGTAATGATAATACCGGCAGTGTATACGTTTTCAGGAACAGAAGGACTTGAAGCGTCCGGTCCGGGGCTTATGTTTGTATCACTTCCAAAAGTATTCAGTCATATGGGAAGAGCGGGCAGTTTTATAGGCTGTATATTCTTTGCAATGGTGCTGTTTGCTGCAATCACAAGTGCGGTATCCATAATGGAGGCTATAGTTTCAAGCTTTATTGACAGATTTGGTTTTACCAGAAAGAAAGCTGTAATTGTTGAAATGCTTATAGCACTTGCTGGTGGAATAGTAGTCAATTTAGGATATAATAAGCTGTATTTCGAAGCAGTGCTTCCTACGGGAGCAAAGGCACAGATACTCGATATTTTTGATTACATCAGTAACAGCTGTCTGATGCCGATAGTAGCAATTGGTACATGTATTCTTATTGGCTGGGTGGTAAAACCAAAAACTGTGCTTGATGAAGTTGAAAAGGGAGGCTGCAGGTGCAGAAGGAGAGGACTTTACATTGTTATGATAAAGTATATTGCACCTGTGCTTCTGGCAATTTTACTGTTTAAATCGCTTGGAATTCTGTAAAGCTGTTTTGTAATAATAAACACTGTATTTCCAAAGTTATATTTCACATAATAAACAATGTATGTATTTTGAAAAAATTGCAAAAGTGTGTGCAGAAAAAAACAAATTGATGTCTGTACATCTTAGAAGAGCGGAAAAAGAAGTAATTATTTTTCGCTCAATTCCAATATGGTAACAAATGAAAAAAGTACACATTTAATAATTTGATAAAAATATATGAGTTAGTGGCACGATATTATAACGAACCTGACATTATTAAGATTGTTCATGCTAATTTTCGTGATGTTCTTTCAAAATAATGGTAATTGCAAAGTTAGAGGGTGATTTTATGGCAATATGGTCAATAGAATATTTGCGAAGTCTTGTGCGAGAGCTTGTGAAACTGCCGGACGAGACTGAGTGGGTAGAATTTAAATGTAATAACAAGCAACCTCAGATGATTGGTGAATATATTTCGGCATTAAGCAATTCAGCAGCATTATGCGAGCGACCTAAAGCATATCTGGTTTGGGGTGTAGATGATACAACGCATAAAATTGTTGGAACTGAATTTCAGTATCGTAAAATGAAAAAGGGAAATGAGGAGTTGGAGGCATGGCTTTCCAGAATGCTTTCACCAAGAATTAATTTCCGATTTTTTGAGGTCCCTATGGATGAAGGAATGGTTGTGCTGATGGAGATTCCTTGTGCAGAGAAACAGCCGGTACAATTTGCGGGTGGTGAATATATACGAATTGGAACAAATAAGAAAAATTTAAAAGAGTATCCTGATAAAGAAAGAGAATTATGGAGAACATTCGATTCTACACCATATGAACTACGAATTGCGATGGGAAATTTAGATGAAGATGAAATGGTATCATTACTGGATTACTCAAGGTATTACGATAAACTGGAAATGCCAATTCCGAGAAATCGGGATAAAGTATTGGAAGATTTACAGCATGAAAAGTTTATAAAGAGAAATGATGCCGGTACATGGGATATAACGAACATGGGAGCATTGATGATAGCAAAGGATTTGAAGAAATTTGAATCTTTGCATAGAAGAACTGTCAGAGTGATTTGGTATAAGGAAAACTCCAGGTTGGAGGCTATAAGAGAAAAAGAATTCTGTGCAGGCTATGCATTTTCACATGAAGAAATCGTGCAGTATATTATGACAATTATTCCACAGGAAGAGGTTATTGTAGAGGCAACAAGGAAATCTGTTGTCAGTTTTCCGGAAATTGCTATCCGTGAGCTGTTGGCAAATGCTATGATACATCAGGATTTGCAGCAAAGAGGTACAAATCCGATGGTGGAAGTGTTTAAAAATCGAATTGAGTTTTCAAATGCTGGCGCACCACTGGTAGCAATTGAAAGAATTGTAGATTCGGTGCCGGTATCCAGAAATGAAAATATTGCCGGATTTATGCATAAATGTGGTATCTGTGAAGAACGCGGCAGTGGTTATGATAAGATTATTGAAGCAACCGGTAAAAATGAGTTACTTGCGCCGAGGATTGAAAATCAAAATAATCAATTTACAAAAGCAATACTGTTTGCAAAAGTACCATTTGAATTAACCATGAAAGAAGATCGGATGCGTACTTGTTATATGCAGGCATGTCTGGCATATGTTAATTTTGAAGGTATTTCTAATTCAGATATTCGAAAAATATTTGGATTGGGAGAAAAAGAGAAAGCTAAAGCGTCTCGCCTTCTTACCAGTGCTGTTGAAGGAGGATATATTAAAGTAATGGACCCGGATACTGCACCAAGGTATAAAAAATATATTCCATATTGGGCATAATTTAAGTTTCGCTAAGTTTTAAATTTTAAAGATTTTTGGAGACTATAACTTTGAAACGAAGGTACATTCGCATGAATATTACTGTTTATCCTAGGGCAAATGAAAGTAATGATTCGGGATTGCGTAAGGCAGTTCAGAAACTTGGAATATGGATTGGGGCAGGTAAAACTTATTAATATACAGCGGCTCAAAGACTAGATTGATGGGCAAAATCGCTAAAAGCGTTCTTAATGTAGGTGGAACTGTGATCAGAGTAGAACCTCAAATCTTCATGAATAAGGGTTAAGAGAGTATCTAGAGGTACAATAAGAAAATTTGGTACAGTCGTTTGTGCTGTTGTAATGATTTGCAGTCTTGGACTTGTAGGTTGTGGTAATTCAGATACTGCAAGTGCAGATGATTCAAAAGTTCAACAGGAAGCCAACAACATAGCAATAGAAGCTTTAAATGACGCTGAGAAGATAGCAAGTTCAGATAATTCTGATACTGAAACACCTGTAGAAGACCAGTCATCAGAAGAACAATCAGCAGAACCAGAGCAGGTATCAACAGAAGATATTAAAGCAGAAGAATCAACACCAACATCAAATGAAGCACCTACAGAAGTTTCATCAAAGCAGGCAACAAAACCATCAACTGTTACAAAGAAGCCAGTACAGGTTTCTTCTAATACAGCAAAGGCATCTGCCCCAACACAGAGTGCAACAAATCCAACTCCATCGACACCAGAAAATAATACTCCTACAACTCAGGAGTGTTCTCATGATTGGCAACCAGTATATACATCAAAGCATCATGAAGAGGTATATCATATTGAGAAAAAAGAATGGACTGAAACTCATCAGGTAACAGAAAAGAAGTGGGTATGCAATGGTTGTCACAAGACATTTTATACAGCAGCAGATATAGGAAATCACTTAGATGCAGGTAGAAAAGCATGTTTAGAAGCTGGTGGAAATACTGAAGACCCACAGCGGTGTGTATACTCAACAGTTTACCCATGGACACACGATAAAACAGAACATATCACTGCTCCAGTAAAGGTAGTTGACAAGGAAGCATATGATGAACAGGTTCTTACAGGCTATAAATGTAGTAAGTGTGGTGCTACAAAGTAATTTGTAAGTTAAGTAAATTATTAAAGGGATTAGGTTGAAAAATCTAACCCCTTTTATTTTATATAAACTTAAATATATTTTAGTTTTAAGGTAAACGCACCATAGCCGGTACTGTTTTATAATACTGGGCGTGTGAAAAAACGAAAGTTTTTTCATGCGTCCTTTTTCTTATGGATACAACTGTAGTTATATTTCACAAAAAG